>PSMW01000002.1:7967-99558 GCA_040290295.1 Ignavibacteria bacterium
CCGCCACGCCGTTGGCGTCGACGCGGACAACAGGCGACTGGACAATACTGAGAATGATATCGATGTCGTGGATCATCAAGTCCAGCACCACCGCCACATCGGTGCCGCGGGGATGGAAGGAAGAGAGGCGGTGCGATTCGACAAAGAGTGGATCGATCATATAGTGCTGTTCAACCGAGAGAATCGCCGCGTTGAACCGTTCGATATGCCCTACTTGAATGAGCGCATCGTATTCGCGAGCAAGCCGAATCAGCGCGTCGGCTTCCTCCAGCGTTTGCGTGATGGGCTTTTCGATGAACACATGCCGCCCGTTGCGTAAGGCATGTGCTGCGACTTGGAAATGCGTCGAGGTAGGCGTGGCGATCGTCAGCGCATCGCATTCCGCCGAGAGGGCATCGAGCGAAGGGAATGCACGGGTGCCGCACTCGAGCGCGCAGCGCTGGGCTTTCGTTCCATCGGTATCGAACACGCCCGCAAGGTGTACCTGCGGGAGCTCCGCAAGCATCTTTGCGTGCAGCGCGCCGAGATGCCCGACGCCGACAACACCGATACGGGGTGGATGAGTCATGATGCGTTCCTCTCAATAAGAACCCGGCTGCGGCGCAGAGCTTGTTCCCTTGCCGAAACCGACAAGGCGATCGAACCCCCCGAAACGCGGGTCGTTGAAGTACACGAGAGCCCTATACGTGTTCGTCGTCCTCCAATCATTTCCTTCGACCGCCGTCCAATCATGATCGAGCACCGTGTTGGTGGCAGCATCCCACCGTCCCGTTACGTATTGGTAATCGTAGATGCCGCGACGCAATAGCTTGCGTACGACGTACGAGCGTTCCGCTTCGTCCCATGCCAAACGATCTTCTTTGGAAGGATTCCAGAAGTTGAATTCTCCCGCGAGAAAGATGTCCCTTCCGCCTGCCGTCAAGCCTCGATAATCGCGCTCCAACATGTCGAGACGAAACAGCACCTCGAGATAGTCCGAAGACAACCCTGTGAACCTGTTGAGCTGCGACTCGCCATCGTGATCGGCACCCGTACGCCAAAACAGGCGGAGATGGTCTGCACCTTCGACCAAGCGGACAAGCGTATAGTTGGGATAGCGCGTCACATTGCTCAGATCGAGCACGCGATATTCGTTGCCCGGTAAAATGTTACTGATCGTGAAGATACGCTCGCCGGTGTTGAAGCCTTCGACGTGTGTGTAGGGATCGCGATCCCACGCATCGCAACGATACGGATGAGACAAGCGACGGTTTTGGTACACATCGATCGTCGTCATGTACAAGCCGTCCGCTTCTTGTGGTAAACGCACGCGCACAGCCACCTTGTGAATTTGGTTGAGCGGTGAAGCGTTCGCGGTCAAATAATCGTTTGTCACCGAGACGGTCGTCGGAGCGATCCGATCGACAACAAAGAAGCGACCTTCAGCGACAACCGTGGTACGTTCCGGATCCAGAATACGAAACATCCAGTTACCCGAATAATCGAACCGCACCACATCGTCGGCATCGGGAAAGCTGTTGATGTAGCGGTAGTCGTATCCCTCGACGCCTCCGGGCGATGCTCGATATTGCAGAACGAACGATGTGGTATGGTTCGGATCGTTGATGAACGCGTTGTTGTCGACTTCCCAATTGCGGTTGCAGTGTTGAAATTGGATTCTCAGTTGCGGCGGCTCGCTCGCCACCACGTCGAATTGAATGGTGAGTCGAGGATAGGGACGCACCGGCTTGCCGTCTTGATCGACGGTATCCCGCACAAGTATGGGGAACGTCGACTCGTCATCCTCGACATACACCGAAAGACCTCGAACAATGAAGTGCTGCGCGCTGGTGGGAGCGAACATGAGGAGGTAAAAACACAACAACACCAAGCGCATCATTTGCGCCTCCACACTTTGTAGCGAACGGCATCCAACAAGAATTCGGGTTGTTCCTGCACAGGATCGAACACCATCTCGAAGCCAGCAACATCGGCTTGGTCGGAGATAAGAAAATGAGCATTGGGCACGCCGACCCGTCGTGCAGCGTAGAAGGTAACGAGACTCATAAAGCCTTCCGGAGCGTTGACCGTTTCTTCTGCGCGCGCATTTGCCTTGACCCAGAGCGCGGCTGTCTTCAGTTCGGCGGCCACTGCACGCGATTCTTCCAAGGTGCGCGTGGTTACTGGTAACAGCACGAACTGATTGTACGCCAGCACCAACGCCGTGAACACCACGCCCGCGATGTGCGCAGGAAGCACGGCTCGGGCGAAACTCCGCATGATGTGCTGCACTGAAAAAAAGGCATACACGATGATGAGCGGCAGCGTTAAGGCAAACAGCCGATGATGCGTGAAAGATGCCGCTGCAATCCACAGAAGCGGCGCGGTGTGCGTGCGGAGGAGTTCTCGCTCGCGCATCGCCAAGAGTGCCACCCCTACGAACATCACCCCGACCAACAGGACCATCTCAAAGGAGAGATGAGGAAACAAGGTTGGGACGTCAGCGCTTCCCATCTCGTTGGGCAGAAAGGGACGGCGCGCATAGATCGCATACAACACCCACGGCTGAAGAACGGCAACGAACACAAGAAGGATGCTTGGGATGAGTTTCATCGAGCGAGCTTTGTCCACCGAATTGATGTACGCGTCCAACACCATGACAGGCAACAGGAAGATGCTTTGCCAAGACACCAGGGTTGCAACGCCGGCAACGATGGTTGCCAGCAGATAGTCGTTGCGCAGCAAGAAGAATATCGCCGCGAGAATCAACACGAGGAAGAAGCCGACACCGCTGCCGGATGGCGCCACTTGCACCAGCCACGCTTGCGTGGACAACGCCAACAGTGCACTCAACGCCAACAATCGATCGCCCAACACTTCGTACGCGATGAGATACGAGAACAGCAGGGCAATGCAGCAGAAGAGCATACTGAACACCTTTGCCGCAAGCAACACATCGAGATGCACGAACGAGGCGAGTGTTATCAATGTCCCCCCAAGCGACGAGAGATCATCGAGCGCAACCAGCGAGGCATACGTGCCCTCCGGCGTGTACTCGAAATGCAGTGCAGCGGTCACATAGAAAACCAGAATCAGCGCCGGGGCCGCAAAGCGCGTGAGCAGAACAACAAACGGATGTTCACGTTCGTCACGAAGCGACACTGGGATACCCATTGACGTGAAGGCGAAACCAACGATGCATATCGGCCACAGAGAGAAATGTCACATCGGGATGCGAAGCAAGGACCTGCTCTCCGGCATAGGAATCCCACAGTGCGGCAGCAAAGAGGACACCCACCGCCCGCGCAGCCTGCACATCGGCAGGCGAATCGCCGACCATGACCGTCTCTTGTGGATTGGCATTCCACTGTTGGAGTATTTTCTCAATGCCTTCCGCACCCGGCTTATGGCACACGACGTCGTTGCCCGTCACCACCGCATCGAAGAACGGCGTAAGACCGAACGCTTCCAGCGTAATGTGAGTCGTGCGCCTGCCCTTGCCCGTAAAGAGCGCGAGCGAAAGACGATGCTGAGGCAAGAAGGGAAGGACTTCTTTCACCCCCTCGTGTAGACGCGCGAGCGCATGATGGTGCTTGGCGTAGTAGGCACAGAACTCGTTCATCGCCTCTTCGGCAGTATCGGGACCGAAGAGGCTCGCCATGGCACCCTCTTCAGGTGAGAACGTCTTGCCGAGATAGCGTCGAGTAACATGATTGAAGCTGGCGAAAATCAACGGGTTGGTGTGGGTGAGGGTCCCATCCAAGTCGAAGATCACGCAGGAGATGCGAACCACTTCAAAATCCTTTTCACAAGATTGCGACCGAAAAAAGATAACCAGAAACGCCGCGAATATCAACGAACCTTTCTTGCTATTCGCCGAAGGTCTTGATACCTTGAACACGCTATGACAAAACAACTCATTCTCAAAAGCAAAGAAGATCGACGCATCATCGCCGGGCATCCCTGGGCGTTCAGCAACGAAGTGCGAGAGCTGCGCGGTGACCCGCAAGCTGGCGACGTCGTCGAACTGCGCTCGGCGGGCGGAAAGTTTCTTGGGGTTGGCTTCTATAATCCTCATTCGTTGATTGCCTTTCGGATGCTCTCTCGCGAAGCGATCGAATGTTCGGCCGAGTTTTTCACAACAAGAATCGAACAAGCCCTTGACCTTCGACGCAGATTGTATCCGGAGAGCGCGACATTTCGACTGGTACACGGCGAGAGCGATTTCCTGCCCGGAATGGTTGTCGATAAGTTCAACAACTTCATCTCCCTGCAAACCTACTCATACGGTATGGACATCCGGCTGCCGATGATTTGCGACGTGTTGGAGTCGCTCCTTCATCCCCAAGGCATCGTCGAGCGGAACGAATCGCCGCTGAGGTCGCTCGAAGGCTTGCCAATAAAGAAAGCTGTGTTGCGTGGGTCAGTGGAGCCGACGATCATCGACGATTGCGGTGTGCGTTATCGCGTGAATGTGGTTGAAGGGCAGAAGACGGGTTTCTTCCTGGATCAACGGGAGAATCGAGTTGCGGTTCGTCGCTACTGCAAGGACGCAGACGTGTTGGACTGTTTCTGCAACGAAGGGGGATTTGCCCTCCACGCTTTGCGCGGCGGTGCGCGTTCGGTATTCGCCATCGATGCATCGGCAGATGCGATCGCTCAAGCACGAGAGAATGCCGCGCTCAACGGCCTCCACAGGATCCAGTTCGAACACGAAGACGTGTTCGATGCACTGAAGCGTCTTGCAGCCGAGGAACGGAAGTTCGACGTCGTCATACTGGACCCTCCTTCCTTTACGAAGACCAAGAAGCACGTCCAGCAGGCAAAGCAAGGATACAAAGAACTCCACAGTCTTGCCTTGCGCGTGCTGCATCGAGGAGGCATCTTGGCAACGGCATCGTGTTCGCATCATATTCTGCCGGAGGTGTTTCTGACCATTATCGACGGCACTGCACGGAAGATGAATCGTACGCTACAACTGTTGGACTGGCGAAGCGCGGCACCAGACCACCCGATACTTCCCCAAGTACCCGAAACACGTTACTTGAAATTCGGCATCTTTCGCGCCCTCTAATTGACATTGAACGCGAAACAAACTATCTTGCTGTTGAGCAGGAGTGACGAAGGCGCAAACTATACGGAGGAACGTATGAAACGAAGAGTGAGCATTGTATGTCCTCTCGTCGCAATGTTGGTTGGTATTTCCGTCGAAGCGAGTGCGCAGCAGCATCAAGCCGGCTTCGCTACGCTGATGCCCACGCGTACTTCGCTTGATACGATTGCGACTGATACTTCGGGCGATCAACCAACGTATCGCAATGCGTGGGGCTTGGATATTCTCGTTTCGAACGACGGCTTCGGCTTGGGAACGTTTTATCGAAGAGAGTTCAGCGACGATCTCTTTGGCTTTGCGATGTTTTCCATCTCGGAAGCGAAAGACGAGCGAGAGTTCGAACAGTTCGATCCGTTCCTCCCCGGCGTTTCGTACGTGCCGGGCAAGCTGATGCGCTTCCTCGTCATGCCGTTGACGATAGGAGTCCAGTACCGCGTCTTCAAAGATGCCATCGCCGACAACTTCCGTCCCTTCATCAACGCGGGAGTCGGACCAACGATGATCTTTGCAGCCCCCTTCGTGGAGATGGTCCGAACTGCTTCAGGCACTCCAGTGCCGAGTCAAGTCGAGTTCTTCAAGAGCCTCGGGAAAGGTCAACCACACTACACCGCGACGGCATTCATTGGTGTAGGTGCGAACTTCGGAACGGAGAAGGCGAACGTCCTCGGCGTCAATTTCCGATACTACTTCACGTATCTCTTTGGAAACGGACTTCCCTCGCTGTACAATCTGAATACCGGTGAAATTGCAGGAAGGAAGAAGGATTTCGGGGGGTTCTTCATCACGCTGAATGTGGGGACAGCCCACTAAAAGGTGAAGGGCACCGGCTGTTCTAGGATCTCCCCTAAATCCGTCGAACCACCGATGCCCTTTTGCAACTACTGCGGTGGTAATCTACCATAGGTGGCCTGTCATTGTTGTGATTGCGGTCACCTATCTCCTTTCCCAGCGCAGAAATAGCGTTTCAGAAATTTCCCTGTGTATGATTCCGGGACTTCGCACACCTGCTCCGGGCTACCCATTGCAACCACCCAGCCCCCCTGGTCCCCTGCCTCAGGACCCAAATCGATGATATAATCGGCACATTTGATTACATCCAAATTGTGCTCGATGACGACGATCGAATGGCCAGCATCGATCAGCGCATTGAAACAGGTCAGGAGTTTGGAGATGTCGTCGAAATGTAAACCCGTTGTAGGCTCGTCGAAAATGAAGAGGGTATGCTCACCACGCCGGGGGGTACTGAGATGAGCTGCCAGCTTCATGCGTTGCGCCTCACCCCCCGAAAGCGATGTCGCAGGTTGACCTAACCGAATGTATCCCAATCCGACATCATCGAGAACCTTCAGCCGCTGAGCTACTTTTCTCCCATGCACGTCTGCACTGAAGAAGGCGATTGCCTCGGAAACCGTCATCCCGAGCACGTCGTTGATATTCTTGCCGCGGTATTCCACATCGAGGATCTCTTTCTTGTAGCGCGCACCTTTACAGACGTCGCACACTAAGTAGAGATCGG
The DNA here is from genome assembly GCA_040290295.1 of Ignavibacteria bacterium. Classification (GTDB taxonomy): domain Bacteria; phylum Bacteroidota; class Ignavibacteria; order UBA10030; family UBA6906; genus CAADGV01. The sequence continues at coordinate 14,576 of PSMW01000002.1, forward strand.
CGAGAAACTGCATTTCAACTTTGACGACCCCATCTCCTTCACACGCCTCACAGCGTCCTCCGGGAACGTTGAAGGAGAAATGGCCCGGGGTGAAAGCATGAATCTTCGCAGCTTGCGTTCCAGCAAAAAGATTTCTGATCTGATCGAATACCTGAATGTACGTTACAGGATTGGAACGTGGTGTTCGTCCGATAGGTGCTTGGTCAACCAATTCGACGGTACTGATGTGTTCGGCACCGCGAATCGCTGCACACAGCCCTACCCTCTCGACCGACTCACCCTTCATTCTCTTTAGACCGCCGTACAACACATCGTGAACGAGCGTGCTCTTCCCACTTCCACTGACCCCGGTTACGCAGACCAGCATGTGGAGCGGAATCTGGACATCGATATTCTTGAGATTATGTTCGCGTGCGCCAAGAATGGTAATGGCTGCACCGTTCGAGAAGCGTCGCACGCGCGGGACCGGGATCGCAAGCTTGCCGCTCAGATACTTCCCGGTCAACGACGATGATTCGGCAATGATGTCATGGGCGGGACCGTTGTAGATCACTTCTCCCCCTTTTTCTCCGGCACGTGGGCCCAGATCCACGATGACATCTGCAGCGCGCATCATATCTGCATCATGCTCAACGACGATGACGGTATTACCCACGTCGCGCAGTGCTTTGAGTATGGCGATCAACTTCTCATTGTCACGAGGGTGTAGTCCGACACTCGGCTCATCCAGAACGTACAACGCGCCGACGAGCGACGACCCTAAAGCAGTCGCTAGGTTGATCCGTTGCGATTCACCGCCGGAGAGCGTGTTCGATAGCCTGTCCAATGTCAAATAGCCGATACCGACGTCGTCGAGATACGTCAACCGGCGTTTTAACTCGTCCAATATGCGGCGCGCAATTTCCTGCTCGAACGGAGTCAGCACGAGCTGTTCGAAAAATGTTCGCGCCTCTCGAATAGTCATGCGTACGACATCAGAGATACGCTTTTCCCCTACTTTCACGTTCAATGCCTCGTTGCGCAAGCGCGAGCCGTCGCAGGCCGGACATGTCGTGTAACCCCGATAGCGGCTCAATAACACGCGGTAGTAGATCTTGTACGATTTCTTCTTCAGCATCGAAAAAAAGCCGTTGATGCCGTCGAACTCACCGTACCCGTTCATCACCACATTACGCTCGTGCTCGGTGAGATCCTTGAACGGCACATCAACACGCAAGCCTGCCTGTCGTGCAACAGCGAGCATCGACCGATAGTTCGCTCGAAACTTCGGCGTGGACCACGGTTGGATTGCATCCTCACGCAACGTCCGCTCTTTGTCCGGCACGACCAAATCCATATCGATCCCTATCGCTCTTCCGAAGCCTTGGCATGCAGGGCATGCACCGACGGGATTGTTGAAGGAAAACATGCGCGGGTCAGGTTCCTCGTACTTGATCCGACACTGCGCACACTCGAAGTTCTGGTTGAACTTCAGTGACTTCCCGCTTTCGGTCAAGAATATTTCCGCCTCGCCACCACCTGAAGCAAATGCCGTCTCGATCGAATCGGCGAGGCGGGGATTTTCTTCACCAGGCCGATACACGAGACGATCGACCAAAACGCGTATATCCGAAGGTTTTGTGCGCAGCGGAGGCTCTTGTTCGTTCAGGTCGTATATCACCCTCTCCACCACGATGCGGAAGAATCCTTCTTTCTTGAGATTGGAAAGTGCTTCGGCAAGCGTTTCTCCTTCGTGCAGCGGAAGCGGAAACAGAACATAGAGCTTGATACCTGCCCCCGCGTCCAACGCTGTTGCTTCCTGATGCAGCGCGTTCACAACCGTCCGTACGGAATCGCGAGTCACCACCCGCCCGCAGGAGGAGCAATACGTTCTTCCCACTCGAGCGAACAAGACACGCAGATAGTCATAGATCTCTGTCGTCGTCCCGACGGTGGAACGCGGATTCCGTGTGCTGGTCTTCTGCTCGATAGCCATCGCAGGGCTAATGCCCTGAATGAAATCCACATCGGGCTTATCCATGCGTTCGAGAAACTGCCGCGCATAGGAGGAGAGACTCTCTACATACCGGCGCTGTCCTTCGGCATAGATCGTATCGAACGCGAGGCTCGACTTTCCCGATCCGCTCACGCCCGTGAAGACGATGAGCTTTCGACGCGGAAGTTCGAGACTGATATTCTTGAGATTGTGCACCCGTGCGCCGCGGATAACGATCCGATCGTTCCGTGGTGTGCTGTGTACGGCCGGCGTTGCAGCCGCTGGTGCCCTCTTCTTTGCCATGAACTGTATGGTGATGTCGTTACTCTCGAAAGCGAGGAGGATGCCGGACGGAGATGGTTTCGACCTCCCTGCGACCAATTCACTTTTCGTCGTTCATAAAGCTAAAGCAATCGGTCGGGAAAATCAATTCGGATGGAAAAAGAAAAAGCCCCCTCCGTTGCCGGAAGAGGCTCTCCTCGATGCGATGCACGATGCGGCGAGGATTCAGTTACACGTACCGTTGATGGTTGCGTACGCGTTGCCGTTCGGTCCTTCGACCGAAATCGATATACTCACAGCACTGGGAAGAACGTTCGGGTTCGGTGTCCCATCGCTGAGACGAAAACCGAATTCGGTTCGTCCAGGACCCGGCAACACGATATCCTCCAAGACGACCTGTCCGTTGCGACCAAAGGCAAGTTGCACCTGATTGACTTGCGCGTTCGGATCGGGAGGTGGTGGAACAGTCGCAACGACGCTGATCGTTGTTCCTGCCGCGAGAGGATGACCAAGATAGTCCGAAACCGTGAACGTGAAATCCTGATATCCGGCGTTCGGAATCGTGAACGACGCAGGAGTAATGTTGGAGATTTGGGAACGACCGCTCCATAAAATCAGCACGCTATCTCTCACCACAGCGCCGCCCTCACCAATCGTCCGCGCAACCACATAGTGATAGCCATCGCCCTGCTGGGCTGCATACTGACCAAAGGGGGCCGGATTGCCGCTGATGAGATCGACCGTTCCTTGCCCATCATTGTTCGTGAAGACCGATGCTTGAATGACGCCTGCACTACTGCTGAAGTACACCGCGGTTCCCGCGATCACAGGGTTCGAGTACCGATCGCCGACGATCACCAACATGCGATTGCGATTGCCGGCAACACCGAGCGTCGGGAAGTTCAGCTTCTCGGGCGCGATCGTAAAATGCGCTTGATCCGGAAATCCCGCGTTGATCACAACGCGCACGGGCGACGACGTGATGGTGCGGGTACCAACCGTAGCGCTCGCAAGCACCTGCACCACACCCGAGCGCGTGCCGCTATTGAACGCCACGTACGCTCTCCCAACGCCGTTCGTCGTGAGCACGGTCGGTGAAATGTACTCGCCGCCGTTCGGTCCTCCTTGCAACGCGAATTGTATTTGCACTGCATGGGCCGCATCGATCGGCAAACCGAGCGAGTCACGCGCCTCGAAGCCTAACACCGCAGTCTCCTGCCCCCCGACGCCGTACACCGACACCTGCGTGGGATTTGCACCGAGAAAGGCAATCGTTTGCGCAAGGCCACTGCTGCTTCCTCCCGAACCGACCACTTGGGACTTCGCCGTCAAGTCGATGTCTTTCAGCGTGGCTTCGTTCGGTCGAACCGTCACCACAATATCCAATGTATCGCGATAGCCCGTATAGTTTCGGATCGAAATTTTCGCTGTCGTGGCGCTATCGAGATCGAAGCGCAACTCGTAGCGTCCCTGAGCATCGGTTGTTGCGGTCACGGGATTTTGTGCACCGACGCGTCCCTCCACAATAACGCCCGCTAAAGGAGAGCGATTGCCGGCATCTTTCACGAATCCACTGACCACGCCGACACCCGCACTCGGGCCGGTGTCCTGGTTGCTGCATGCCGCAAACAGGAACGCGGTCGCAACAAGAAATGCTCGCACGCACTTCGCCATGTTCAGTTTTCCTCCTTTCGTCCACCGATGCGTTCGGTTTCGCGCTGCATATCATCGCGCCATCGTTGATACATTCCTTCTTCACGTACTTTCTGCGTTACACGGTCTTGCAATGCCGGAACAAGCTCAGCCTTCAAGAGAATGATCAGTTCCTTCTTCCGCACCTCGTCCTTGTTGTACCCGAAGATGTACCGCAAGCCGAAGACATACCACGGCAAATCTTTCAAGAAGGGAATGCCCGCTCGCACTTCTTGCACTTCGTTGTTGTATAATCCGCCGATGATGGTTTCCTCGCCGTCGAGCAACAACACGTTCGTATTCGCCTTCGTCTTGTTGATGATCGTACTTCCTTGGCTCGGCACCAGCGAGCTTCGTTCGACATCCACTTGCAGGTGAATGAAATTCACGCCCTGTTCGGAAATCACCTGTGGCCGCACGTCGATGATCGTTCCCGTGCTGTAGAACTTGTCCAGCAAGTTGCCGGCAAAGTCCCGCTCTTTGATCGAGAAGTCCTGACCGACTTGTATCCTTCCCTTTTCTCCCGAGCGAACGATCAATTGCGGACCGGAGAGGACTTCACCCAAATCGTAGGTCGAGAACAGGCGCGCCACTGCGCTGATGTTGGCAAAGCTGATCTTGGGCGTTGCCTCCAGCCGAAACAAATCACTCGTTACGCGGTCAGCGCCGTTGAACTCGGAGTTGATCGCAACGTCTTTGTTGCTCTTCATGAACGTCCAATTGATGCCGACTTCCTGCAGTTTCGTCAACGATACCTCGAAGAAGACCGCCGTGATCTTGATTTCGCGACTCTTGAGATTCGCCACTTCTTTTTGAATCTCCGTCCTGCCGCCGGCGGTTTCCTTTCCTTTGCCTTCGAGACTATTGAGCGAAATGATGAGGAAATAGTCGGGATACTCTTCGTACCAAAGATTCATTTTGCGGCAAATCGTCTCCAGCGCAACACGCCATTCCATGCCGGAGATATCCACTCCGATCGGGAGATTACGGCGCTCGGGATCGATGATGATTTTGCCGACGAACTTCTTGCTCACCTCGCTGATCGCCGCGAGCGCTCTGTCCAGCGGTGTCGTTGGTGCAATCGACACCAACTCTTCCGGCGACGTGTATTGTTTCAATGCTCGGCGCTCGGCAGGGTTCAGCGGTTGCGCCGCAAGCGGCACTCGACTCGTCACGACGAGCGCGCAAGCCAGAACGATGATCTTCGTTTTCATTCTCCCCTCTTATTTTGATATTGGCGTCGCATTGATGTGCACTGCATTGGCTTGTTGCTCCGCAGTGTAGCGAATCTTCAACTCCACCTTGTCGATGATCCCCCCTTTGTTCAATGTGCACTCGATCTTTCCTTCCTCAGCAGAAAGCCGAGTGACGTATCCCATGTACACCGGACTGCCTGCCTCGAGCGTTCTGAAGATATTGTTCTGATCGATGATAAACGCCTTCCCCGGGATCACCGCTTTCAAATCCGATCGTTCGATCTCCACCAAGTTTTCCTTGTTCGGCGGCAAATTCGCGGTGATGACAGGCTCGAACGGATCCTGCGCGAGGTAGTTCGGCTCCAGCGGCACATCGCTGCTGGGTCTGGCAAGCTCTGGGATCCTTGCAAAAAATGCATGCACCGTCAGATCGAACGTAACCACGAAATCGCCGGCGTGTTTGTCGGATGGAGGCAACTCCACACCCTTAAGCGAGAGGCTGTTGATCTTGAAGAGCTTCCGCCCGTTTTCGAGATACCACAAAAACTTATAGAGATTCAAATACGGACCTTCGCCGCGCAAGCCGTACACATTGAAGCCGTAGTTGCCTTTCTGCTGCGATCCCATATAGACCATGTTCAGCTTCAATCCGCCGCTTTGCTCGACAAGGTTGCTGAAGTAGTCATATGTTCTCCCCGTGACGTCTTCGGCGGGAATCTCCTTGCTGCGGCTTTCCCATCGCTTCTTCGTCTCGGCGACCTTTGCGCTCAGTTCGTTGTATTGATTGATGAGATTGGGTGTATTGCTCAGCTCATCGTCGATGCGCTTGATCTCGGCTTCGATGGCGCGTTGCTTCTTCGGCAAGTGAAACGCGCGCACGTACGTGCCCACACTTACGATCAAGAACAGCAGCACGCCGAGTACAACACTATTACGAACTTTGTAGGACACGGTTCACTCCTTTCGTTGCCGGTTCATCGATTCTGAGGCGCCGCAGCATCGAGCGACGGAATGTCCATTCGGTAGCGGTACACGGTCTCTTCCCGAATCTCTTCTGTCGTTACTTCTTTGAGCAAAGCGTTATCGAACAGCGCGGCCAGCCTCGGAATGCGCGACCTGTTCACGGCAAAGCCGCTCAGTCCGGCAGGACCTGCTTCACCCACAACCAATTCGGTAACCCAAATCGAGTTGAGGTCTTCCACACCCTGGCTCAGTTGTGTCAGCACTTTCGTAAACCTGTCGGCACCCGGCACCAACGAATCGTACAACGCCATCGAAGAGACGTATCGGTTCAACTCCTCCTGCAACGACGCGATCGAACCCATAAGCGCGGTATTCTCCGCCGCTTGCGCGGTCTTGACATCGAGTTGCTCCTTACGCTCTTTCACTTCCTGTTCTTTCTTCTCAATCTCTGTCGTGAACAAGAGTGTCGCGCCGAAAATCGCCATGAGCAGCAGGTACCCGTGCCACGAGAGTTTGAACACGCGCTGCCCTTCGCGCACTTCGTCCGGCATCAGGTTCGTTCGATAGAATTTCTTGCTGCGATGGTCGAGGAATTGCCACGCCACACCGATCGCAACGGCATAGTCGGAAACTGCGTCTTGCAGGTCGGGTTCGAGCTTGCTGACATCCAAGGACGGGGCGAGGAGGTAATCCACCTGCTGGTCGGGAAGCATCTGCTGGAGAAATTCTTTGAAGCCGACGCGCCTGCTTTCGCCCGCGAGAATAATGCGGTGGATGCGATGAATACCGAGATTGTCCTGCTCCAGCAACAAGCGGCTGTACACCGTGTTCTGCAGGTTCGGCGAATCATATCCTTCACTGAGGATAGGGGCGAACTGGTAGAAGTTCGCACCCTTCATGAAGATGAGCCGCGTGAACTCCGCTCCAACGTAAATAATGACCGACACTTCATCCGGCTCCAGTGCGTAGTTGATACGTACCATGTTCATCAACGAGAAATCGGAGCTTTCGATGCCGGCAATGGTCGGCAGGCGCTTGCCGAGAAAGCCTTTAATATTCTCCAACAAGTTGATGAGCGAGAGTCCGTCCTCACGCACAACGCACAGGAGCGTTCCTTCGTCCGTGACGATCGCATCGACGGCATCGGGCGTCGGCTGGAAAGTGCGAACGTTCTTCAACTCCTCGATGATGCGCTCCTTGAGCTTCTTCCCTTTCAAGCCAAAAGAGCTTTCGAGAAAATGATAGTAGATGGAAGGCTCGGATATGCCGTAAGCGAGCGAATACGATTTCGGTTTGTAAGGAGAGAGCAAACCCAACAAGACCGCGTTGTTGTCCTCCTGTCCGCTGATCTCGGAGGCGATTGTCGTTTCCAATTCCGGAAGCTTGAACGAATCTCTGTCGTCGCCTTGTGGCGCGGCAGCCTCCACGAGCTTGCGTTCTTCGAGCTTTGCAACGAGAGTTGCCGAGCGAAGTTCTTCGACGATGACTTTGCCGCGTTTTGCACTCAGCCGTGCGAGCTTAACATCGAGACCGTCAACAAACAGTCCTATGACCGATTTGCCACCGCCCAGTATCGCCATAGCGACGCGTTCCTATCTTGGTGTGTGGTGACTATTATTGCACATCTGACCATTCTTCATGCCCGCATTCAATCCCCAACAATGTTGGTGTTGAGGATTTGTTGCAAACGGCGTTTGTTATTTGCGTTGACCATCGCCGTTTCGAGCGAGATTTTCTTCTGCAAGTACAATCGTTTCAATTCCTGTTCCAGAGTCATCATCCCGATATCGCCCGATTCCGCAATCATCTGGTAGATTTCTCCCGTGTTGTTGTTTTTGATAGCTGCACGCACAGAAGGAATCATCAACATCACTTCTTTGGCAAGGACGAGCTTGCCGTCGAGACTCGGGACGAGCTTTTGAGAAATTACGCAGCTTAGCGTATCCGCCAAGCGCAAGCGTACGCGCTCTTGTTCGATCGGCGGCACCTCGCCGATGACTCGATCGATCGTTTCGACCGCTGAGGCGGTATGCAGTGTCGAGAAGACTTTATGACCGCTGTCGGTAATTTCCAATGCCGTAAAGATCGTGTCCGGGTCGCGCATTTCGCCGATGACGATGATGTCGGGGTCTTGACGCAAGGCTTGGATGGCGCCGTCCTTGAATGAAAGAACATCGCGACCCACCTCGCGATGGCGGATGATGCATCGATCCGGTTTGTGGACGTATTCGATGGGCGACGAGATGATGACGATGTGAGCGTCCACGCTGTGGTTGTTGGCGTCGATGATGCTGTCCAACGTCGAGCTTTTCCCTGAACCGGTGATACCGGTAACCAACGTCAAGCCTTGCGACGAGTACGCGAGACTCAGCGCCTTGGTTACGTTGGGATGGAGTTCCAGGTTTTTGTAGGGACGCACCGTGGCGTTGATCGCACGCATGTTGAGTGCGAGCTGGTCGAGATCGAAGTACGCGTCGGCTCGGAAGCGGAACATGTTCTCGTCCTGCATAACCGTGTACGAGAAGTCGAGATTGCGATTCTCGTAGAGGAACAAGCGTTGGCGCTCCACCAACACGCTTTGAATGAGCACGCTCGTCTCGTCGGGCGTGAAGGTGGGCAGTTCGGTATCGGGCTTCTTGTCGCCGTACACGCGGTACCACACATGCCCGCGTGTGCCGTACCCGCCGATATCGATGTCCGACGCGTTGAGCTTCTGCATACGCAAGAGCAGAGTATCGAGAAGTTTGCGCAGCGCGGTGCGCTCTGCAGGCGAAAGCTTTGCTACAATATCCCCGATGAGCATTTGTCGTTCAACGCCCGGAGCGCTCGGTGTAATGGTACGAGCAATCTCACGCAGCGTTTGTACACCGATATCGGTCATACCGTCTCCTGCACATTAGTCGTCCGTTGTTGCAGAGGCAATTTCTTCCAACGTCGTCACGCCGCTCTTGATACGCTCGATGCCCGAACGGCGCAGCGTCCACATTCCCTCTTTGATGGCTTGATCGCGGATCGCTTCCTCATCCACATCTTGCCCCGACTTTACAATGATCGAACGAATCGCCTTGCTGAAATAGAGTGCTTCGTGAATGGCAGCACGCCCTTTGTAGCCGCCCGTGCATCGCTCACACCCAACCGCTTCGTAGATGGTGTGCCGCTCGAGATCCTCTTCCGTAAAGCCGAACTTGAGATAGACTTCCCGATCCAGCTCGTCGGGCAGGACGGGGCGCTTGCAGTGATTGCACAACGTTCGAATCAGTCGCTGCGCTACGATGATATTGATGGCATAGGCGATCAGAAACGGTTCGATGCCCATCTTGTACAAGCGCGAGACTGCGCTGGGCGCGTCGTTCGTATGCAACGTCGAGAACGTGAGGTGTCCCGTGTTGGCAAGCTTGATTGCAATTTCGGCGGTGGCTTTGTCGCGCATTTCCCCCACGAGCACAATATCGGGGTCGTGACGAAGGATGCCGCGGATGGCTGCATCGAAATTCATCTTGGGCCCAATCTTCAATTGGCGAGCACCGCGAATGATGTACTCGACCGGCTCCTCGACCGTCAACACATTGACTGTCGGATCGATCACGGCATGCAGCGCAGCAACGAGCGTGGTGCTCTTTCCGCTTCCTGTTGGACCAGTGAGAATGACGATGCCTTGCGGTTTATTGATGGCTTTTTTGAACAACTCCATGGTCGGACCCTGCAAGCCCAGCTTGTTGAGATCGGTGATGACTTTCCGATCGTCCAAGACGCGAATGACGATGCTTTCGTACTTGTGCTTATACTCGGTACCGACCATCGGCATGATCGAAAGGCGGAAACGGATCATGTGATCGTCGATGACGCGCTGAATGAACCCGTCCTGTGCCATCTCGCGCTCGAAGCGGTCAACGTTCTTCGACCGGTCTTTGACGACAGCCGCGATCGCCTCGGGCAGCGTGTTCTCTTGAGCATGCCAAAGCTGCAAATTGCCGTCGACGCGGAACCAAAATTCGGTGCGGTTGCCTTCCTTCGGAACGATGTGAATATCGCTCACGCCTTGGCGCACGGCTTCCACCAAGCATCCCTCCACGAGATTGACCAACGCGCTCTTGCTGATTTCCGCCTCGAGCGCTTCTTCGTCGAACGCGTTCTCCTCTTCTTTGACTTCGAACGATTCACTGACGCTGGTTTCGAGTTGACGGAGAAACTCGTTCTCAACCGGCGCGACCTGTTCCATCAATCGTTGGATGGGCGCAAGGCGCGTGTAGGCAACCTCGTACTTCTTCGCGTTGAAATTACGCGCCACCAAGGGAATGCGACGGTCGGTGGGATCGGCTGCAACAATGATGAGTTTATCCGGCAGGCGCTCGTCGTACTTGAGCGGCAACATACGGGCTTGCGAGAGCATGCCGCGCGCCGACTCGGGCAGCGCTTCGATGAGTGTGCGGATGAAGTCGATGCGCGGCTTGTCGAGGTTTTCCTCTTCGAGCTTTACTTCACGAAACGCATACAGCTCGGCAACTTCTTTGAAAACGGAATCGTGATCGATACCGAAATCTTGGACAAGAATCTGACCGAGGTTTCGCCGATTGCGAATGCCTTCGGACTCCTTGATCTTGAGTGCTTTCTCGAGTGTCTCGTAATCAATAATTCCTTTCTTCAGCAGCGTGAAGCCGATTTTGTCTGTTATGTCCAGTGTTGCCATCGTGCGTTCTCGAATGGGGGATGGAGAAAGAAACCGCCGGTCACGTCAACTCAGGCGCAGCCGCCTGCACCACCGTTGATCCGAGGGCTGGATTCTTGGGTCGCACTGTTGCCGTTTCCGACGAGACAATGGTCAACGCCGTCAAGACGATCATGATGATCATCGATATCATGACTTGGATGTAGTCGATCGCATTGCGCATCTTGTAGGATGTTTCTTTTTCATAATACTCGGCAAGCTGCAATGCCGTGTTCTTCACTGTTCCGGTCTCTGCACCCGAGTGGAAACGGGAGAGCGCCGTTTTCGTGAACACGCCGCTCGTTTCGAAAGCCTCCGTAATGCCCGCCCCTTTCTGTGTCATCATCGGCAGAGCGATGGTCTTGATTTGGTGTTCCATATATTTGTTCCCGCACGCCTCTGCCGCCATGCGTATCACTTCGATGTTTTCGCCCGCGCCGCTGTAGAGCGCATAGAAGACGCGGCAGAAGATCTCGATGCTACTCTTGTGCATCAGCGAGCCGATAATCGGTACTTTCCAAATATATTGGTCGAGAACGAAGCGCCCTTTCTCCGTCGTGAACCATTTCACTGCAATGATGGTGGGGATGATCGTTGCCAGGAGAATGATGCCAATGTTCGCCACCAAGAAGTCGCTGAGCGCCATCGTTGCTGCCGTCATTGGGGGCAGCTCGATGCCGAACTTTCGAAACAAACCTGCCGTCGCAGGAAAGATATAGCCGACGTAATACACCACAGCACCGAAGAGAACCACCAACGTAATGACCGGCATGATGAGCGCGCTTTTCAGATTCTTTTTGAATTCCGCCTGACGCTCCAGGAATTTTGCCGTGCTTTCATAAATCTCCGCCATGTTGCCGCTCTTGGATGCCAGTCCCAACATATGCGCTGTGAATTTCCCAAGCACGGCTTCGTGTTTGATGAACGCTCGTTCGCTGTCCTTCCCTTGCTTCAGTTCCGCATTGATGTCCTTGATCGTTTCGCGCAGCGTCTTGTTCTGGATATCATTGACCAGCAATTGCATGATCTCGTTGAACGGGAGCTTCTGCCGAATGAGATCGGCGCTGACGCGAACGAAGGTGACGATTTCCGTCGAAGGCGGCTTCGGTTTGAAATCGAACAAGCGTTTCTGTACCCGAATGACGCGATAGCCCATCTTCTGTAGCGCTTCCTCCACCTCACCCTTGGTGAACGCTTTCTGTTCGCCGGTGATGGGCTTGTCGGTTCCACGCTGCACTTTGTACACCCACGTGGCACGTGGGATAACACTCACCACCTTGAATTTGCGTTGAGCCGCCATCTGCGCCGCCTTGCTTTTGGCTGTACGCAGTGAGTCAGCTTCCAACAATCCTTGGAGAGGTTTGCCGTCTGCGGTCAATCCTTCGATTCTATACTCAGGCATAATGTTCTCCTTGCACTCAAGTCATTTCCTAACTGCAAAAGGCAAGCTCCCCCGACTCTCCCCTGCACGTCTTACTAAGTCCCCCACCTAGCAAAACTCAAGCGGATCAGTCGGAGGAGTTACCGGATTGTTTCTGCCGACGAGCAACCCGATCCTCGCGTCGGCACGTGATGCGAACCGCTTAGTTGAGCGTTTCCATGTACATGCTGTCGGGCCACACTGTCACTTGTACTTTAACCGGCGTCGTACCGTCGTTGCCGGTATTGAAGCCCGTCCCCGAAATCACCACCGATCCGACACCGGGTCCTACAGGATCAGGCGTAAGTTGATACACGGCGTTGGAGTTGCTGGCGATTTTCGTAATGTGCGAAAGTGTCAAGCCGTTGAACGAATAGGCTCCGCCTCCCAACACTAATGGTCGGCGATAATACTTCTGCGCCTGCACAGCAAAGTGCACAAGGTCGTTCGAGATCGAATCCCGGTTCGCCGAGGCAGCTTGATCTTTGAACATGCTCATCCCGACAGCCACCATGATGCCGATGAGCACCACCCCCACCACAATTAGCAAGAGCTGCTGCGATCCCATGTTGGTGTCCTTCCATTCAGTCCACTGGGTAGTTCGACTCGATAGTGCACCGGTCAACGAAGATCGATAGCACCTGTCGGTTCACTTCCGTCATGAGAACGATGCGGGCTTCCCGAAGGGGAAGCCCGCTCGTTCGGCAAGCCGATTAATTCAGCTGATTGACATACGTGCTGTCGGCAAACACATGCATCTGCACCTTGATGGGGTTGCCATCCGTCCCCTTCTCCACGCCGACACCTTGCAACACTACCTGGGTGGATGTCCCCGCCGTAATAATCGAGTAGGTGCCGTTGGCGTTGGATTTCTTGCTGGTTAGCTTGTACAGTCCTGGATCGTCAGCCGTCAAACCAACGAAGCTGTTGCCGCCGCCACCGAGCGCTTGCGGACGGCGATAGTACTGCTGCGCCCGCGCTGCAAGGTTGACCAGGTCATTGGTCACCGCGTCGCGGTTTGCCGAGACGGCGTTGTCCTGGAACATCGTAATACCGACCGCTACTGCGATACCGACTACGATCACGCCGAGGATGATCAAGAGAAGTTGTTGCTGGCCCATTGTGTAGCTCCTATGTTGATGAATGAAATGTGGATTGTTGAGTTTTGGTTTGTGCTACGCTTGTTTCCTGTGCTCTGTCGTGCTTTCGTTCAACCGATGTGCCAAAGCCTTCACCGCCTGAAGCGGCTATTTCTCGGCTCTCTCTGAGTCATCGGCTACATGGAGAGGAAACTTTAACACCTCGAAGGTCATTTCTTCAAAGCAAGAATTTCAATCGTTGGCCGTTGTCGAAACAACTTCCTCCAGGCTGGTGATACCTTTCTTCGTCAATTCTAAACCCGAGCGGCGAAGCCTCCGCATGCCGTCCCTCATTGCTGCACGGGTGATTGCCTCCGTATCGATTCTCTCCCTGCTGTCCAAAATGATGTCGCGAATCTCTTGTGTGACATAGAGTGTCTCATGAATTGCCGTGCGTCCTTTGAAACCACCGACGCAGTGCATACAGCCCACAGGCTCGTACAGGTGCAGATCCGCGAGTTCCTCTTCGTTAAATCCGGCTTTCAACAAAGCAGGAGCACCGAGGGGTTTCCCCGGTTTCTTGCACTTCTCGCACAATTTTCGAACAAGGCGTTGCGCAACCACGATGTTCAGCGCCTGCGCGATCAGGAACGGCTCGACACCGATCTTGAACAAGCGCGACACGACGCTGGCTGCGTCGTTCGTGTGGAGCGTCGAAAACGTGAGATGACCCGTGTTGGCAAGTTTGATCGCAATATCTGCAGTGGTGCGGTCGCGTATTTCCCCCACCATAATGATATCGGGATCGTGACGCAGGATCGCTCGCATCGCATCGTCGAAGGAGAGTTTGTGGTTGAGTTTCACTTGTCGTGCTCCTTCCAAAAAATATTCGACCGGATCCTCGACCGTAATGGTGCACAGAGAAGGTTTCATCACCGAACGTAACGCAGCAACCAGGGTTGTGCTTTTGCCGCTGCCCGTCGGACCGGTCAAAATCACCATGCCGTGCGGTTTACTGATGGCATCTTTAAATCGCTCGAGAGAATACGCGTCCAAGCCAATGGTTTCGAGCGAGACCGAGGCATCGGCATCGCGTAAGATGCGAATCACCATCGATTCGAACTTGCCCGTCAGTTCTTTCGAGATGACGGGAAGGATCGACATGCGAAAGCGGATGATCTGGTCGTCAACGACTTTTTGTGCGTGGCCATCTTGCGCAGCCATACGCTCGAAGCGATCCAAACCAAGCCCTCGACCTTTGACAACAGCGATAACGGCTTCTGCTCGCGTATCCTCGATGGTGTACCACTGTGTAAGTTGGCCATCGATGCGAAAGCTGATCTCCGTTCTTCTCACACCCTTCGGAACGATGTGAATATCGCTTGCCCCAACCCGCACCGCATCGATAAACACATTGTTGATGAGATTGACGAGCTGACTTCCTTCGATTTCGCGGTCGAGCAAGCTATCTAATTCTGCATCCGACTCTTCGATGACTGCTTCTCCCCCTGCTCCACCTGAGCCAGGATCTTTCTGCATTTGTGCTTGATGCCAGAGAAGATCCCAGTCGCTCTCCTTCATGTAGCAGATTTCGTGTTTCGGATAGGAAAATGCGCGAGCTACTTCTGCCACTTCACGATCGGTAGGATTGGGGGTTACCACCACCACTTTGTCGGGTTGTCCTTCAGCCGTTTCGAAAGGCAGCACCTTGTGACGCATCGCCAGGCGATAGGCTGATGGCGAGAGAGCATCGATCATTTTCATCACTTGAGCACCATCGAAGCGTCGGAGGCTTCGTTCGTTGATGTCGATGATGCGGAAGGAATAGAACAGTGCCAACTCACGCGCTAACACATCACGCGGAATCGCGTGTTGCTCGACAAGGAGATCGATAAGACGCCGTTTTTCCGTTCCTTTGTTTGTTTGAAGATAGGTCGATACCTCTGTGGCGATAGCATCGCTGAGAATATGATGACGAACAAGATGATCCAAAAACGCTGACGCATAACGCTTCTTTTGCACAGGCGAGCCTGCGAGTTTCAGCTCAGGAATCGTTGCAGTTCGTCCGTTGGGGGTGACTGATGGCGTTGACATAGATTACCTATGCATGACTGGAAGTCTGAAATTTTTCCAAGATCGAGAGGACTTCACTGACCGGCGCCGTTTTGCTGACGAAGAAATCCACGGACGAATCCCTCAACGCCTCCTGCGTGTATGGATCGTCGAAGCCCGACATGAAAATGAAGGGGAGGTCGGGTCTGCCTAAAAACTCTCGTACATAGCTATGGAACCGTACGCCATCCAACGTAGGCATAAACACATCGGAGATAATTATATCCACCTGTTCATATTCGAACAGTTCCCGCGCCTGCTTCCCGTCTCGCGCCACCAGCAGTGTGTACCCATGCACTCCCAATAATTCCTGCATGACGTGAAGAAAATCTTCGTTGTCGTCAACCAACAGAACCTTCATAGTCGCGCTCATCCGATGTGGTAACCGTCTTTGGAAAAGATGAGCTTGCAAAGGGCAAGCCAGATCGAGAACGGAAAACTGGCGCGTCTGCTTACGGCTTGACGGACGGGAAAATGGAAATTCCTACCGTAGATAGGTACAATCTACTGAGGTGAATGCGGTAAGAGGGGCTTGAGGTTTGAGGTTTGGAAGTAAGCGGGCAGGTTTGGCATTCAAGGTTTGGAGGGATTGAATGGGCTTCGTCTATGGGGTGGGAGACTCGAGCTTTCAGAGAAATCTCACCACCATAAAAAAACACAGCAAGAGGCATTCAGGGCTGAACAGGGGAACATAAAACGGATCTGAATGAGAGAACGGTAGTCGTTAGCTTCAGTGTAATGGTGCGGGGCGGAAACTTGCTTTGGGGTTAGCCTCTCGTGGTCGTCGTGGGCCCTGTAGGACTCGAACCTACGACCGGCGGATTATGAGTCCGCTGCTCTAACCGACTGAGCTAAGGGCCCCCTGTTTGGCTTTTTGCAGAGAGAATATACCCAGAAGGTCGTCGAATCTCAAGCTTGACTTAGAGTTCGAAATCCTCTAAATTAAAAATGAAAAATCGACAAACGCCTGCCTCATTCTACTGCATTGCTTCTGCGTGACAGGGTCTGGGTCGTCTTCACAAAGGAGGTTGCACTTATGGCACGGGGAAAAAGCATTTCCCATTTTTGTTCGCATTGCGAGCGGGCAACGAAGATGGAGTTTGTCGGCACGGTCGAAAACCAGCCCGAGAAAAGCTGGTACCGTTGCACTCGTTGCCGACATGCAGTGTTGCTCGATGTAACCGAGTTACGCAAGAAGGAGGAATCTGCGAAGAAGAAAATCGAAAGGGCAGACTGCGTGGAATACCGACCGCAGGACTGTTACGCAATCGGGCAGGCAATCTTTCACACGGAATGGGATGATGTAGGGAAGGTCATTTCAAAGGAAAAGACTTCAGGTGGAGCCTCGGCAATTGTCGTGTCGTTCGAACGACTTGGGGAACGCCGGCTGTTGGAGAATTTAGTCAGTAACGTAGAGAGTCCAGAATAACGCAAACAGTCTGACCTTTTTGAAGGAGGTGAATAAGCTTGGTCGGTATCGTCGTAGCAGAGAATGAGCCTATTGATCGCGCCTTGAAGCGCTTCAAGAAAAAGTACGAGCGCTCGGGCGTGCTCAAGGAGTTCAAGAAAAGAGCCTACTTCACAAAGCCCTCCGTCAAAAAGAGAATGAAGAAAGTCAAGGCTATCCGGCGCGCACAGCGTACACTCGCCGAACAGATGTAAAAGCAAAAAACCCGCACCAAGTGCGGGTTACTCGCTTCCTTGAGCGTAGCTCCTTGACCCTCCCACCGCAGTCCAAGGCAAGCCTCTTCTGCCGGAATCCGCTCATGTGGTTGGTGTAGAAGACTGCTCGGTCTTGGCTTGAGCCTTGATCTCCTGCACCTCTTTGCGGATCTCCTGAGCTTTTCGTTTAAGTTCGTTCATCGCTTTACGAACTCGTGTGCCAGCGGATTTATTCCCCTTGTCATAGAACTTCACGAAGTCCTTCTCGAAGCTATCGACGAGGTCACGCAGTTCCTGAAGTCGGCTCATAACTTACCTCCATTGAATGTGTTGATGGATTGGCGGCAATCCGCCCGTTTATTACTTGGTCGTTCGCTTGACACGAAGATACTCTCGTCTGAGTCGTTCGACAAACTCGGCGCGCCGGTGGTACAACCGTTTTAGCTTTCTTCGCTTGCCTTTTGCCAAAGCATAGGATGTCATGATGGGCATAGCGATCGTGGAGTCAACGTACGCAACCACGGTATCGGGAAGCTGGTCGGGATCGACCTTCCCCCAACTTACTGCTTCCGAAGGCGTAGCGCCTGAAAGTCCACCAGTATCGGGACGCGCATCGGTAATCTGAATGAAGAAATCATGACCCTTCTCGTTGATCTTAAGAACCTCCTGAATCTGAGGCTCCGTTTGAAGAAGGAAGTTCTTGGGCGACCCTCCTCCGAAGATCAGCACGCCGCTTTTGCCCCCCCTCCGCTTTGCATCCAAAACAATCGCTGCGGTTTCATTGACGTCTACCAGCGGATCGATACGGGTACAATAGCCAGAAAGCGCCACTTCCGCTATGTTCATCCCGATCGAACTGTCGCCCGGCGATGGGGTATACACCGGAACGCCACACCGGAAGGCGGCGGCAAGAACACTCGCATGCTTGATACCTAAAATCTTCTCTCTTTCAGCAACATACCTTCCTAAACGGTAATGTAATTCCGCCGTTCCCATTTCTCTCTGGAATTCCTGCTCTCTCACAACCGCACGAAAAAAGTCATCCGTCTTGAGCAGAACATCATAATCGAAAAGAATATCGTAGATGCGGATTACTCCTTCTCTCCGCAGGACTCGATCATCGAGGAAAGGCGAGCCCCGATGCAGCGATTTCCCAATAGCAAAATGCGTATCGTGATACAAATTTGCCCCTGTGCTGACGATCCAATCCACAAATCCCATTTTGATGAGGGGTACGATACAAGAACCGCCTAAGCCTGCGGGTGTTAGCGCACCCGTCAAGCTCATGCCTATCGTTACATTCTCCTCCAGCATCTTTGATACGAAGAGGTGGCAGGCTTCCCTCAGTCTTGCGGCATTGTAGGCTTGGAAATAAGTATCTACCAGTTCATTCACCCTCACGTTTTTTGGAATCGGTTTTGACACGATTCGCTTCCCACTGAGAAGACTATTCTTAATCGCCTTCATTGAAGCTATCTGTTGAGGTGAATAGGCTAAGCTTTGCTTGCCTAATATACGAAATGGGCAAGAAAATGCAAGGAAATTTATAAGAATTTGACAGTTTTGGGGAGAGGAAAAGCAGAAGCTTCCAAGGTCTGACCGTCACCGCCCACCCAGTTCGGCGGAGCGTGCGAAACAGCCTTTCCGGCGACATGTCAAAAAAACTGCAAAATTACCTGAAAAAACAGACAAAATATCGGGGTAGGGGAAAAGCAGATAGGTACATCCCACCTATAACCGGTTCAAAACCTACTGATTGCGACCAAACGCATGAGACCTCGACGGGATTGGTGGGACTGGAGAAAACCCCATTCTCGTCGATCAGAACTGGAACAGTGCCTACACCCGCAGTGCCCTGCTCCAAAAGCCGATTGCCGTCGATTGTCCGACGATAGCAATTGTGACAACATCAAAGAATGTGAGTTCCCTTTATCTACAGATGCTGCATCAGCGTTGAGGTCGCCAAGTTTCCTGCAGAGGATTCACCACTCAGGGCACCGAATGCTGAGGTGAAAATAGGGCATAGGTTTTCGATCTCCTGAAACCGCAATTCCAACCTCGTCATGGGAAGCGTCAAAGATCAATCATCACGACCCATGTGCTTTGAAGGTCGAAGAGGGCGAGACGTTCTTGACCGCTCTTTACGGTGTTTTTGTAAGTGCGAAAATCTGGGTTGCGGCTAATATCTGTCTTGACCCAAGCATAAGCTCTGTTGGAGGGAATTGCAACTTCGCGGATTGCTTTATCCGCTTGCGCATTCCCCCCATCTTATATGACGGCAAAACGACCCCAATAGACTGACTGGGTGACACTCATACATTGCCCTTCATCCATCTAAGCAACTCCGCTTCCTGAAAATATTTGCCGTGCATTTATATCATAGACGTGAGTGGTTCTTGCTTTCAGCCGATTTAGAGTCTTTCAAGTACTGCGTATCATTTACGTACGCGCTCTCGAATGAAAGCAAATTGCTTCACCTGCTCGCGGCGGTGCGGGCTCCCTCAGGAGGTTTTTGAAATACATATTGGTTAGATGCTGCAGCGCAGAATAACAAGACCCTCTCTCGTTGTGCAAAAGATATGTGCGAAAGACTTGACAAAGTAGTCTTGTCTTCTTATTTTTATTTGGAATAAGTCTAAATAAAAATAAGCAACAATGGAAACGCAGGCGGCCCACGAAATCCTTCGAAATCATTTGAAATCCCAAGGCAAGCTGAGGGCAACCCCGGAGCGATTCGCTGTTTGGGATGCCGTGTTGGAAAGCCAGGGGCATTTCGATGCTGAAAGTCTCTACTACCGGATGGTCTCCAAGGGAGTCAAGGTTTCGAAGGCAACGGTATATAACACGCTCGATCTGCTTCAGGAGTGTGGTCTCGTCTCAAAGTACCGCTTTGCCGAAAGTACGTCTCGGTACGAGAAAGCCTTTGGTAGGCCGCATCATCACCACATGATTTGTTTGAGCTGTGGCGACATTCTTGAGTTCGTGAGCGATCGTCTCGAACGCATTCAAGAAGAGATCGCCGAAAGCAAGGATTTCAAAATCCAAAGCACGACGATCCAGATTTTTGGAACGTGCTCCAAGTGTACCAAGAAATAAGGAGATGCAATGGATCGCTTCTGCGACGCTGCCGACACTATCTCATTGAACGACGTTCCTCTTGGAACGCGCGTTCGCGTTCGACAACTGATTTCTCACCCCGAGCTGAGTACTCGGTTACGAGAGATAGGCATAAACGAAAACGCACTCATTCGTCCTGTCAACAGAGGGAACGGGAGTCTTATCTGCGAAGTGTGCAACACGCGTATAGGACTGACACAGATGCTCGCCCGCTCTATTCTTATCACGATGGTATAACGAGGTTGTGACGATGCACGAAACGCCGCTGAGTTTACTTACGCCCGGAGAATCGGGAACGGTTGTCCGCATCGTGACTCCGACGAGCGCTCTGCGGCGCCGCTTGATGGAGATGGGCTTGATCAGAGGGACGACCATCGAGCTGGTACGCCACGCGCCGATGGGAGACCCGATAGAAGTGAAAGTGAAAGGCTATCGACTCTCGCTTCGGCGAGGCGAAGCAGAAGCTGTTCTTGTTCAGAAGATTCCCTCATGACGTTCGAGATTACACAACAAACCAAGCCACAGTACATCGCGCTTATAGGGAATCCTAATTGCGGCAAGACGACTTTGTTCAACGCCCTGACTGGCTTGCGTCAAAAGGTCGGCAACTATCCAGGCGTTACTGTTGAGAAAAAGGAAGGCAAACTTCTTCTCGACGACGGCTCGGAAGTGACCTTGCTCGATCTTCCGGGAACCTACAGCTTGAACGCAACCTCTCCCGACGAGCGAATTGCCACCGATATCCTCCTCGGCAGAGCCACACACACGAGAACTCCCGATCTGGTTATCTGCGTCGTGGATGCAAGCAACATCGAACGCAACCTCTACCTCGTCAGTCAGATACTCGACCGAAGACTCCCCGTGATCATCGCGCTGAATATGATTGACGTCGCGGTGGATGCAGGTATTTCGATCGACATCAAAGGACTTTCGAGAGAGCTTGGCGTACCTGTTCTTCCCACCATTGCCAGTAAGGGAATCGGATTCAAAGCGTTGAAAGATGCCATCGTACAGGCAGAAAGTGAGCGACCGCCACAGCGTCTCTGGCGGATGCCTCAACTCGTCGAAGAAGAATGCACCGAGCTTGTGGGCTTATTGAAACAACATCACAAATTGGACGACCCCATCGCATTTCATGAAGCGCTTGCTCTCTTAACAGCGCCCGAGTCCCTCGACGAGCACCGCGACCGTTTCGCTCCCGATCTGATAGCTCATGTACGCAAAGACCACGAGCGGCTGGAGTTCATGGGTATCGACCGCCAATCGGTTGTCATCGAGTCTCGATATGATTGGATCAAGAGTATCTGTGCGAAAACGGTCACGCAGTCCACAACCAACGAGCTTACGACCAGCGACAAGATCGATCGGATTGTCACGCACAAATTATGGGGTTTTGTCATCTTTCTTGGTGTTATGGCACTGATGTTTCAATCCATTTTCACATGGGCAGCCATCCCGATGGAGTGGATCGCAAATGCGTTCGATTGGATCGGGACTCTGATTCGCACAGCGATGCCACCCGGCGATCTTCGTGATCTGATCGTGAACGGAGGGCTTGCCGGTGTGTCCGCGGTAGTCACTTTCCTTCCGCAAATCCTCTTCCTCTTTCTTTTCCTCGGATTGCTGGAGGATACGGGGTACATGGCTCGCGCAGCGTTCATCATGGATCGTTTGATGAGTAAGGTGGGGTTGCACGGCAAATCGTTCATTCCTTTGCTCAGTTCGTTTGCCTGCGCGATACCCGGCATCATGGCAACGCGCACGATCGAGAGTCCAAAAGATCGTCTCGTCACCATGCTTGTCGCTCCGTTGATGAGTTGCAGTGCCCGCTTGCCGGTGTACGCGCTGTTAATCGCGGCGTTCATTCCCTCTCACAACGTGTTCGGCATTTTTTCGCTGCCGGGAGTTACGTTGCTTTCGATGTATCTCCTCGGACTCACCATGGCGCTTTCGATGGCATGGTTGTTCAAGAACACGCTCTTGAAAGGCGCTCCGCCATTGTTCATCATGGAGCTTCCGCCGTACAAAATGCCTTCGTTCCGGGCCATTCTCGTGCAAATGTGGGAGCGATCGAGATTGTTTTTGGAGAAAGCGGGCACTATTATTCTCGGAGTCTCCATCATCTTGTGGTTTCTTGCTACCTATCCCAAGGTCGAAGGCGCGACGCCGGCTGAGCAACTCCGTCACAGTTTTGTCGGGCGTGCAGGGCAACTCATCGAACCGCTCATCAAGCCGTTGGGATTTGACTGGAAAATCGGCATCGGCATGATCGGCTCGCTTCTGCAGCGTGAAGTGTTCGTCAGTACGATGGGTACGATCTACAACATTCAGAATGCCGACGACGATGCAGTCACCATGTCGCTCCACGAACAAATGCGGAAGGATATCGATCCAGAAACAGGTATGCCGGTGTGGACGGCACTGACGGCTATTTGTGTAATGGTGTATTATGTTCTCGCCATGCAGTGCATGTCCACCGTTGCAGTGATGCGGCGCGAAACCAACGGTTGGAAGTGGCCCCTCTTCCAGATCGGATACATGACTGCGCTTGCGTACGGGATGACATTTCTTGTGTACCGAATCGGATTATGGATTGGAGGGTCGTAATGGATTGGCAACAGGTTTCGTCGTTGGTGATTGTTGCAGTTACTGCCGTGCTTCTTGCACGACACGAGATACGTCGACGGCGGCGCGCCAAGATGCGAGCGTGTGGACACGATTGCGGTTGCTCGTCCCGCATTTTGGAGCAACTACAGGCAGCAGCTTCCGCCCAGCATCAGCGGAAATAAAAGTTTCTGTTGACACAAAACAGAAAGCGTGTTCACTCCTCGGCAAAGGTTTGGTGAACACGCTCCTTTGAAAGGTCTCTCGTTCGTTTCGAGACTCCCTCCGCCTTCAATATAGGAAAGCTCGAGAGGGATGTCAAGAAACAGACGATGAGATCACAAACCATCTCATCACAAACAACCTTCGGAGGTACTCATGCGTTCTGTTTCTTGGTTGTGGCGAGTGATCGTGTTGTTGCTTTTTTCAACGCTGCACGCTCAACCGCAATCCAAAACAGCGGTTGGAGGGTACGGCGAACTTCACTACAACGAACCCGACGGCTCCCGTCGCGGCATGTTGGATTTCCATCGGTTCATCATCTATCTCTCCCACACATTCAACGACAAGATTTCTTTTCGCTCGGAGCTTGAACTTGAACATACCAAGCTCGAAGCCGGCGATCCCGACGGCGGTGAGGTTGCACTCGAGCAAGCCTATCTCGACTATGCCATCAGCAAAACCGTTGGCGTGCGAGCCGGCATTCTCTTGGCGCCGGTCGGGTTGATCAATCTCTACCATGAACCGCCTTCCTTCCACGGCGTCGAACGACCGAGCGTTGACCGCGTCATCATCCCAACCACGTGGCGGGAATCGGGCATCGGTATCTACGGCTCGCCTGCCGAGAATGTGCTGTATCAACTGTACATCGTTGCGGGACTGAAAGCGGAGGGATTCACTGCGAGCAGTGGACTGCGGAACGGAAGGCAAAGCGCCTTTGAAAGCAATCCTGCCAATCCATCTTTGACGGGGCGACTCGACTACTCCCCCGTCCTCGGACTGCAACTCGGTGCATCATTCTACGTGGGGGGTGCCACTGCTGACCAAGATAGTATCGGCGATGCACGTGTCGCTCTCTGGTCTGCTGATGTTCGCTACAACATTGGCGATCTCTCGGTGCGCGCCGTTGGTGCGATCGCGACCATCGGCGATGCCGACAAGATCAATGCGCGCTTCGGCAAGAACGTGGCGGACAAGCTGTACGGTTATTACCTCGAAGGCGCATACAATATTCTGCCGCTCCTGAGCCCCGATTCTGAACAGGAGCTGTATCTGTTCGCGCGCTACGAGAAGTACAACACGCAAGCAACGACAACGCAGTTCAGTCCGTTACAACAGTACAATCGCAACGACATCGTTGTCGGACTGACGTACAAGCCGACATACAACACGTCGTTCAAGTTCGATTACACGTTCATGAACAACGCCTTGAACCTTGGTAGTGCCCGCAACACGAAGCAGCTCAACGTGGGCATCGGCTATTTCTTCAACTGAACTGCACATGGGCAAAGCACGCCGGACCACACGTACCCGGCGTGTGTCGCTCGTTCGAGAACCCTGAAAACCAAGAGCGTTGGTTTTACGTCATGATCGTCTTGCTCGTTCTTCTCCAATACTTTTCGATCACTTCTGCAGAACTGAATCAGGCGGAGCGTGTGGCTCGGCGCGTTTTCCCCTCGACAACGCATATAGCGCGCCTTCCGTTCGACTTGCGTCGACGCGATAACGACTCGCTGCGGTTGCTGGTCAAGCATGTATCGTTACCCGACACGCTCGTCCTGCTGTGCGTCTATGACAACCATGACGTGCTCGGGTATGCGGTCGCTGCAAACGTGAAAGGGAAAGATCAACCAATCACGTTTTGCGTCGTCGTGGATGAGGCGCTTCGCATCACCGACATGGATATCCTGACGTATCGAGAGCCCTATGGCGGCGAGGTACGGCAAGCGTCATGGCTCAAACAGTTCTTTGGGAAATCGCCGGAGGATCCTCTCCGGGCGGGGAGAGAAATCCGTAACATCACGGGCGCAACCATCTCCGTGCGTTCGGTGACACAGGGGGTGAAGGACCTGCTTGCCATTCTTCGCGCGCTCTCTCCATGTTTACCACACACATCGGAGGTTGCTCGATGAGATTTCGTTTGCAGGATGCGGATGCATCGCTTCGGATCTTCTTGACGATGGTGCTCCTCGTCATCACGGTCGGTTATGGCGTCGGCTTGCTGTTCGTCGAACATACGACTGCGTTGACTGTTCGCGGCATAGAAGAACAGTTTCTCGGTAATGAAGAAGCCGCACCACAGCAAGAAATTCGTTATGCAAAATCTGCCCACGAGATGTTCGTCTTCATGCACAACCACATTCTTTCGCTGGGGATGATGTTCTTTGTTGTAGGCGGCATATTCTGGTTTAGTTCACTCGTCTCGAACAGAACGAAAACATTGCTGATGGTGGAGCCGCTTGTTGCCATTCTCACGACGTTCGGGGGGATGGCACTGGTTCGTTACGTTTCACCTGTGTTCAGTTGGTTGGTGTTGCTCTCGGGTCTCTCGCTTGCCCTCTGTTATGTGGCAATGGTTACGCTTATCGTTCGTGAGCTTTGGTTCGAACGCCCATGAGACGTCAACGCACACGACAGTTTTTGGAAGGCTCAGTCATAACGCTGAACGATGTCCGACAAAAATATGCCATCCGTCCTCGCTATAGGTGCCAACGGGCAAGTGCTGAAATCGCTGGCAGGCGATGCCCTGCACGTGCAGTATGGTAACTGTACGCTAACGCTCTCTTGCGCCGAGTTCCACGACCTCTGCCAGATGCTCGAAGAAACTGCAGCAGCGTTGGAGCGAGAGCATGAGTGTGGGGAGACAACGTCTGATCCGCAGCAAAAAGTGTAAACGGCTCTTGCATCTGCCAAAGAATATTGGTATAAAGAGTCGGGTGCCGTTCGATGGCGAAACGACCCGCAGCTTGTTCACCTCCCCAATTACACAGCATCTCATCAACAAACCAACGGAGATAGCACCATGCTTTTTGTTCGGCGCTTGTTCTTCCTCGGCGCGCTGCTTGCGCTGAACTTGCCGATGTTTGCTCAGTACATCGATGATCCGACACTCGACACCCCACCTTTACGTCCGCCCATTTTGGGTCCGGGTGTGCCGTCCGGTCCACCCTCCATCAACGTGATCACGGATGCGAAAGGGTGGGACAATTTCGATCTGGGCATCACCAATGCGGAGCCACACATGGTCAGCAACCCGCTTCAATCACAGTGGTACTTTAATGCCTTCAACACCAATACAACCTTCCACACGGAAAATGGCTACTCGTGGGCAACGCACAACCCGGCTTTCCCCAACGCGGCAGGCGATCCGGTTGCAGCATACGACAGCTTGGGCAATCTGTATTACGAGACGATGAAAAGTCCGATCACGGGATGCTGGGTGGTGAAGTCCACCAATAACGGTCTCACGTGGAGTGCTGCCGTCACCTCCGTGGCTGGTGTCGATAAGAATTGGATTGCCGCCGACCAGACGATGGGACCCTTTGCGAACTACGTGTACACAACCATGACGGCGGAAAGCGGCACCGGAAATTTCGCACGCAGCACCGATCAAGGCGCAACATGGCAGACCACGTTCTCGCCGACGACACAATCGCTCCCGGGCATGATGGTGGCTGTTGGGCCCAATGTTCTCGACGGCAACAACATCTCCGGCGGATGCGTGTATGTGGTAACGCACTCCGGAACAAATGGAGCAGGCATCTACACCTTCTACGTCTCGACCAACGGAGGCGCGACCTTCACGATGAAGTCCTCCAATCAGCTCTCGAACTATATTGGTACGGAAGTCGGTGGCCGCTCGACGGTGCAATTCATGCGATGCCGTCCGTATCCCATGATCGCTGCTGATAACAGCTTCGGACCGTATCGCGGACGACTCTACCTCGTGTACGCTTCCAACAATCCTCCGGGCAACGGTAACAAGTCCGACATCTTCCTACGCTATTCGACCGATCAAGGAGCAACGTGGTCATCGGCACGAGTGGTGAACGACGACCCCAACTCGCAGAACAACTTTCAATTTCATCCTGCCATCTGGTGCGACAAGGAAACAGGAAGGCTCTATATCAAGTTCTACGATACTCGTCGCGTCCCGACAAGCGACAGCATGGATGTGTATGCAACATACACCGATGACGGCGGAGAGACGTTTGCCCCGAACCAACGGCTGACGAACAGAACCTTCCGCATCAACTTTACCAACGCAACTACTGCAACCTATCGCGGCGATTACGACGCTATTACATCGAACCGCTATGCGGCACTGGCTGTATGGACAGATTTTCGCAACAGCAACTATCTCGGCATGACGGCTTACTTCCCCGACTTCGCTATGCTGGCGCGAGCGACACGCGATACGTTGAAGTTCACCGACAGCACGACGGCGGTCATCCGCATCCCTGCTGTGAAGCTGTACACCTACGGCGTGAAGTTGATCGCCTCCGTTTCTCCTTCGGCACCCTTCGAGTTGACGTGGCCCAACGGCGATTCGCTTGCATCTGTCCCCGACTCGATCACGCTTAGAATCAAAACCAACAACGTCTCGACGGGTAACTACACCGTCCAAGTGATCGGGCGTGGGCCGAACGGCACGCCGGTTCACGTGCGAAACATTCCGATTCGTGTCCAATTCATTCCAAACACGGTCACGTTGCTGGCTCCGAACGGCGGCGAATTTTGGATTCAGGGACAGACTCGCCAAATTCGATGGGCAGTTACGGGCGATGTCGCAAACGTCGGCTTAGAGTATTCGACAAACAACGGCATGAACTGGACGCAAATCATCGCCAGTACGCCTGCGGCGACGGGCTTCTACAATTGGCTCATCCCTTCGGTAACGACCACACAAGCGAAGGTGCGCGTGAGCTGGACGGACAGCAGTGCGGTGAACGATCAGAGCGATAACGCCTTCACCATTTCTGGTCCTGCAGCCCTCATTTCGATCAGTAACGATTCTCTTCGTGCGACGGCACAAGTCGGGAACAATCTCGTCTTCGATACGCTGCAGATCTCAAACACCGGGACAATCACGTTGAACTGGACCTCGACGGGCACTTCATGGGCGAACGCGTTTCCTGCGAGCGGTTCCGTTCCGGCTGACTCGACTCGTTCGGCACCGGTGCGGTTCAATACTGCAGGGCTTTTGGGTGGAACGTATTACGGTACGCTTGCTGTCTCCAGCAACGATCCCCAGCGCCCGACGGTCAATGTCCCGATGCGCTTCCGAGTGTTCGGCATTGCGCAGATCAGCGCGGTACCGCGCGATACGCTCAACTTTGGAAGCGTGCAAGTTGGCAGGACCGATACCGCGCTCGTTCGCGTTTCGAATGTCGGAACCGACACACTACGCACCACGAACAGCGTTACGCCACCCGGACGGTTCGGAACACTCACGCCAAGCGTGAAGCTTGCACCAAACGACTCGGCAACGATTCGTGTGGTGTTCACACCGTTGGATTCGACGTTGAGCTACACCGCCAGGCTGCGCATCATCACGAACGATCCTGATCCGGCGGACGACACGGTGTTTGTCGTCCTCGTGGGTCGTGGGAGGGGAACGACGTCGGTGCCGCTTGCAACGCATGATCGGATTCCGGAACAATTCGTCCTGGAACATAACTATCCGAATCCGTTCAATCCTTCGACCACCATTCGCTTCGGCATTCCGACAAGCTCCGGGCAGGCAGAGGTAGCCCGCTTGCGTGTATTCGATGTGTTGGGACGTGAGGTTGCAACATTGGTAGATGAAACACTTGCGCCGGGACTGTATTCTGTGCAGTTCGACGCCGGCGGACTCTCGAGCGGGGTGTATTTCTATCGTCTGTCAGTCGGAAAATTTTTGGAGACGCGCAAGATGGTGCTCGCCAAATAAGGAAGAGGGACACACAGCATCTGCAAAGCCAAAGCCCCGCCGATGTGTGCGGGGCTTTGTGTTACGACCATCAGGCGACGAGCCGGGCACTCATTCCAACACTACCGCAGTGCCGCTCGCACTCACCATCAGCATGCTCCCGTTCGAACCCAACGTTTCGTAGTCCAGATCCACCCCGATAACGGCATTGTGCCTCCGAGCATCTGTGCTTGTTGAGTCATCTCAGCGATGGCAATGTCCTTTGCCTTTCGCAATTCCTCTTCGTAAGCAGCAGAGCGCCCGCCGACGATGTCGCGAATGCCCGCAAAGAAGTCGCGAAAAATGTTCGCCCCTAAGATCGCTTCGCCGCTGACAAGTCCTAAGTAGCGAGCAACTTTTTCCCCTTCGACAACATTTGTGGTCACGACCAGCATGGTGTCTTCCTATGATACAAGTGAATGTGTTGAATGGTTCTTAAGCCTGATCACTAAATCGGTTGAGAAATGCCTTCTCGCTCTCGGTAAGACTCGTCACGCCATGAGCGTCGAGTTTCGCCATGATGCGATCGTACTCTTCACGATTGACTTCATGCAACCGCTCACGACGAATAGCTTTCCATCGTTGAACGTCGGAAGCGAGCGCCAGCGGCTCGATGATCTGCTTCTGCAACTTCACGATGCGCGGTGTGTGCTTGAGCAGCTTGATGTACACGAATCCCCCCACAAATCCACCGAGATGCGCAAAGTGCGCGATACCGCCACTCGTCACACCGAAGCCGCCGAAGATCGCCAACGCCGTCATAATGCCGATCATGACTCGTACTTCGACAGGGAGGATGCCCCAGATGTAGACGCGATCGCGAGGCCAGAACATCGCGTAGCCCATCATCACGCCGAAGACAGCGCCCGAGGCGCCGATGATCGCCGCGGCAGGATTGAACACCATCGAGACGATCGCTCCCATCATACCGCTGGCGAAGTACAACCCGAGAAAATGTTTCTCGCCCAATTCCTGTTCGAGGCGCGGACCAAAGAAAAACAATCCCAACATATTGAAGAGAATGTGCCCGATGCCGCCGATGTCGTGTACAAACATGTAGGTAAGGAGCGTCCACGGGCGCCACAGAATCGCAACGGGCACAAATGCAAGCGCCTCCGCCAATGCGGGACGCAGAGCCGTCAGAACGTAAACCAACGCGTTTGCAAGGATCAAACGCAACACCCAACGCGTCAGCATGCTCAAGAATCCGCCGCATGTGGAAGATTCATCGGAGCGCTCATCGCATTGCAGCAAGTGCTCGCTTGGTGGCTCCAATCAACGCGTCGGCACTCACGGGAAGACCCGTTGCGTGGGTCATCCACAAATCGGGTGTCACACGACCATACGTTGCCATCCGCTCGAATTCCTTCCCAAGGTTTCCGGACTTTTCGATCTGCTCTTCGATCTGATGCGCAATGAGATGCCCCAACGGATAGTCGGGGAGGTAGAGGAACGAGTGGATCATGTGCGAATAGATGCCGAGCAGAACAACATCGCGCTTGTGAAAGACCGGTTCATAGTATCTGTTCCATACATCTTTGGCGATGCGCAGAACTGCTTCTTTGAGCTGTGCGGGAGGTGCATCCGGATTGTCGTACATCCAATGCCATACTTCCATATCGACCAACGCCACGCCGGCTATCTCGAACGTTGCCCAGAAGTCATTGAGAGCCTTGAGCGCGCTGTTTCGCTTGTCGCTCGAGGCTAAGCCGAGCGGTTCGAGGTCTTTGGCCTGAAAGACGAATGCCAGCGCTTCGGTGAACGCGGTATTGGGTACGCCGTTGAGCAGCCAATGGTCAATCTTGTTGAGAGAGAAGGTTTGCTCGACGTTGTGTCCTAATTCGTGGATGGCGATGTTGTAGCCTTTGTAGTTCATTCCGTTTTTTTCGATGCGGGTACGCAAATGTGCGGGTGCCGAGCGCATCTGGGCACCCCATGCATGTCCTGAACCGCGCGCGGGATCGACGACGATATTCTTGGCAAGAAAACGAGCCGTTGCCTGCGAGAAGCCCAACTTCATCAAGATATTTGGGATATCGCGCTTGAACGCCTGTGCCGTCGGATAGCGGCGCGCAACGATCTTGTCCAACTGCTCCCCGCTGTACGGCGAACGCGCACGGAAGCCATGGTACCAAATATCGAATGGCTCGAGCGGCCTTCCCAATCTCCGAGAGATCAGTCGCGCAATATCATTCACCACCGGCGATGTGAGGACGTCCTCCAAGATGCGCTTGACGCGCGCTTCGGGAATCTCGCGATCCTCGTCGAATCGCCGCGCAATGTGCGTCGGCGCTGTGGGTGAATAGGGATCGACTTTGCGAGCAGCGCGAAAGGTTTCGAGCAGCATCGCATAGCGTGTGTCAGGTTCGGGTGCGTTGCTGATCGGTGTGCTCGACGTTGCGGTCGCTTCCACGTCGTGCACAGCCGCAGGTGACACCTGGTTGGTTACCGGGTTCCAATCCACGAGAGGATTATTGATCACGACCGCCGGAATGGTTTGCGTGACAATCCGCTCCATCACGTGTTGAATCAAGCGTTGACGCGCCAACCCATTCTTCTCGTCACCGTACTGCGCCTTGATTTCATCCCGCAGATTCCAATGCGACAACAAACGCATCTTCGGCGGGAACAAGCGTTCGCCGGTATCGGTCACGATGTGATGCATGTAGATATTGTATTGGGCGATGTACTGATCGGCGCGGGCACTCGCCTCGGCAAGTGCCTGACGGACCTCGGCCGGCACACGTTTGGCAAAGCGTTGAGCGAGCCGAGCCTCCGCCCACTGCCGTCGGCTCCATTTCGCACCCTCGGTGAGTCGCTGCTCGAGCGTCGTCATCGGAAAGTTGAGCAGCACCACGAACGCAAGCTTATTCTTGAACATATCTTCGAGCACGTGCGCGGCCGGATCGAATCCGGCGAATACTTCATCGTAGGGTTGAATGGGACCGAGATCGAGGTCGGACTGTTGCCGAAACTCTCGCGTCAGTTCGACCATGTGGCCATCCAATTGCTCGAGAAGATATTGGAAGCGATGGAACATGGTATCAAGCGCCGCTTGCGTGCCAACAAAATGTGTCCGAACGAACTGATCGAACGCTGCATCGTCCCCGTCGTCGCTCCGCCAGAGCGATGCAACTTGTCTCATCCCGCGCAACAAGCGAACGCGTTCAGCCTCGCCATATTGAGCCACAAGCTCTCGTTCCAACTTCGCGAATGTATCCGCTGTTTGAGCAACCATCATCGACACCCCCGACGAGACAACCATCATTATCACCAGAATGCATTTGACCACGTTCCCCTCCTTGAGTCATTCAACATGAAGGCAACAAGACAACACGAACCTTATCAACTTAGGAGTTTTGACAAAGACTTTCAACGCGGGCATCGTTCCCATTCGTCGCGCAATAACACGTACATCAATTGATCGATTACCTGGCCATCTTTGACCACCGCCTGACGCATGCGCGCTTCGAGTGAGAAACCCGCCTTCTCCAAGACGCGTGCGGAAGCGGGATTCCAAGCAAAGACGCCCGCGTACAAACGAAGAAACTCGAAATGCTCGAACACATACGCTGTCACGGCTTTCACTGCCGAGGTCGCAATGCCTTTCCGCCAAAACGGCTCGCCGAGTAGCCGATTTCTGCCGAAAGACGATACACGTCATGATGTGGATGAATGCCGATCCCACCGACCACCTCCTTCGCCGAGGCAATGCCCCAAGAGATTTCCGGTTGTTGGCGTCGCACGTGCTGGAGCCAGCGGCGAGCATCGAAGACGGTGTAAGGAAAAGGAAACGAATCACGTAAATTGATCGAGACGTGGCGATTGTTGGCGTACTTCGCGATTGCTTCGGCATCGGTCGGGACAAAGCTGCGCACGTGCCATTCATCGAACAGCGGAAGAATCACGACCGTGTCCTGCGTCTGCCTTTATGACGACCACCATCGCCCCGCTTGCCGCGTGAGAGCCTGCGCCCGCCGTCATGCCTGCGCGGCTGCTCGACTTTGATCGCGCTGGTGTCTTTGCTCGCCGGCGGCTCTTGCAGCCATTCCTCCGGAGGATAGATCGGAGAAAGCTTCCTGCCGATGAACTCTTCGATGATCGGAATTTGCATACCGTCTTCTTCATCGGCAAAGCTGACGGAAATGCCGCTCGCACCCGCCCGTCCTGTCCGCCCGATGCGGTGCACGTAATCTTCGGGATCGAGAGGGAGATTGTAGTTGATGACATGGCTGACGCCTTCGATGTGTAAGCCGCGCGCAGCCACGTCGGTTGCAACCAATGCGCGAAATTTTCCTTCGCGGAATGCTTCCAACGTCCGCACGCGTTCCCGCTGCGAGACATCGCCCGACAGCAAGCCGCACGAGATCCCCCGCGCCATGAGGTTCTCCGCAAGCTTCAGCGTTTCATCCTTCCTGTTGCCGAAGACGATCACGCGCTCGAGATTCTGCTGAACGATCATATTGTAGATGAGTTTGAATTTCTCGTCGGTGGTGCAGATATACACCCGCTGGTCGATGGTATCAACGGCAACCTGTTCAGGTTCGATCTCGATTCTAATCGCATCACGCGTCCAATTTGCCGCCAAGCGGCGAACGTCGTCGGTGAGGGTTGCGGTAAAGAACATCGTCTGGCGACGGTCCTTGTGCGGCGTGCTGTGCACGATCGTACGGATGTCGGGAATGAAGCCCATGTCCAGCATCCGATCCGCCTCGTCGATCACCAAGATCTCGACATGGTTGAGATGGATGAGGCGTTGCGATTTGAAATCGAGAAGTCGTCCGGGTGTCGCCACCACAATATCGACGTGCGTATCAAGCCAGCGCTTCTGCCGTTCGTAATTCAGGCCGCCGAACACCGAAACGACTGTGCACGACATATACTTCGAAAGCGCTTGTGCATCCTTTTCGATTTGCAACACCAGTTCGCGCGTCGGAGCAAGGATCAGCGCACGCGGCGAAGCCTTGCGCCGATCCGGAAGCGGCTTTCGGAGAAGATGGGTGAGAATCGTAATAAGAAACGCAGCACTCTTGCCCGTCCCGGTTTGTGCTCGACCGACGATATCTTTCCCTTGCAACGCATGCGGCAAGACGCCGGCTTGTACCGGCGTGCAATACTGAAAGTTGAGATCGGCGATCGCATGGAGAATCTCGTTCGGCAGATGCACATCATGAAAACGCGTTTTCCCTTCCACGACCGGAACAACAAAGAGCGACGGATCCCACGGCGCGGGCGTTGGTGCGCGTTGCACTTCCACCGGTGCCGCATGGTGACGAGGCTGCACACGCTTGCGCTCCGTGCGTTGACGCGAGAAACGCTGGTGCCTCTCCTGTGTCGTATGCCGCGACGGCTGAGCATGCACCACAGGCTGTGTGGGGGATGAAGCTATCGCCGCTTCCGCCTTCTTTTTGCGCACCTTGCCTTTCAACCACATGGCGACTTTCTTGATCACTTTTTTCATGAAGATGTGTGTGTGATGTGAACTCGAACTGGGCAGAGAATTTGGGGTTGTCCGATGCTGAACGATCCGGCTTTTGCAAAATACGAACTCTACGACAGAGAAGAAACCCTCCGCACGTGCTCGAGTATATGGACGACGTATTCGCTCTTTCAATGCACGCGCGGTCAGAACACCTTAACAGTCACATATCGATCGGGATGCTGCTTCAGATCCTGCAACAAGGAATCGAGCGAGAGAATCGTGCGATTGAGATTGTCGTACAGGCGGCCGTCGTTCATCGCCTTGCCCACTGTCCCCTCGCCGTTGGCAATTGCTGAAAGGAGGGAGTCGGTGCGACGGGTTGCAGAGCTGAGATGTAGGTAGAAGGATTCGTCCACCATGAGTTTCCCCAGCGAGCCTTTGCCTGCCGAAAACGCGGCAGTGACATCGGCGATATTGTTCAGGGTTGAGGCAACTCGGTCAGCAAACGCCTTGTCGTTGAGGAACCGTGCTACAATGCCGTTACCGTTGGCGAACGCCTCTGTGGTCGCTTCGAGATGCGTCGCTGTGTTGAGCAACCGGTGATGGAGTTCGTCCGATGTCATCAACTTGCCCAGCGTCCCCTCTCCTGCGTTGATACGTCGAGCCATGTGTTGAATGCTGTTCATCGTTTCGATTGCCGAAGCGGTCAGCTCTTCCAAACCCGGTTCGGCGACGACCTCCAAGAAGCCGCCCTCTGCCAGCGGTTCCTGTGAAGAGCCGAGCGTAATGTCCACGAATTTATCACCCAACACGCCCAGCGCTTTGATCGTTGCTCTCGAATCTTTCGTGATGAGCGGGAAGTAGTCATGGGAAATATCGAGCCTCACCAGCACGCCGGTCGTGTCGTCGCGACGCGTGAAGTCCATACTCTTCACCACGCCGATCTTCTTGCCGGAGATCGCGACCATGTTCCCCTCCGAGAGACCTTTGATGGAGGAGAGGAAGAGATATGCGTTATCGTGGCGTGTGAAGAGGCTGGTGTTCTTGCCGATGACGAGGCCGAGAAGAGCGGCGAGCACAAGCCCCGTAACGAAGAGAAGCCCTGTTCGCAAGTTGCGCCACCCGATGCCGCCCGACGGTGATGTATTGACCTTTGCCATAGTACGGTGTTCGATCCTTCTGATTACCATTCTTCCGGTTCGCTCAAATACGATTGCACGAAAGGATGTTCGGAGTGTTGCATGTTTTCCGGTGTATCGTGATAGACGATTGCGCCATGGTACAGCACCAACACATCGTCGGCGATGCTGAAGACATCGTTGATGATATGCGTGACGATGACGGCGCCTAATTCTTTTTCGTTCTTGAGTCGTTTGATGAACGCGAGAATCTTATTCGCACTCACGGGGTCAAGCCCGGCGGTCGGCTCGTCGAACAACACCATGTCCGGCTCGAAGATCAGAGCTCGTCCGATGGCAACACGCTTGCGCATGCCTCCCGAAAGACTATCGGGAAGATGATGCGCATGCGCTTCCAATCCCGCAAAGTGCAGTTGTTCATTGACGCGTCGTGCTATTTCCTCCTCGGGCAGCCGGAGATTTTCGCGCAGGAAGAACGCCATGTTTTCGCTCACGGTCATCGAGTCGAAGAGCGCGTTCCCCTGAAACACAATCCCCATTTTCTTTCTGATAGGAAAAAGCTCCTCCTCGCTCAAGCTGCTGATATCGACACCATCGACCAGCACCCGACCGAACGTCGGCTGAATGAGTCCAAGCATCACCTTGATGATCGTGCTCTTGCCTGAGCCCGAAGGACCGAGAATCGCCGTCATGCGTTTGTCGGGAATCTGCATCGAAATGCCCTTGAGCACCTCGTGCCCGGAGTAGTACAAATGCACGTCTTGGAATTCGATCATGGCGCTGTGCATCTAAAGGTGTGTGGAAGCGCTCCCCGAGTCCAGACTCGCCTCTGAGGGAAGGAATCACCGGGCGGTATCACAGATGCAGATTCTCCAAGACCAGCTTCGAGATATAGAAGTTCGCCACCAACACCAGCTCCGACGACACGACGATGCCTTTGATCGTCGAGCGACCGACACCAGCAGTTCCGCCAACGGCGGCAAAGCCGTTGAAGCAACTCACCAAGGTGATGATCACCGCGAACACAAACGGCTTGACAGCGCCGACAACGAAATCTTTCACCACCAACAAATTCAACGCGGAGTTCCAATAGAAGCCGGAATCGATGTGGTGGTATGCTTGCGCGACAAGACCGCCGCCGACCAACCCGACGAAGTCGCTTACAGCGGTGAGCGGGAAGAACATCACGAACGCCGCCACCAGTCGCGGCATGACAAGCCGCGCAATGGGATCGGTACCGAAGGCACGCAGTGCATCGATCTGTTCCGAGATCTGCATGGCGCCGAGTTCGGCTCCGTTCCGTGCCCCGACACGCGCCGCCAGCATCAAGCCGGTCACGATCGGACCCATTTCGCGAATCACCGAGAGAGCAGTTGTCCGTCCCGTCAGTAACTTTGCGCCGAAACCTTCCAGTTGATTGCCTACCTCGACGGTCAACAAACACCCGATCGCAAGAGAGCTGACGAAGATGATCGGGATCGATTCGGTGCCGCAGATGGACATTTGCTGGAGAATCTCTTTCCAATACCGGCGAGCGCTCCGCACACTCTTGAACGTACGAACCGAAAACCAAAAGAACTCCTGCATCGTGTGCACGACGTTCTTGAGCCGATCGTTGAGATGCTCAGCGTAGTCGCCTACGAAATGCCACAGCCGCATGGCCATGCCTGTACCTCACGAATGAACAACGGGAGTGCTAACATACGCAAAAAGGAAGTTCGGAAGAAGAGTGCAGAAATGAAAAATCGTTTAGCTTCGAAGCGCACTATCCGTCTTTCGTGTTGCCACGTTTGTTGCGGGCTTGGACGATAATTCCGATTGCCGCAAGCACGATCGTCACGATGAGGAGAGAATGCGACTCGAGATGCAATGCGCCTGCGCTAAGGAAACCGCCGGTAAGCGATGAGAGGACGATGAGTGCCCACTCCACCAAAAACGACAAGATCATCCAGCCCAGCAGCGCGCCGACGAGTACCGGAACCCACCACGGGAGGGCGATGCTTCTCATGAATTGTTCACTGGCACTGAACGCAAAGAAACCTCCCGCCACAAGTCCGACGACCCGAAGCGCCACCTTTTGGAAAAAGTATCCGGCGGCTGCAGCGAGCAAGCCTGCACCCAATGCGACATAGAAGATCATCGACTCCCTATGATGAACGAACCTCGGCGCAAGATCCAT
Source organism: Ignavibacteria bacterium (assembly GCA_040290295.1). GTDB lineage: Bacteria > Bacteroidota > Ignavibacteria > UBA10030 > UBA6906 > CAADGV01. The sequence goes on from PSMW01000002.1 coordinate 52,073, forward strand.
CACCAGCAGGAACACCACGCCGCCGACGAAGAGCCAAAAAACTTTCCTTCCGATGAACAACAGGATGATGCCTGCAATGAGCGGAACGAGCATCGTAAGAGAAAAATCGGGCATGTATTCGGTACGATGAGATGTGGAACGAGCGTTAGGAGTTGTCGGGGGTTGCAGGATGCCGCGTCGAGCAATCTCTCACGACCGATGGATACGCGGCATCCGATAATCTTGTTGAGCGCGGGATGCGCCGCACATGCTTTACTGCACCGGCTTGTAATACTTGAGCGCTTCAGGTAAGTGCTTCTTGATGTCGGCGATGCGCGTTTCGTCTGATGGGTGTGTGCTCAAAAATTCGGGCGGAGCTTTTCCGCCTTTCTTCGAGGCCATACGTTCCCAGAAGCTGACTGCTTCGCGAGGGTCGTATCCTGCCATAGCCATGAAGATAAGCCCCATGTGGTCGGCTTCGCTTTCATGCGATCGGCTGAAGGGCAGCAACACACCCACCTCAGCCCCAACGCCGAACGCCGCGAGCCAGAGATTGCGTGTCTGCTCCGGTTTGTCCTTGAGTGCCACTGCCAGCGCCAAGGTGCCGACCTCGGCGAGAAGTCCCTGACTGACACGTTCGTTTCCATGTTCAGCAACGGCGTGAGCAACTTCGTGCCCCATAACGACGGCAACGCCTGTTTCGTTTTGCGTGATGGGAAGGATGCCCGTGTAGAACACCACTTTGCCACCGGGCATACACCAGGCATTCACCTGATCGCTCTCGACAAGATTAAATTCCCATTGGTAGCCCTGAAGGCGATCCGCCCATCCTTTTTCGCGCGCATACTGTTCGACCGCTTTCTGAATCCGCTGGCCTACCCGCTTGATCATCGCCGTGGCTTCTTGATCGGTGCTCATTTTGTTTTCCTTCAAGAACTGCCCGTACTGTTGGTAGCTCATACTGAGCATCTCCGAAGAGGGGATAAGCGTAAGCTGTTTCCTCCCTGTCACCGGATTCGTGCTGCACATAGCGAAGAGCAACGCAGCGGCAAGCCCCGCCACAACCGCGCTCCAACGTTGCAAACGACTGGTACGGTACATACGATTTCCTCCTTCAGTGTGAAACAACCAACTGAGCATAGTGCGATGTCGGAACGGACGCTCGGACACGTCCTACGCATTCTCCGACAGCAAATTCTCTAAAAGAAAAATGTTTTGCAATGCATCCGCCGGGCCAGAGACACTCGCGTCGATATCCGCTTAGGATGCTGCGTGTCGATCAGGCGGGGTCACCGCTTCCAGCAGAAGCTCTGCGATGTCTTTAACCTGAACGGTTTCAGCAGCATCCTTCGCCTTGACACCATCGGTGAGCATCGTCATGCAGAACGGACAACCGGTAGCGACGGCATTCGCTCCTGTCGCAAGCGCTTCCTCGGTCCGTTCGATGTTCACACGCTTGCCTTCGTGTTCCTCCATCCACATCCGCCCCCCACCTGCACCACAACAGAAGCTGCGATCGCGCGAGCGCTTCATTTCCACGCGTTCGCCTGCCACCGTATCCACGATCGTACGCGGGGCATCGTACTCGTCGTTGTACCTGCCCAGATAGCACGGATCATGGAACGTCACTCTCTCTTGCACTGCCTGATGCACCTTCAGTTTCCCCTGCTCGATGAGGGACTGCAAGAATGTGGTGTGATGCACCACCTCGTAGTCGCCTCCAAACTGCTTGTATTCCTTGCCGAGCGATTGGAGGCAGTGCGGACAGGTGGTAACGATCTTCTTGACGTTGTACTTGTTCAGCGTTGCGACATTTTCTTGTATCAGCATTTGCGCGAGATATTCGTTGCCCATGCGCCGTGCGGCATCGCCGTTGCACTTCTCTTCGGTACCGAGGATGGCAAACTTGACGCCCGCCAACTTCATCAGCCGTGCGAAGCTCTGTGTCACCTTTTTGTAGCGAGCATCATACGCGCCGGCACAGCCCACCCAGAAGAGAACCTCGGCATCGGGCGCGTTCGCCATCGTGGGAATGTCCAGACCCTCCGCCCAGTCTGCGCGTATGGAGTGGCTGAATGCCCAAGGCGTGTAATTGCGTTCAAGATTGTTGAACGTCGTCGTCAACTCTTGTGGGAAGCGCGACTCGTTCAATACCAACCCTCGCCTGAGGTCCACGATGGTGTCAACGTGCTCGATCGTCACCGGGCACTCTTGCACACACGCCATGCAGGTTGTGCAGGCAAAGAGTTCTTGCTCGGTGATGAAGTTATCCAAGAGCTGGTGGGCAAGGATCTTGTCCCGCTCGCCGTCGGCAGTTTCTCCCTGCTTCCCTACCAGCAGCACCGGCGCTTTCTCCAATGTCCGCGCTCGCACATCGACGATGATCTTTTTCGGATTGAGTAGCTTGCCGGTTGTGTTCGCCGGGCACACGGACGTACAGCGTCCGCACTCGGTGCAGGTGTAACCGTTCAGCAGTTGCTTCCACGTCAAGTCCTCGATATCGGTTGCACCGTACTTCGTCAACGTCTCATCGGCAAGATTGATCGGCTTGAGCGCACCTTTCGGTTCGATCCCGACGTTGGAAAAGTACACATTGAACGTGGAGGCAATCACGTGCAGATGCTTGGAGTAGGGGAGATAATTGAGGAAGCCCAACACAGCAAGCATGTGTCCCCAGAAAAACACGTAGTACCAGAGATGCGCTGCCTCCGGCGCCAACGAACCCGCAAGCCACGTCGAAAGGAACCGCGCTTGGTAAGGAATGTCGGGATGGAGATGGACGCGTGCGGCATTCTGCCCGAACATTGTGACCATCACGGTCAGAATCAAGGTGAGAACAAGAATGGCATCCCACTTCGAGTGTCCCGAGACCTGCAACCGCTTGGGCGGAGCGAACACTCTTCGATACAACGAGACAACGACCGAACAGACAACGAGTCCACCGAAGAGGTCTTGCAACCACGTCAGCGGCGGATAGAGTGGACCGAGAAACGCAAGAGAGGCACCGGGCACCAACCCTTCCAGAATGGATTCGATCACCGCTGAGAGGAGAACAAGAAAGCCCCAAAAGATCAGGACGTGCAGAATTCCGGCAAACGGTTCGCGCATCAATTTGGATTGGCCGATCGCAATGGTGAGCACGTTTTTCAACCGCTTGCCCACGTGCCCGAAGCGATCATCGGGCTTCCCCAATCGAAGATACGAGATCAGCCGGTACACGTTCGATGCGAAGAAGCCGAGGGCGGCAAGAAGGACGACAGCGAAAACAACAACGTTGAGCATAGAGCTTTCCTTCTGTAGATGAAGTTGGACCGATTGAGCACGACGCAGGGCTTGATGTTCCGTAGAGGTACGAGTGAGGAACGTCGCTACGGCACAATCATCTCCCCTTCCAGCGTCGTGACGGCTCTCCCTCCGACCATCACCTGGTGAACGACTTTGCTTCTCAGCGTCATTTGGATAATGACGCGTCCTTTTCGGCCGATGACGTCTCCCTGCTCGCCAATGATCGTAATGGTATCGCCTGTACTCTTATCGTCCAATAATCCTTGTTCGTACAAGTACACGCCAAGCGGGCCGTTCGCCGAACCGGTCACGGGGTCTTCGTTAATCCCAATGGTCGGAGCAAAGAAGCGCGAGTGCACACTGGATTTCCGCTCGATCGTCTCTGTGGTGAAAACACACACGCCGAGCAGCTTTCGATTCGTCAGAAGCTGGGCAAGGGCAAAGAAGTTGGGTTTGATGGCGAAGATGGTGTGCAGGCGGCGAACAGGAACGAAGAGATAGCTCGTCATCACGATGGGCAAGCGAGGGTCGAACTCTTCGAGCCGAATGTTGAGGATACGCATGAGATCCAATTTGTATTGCCCTGCGCGAACGAATTCGGGATTGGGCAATCCGAAAAACACTTCAGCATGAGAAACCATTTTTATCACGCGCACCGGCAGGATTCCCGAGAGTGTCTCTACTTGAAACGCGTAGGTGCCCGGTTCCGCCATATCATACAATCCCTCTTCCGCCATAGCATGGAAGCTGGCGATGGTTGCATGACCACACAGCGGCACTTCGGCTTCGCTGGAGAACCAGCGGATACGGAGGTCAGCGCCCGGCTTGGAGGCGGGAAGAATGAACGCCGTTTCGGGAACCGCCATCTCGCGGGCGATGGATTGCATCTGCTGATCGGTAAGACCTTGTGCATGCAGCACCACCCCGGCGGGATTACCCATCAGCGGAGTGTCGGTAAACGCATCGACCTGCTTGATGGTGATGCGCCGGAAGTCTCTCACGTTCGGAACTGCTGTGGGGAGTTTTGCCATAGGGGGCGCGCCCGGTTCGATTCAGTGCAATTGACGTAATGCTACGGCCGTAAGTGTTGTTCGTTCTCGAACATACAGAAGCATATCATGACACACAAAAAACGCTTCCGGCGCAGCCGCCCAACACCGAGCGTTGATGACGTCGCGAAACACTTCCTCACCGCTCCGGCTTGCGACAACAAGAAGAACATTCTTCATGCACACCCTTTCGTCTGTGGGTGCGGAAAGGCGCTCGTAATATCCGTACACAATGCAATCCTCTCGCTCGACGACTTCGAGGGGCAATACGACCTCCTCGGTCGAGCAATGACGACCAAAGAGCACAGCCGCAGGTTCGTCCGTTGTGAGATTGTACAGCGGCGTCGGCAATTCTGTATCGTGGAGAAGGTCGTCCCACATCACCTCATCGACATCCACCTCCGCCGACTCGACGGGTGTGCCTGTCCGATAATCTAGGCGTACGTGTTGTGCACTGAACGCTTGTGCCCGAACAACATGCAGCGATGTGGACCCTAAGCGTTCGAAGGTGACCTCCTCGTTTCTCCACAACTCTTTACCCGTCAACACATCGACGGCAATGACGGCGCGATGTTCAGGCAGGTCGGGTGTCGCGAATTTATGAAGGAGGAGAATATCGTTGTGCACAGCCTCGATGCCCAACCACCACGGCTCGCCGAAGCGGGCACCTTCCCACAACACTTCGCCGGTGCGCACGTTCACGCAAAAGAAACTTGCCGACTTCTTTTGTACGTCACGTGCCTCGCCGATCAGTTTCCCCGAGGCTGTCGGCACCAGCCGCCACACAACGCCCGCAGGTGCGTATCGCCACGTCGGTGAAAGCGTGTTCTTTGTTGACCCAAACACAAACGTATTGAAGGTAATGCAAGAAATGCACGTATCAAGATAACACTCCACGGGAGGAACTTCAAGCTATCCGAAGCGAACCACACTCCGTGAGAGCTTGGCTATGCGCGCTTCGGGTCATCGCCGCTCGCGTCCAAAATATTCCAACAACACTTGCCGCATCTTTTTCAACGCTTGTGCGCGATGGCTGATGGTATTCTTCAGCTCCATCGGCATCTCGGCGAAGGAGAGATCGTACCCCTGAGGCAGAAAAATCGGATCGTACCCGAAACCGCCTTCACCGCGCGGCTGTTCGAGAATCCTGCCGTGGCACACGCCTTCCACCACGTGTTCAACGCCGTCGGCGGCAACGAATGCCAGAACACATCGAAACCGCGCTGTGCGCCGTTCGGGCGGAATGCCGCTCAATTCCTGCAGCAGTGTGGTGACGTTCTCGGTGTAGCTTGCATTCGGACCGGCAAAACGGGACGAATGCACGCCGGGTTTGCCGCCGAGCGCGTCGACTTCCAATCCCGTATCGTCGGCAAGAGCGGCAAGGGCGGTTTGGCGAAAAACCTCCCGCGCCTTCTTCCGCGCGTTGCCTTCGAGTGTTTCCTGATCCTCCTCGATCGCACCAACACCAGGGAAGGCATCGAGCGCCAGCACGTCGATGCCCGCGTCGCGAAGCATTGCCTGCAGTTCTTCCGCCTTGTGTTTGTTATGCGTTGCAAGGACGAGTCGATTCGTATGCAGTGTCGGACCACTCATGGGGAGTGAATCGCTTTCGGTTTCTCCATAGATCGTTCACCGGACAGGCGCATGATCGTTGCGGGAATGCCGTGGGAAAAGTTTGTAGAAGAGATTCACCAATGCACCGATCGTGGTGAGTACGTTGACGATGGAGAAAACCGGATCGCCTTGCAGCATCGCATACATCATCAACGAAAAACTCCCGAGCGCAGCCAGCAAAAGAAACATCATGTTCACATCGCAGCGACCCGCTTTGATGGTTTCCAGCGATTGAGGAATCCACGCCAACGCAAAGGCTACCACACCGACGAGTCCGATCCAATGCATGCGCTATGCCATGCGAGCGAGGAGTTTGCGCAATTCGATTGCTGCTTGTGCGCGCAGGGCTTCGACATCGAGCGTTCGGTGAGAGCGATCCCGATACACCCACGTGCCGTCGATCATCACCGAGTGCACGTTCTCCGGCGTACACGAGTACACGATGGCGGAAAAGAGATCGTCATGCGCATTGATCGCATAAGGATTCCATGCGCGTTGGAGATCGAGCAACACCAGATCGGCTTTCTTGCCCTCCTCGACACTTCCGACCTCGTGCGCAATGCCGAGCGCGGTCGCACCTCCCACTGTCGCCATTTCGAAGACCAAGCGGGCATCCATCGCCGTAGGCCCGTAGAGCGGCTTTTGCACGAGCGCTGCCAGTCGCATTTCATGAAACATATCGAGCGTGTTGTTGCACGGTGCGCCGTCAGCGCCGAGGGAGACCGTGATGCCGCGCCGGTGGTAGAGAGGAATCTTGGCGATGCCGGAGCCGAGTTTAAGATTGGATGAAGGGCAGTGCAGTATTTTGGCATCGCGCGTTCGCATCAGTTCGATCTCTCGATCATTCAACCAGATGCAATGGGCAAGACATGTATTGTGGTGAAGGATGCCGAGCACTTCGAAATACTCGACGTTGTCCATCGCGCATCGTTTGCGCACAGCTTCCATCTCCTGCCGATTTTCCGCTGCATGCGTATGGAACAACATGCCCGGAAATGCTTTGGTCATCTCGTATGCTTCGCGCAGCAAGGCATCCGTGCACGAAAGGATGAACCGCGGCGCGACGGCATAGCGAAGCCGGCCGCCGTCAGCACCATGGGTTTGTTCGGCGAACGCGCGCGTCGTGTCCAACGCTGCGCGAGTCGATTCCTTCAGAGGCGGGTACAAATCGTTCACATCCATCATCGCCTTGCCGACAAATGCCCGCATCCCCGACTCCGTGACCGCGCGAATTACTTCTTCCTCATGATGCACGCTTCCCATATCCATGATCGTCGTGGTGCCCGAACGAACCAGTTCGGTGAGCCCAATCATCGCCGAGACATACATCGAGGATGCGTTGTGTGCCGCCTCGAACGGCATGATGCGCAGCGTGAGCCAGTCCAGCAGTTCCAAATCATCGGCTAAGCCTCGGAAAAGTGTCTGGCACAAATGGATATGCGTTTGCACAAAACCGGGAATGACGACAAGCGGTCGAACGTCGAGCACGTCTCCTTCGAAGGGAAGCATGCGTTCGTACTCCTGGCTGGTGAGCACGCGTTCGATCACACGGTTGTGCACAACCACGGCACCATCGGGGATGATGCGGCGCTGTGCATCCATGGTGACGATATGCGAAGCGCGCAGAAGAATCCGCTCAGCCATCGGCATGCATTTCGTTGTTCATGGGGAGGCACCTCATGCGAGGGCGACGCGCATGGCTTCATCCACCGTCTCGACCTCCACCAACTCGACGTTCTCTCTCGGTGCGGTGCCTTTACGATTGCCCGCAGGCATCAGAACACGCCTGAAGCCCAACTTTGCCGCCTCGCCGATACGTTTTTCGATTTGATGGACAGAGCGAATTTCTCCGCCCAAGCCGATTTCGCCGATTGCGACCGTCTGCGCGTCGACAGGCTCATCTCTCATGCTCGAAACGATCGACAACGCCATGCCGAGGTCCACCGCCGGCTCGACGACGCGCACGCCGCCCGCCACATTCACGAACACATCGTACTGACCGACATGCAGCCCGACACGCTTTTCCAACACGGCAAGAAGCATCTGCAAGCGTTTTGCATCGAAGCCGGTTGCGGTGCGTTGCGGCATGCCGTAGTTGGTCGGCGCGGCAAGCGCCTGTACTTCCAGAAGCAACGGGCGTGTGCCCTCCATGCTCGCCACCACAGCGGAACCTGATGCGCCTGACCGGCGCTGGGCGAGAAACACTTCGGAAGGATTCGCAACCTCGCGCAAGCCCGCATCGTGCATTTCGAAGATGCCGATCTCGTTCGTCGAGCCGAATCGGTTTTTCATAGATCGAAGAATACGATAGGTATAATGTTGTTCCCCCTCGAACTGCAGCACCGTATCCACCATGTGCTCAACCACTTTCGGTCCGGCAAGGACGCCGTCCTTCGTGACATGACCGACGAGAAACACCGGTATGCCTTTCGTTTTGGCGATCCGCATAAACAGCGCTGTGGCTTCTCGTACTTGACTGACCGTGCCGGGAGCGCTTTCCAATTCGGGGCGGTACATGGTCTGGATCGAGTCCACGATGATGAGATCGGGAGTCTCTTTCTCCAACAACGCATGAAGGAGATGGAGATTCGTTTCAGCCAGCACGAGAACATTGCGTGAGGGCTTTGTTGCCAGACGCTCGGAACGAAGTTTTATTTGCGCAGCGGACTCTTCGCCGGTGATGTAGAGAACCACATGAGTACGAAGTCCCGCCGCCATCTGCATCATGAGCGTGGACTTGCCGATGCCCGGATCACCGCCGATCAGCACTACCGACCCCGCGACAATTCCGCCGCCGAGCACGCGATCGAACTCGCGAATACCGGACGACAGACGCGGCTCCTGGGCAGCGCGAACATCCTCCAGCGGTACGGGTCCCGAAACACTCTCGATGAGCGCGGTCTGCTTCCTCTTCGAAGGCTTGGAGCGATCGGTCAGCTCTTCAACGAAGGTGTTCCACTCACCGCAGTTAGGGCACTTCCCGATCCAGCGCGGAGATTCGTACGCGCAGGACTGGCAGACATAACGTGTCTGTACTCGTGACATCGATATTGTTCGTTTTAACGCGTTGAAGGGACAACTCCTCTCGGAGCGTCCCTACTCCAGACAAGCTCAATATAGCCATGCCGTCTGTGATATTCAATCTTTGAGATTTACGCGCAAGGTTGTATCTTGTCGGCGTCATTATCGTTCCATCACGTTCACGAGTGTCTCATCATGAAACGATGGTTGTGCTTGACGCTTCTCGTCTGCGCTGTGCCGCGTACGATCGCTCAGCCGCCGCCGGCGCACGAACTCCGCGGCATCTTCCTCACCACGACCAACAGTCTGGACTGGCCCCCCTCGTTCGATACGCAGGAACAACAGGCGACATTGCGCACGATGCTTGCCGATATGAAGCGTGCACATTTGAACGCCGTCTTCTTTCAAGTCCGCGCGCGCGGCGATGCATATTACCGGTCGCGTTACGAACCGTGGGCGGAAAACCTGACGGGCAAGCTTGGCGCAGACCCGGGATGGGACCCGCTCCAGTTTTTGTTGGAGGAAGCGCATGCCGTCGGCATCGAGGTGCATGCATGGTTCAACGTGTACAAGATTCGCGGTCCTGTTCCGCCACCGGCAAGCTCACCGCAACACCCGGCGCGAGCGTTTCCCCAATGGGTTGTACAATACGACAACGAACTGTGGCTCGATCCGGGCTTGCCTCCCGTGCGCCGTTATCTTATCGACGTTTTGAGCGACCTCGTCGACAATTATGACCTCGACGCCGTGTGTTTCGATTTCATCCGATACCCGGGAAAGGATTTTCCGGACGCCGACACGTACCAACGCTACGGCAACGGCGCGCCGCGAGACCAGTGGCGGCGCTACAATATCAACGCGTTTGTCCGTGAGGCACAGGCCGCCGTCTCCCGCAGGAAGCCTCACCTCAAGTTAGGAGCTGCACCCTTGGGAAATTACGGCGGTCCTCTCAGCGCGCAGCCTTTCACGCGCACCACAGGTGGCAGTGTGGAAGACTTTCTGCAAGACGCTCGAGCGTGGGTGAAAAACCGCTGGCTCGACTATCTCGTCCCCCAAGTGTATTGGACGATCGAGTTCGAAACGCAGGGACCCGATTTTTCGCACCTCGTCCGTTCTTGGCGGCGTGCTGCAGAAGGACGGCACATTTATGTCGGCATCGGGGCGTACAAGCCCGAAGTCGCACAACAGATACCGGATCAGATCACAGCCTCACGCATGCTCGGTACGGAAGGACAGGTCTTCTTTCGTTATGAGCACGTCCGATCCATGCGCGTGTTCGGCGATCGCTACAACTCGCCGGCGGCTACTCCCCCCATGCCGTGGAAGCGACAACGAGACTGAGCCCTCATCGGCAGACGATGGCTGGCTGTCGACTGCGTGACGGGTGATCGAAGTTTCTCGGAGATGCCTATCCGCCCAGCAGACTTTTTGCCGCCTCCTCGCCTGTCACCACAGCACCCTCCATGAATCCCTGCCAGTCAGCCAAATGCTCGCCAGCAAAGAAGACGCGCTGGTGCGGCTTGGCGAGAATCGGTTGGAGCGTGAAGACCTGGTTCTTGCCATACAGGGTGTAGGCACCCATCGTATGTTCGTCGTTCCCCCAGTAGTAATTCACTTGACGAACGAATTTCGCAGTCAGGTCTCCGAACGCGGGTCGTAACGCCTCAACGATCATCTTCTTGCGATACTCGTTGTTCTGTCGAGCGATGACGTCGGCTTTATCGCCGATGGCGTACGATATCAACACACCGTTCTCGGCATGCTGATTCTTCGTCGCATGATAGAAGTAGTGTGCGTCGGTATCGGTGAGCAGGTCGAACGCTTCGTCTTTCCAAAATCGGTCGGAGAACAAGATCGCGTGTTTGTTGATGCGGCAATACTGCAGCGCATTGATCGCTTCCCACCGTTCCGCCGAGAGATCCGGCTGCCAGGCGATACGGCTGACGGCAAACGTCGGAAGTGTGCAGATCACGAAATCGCCGGTGAACGTCGCGCCATTTTCACATACCACCGTCACCGACTTCTTGTCTTGCTTCACTGTGATGACGCGGTGCTTGAGCTTGATGCGCTCCACGCCGATACGCTCGGCAAGTGCACGAGGAAGCCGACTGTTGCCGCCACGGATCTTATAGTCCATCTCGTTCTTGGGACTCGACTCGGCGTACTCGGTGATTGCCGAGTAGGCAGAGACATGCCGGATGCTCTCGCCGAAATCGGTGCTGTCGGCAAGCTCACGCAGGTCCACGTCGCGCTGCGTGATGCCGTTGTTCATCAGGTATCGCCACCAATCGGTTTTGTCCAACTTCCGTTTGCGCTCGACGGGCATGGCGTTGAAGGCATCGAGCAAGGAGCTAAAGCGGCTTGTCCATTGTGGATCGTACGACCATCGGCCTGCAGGAGTGTATTCGTTCTTGTAGATGAGATGCGTGTCAAATTGGTTGTTGAACAGTTCGAGGCTGAGTTCCGTGCACAGGGCGATGATGCGTTCGTGCGAAGCGCCCACCCATTCCGCACCCAACTCGATCGTAAGCTGCTTCGCGTCGTCGATTTCATGCGAGAGCACACGACCGCCGATGCGACTGCGTGCTTCGAGAACCGTCACATCGCAACGTTCTTTGGTGAGATGATACGCGGCAGCAAGCCCGGCGAGACCTGACCCGAGCACAACCACTCGCGGACGCGCAGGCAATGGCGTGCCGAACAGCGGACGGTGAAGCATGAGACCTGCAGCGGCGGCGGCAGATTCTTGGAGAAATTCGCGGCGAGTAGGCATGGTGCACCTCCATGGATGGTGGGAAAGAGTAGGAAAGAACAGACTGCGTCAGCGTCACCCGCTTTCCTCAGATTGCGCGGAAGGCGATCAATCGCCATTCGCCCGCGCCGAGGGGTTTGCCTTGCTCCGTGCAGCGATGAACGATCGCACCGTGACCGCGACGAACACCAAACACACCACTGCCATGAAGGATCGCGAAATCATCGCAGCCGTCGGCTCGCTCTCGGCACCTCGGAGAATCTCGATCAATTGCCACAGGCCGCTGACAGACCCGAAAAACCCGAGCAGCCCAACCGCTGCCGCACCGTGCATGGCGTGCTTACGCAAGCTTTCGTTGCGTGCAAGGATGCCGAGCGCAATCATCATGAATCCAAACGCCGCAGGTATCAGCGCCGTTGGGCTGACGCTGTCGGCAGCGAGAAACCCGATGAACCCTGCAAGCACCAAAAGCGCACCGAGGATGATCGTTACCAGAGGCATACGTTATTGTCGGATGAGTTTTTTGTACTTGATGCGATGCGGTCGATCGGCTTCGATGCCCAATCGCTTTCGTTTGTCCTCTTCGTACTCCGTATAGTTACCGTCGAACCACACCACCTTGCTGTCTCCTTCGAACGCGAGGATATGGGTCGCAACACGATCGAGAAACCACCGGTCGTGCGAAATGACGACCGCACAGCCGGCAAAGTCCATCAACGCCTCTTCCAACGCGCGCAAGGTATTGACATCTAAATCGTTCGTCGGCTCGTCCAGCAGCAGCACGTTGGCACCTTCGCGCAGGACTTTGGCAAGATGCACGCGATTGCGTTCACCTCCCGACAGCACTCCCACATGTTTCTGCTGATCGGTACCGGTGAAGTTAAACCGGGCAACGTAGGCGCGCGAGTTCACTTCACGATTGCCAAGCAGGATGATGTCTTCGCCCCCCGTGATCTCTTCCCAGATCGTCTTGTTCGGATCCAGTGGACGGTTCTGATCGACATACCCCAACTTCACCGTCTCACCGATGCGGATCGTTCCTGCATCGGGTCGCTCCTGACCGACGACCATCTTGAACAGCGTCGTCTTGCCGGCGCCGTTCGGACCAATGATCCCGATGATGCCGCCGGGCGGCAGCGAAAAAGTCAGGTCCTCGAAGAGCAATTTATCGCCGTAGGCTTTGGCAACCCCCTCCGCCTCGATCACGATATCGCCAAGACGCGGTCCGGGTGGAATGTAGATTTCTCTCTCCTCATCCCGCTTGTCGCGCTGCTCTGCCAGCATCTTTTCGTATGCGGCGATGCGCGCCTTGCTCTTGGCGTGCCTGCCTTTCGGATTCATCCGCACCCATGCTAACTCTTCCGCCAACGCCTTCTGCCGCTTCGATTCTTGCTTCTCCTCGATCGCAAGACGCTGGCGCTTCTGTTCGAGCCACGCCGAATAATTTCCCTCGAACGGAATTCCTTCGCCACGATCCAACTCCAAAATCCATCCTGCAACGTTGTCGAGGAAGTAGCGATCGTGGGTGACGGCAAGGACGGTTCCCTTGTAGTGAGCAAGATGCTGTTCCAACCACGCAACGGTTTCCGCATCGAGATGGTTGGTTGGTTCATCCAACAACAACACATCGGGCTCCTGCAACAACAAGCGGCAGAGTGCCACGCGGCGGCGCTCCCCACCCGAGAGGACTCGCACCGGTGTCTCACCGGGAGGGCAGCGTAAGGCGTCCATCGCCTGTTCGAGTTTGCTGTCCAGATCCCACGCGTTCCGATGATCAATCAATTCTTGAAGCTTCGCTTGCTTCTCCAACAGCGCGTCGTAGTCGGCGTCGGGTTCGGAGAACTGCGCGCTGACATGCTCATACTCTTTCAAGAGCTTTACTGTGTCGGAAACACCTTCTTCGACGACTTCTCTTACTGTTTTGGTGGAATCGAGTTCTGGCTCCTGCGGCAAGTAGCCGAACGTGATGCCCTTCTGCGCCGTGATGGTGCCGAGATAGTCCTTGTCAACGCCGGCGATGATCTTCAACAGCGTGCTCTTGCCCGCGCCGTTCAAACCGAGCACACCGATCTTCGCGCCATAGAAGAACGAAAGATAGATATCCTTGAGAATCTGTCGGTTCGGTTTGACAACCTTCCCGACACCCACCATCGAAAAAATAATTTTGTTGTCGATCATGATCGATCGTTTGGACTTTCTCTTAAGGAATCGTGCCGCTGCAGCAATCGGGTCGGCGTGGGAACGTACTTCAGCGCCAGCAAATATAACGAAATAGTCCGATTCCAACCAACGTCCGGCCTTCGCCCTCTCCCAACACCGCGGTGCAAAATCTACAAACACCCATACGAAACTCCACAGCTTCATCTCCTGGTCTTTCTTCATCGAGCCATCCGGAACAGGTACGGGCAGCGAACCGGCTGGCATGGAACACGCAACGATGGTTTTGAATGACACAAAACATCACTATGCACGAAGCGCGCTTCATTGAAGAGACATCGGAGCATCTCCGCGTCTGTCTTCCAACAAACCCATCGTTCCGTGGCGCAGACTGGACCCTCCGCGTCGTCTCGCGCGAGGAAGAATTCGATCAGTTGGAGGAGAGGTGGGACGAGCTTGTACAACACGCTTCGTGTACGGTCTTTCAAGACTTTGCATGGCTCCGATCGTGGTGGCGACACGAAGTCCGAGCGAAGGATGCCCACCTGCATATTGTCGTGCTCTCATGCGAAAGCCACATTGTAGCGATCGCGCCGCTCTACATCGAGTGGGTGCGGCTCTTCGGCTTCGCGCCCGTGAGGTGCTTGCGGTTCCTCGGTCGCCGACAGTCCGACTACCTCGACATCATCATCCGACACGATGTGAACGAACAAGACGTATATGCGCAGCTTGTCAGGCATCTGGTTGAGTATTGCAACCAATGGGACGTGGTTCTGCTTGAGGATATTCCTCAGCGGTCGGCTTCTTCTACGATGCTACTCGAGGCTGCACGGAGCGTCGGTCTGGAGGGGACCGCGCAGGTGAACGAGCGATGCCCGAACATCATCTTACCATATTGTTGGGATGAGTATCTCCGCCGCCTCTCGAAAAAAGAACGCCATGAGTGTCGTCGCCGCGAGCGCGGATTGCAACAACACTTTCAGGCAGAATTTGAAACCATCACGGATGAACGAGAGCTTGCACGTGCCTTCGAGGACTTCGTGGCACTGCATGAACAAGCCTGGAACGATCGGAGGGAGCCGGGCGTGTTCGCCGAGAAAGCAACGCTCGCATTCCATCGCGAGGTGATCGGCAAACTCTTTCGGCGCGGATACGTTCGTTTGGGCTTCTTGCGCCTTGACGGCAAGCGCGTAGCCGGTAGCTACGCGTTCGTGTACGGAACGACCCACGCACTGTACTTGTTGGGAGTGAGTGGAAGGCATCGTGCTGGCTCGCTAGGTCCCGGCATCGCGTTGTGTTGTTTCAACATCCGCCGGGCGATCGAGGAGCAACGGCGAGTGTTCGATTTCATGCGTGGGATGGAAAGGTATAAGTATGCTCTCGCAGCACACGATGAACCGAACTGGACGCTGACGTTGTATGCCGCTCCAAGGAAGTGGTTCGTGAGCGCTCGTCGCATCCGCGACGCTGTCGTTCTCTGGGAATCTCTCCGACATCGCTTGGGGAAGGAACTTTGGCGGCTACGTCATGCCGCGCTCAACGATGGCTGGCTTTCAACTGAAACGGCAAAACAATTCATTCGCTCATGCTTTTCGCTGATCCGCGACGGTATCAAGAAGTCACGCGCCCCGCTCCAACCGCTTTATCTTCGAACAAACCAGAGCAACAGGACGGATCAGCAGCTCGATCGGGATTCAGAAACCGGCGTGAGTCATCACGATGAAGGCAGCACGATGCCTGTGCATTCGCCGAAGCCGATACGAACGGAGCGATCCCGCCTCTCGCAGTAGGCGCGCATCGTTACCTCATCACCATCTTCCAGAAATATTCTGATCTCACCTGTCGGCAGTTGCAGCGGTTCCGTGCCGCGCCAAGTGCGTTCGAGAAGACAACCGCGCGACTCCTTCGTCGGGCCGCTGACCGTACCGCTGGCGAGCAAATCACCGGGACGCAAATTGCAGCCGTTGCTTGCATGATGCGTCAGCATTTGAGCAATCGTCCAGTACATCTCGCGAAAGTTGCCTCGACTCACCATCAAAGGCGGCACGCCTTCCCTCCGCATACGCTCCGAAGAAAGCCAAACCTCCAGTGTTACATCGATGCCGCCGCGGATGACGTTCGCAGCCGCATCGAGATACGGCAGCGGCATCGGGTCGCTTGAAGGACGCGCATACGCCGGACAGCGGTACGGCTCCAGCGCTTCGAGTGTGACAATCCACGGCGAGATACTCGTTGCAAAACTTTTGGAAAGAAACGGTCCGAGCGGCTGATACTCCCACCGCTGGATGTCGCGCGCCGACCAATCGTTGACTAAACATAGACCGAAGATATGATCTTCCGCTGTCGTCAACGGGATCGGCTTGCCCAGCGCGTTGCCCCGACCCACGAAAAACCCTATTTCGGCTTCGTAGTCGAGTTGTGTGGTAGGACCGAACGTTGGAGCGGGATCGGCATCGCTCTTTGTTTGACCCACGGGACGGCGAATTGCCGTTCCGCTCACGACGATGGACGACGCGCGCCCGTGATATCCAATCGGCACATACTTGTAGTTGGGAAGAAGAGGATTGTCGGGACGAAACATGCTGCCGACGTTCGTTGCATGATGGACCGAAGCATAGAAATCCGAGTAGTCCCCAATCGCCACCGCTAGCTGCATCTCCACGTCGCTCATGGCAACGAGACAGCGTTCCATCTTGCTGCGTTCTGCGCTTTCAGATAACAGTTGACTCAGCCGACGACGGAGTGCCAACCAGTGCCGCTTACCGAGGGCAAGAAAGCGATTGAGCGTTTCATCGCTACATGCCTCTGCCGCTTCTTCCGCCAAGCCCGAAAAGAGCCCTTCGTTGCGCGCCGCCGTCACGTCAACAATCGCATCACCGATCGCAACGCCCACGCGAGACAATCCCGAAGATCGTCTCCGAAAGACGCCGAAGGGAAGGTTCTGAATCGGAAAGTCCGTGCCGGGTCGGTTGGCGGAGTCGAGCCAGGATTGGAGAGCAGGGTCGTGCGTCGAGTCCATAGCGGCCGTTACAACATTTTCAAGCGAATCAGATCGTCGATCGGTTCGCGGAACGAGCACGAACCGAACGCCAACATCGTGTGCTCGCGCGCTTCGCGCAAAGCGTCGTTCCCGAGCCAGTGCCCGCGCCATCGCACGCCGGTATCTTCAAACTCCAGCGCATCCGCGGCCTCCTCCTCCAACACCTCGATCAGAAGATCGAGCGACATGCCTTGACGTGCAAATGCCGCAGCGAGGAGCACGCTGAGATGACCATGCATTCTTCCTGTTGGGCCGTTCGGTTTGTAGGTGAGATGGTACATTGCGCGGAGCGGATGATGCAAACCGGCCGTGGCTTTGAACGGCACGCGAGCGCGAACGCACGCGATGATGAAACGTGCCACGTGTTGGGTGTGAGGAATTGCTTCAGGCGTCATGCCTCCCGTCCGCATTTTGGCACGATGTTTCTTTTCTGCCAGTGCCGCAATGAGAGGCGTGGGGTCGTCGCCGATGGGAATCTCCACAAACAGATGGAGTGGAAACGCAGCCTGAAGGACTGCTGCACGAATTTCTTCCACCGTTGTCGCTTTCACTTCGAGCGTATCGATGACGAGCCTGCCGATGTGCAAGCTGTTGAATTCGGCGATGATCTTCTGCTCCAACGAAAGATTTGGACCGCCGAGCGCGCTTACCTTCCACACACCGTCGTTGGCAAGGGGCGCGGCTTCGCGTGCGAATTCTTTGAGTCGTGCCACCGGCACAATGAAGCGTCCCAACGCCCATGCGTTCTGGTCGCTGCGGTACTGCGCGTAGTTGCGCACGGCTTCCGCCATACTCAACTCTGCCGGCGGAAACAACCCTGCGTAATCAAGAGCATTATGGAGAAGAAGTCTGATTGAGTGCGCTGCCATCGAAATGTGCTATCGAGGAGAATTCATCGGGGTATGGCGCAAAAGCTGACGCGCCCTGCTCGGTCAACGAACGCGTACCGGCCGTTCAACTTCACGAACGCATTCCCGCGATAGAAGTCCCATGCAATGTCGAATTGCGGACGAATGACCATCGCTCCCGTCGTATCGATGTATCCATATTTTCCCCCAACGCCGACAACCGCACGTCCTTCGGAGAAATTGCCGACATCATCGAACTGAGGCTCAACCACGATGCGGCCCCTGCGATCGATGAAGCCGAACTTCTCCCGTTGCTTGATCCACGTGTAGCCTTCGGAAAAATTCGAACACGTGTCGGCGCCGACTGTGAACACGGTCCGCCCCGAAGTGTCGATGTAGCTCCACGTTCCTCCCTTACGCACGCGTGCAAGACCTTCGGAAAACGGCAACGCTTCGTCGAACTGTGCAGGGATGACGATCTTCGCGTTGTGGTCGATGTACGCCCACAATCGCCCCGTATTGACAGGTGCGCGACCTTCAGAAAAACTCAACGCGTTATTGTACCCTTCTTCGATGACCATCGCACCGGAGGTGTCGATGAAATCGAAGCGCGTGCCGATCGTGATGATCCACAAAAATTTCCGCAGCGATCGCACCCATGCCTTCCCTTCGTAGAAACTTCCCGCACCGATATATTGCGGCTCGATGACCACGACCCCGCGCGTGTCGATGTAGCCCCACTTCTGCCCGCCCAACATACGCGAAAGCTTCACACGAGCGCGTCCGCCGGAAAAATTATCTGCTTCACTGAATTGCGGCGGAATTACGAAGACTCCTGTCGAATCAATGTACCCCCACAGTTCGTCTTGCTGCACCAGCGCACGCCCTTCGAAGAACGGCAACGCCACATCGAACTGCGGAGGAATGACCACGTTGCCTCGCCGATCGACGTAGCCGAACTTTGCTTCCTTGGCGAAGGGAACGAAGTCCGACTTGGCGCGCTGTGCTTCGCTCCAAGAGCACAGAACCAGAACCGCAACGATCGCTCCAGCGATCCTCATCGAACAACGACCATCTTTCTCGTTTGCGTCACGCCTCCTGCCGACAAACGATAGAGGTAAACACCGGCGGCGAGATGATGTGCACGGAAGGTGTGCGCATGCGTTCCGGCAGCCATGTTCTGTTCGAGGAGCGTCCCAACTTCTCTGCCCGCCACATCGAACACCTTCAAACTCACGAAGGAAGCACGACCGAGCGTAAACGCGATGGTGGTCGAAGCATTCCCGCCGACCACATCACTACCGGCGGCAGAAAATGGGTTAGGAAAGTTTTGATGCAAACGAAACTCCGCCGGGTGTCCTGCTTGCGCATCTACGCTCGTCGGCCCTGATGGAAGTTGCGTCGTAAAGACCCCTCGTGCGTGTGTGCCGGCAGCGAGGGTGCGATCGCTTGCGCGGTAATCCAGATACCCGATCAAGATATTGCCGATGGCCGTTGCCGCGGCCTGTGTCCAGATCGTCGAGGATCCGTTGAGATTGTCGGTCATCAACACACCGATGCTTGTTGCGAGATAGATGTTGAGTTGATTGCCGATAAAGAACATGACCGCCCAGCGGATGGAAGGACCATCTGGACCTGCAAGATTGCCTTCGACATCGGTCCATGTTTGCCCGCCGTTGGTGGTGTACCAAAGATTCTGAAAGTTATAGTTGCCGAACGCGACGAGCGCTTTCTGAGAATTGGTCGGATCGACGGCTATGCAGCGCACGAACCCTCCTTGCGCTGTACCGCCATTGAGTCCCGGCGGCGTCACGTCGGTAACGAGAGGCGATGTGCTGTTGGCGCTATCAACACGCTTGACGATCCCATCGGTCGTTCCGAAGTACACAACGTTGGGACTATTGGCTTTCGAGATACCGATACAACTCACCGCACGCGTCCAACCCGATGGCGTACCGACGTCGGTGGCAGTCAATGCGGTCCATCCTACAGTACTCGTCCCTGACGGTGCATTGCTGTTGCGCCACAAGCCGCTCCACACCGTTGGTGCGGTGGACTTTCCAGCGCCATAGTACAATATGCGCGGATCGTTTGGGTCGAGCGCAATGGGATTGACGAACAACGCTCGCGTCGATCCTGAAGGCTGCATCGATCCTATGTAAGCTCCTGCGCGAGAAATTTTGTAGAGCGGTCCGTTTTGCGACTGGGTGTACATTCGATCGTGCGCAAGAGGCGCCATCTCGACCACTGTGCCGTCGCCGCTGGAGACCATCGTCCATGCAGAGAGGCCCGGTTGGTTTGTTGCTTGCGAGCCGTTATCTTGCGCACCGGCAACGATCGCGTTGTCGCCGCTATCGGGACCGATCGCAACCGAGTAGAACTGTGTGACGTTGTAGCCATTGTTCAGACTCGTCCATACCATCGAAGGGAGCCGAATGTCGTCCGCGCGCGAAATGCCTCCATCATGCCCTGAGTAATAGACGTTCGGATTGCCGGGACGGAACGCTCCCGAATGGAGATCGGGATGATGATTGCCGTTCGGCCAGAAGGGATAGCCGCCGATCGTGGTGGTGGCAGCAGTGGAGGCGAACCCGTTCGTCGAGCAATACAAATTCGTTCCGCCGATCAACACAAAATTCTCATCGTCCGGCTTCACTTGGACGAGTTGATCATAACCGGTTTGAGTACTCAAATCGCTCGGCAGATTGCCGCCGCGGTTCTCCCACGTGCCGCCACTTGTCGAATGCGTGTACTTCCACAATTGATGCCCCGCAGTGGCGGGCATGTTGTTGGCCGATTCGACGAACACGTACACGACATTGGGGTTGGAGGGTGCAATACCGAACACGATACGCCCGGTACTCGTCGGAAATGTGGAGGGCTTGATGTCCGTCCACGTCACTCCCTCCGGGGAGCGCCAGATTTTCGGCGTGCCGCCTTGTTTGGTATGTGCGTACACGACGCCGGTAGAAGTAATGGCTACGTCGGTCGAAAAGCCTGCTGTGTTGACAAGACCCGAGTCCGACGGTTGCACCATCACCCACGACGTGCCGCCGTTGGTCGAACGATACACGCCGTTCCAGGTGGCTGCGTACACCTCATCTTGAACGAGATTGGCAGGATTGACCGCGACGTTCCAAACGTAATCGAAGGCGTCAGTCTGTTGAGGTGTGCCGGAGGAAGTGGAAGGAAGAAGCGTCCAACTCTCACCGTTGTCGGTGGACTTGTAGATGCCGTCGCCGCGATAAAAAGCACCCCAACGGGTGTTGTTGGTGGTGGAGCCGCGAAACTCACCTGTGCCGACGTACCAAATGTGCGTTTTGCCGGGTCGAACATCTTGAGCTATGCAACTGGTGGTGTGAATTTGGGACGGCGAGAGCGTCAGTCGCCACGACGCGCCGTCGTTCGTCGTTTTCCAGATACCGCCTGCAACGCTGCCGGCAATCAACGTCCCGACGTTGGCAACATCGGCGGCAAGCACTCGTGATCGACCACCCACGTTGTTCGGTCCACGCTCGACCCATACCAACTCCTGCACACCCATCCCCTTTTGCAACGCTGCCTCCTCTCGGGTGGGGATGCGGTTCGCAAACTGACGCTCGCGTCGGTATATGTCGCGCGGGATGGTGTTCGTTGCAGGATCACGTTGGATCAAGAACTCCATCTCGTCTCGTGCACGAGGGTTGTCCTCATCGCCGAGGGACACAGGTGAGTCGATCCTTCCCGGCTTCAGCGTCCCGATACCCATCAAGACCCAAAAAGCAGCCAGACCTGTAGTGACGATTGCCTTCGTGTTCATTGCTCATTCCTTTCGGTTACCTTCGACAACAGCTTGGTCTTCGGCGGACTACCATCTCCTTCGTGCCGTGCCGTTCGGAAATTCGTACAACTTCAAATCTTTTGCCGTCATCATTTTTGTCAAGAGGAGAATTTGCCCCGTGTGCATCGAATAGTGTTCGACAACATGATAGAGAGCGTACATCACCGTAACCTGGTTTCCTTGGATGGTACGTTGTTCACCGAGCGAAGCGGGATCGAGCGAGTCCAATACCGTGACGGCGCGTTGGACGGCACCTGAAAGCCGTTCGAGCAGTTCCGCTTTGGGAATCGGAGTGCGTTCGGAAAATTCACGATCGCGATCTCGCTGCACGTTCTCCTTCCCGACGCCCCCAACGATCCACTGTGTAACGTTTCCGCAGAGGTGCAACACCAGGTTTCCGATGCTGTTAGAGGCTTCGTTCGGACGCCACCATACCTGTTCGCAAGAGAGCAGTTCGAGTGCAACGCGAAGGCGAGGCAGAAATTCGTCCCGAAGGAACGAAGCAGAAAGCGAGATGAAAGCGCGGCTCGAATCCACGATCGGTGTGTTACGGTTTGAAACGCACAATATAGGATTTGATGTCGGGATCGTTCAATCCAACCTCGAATTCGCCGATGCCGACGCCACCGAGGGTTTGGTGCGCGCCGAAGACGATAGCGCACAACGACCCGTTGCGATCGAGCACATCCACAATAATGGACGTATGGCCACGCCAGTGTCCATTCCGGTATTTCCAGAACTGAATGAAATCACCGGGTTGTGCGCGATGTGGCGTAACAATCTCTCCGTTGCCCATCTTGACGAGAGCAGTTTGGATGCCGCGGATCCGCTCGTCGTCGCGCGCCACAAGTTGCTGGAGTCGTTTTCCCCGCCGCACGTTGCTGATCAAGATTGCGGCCCGCTCGTCCGCCGTGAGCGGCCGCCGCAGGAGTTCTTCGACCACCGCGGTCATGAACAACACACAATTGACTTGGTTGCGATGGAGGCGATGGCCATAACGCCAGTCCTTGAACCGCGTCTCCGCCAAGCGCACGCCGACAAGCAGCGGATGATCGTGTGCCCGGGCATTGGACGTCAGCAACAGCAAGAATGCAAGCGCGCAAACATTCACGCGTCGAGGCAGCATGGTGGTCCCCCCGTAGTGAAGGCGAAGCGTTTCTGCATCCGACCATGCACGCACATCCCCCCTCTCGTTTCAACCGCGAACAATGCGAGTACGGTTGAAACGAAGATGCTGTGATATGGTAAGGAGAAGAAACCGTATCTGCAACAGGTGGAACGACCGGGAGGCACCGTCGAGGGTTGATAAAAAATCGGTCCCGCCGTAACCACAGCGGGACCATCAGCGAATCACGAGCCTCGGAAGCTGTCGCTAGCAAACTTCCGCAGAGGCTCCTCTGTTTGATGTCAAGATGGAGGTCACCTCGCTTTCCCAGGGTAACCACATCGAACCGAATATCCCCCTGAAGAATACCCGGTACAGCGTGAACTCCGTAAACAATTTACTTTCTCCACCCGACAAAGTCAAGTCTCGATCATGCAGAGCATCACACGCGCGTCAGCGTGCTGTCTCGATCGCTTTGGTGTAACTGCCGACGTACACGCGATCGTTGGGCTTGCGGCGATCGCGAAAATAGTGCTCGAGCGAGAAGCGCACGGAGCTGAAGGCAATGTCGTTCCAGGGCACTTCCGACTCACGAAAGAGGTGTGTACGTTCCGTCTCCGCGCCGGGTGAGAAATCAAGATTCCTCAGGTGTGCAAGAAAAAAGAGATACACTTGCCCGATGCTCGGAATGCTGTACACCGAAAAGAGTCGGATGATATCCACTTCGGCGTGTGCCTCTTCGAATGTCTCGCGCACGGCACCCTCTTCAACGGTCTCGCCTGTTTCGAGAAATCCTGCCGGCAACGTCCAGTAGCCGCTGCGCGGTTCGTTCGCGCGTTTGCACAGTAACACCCAATCCTCCCACACCGGCAAGCAGCCGACGATCAGGCGCGGGTTTTCGTAGTGCACCGTGTTGCAAGAATCGCACACGAAGCGAGGACGATGATCGCCGGGAGGTACGCGCCGCTGTACGGGCTTGCCGCATTTGCTGCAGTAGTTCATGCCTCCTCGACCATTGGTCGCGCAGTTGTTGCCAAGAAGAATCGTCCGATGATAGCGTCGAACGTTTCGCCGTCTTCCCGCTGCATGCGGAACGATCCCTCCATCGTTCCCCATTCGGTGTCCAACGGGCAGAAACTTGTGTACTCGAACTGTTCGCCGGGCGCGAGACTGGGAAACTTTCCGACGACGCCGGGACCCCCGACGTCCTCCCTGTCGCCGCTGCCGTTGATGATCACCCAATGGCGCGAGAGCAATCGCACGCGTTCAGTTCCTTCGTTGATGATGCTGATGCGATACGCGAACAGATATTTCTGTGCAGCGGGCTGTGATTGATCGGGCAGGTATAATGCCGCTGCACGCACACGAACGCCTTCCGTGACCGTCTCCGATGAAAGTTTGGTGGACATGCTACCCTCAGAATGCTTACTCACTCAATGTAATCCAGATGCTTGCTGATCAACACATCCGCCCGATGCAGATCGAGGTCTTCGGGCCGCGTTATCGTTTCCGCCAGTTGATCCAAGATTTGTTCTTGGATCGCACCTCGCGCCTGCGCCACGGAATACGGAATCCGTCGGAACGTCACCATCGTGTACTTCGGGATGAACAAGCCCGGATAGTGCTCTGCCAGAACGCGCTCGATGTGCTTTTTGAGCTGGAACTTTGCTCGTGCTACATGGTCGCGCATTTCCACGAAGTTTTCAACCGCGAGATCGGCAATCGCATCGGTATCTTTCTTCCTCAACTTTTCGAATTCGGGGTAGAGTTGATCCCACCGGACTTTCTCCGGCGAGCGGCCGATCGACATCTGCCGTTCGAGCAGCACATTGAGATAGGTACAATCTTCGAATGCGCAATTCATCCCCTGCCCGAAGAACGGAACGATCGCATGCGCTGCATCGCCCAACAACAGCACTTTCCCATCGACATGCCACGGGAGACCCTTAACCGTTACCATCGATCCAGTAGGATGGTCGAAGAATTCCTGCACGACGTCGGGCATCAAGGGCACGACGTCGGGGAAATGCTCCTTGAACAATGCCAGCACGCGTTCTTCCGTGTCGAGACTTTCGAAACTCATCTCGCCCTTGTGGGGAAAAAAGAACGTACAGGTGAAGGTTCCATCGAGGTTCGGCAGAGCAATAAGCATGTACGTTGTGCGGGGCCAAATGTGCAATGCATGCTTTTCGATGATGTGCTTGCCGTTCGCTCCCGGCGGGATCGTCAGTTCCTTGTAGCCGTATTCCAAGTACTCGAGGGTGAACGAACTAATGCCCTTCTCCACCATTGCCGTGCGGATCGCGGAAGCCGAGCCGTCGGCGCCAATGACCGTCTTCGGAAGGATGATGACTTCTTCTCCTGTCTGTTCGTGAACGAGGTGCACCTCGCCTGTTTCCAGATTCATACCCGTGCAGCGTGTGTTGAACGTGATGTGCAGGTTCTTGTGTTTCTCGGCGGCATTCATCAAGAACTTATTGAGTTCAGCGCGCGAAACGGCGTAGATCACTTCCTTCTCGTCGATGCCGTACCGTTGGAGGAACACCTCGCCGTTCACCGGATGCACCATCCGTCCACGCATCGGGATGGCGATGCGCAACACCTTCTCGGCAAGCCCTACTTCCTGCAAGGCATGAATGCCGCGCACTGAGAGTGCAAGATTGATCGAGCGGCCGCCGCCGACGTCGGTTATGCGCATGTCGCCGCGGCGTTCGTACAACTCCACATGAAAATTCTTTCGTGCAAGATAGATGCCCAAGAGCGAACCGGCAAGGCCCGCCCCGATGATGACAACGGAATTCTTCATTGTACGAATCCTCCTGCCGTTACGTCCATGAAAACTGTCGAAGGATTTCGACAAATCTCCACACATCCGTGAACGAGTTGTACAGCGGCACGGGCGCGAGTCGGATGACGTTCGGCTCGCGCCAGTCGCATACCACGCCGTGGCGCGTCAGATGCTCGAGGAGGGCCTTGCCGCGCTCCTTGACGAGAAGCGACAATTGACAGCCGCGCTGCTGCGGGTCGCTCGGCGTGATGATCGCAAAGCGCTTCTCCGCATGATGACGAAGCAGAAATTCCAGATACCCGGTCAAACGAACGCTCTTTTCGCGTAGCGCCTCCATACCGGCTTCTTCGAAAATCGCCATCGAGGCGCGAAGAGCAGCAAGCGGAAGGATCGGAGGGTTGCTCAGTTGCCACCCTTCGGCACCGGGAATCGGATCGAACAGCGGACTCATGGAAAAGCGAATGTGTTTGTTTTGTCCCCACCACCCTGCGAAGCGCGGAAGGTCGGGACGATGCGCGTACCGTTCATGCACGAAACAGCCCGCGATGCTCCCCGGACCAGCATTGAGATATTTGTACGAACACCATACCGCAAAATCGACATTCCACTCATGAAGCTTCAATGGAAGATTGCCTGCAGCATGGGCGAGATCGAAACCAACCGTGCAACCTTGCGCTTGAGCCGCGCGTGTGATGCGTTCCAGGTCGAATGCTTGGCCCGTATAGTAGTTTACGCCACCGAGCAGTACGAGAGCGATTTCTTCACCATCAGCCTCCAATACATCCTCGATGTCCTCCGTACGTAATGTCGTTTCACCTGAGCGCGGTTGGAGTTCGATGAGCGAACGCTTCGGGTCGAAGCCGTGAAAACGAATCTGCGATTCCACGGCGTAGCGATCCGACGGGAACGCGTGCGCCTCGATGACGATCTTGTGCCGGCGCGTTGTCGGGCGATAGAACGAGACCAGCAGGAGATGGAGGTTCACCGTAAGCGTATTCATCACAACCACCTCGATCGGCTTGGCGCCGACGAGCTTGGCTGTCTGTTCCGTGAGCTGCTCGTGATAAGGCATCCACGGATTGTGCGCTCGAAAGTGTCCTTCGACGCCAAGCCTTTCCCAGTCTTTCAATTCCTGTTCGATATATTCTCTGACCGTCCGCGGTTGCAACCCAAGCGAATTGCCACACAAGTACACGAGATCGTTGCCCTGGTTGTCTTTGGGGATAAAGAACCGATCGCGATAGTTGCGCAGTGGGTCGTCCCGGTCGAATGTTTCGGCCACGTCTTGTCCATCAGGAAATCTCATGAGCGTTTGAGCGAGAACAGTTGTCGATGCGTTTGGAATTTGAGTGAATCGTGACGTCGAACGGTCGGGGAACTGCCACTCATCCGACAGCAATCCGCCTGCGTGCTGTCAGCAATACAAGCTTGCTCACTCATCGAAGTCGAAATCCTCCATCTCCGGGATGTTCTTGAAGGCGATACGCGTGGGCGCAGCGCCCCCGATCATCCCACCGAAGTGAACTGCTGTCTTTCCGTACTTCGCATTCAGGCGGTCCATTGCCTTGGCAAGCTCGGTTCGCCGATCCTCATCGAAGAGGGCAACGTTGTGGAGTTGATCGGGTACGAGATGGTACAATGTTACGCCGACCGCGAGCGGCGCGCCGTCACGGGGGATGTCCTTCCACACCTTCTGCAGCGCTTCGAGCAGGGTCAGCGTATCACAACATTCGACAAAGTTGACGTGGCTCTCCCATTTCGATCGATTCAAGAATTTAACGAAGACGGCAAGACTCGAACACCAATAGTGCATTCGGCGCAGGCGAACAGCAGCTTTGTGCACCAACTTTTGCGCTACACCGAACGCTCCTTCCTGCGTTCGCTCCTTTGGGGTGAGGACGTGCGAATGACCCACCGTCCGTCGCTGCGTGTCGAGACCTTCGAGGTCCTCGCCTCGTAGCAGGTGATAGAACCGTTCGCCGACCACTCCACCCCAGATTGTTCGCATCGTCATCGCCGAGCACTCCAACAATTGCCGAGCGGTAACGATGCCGTGCTCGCGAAGGCGCTTCTCCATCCTTGGACCGATACCGGGAAAGTCGCGAGGCTGAAGCGAAAAAAGCACATCGGGTACATCCTTCGGCTCGATAACGACAAGCCCATCAGGCTTTTGCATATCGCTGGCGACCTTTGCGAGAAATCGGTTCGGCGCCAAGCCGATGGAACACCGCAACATTTCGCCGACACGGTGTTTGATGGTTTGTTTGATGAGCAGGGCGAGTGCCCGTGCTTTCTCCACCTCCCGCTGCGTCCCGGTGAGCTTGCACACCATTTCATCGATCGAGACAACGGCATGGACCGGCACGCAGGATTCGACGGCTTCGACGATGCGGTGATGATAATCGACGTACGCGTCATGTCGTGCTTTCACGAGAACAAGTCCCGGGCACAATCTTTTCGCTTCGTCGACGCGCGTGCCTGTTTTCACGCCGAAAGCCTTCGCTTCGTAGCTGGCGGCGATGCAGAACGTCGTCTCCGCGAGCAACGGTACGACTGCGACGGGCTTGCCGCGCAGCGCGGGTTGCAGTTGTTGCTCCACGGATGCGAAGTATGAGTTCACATCCAAAAACAACCAGCTCACCATGGAGCCATCAATCCATCCTTCCACGATCCCTCCCCAACCAGCGTAGCGCATTCAGGGAGTAGAGTTTCTGTTTCGTTCGATGATCGATATCGTTCAGTGCCTCGATGAGGCTGCCCGGCTGGTGTTCGCCGAGCGGAAAGGGATAGTCGGAGCCGAGAGCAACATGGTCGTCTCCCACCAACTCGATGATGTACTTCAGCATCGCTCGATCGTGAACGAGCGAGTCGAGATAGAACTTGCCGAGGTAGCGTCGAGGATGGTGCGGATTGTCCACGGCGCACAGATCGGGCCGGACGTTGAAGCCGTGCTCGATGCGGCCGAGCGTACCGGGGAATGCGCCGCCGCCGTGTGCGAAAGCCACGCGGAGGTTTGGCAAGCGTTCGAACACGCCACCGAAGATCATCGAGCAGATCGCGAGCGATACCTCTGCCGGCATCCCGACAAGCCACGGCAACCAATACTTCGGCATGCGTTCCTTCCCCATCATATCCCACGGATGAACGAAGACGGCAGCTCCGAGGTCCGCTGCGCATTGAAAGATGGGGAAAAGATGCTCATCGTCCAAGTTCCACTCATTGACGTGCGTCCCGATTTCGACGCCGGCAAGGTGAAGCTCGTTGAGGCATCGTTCGAGTTCCTTCACTGCCAGCTCGGGCGCCTGCATCGGAAGCGTCCCCAACCCGATGAAGCGATCCGGAGCGGTGTTAACAACGCTCGCTATGTGATCGTTAAGAAAACGTGACAGGTCGAGTGCATCCTGCGGCTTCGCCCAGTAACTGAACATGACGGGCACAGTGGAAAGGACTTGGACGCTGACGGCATGCTCGTCGCAGTCGCGCAGACGAACCTCGACGTCCCATAAGTTCTCTCCTACCTCTCGAAAAACTTTCCCATCGATCATCATGCGCGCACACCCGGGTTTGTGGTGATCCAGGCGAACCCATCCTCCATAACCGTATGTGTCGCGCAAATCGGGCCAGTTCTTCGGAAGAATATGTGTGTGAATGTCTATCTTCATCATCGAACATTGCTCTCGAAAAAGAAATGTGCACCTCTTCCCTCACATTGCGTGTGAACTGAACCTTCCGCGCCTTAGCGGACACTGCAAGCTTGCATCAAGGTCTGCCGCATCTGGAAGAATCTACCAACTCTCGGTGCGAGTGGCAAACACAGCTCGTACGGGTCAACGATGCGCAGCTATGCCGGCTTCGGAGGCCGCTCCATCTTGGCGCCACAGTTCTTGCACGTGCAATTGGCTTCGTTGCCGTAGAAGCGCTCGAAGATCGGCGGCAGTTGTGTCACGATGTTGGTGAGTTGCACATACTCTTCGTAGAGTTTCGTACCACAGTTTTCGCAGAACCAAAGAAATCCATCCAGCTCGGTCGGTTGTCGCTTTCTCTCGACTACCAATCCCACGGTGTTGGCAGGGCGTTGCGGCGAGTGCGGGACCCTCGGCGGTAAGAGAAAGATCTCGCCTTGCCGAATCGGGATGGACTTCGGTTTGCCGTCGTCGATCACCTTCAGCGTGATGTCGCCTTCGAGTTGGTAAAAGAACTCCTCGCCTTCGTCATAGTGATAGTCCTTGCGCGCATTCGGTCCGCCGACCACCATAATGATGAAATCGGCGTCCTCGTACACCAACTTGTTGCCGACAGGCGGCTTGAGGAGATGACGATGTTCGTCGATCCACGCCTTGAAGTTGATTGGGGGTTGCAAAGCCATGGGAGCCTCCTTAGGTTAAGTTTGTAGTGATGAGGTTGCTTGTGTGTTTAGTGTGTTTAGTCGTTTAGTCTGTTTAGTCGTTTAGTCGTTTGGCCTGTTTAGTCATGCAATCGGTTGAGTCTTTGGGGTTAGGTTTTGCGGAGGTATTTGATGAACCCGGAGATGAGGCGAGCAACTTCGGAGCATTGGTTGTAGAGATTTCGGAATGATGTCTCTTCGACATACTTGTGGTCGAGAGCAACGTACAGCGCCGACTGAATTTCTGCAACTGACGCGAGCGCGATGAACAAAAACTGCGCGAACTCTCTGTCGGGCTGCCGCCCAAAACCTCCCGCGATATTCAGCATAATCGACATCCCTGCTCTTCGTATCTGGTCACGCAATGAATAGTCCTTCGAGAATCTACCGGTAACTCGATACAGATCTCCAACCAGCTTGCGAGCCTTTCTCCACGACTCAATGTCCTCGAACTTCTCTCTCTCACCCATATCAACATTCCGAAAAGACAAAACAGACTAACCGACGACATAGACTAACCGACTAAATGACGAAATCACCTACCCCTCGACCGTTGCTATCACCTTTAACTCGATCGCGATCGGAGTCGGGAGAGCGTTCACTTCGATGGTCGTGCGACACGGTTGATTGTTCTTGAAGTACTCGCTGTAGAGACGATTGAACGTCGCGAAGTCTTTTTGCATGTTGGTGAGGAAGACCGTTACATCCACGATGTTCTCCCAATGCGATCCGGCATCTTCCAAAATCGTCTTGACGTTCTTGAAAACCGAATGGCATTGCACTGCGATATCGTACGAGAGAACATTGCCGTCGGCATCAAGCTCGACGCCCGGAATGCTCTTCGAGCCGCGTTCCCTCGGTCCCACACCGGAAAGGAAGAGCAAGTTGCCGACACGACGAGCGTGAGGATACGCCCCTACCGGTTCCGGCCCATTCGGCGAATGAACTACCTCGTTGGACCCCATAGACGTTCACTCCGAACAAATGAGACTAAACAACTAAAAAGACTGAATGACTATACAGACTCAACGTACTCAACCGGCTGAACACACACATTCTTCGCCTCCGTAAAAAATCGCAGTGCTTCGTTTCCACCCTCTCGACCTACGCCGGAGTGTTTCATGCCGCCGAAGGGCGTGCGCAGATCACGAACCATCCAACAATTGACCCACACAATCCCTGCTTGTAACGCTGCCGCCATTCGATGCGCTCGTGAGAGATTGTTCGTCCAAAGAATCGCCGCCAATCCGTACTGCGTGCCGTTGGCATATTGCAGCACCTCTGCTTCGCTATCGAACGGCGTGAGCGTGACGACCGGACCGAAGATCTCTTCTTGATTCGTTCTGCACTGCGGCGACAAACCTTCGATGACCGTCGGCTCGACGAACCATCCATACCGGCACCGGCCTTCGAGATGGACACGTTTACCGCCGCACAGAAGTTTTCCGCCTTCGCTTTCCGCCAGCGTGATGTACGAAAGAATTTTTTGAAGATGGGGGAGCGAATTGATCGCACCGATGTCCGTCGTTCGTTCGAGCGGATCGCCAACCCGCAAACGCCTTGTGCGAGCCACAAAATC
Organism: Ignavibacteria bacterium; assembly: GCA_040290295.1. GTDB lineage: Bacteria > Bacteroidota > Ignavibacteria > UBA10030 > UBA6906 > CAADGV01. Next base: position 83,494 of record PSMW01000002.1, read on the forward strand.
CTCTTTGAAGCGTTCGTACATGGGGCGCTCGATGAAGATGCGTGAACCGCATAAGCAAATCTCACCTTGATTCTGAAACGACGAACGGATGGTCGTCTCCACCATCTTCTCGTACTCACAGTCCGTAAAGATGATGGTCGGATTTTTCCCTCCCATCTCCAACGATAGTTTCTTGAACAACGGCGCCGCGGTTGCAGCGATCTGCTTGCCTGTGGCGGTGCCGCCGGTGAACGTCACCGCAGCAATGTCAGGGTGCGTCGTGATGGCTGCACCCACTTTGGCGCCATATCCGTGCACGATATTCAGCACGCCGGGCGGAAGTTTTGCTTCGTTGCATAAGCGTGCGAGCATCGCGGCAGTCATCGGCGTCAACTCGGAGGGTTTCCCGACAACGCAATTGCCCGCCGCCAATGCGGGAGCAATTTTCCAGGTGAAGAGGTAGAGCGGAAGATTCCAAGGGGAGATTGCGCCGACAACACCAAGCGGCTGACGCAACGTGTAGTTCACCGTTCCATCTTCCATCGGGTGCGCCTCGCTGGCGAACCCGACGATCGCCGAGGCGAAGAAGCGGAAATTGCGCGCCGAGCGGGGGATGTCGATCTCTTTCGCGATCCAGACGGGCTTGCCCTGGTCTATGGATTCGGCGAAAGCAAGCTTATCGAGGTCATGCTCGATGAGGTCGGCGATGCGCTGCAGAACGCGCGCGCGTTCTTCGGCTGGCGTCTTCGACCACACAGGAAAAGCTTTGCGCGCCGCTTCAACCGCCAACTGCACATCCCGCTCATCTGCATCGGGCAGAAGCGAGTACACTCCACCCGTCGCAGGATTGTAGTTCTGGATGTATTGACCCGAAACGGGAGCGTAGAAGGTGCCGCCAATGAAATTGTGGATGTTCTCCATACGTCTTCAGAGACAAAGGGTTCTTCCGCCATCAACAGGGAAATTGATGCCGGTGATATAACTTGCCGCGGGCGATGCGAGAAAGGCAACCGCGGCGCCAAATTCTTCGGGCATCGCAATACGTCCGAGAGGAATCTCGGCGATCATCTCCCGTGTAACTTCGTCGATCGTCTTGCCGGTCCGCTCCGCCTTCGATCGGATCAGGGATGCAAGCCGCGTAGTCCTCGTCATACCGGGGAGAACATTGTTCACGGTTATCCCGAACGGTGCCAACTCTCCGGCGAGCGTTTTCGCCCAGGAAGCAACTGCGCCGCGAATGGTGTTGGACACGCCGAGACCGGGAATGGGTTGCTTCACGGAAGTCGAAATAATGTTGATGATGCGTCCGTATCTTGCCGCCTTCATACCGGGGACCACCGCTTGAACGAGCAGATGGTTACAGAGAAGGTGTTGTGCAAACGCAGCGGTGAACTCATCCGTCACTGCATCGATGATCGCTCCGGCTGGAGGTCCTCCTGTGTTGTTGACCAAGATGTGCACATGCGGCGTGCGTGCAAGGTACTGTGCTACGCGATCCTTCACGATCGCGGGTTGCGTGAAGTCGGCAACGATGTAATCATGTTGCTGGTGTTTGGAGCGGTCGAGTTCATCGCACGCGTGAGCCAGTGCTGCGGGATTGCGAGCAATCAGCGTAACGCTACACCCCAGCAACGCCAATTCAACGGCCGATGCCTTGCCGAGTCCTTGCGTGCTGCCGCACACGAACGCGCGCTTACCGGTGAGATCGAGTTGCATACAACCGTTCGAATCACGCTGGATAATAGAACCCTAAGTTCCTTTTCACCTCGTCGGGAAGCTCTGGAAGTTTCGAACGAGGAATCAGGAAGGTGGAAAGATTGAAGAGATCAGCAAACACCTTGTAGCGATCCACCGTCGCTTTGAGATAGCTGTACCCCGTTGATCCGCCCGTGCCGATTTTGTTCCCGATCATGCGTTGCACCATCAGCGCATGCCGATAGCGCCACATGGTGAAGTTCTCGTCGATATCCATCAGCACGGTGAGGAGGGCAAAGGGAAGATGGAGAATCGGCTCGTCACGATACAGCTCGATCAGCAGAGCGGCTTGCGTCGCCTTGTGCGACAAGCGCCGTTTGCGTTGTGCGATGAGCCGACGATGTTTGTCTTCATCGAGCAACGCGGAAAAGTTCTCTTCGTTGGCATCTACCTCCGCCAACTGCCATTGCTTTTCTTCGTCGGAGGAAAGCGGGTTCTCAAGAATCGCCTGCCGGTCGGCTTTGAGCATGCCCATCACCGCGTTACGATAGTATTCCCAGAAGCTGAAGCCATGAAAGTCCAGAAACGGCGTGCGTTCCAACCACCGTTCCACAACCGTAAACAGTGAGGGAGCTTGCTCCGACTCCTTGATGAGCGCTTGATGGTGAGGCGCGAGATGCGTGTAGTACACTTCTTTGTTGTAGAGCAGGCGCTGTTCGGGCAGCATGCCGAATTTGTTCTCGATCAGTCTGAACTGAAAACTCTGAAACCCCGACGCGGGATAGAGATAATCGCGGAAGTCCAAAAAATCCAACGGCGTCATCGTCTCCAACACCTGTAGCTCTTCGATCAACAGGTGTTGGATTGCTGTAATCCGCTGTAGCCGATGAACAGCAACACCGACATCCCGCTCATCCACATACTCTTGATCGAACAAGCGAATCACCGAATCCATCTCGTGGATGATTTGCTTGAACCACAACTCGTACACTTGATGGACAATGATGAACAACATCTCGTCGTGAGCGGACGCCGCGTGTCTTTGGCTTTCCGGCTGTTGGCACGACAGCAATGTGTGAAGCTGGAGATAATCACCGTAGTATAAGGGTGTTTGCGACTTCATGGTACCCCTTAGGTTTGTTGCGTGAGGTGTGCTGGAAAAGGAAACCAAAACTCTTGGACAAAATCAAGCAGCGCTTTGCCCAGGCTATCATTCCGGCGGTGGCACGGAACAATCACGGGACAGGGATAACTTCGGGGATGTGGACCGCAACAACGCGAAGCATAAAAGAGAGGGTGAGATGATACCTCGGTTTCTGCGCCTCAACAAAATTCCTCATGAGCATGGAGTGGGTTGAAGGTGGATCCCCAACGAAAGGGGACCATGCAGATTATAAAAGGTCACCCAATGACTGTATGTGTGCCGCGGCACTTTGCGCAAGAGCATCGAGGTTGTACCCTCCTTCCAGCACCGATACTATAGGCGCGATGTTCTTGATCAGGCGTGTCATCTCCTCATACGAGCGTTCGGTGAGCTTCATGCTTGCCAGCGGATCGTCTCGATGCGCATCGAAGCCTGCCGAGACAATCAACACGTGTGGAGCAAAGGAGTGAAGTGCAGGAAGGATTTCTTCGTGAAATGCTTGGAGGTATCGTTCTTGGCCCGTTCCTGCCGGCAATGGAATATTGAGTGTGTATCCCGTCCCAGCCCCAACACCACGTTCGTCTCGCGCTCCTGTGCCGGGATAACATGGATATTGATGCAAACTGATGTAGAGCACGGTCGAGTCGGCTTCGAAGATGTGCTGCGTTCCGTTGCCATGATGCACATCCCAATCGAGTATCGCCACGCGCTCGACACCGTGTGCCCGCTGAGCATGACGAGCACCAACAGCAACGTTGTTGAACAAACAAAAACCCATCGCACGGTCTCGTTCGGCGTGGTGGCCCGGAGGGCGCACGGCACAGAACGCCGCATCGACGTTCTTCCACATCACAGCATCGATTGCGGTCACCACTGCCCCGGATGCCAGAAATGCTGCCTCATACGATTCCCGTACCGCATAGGTGTCCCCTTCATCCAACCATCCTTCTCCGTTCGCACAGATCTCCTTCAACGATCGAATGTGATCGAGTGTGTGCACTGCCAGAAGCTGTTCTTCGCTCGCAGGACACGGTTGCAAGTGCGTGAGCTTTTGCCAAAGACCGCTCTCTTGGAGGAATGCAACCAACCTCCGCAAACGCTCAGGGCGCTCAGGATGGCCCTGCGGCGTGCGATGATCGAGAAACTTTTCGCTGAAGACAAATCCGATGCGGCTCATGAGGTTTCCTCCTTTTGGAAAATCTCTTCATGTGATACAAGATAACACGCCACACGTGAGATTCAATAATCTTCCAAGAGCACAAGCTCGTATGTTCCCATAGGATTGCCTCAACGCGCACGATGACATTTTCGACGAAGCTGATTGGGGGAAAGCTCGTCAAGCGATATCGACGTTTCTTGGTCGATGTCCAACTCGACAACGGAACCATTGTCACCGCCCATTGTCCGAATTCCGGTAGCATGGTTGGCTGCTGCGAGCCGGGAAGGCCCGTGTTGCTCTCGCAAAGCAACGATCCGCATCGCCGCAACGCATACACGTTCGAGATGATCAATATGAACGGCACGTGGGTTGGGGTGAATGTGTTTGTGCCGCGCAAGGTCGTTGCTGAAACCCTTCGTGCACAACACATTCCCTCTCTCGTCGGCTTTGACGACCTGACGATCGATGCCGAATACGGCCTTGGCAACACGGTGGATATTCTGATGCTCGGTGTCGAATACAATCTGTTCATGAACATATATCATGTCGCGTGGGTGGAAAATCGCGTTGCTCAGTTTCCGGAAACACCCAATGCACGAGCGCGCAAAGGTATGCAGAACCTACTCGAAATCGCCGAGCAAGGGCACCGTGCCGTAGCCTTCTTCTTCGTTCAGCGCGGTGACTGTGATCGTTTCGCTCCCGCCGTTGATGTTGACCCGGAATTTGGCAACATTTTTAAAAAAGCACAGCAGAAAGGCGTCGAGATCATGGCGTATCGTGCCGATGTGTCGCCGAAAGGCATTGAACTCGGCGTTCCTCTTTCCTGTGTTGCCGACTGAACGATCGAGGTGTTGACTTCATCGTTATGTCCTTTTCTACCGCTCAACTCAAAGAGGTTCTTGCCGATATCGTCGAAGGGAAGATCGTCAAGCGCGCGAAGCACGAATTGCAGTGGGAGACCCGCGACGTCTCCCTCGAGTTCGTCGACGTGTTGCTCGAACGCGGCTACACACCCACCACGGTTGCCGCCGTGGCGGTGCAACCGGGTGAACGAGTGCCGGCGTTCTTCATCGAAAATGGTACGGCGTATTTCGGATGGGTGTTTTGGGAAAAGTTCACACAACTCCGTTTACGAAAACTGTTCGGGTCCGTCGTGCGCAACGAAAAAGGTGATTGGGCAATTCAGATTTCCGACAAACGCACTGCGGTGATTTACGCCAATGTTCGGCTGAAATCCGAGATGGATATCGACAACCCATCCGGTTTCTGAAGCCTCTTCCATGCATCAGCATCTCCTGCCTGAATTCCTCGACCTTCTCATCCTGCAATCCTCTCCCCCCGGGGAGATATGCGGCAACGTCATCGGCGACGATGTCATCCAGAGGCCGATCGTGTTGCGCATCGTATCCGAAGATGGAGGTGAGAGAACCGTGACAGGCAAGCGAATCGACGCATGTGACGTGCACCACCCTTTTCACCGCTTCGCCCTTCCCGATAGAGTGAATCTGGCAGCGAAGCTGATGCTCACAGGTAAACTCCCGTATCACCGACTGCACGAGAGGGAGATAGGGCATCGTTGCCTGAGTTTCATTGCACACATCAATCCCAATACATGCCTATGAACGCTTTCGGGGGGACCGCGAGCGCTTGCACCTTGCTATCGACGTCGCGCGTTGCAGGGGAAAGGACGAAGTGGAAAAAACTTCGGAACCGATCCACGTCAAAGTGCATTCACACATGCGCGTACGGAATCGGCATCGGCAGCCATGTCCCCGTTGCGGGACCACGATTCGGCATGAGGGTGTGCGTGGGTACGATACTTTCTTCTGCCTGCAGTGCCAGCCGAGCACGCGCAAGCTCTTTCTCGATTGAAACAAAACGACACATTCACACAAGCCATGGGTCGAAACGATGATACGTTTGCGTCTTCTCGTACTCTTCTTCTTTGCATTTTCCCAAGTATCCCCTGCCCAGCAACGTTTCGCGGTGTCCGCTGTCGAAAGCGAGGCGATGAAGCACGTTACGATACACTCGTTGTTGGGACACATACGCTTTCTCTCCCACGATCTGTTGGAAGGAAGAGCACCGAGCACGCGCGGCGACAAACTTGCGCGAGCCTACATTGCCGGACAGATGGAATCTCTCGGCTTGGAACCGGCAGGAGACGACGGCACCTACATCCAACGTTTCCCGATCTTCTCGCTCACTCCCGATCCCTCGATGTCCGTGACGATTCGCTCCAGAGATAGTACCGTAGCGCTGACGTACGGTGAAGAGTTTGTCGGGGTTGCAGGACGCCAACTTTCTCGGATCGACGTGAAAGACGCAGACATTCTCTTTGTCGGCCACGGTATCGTTGCACCGGAGATGGGTTGGGACGATTACAAGAACACCGACGTGCGGGATAAAATCCTGCTGTTCCTGAACGACGATCCGCCATCCGACGATCCACACTTCTTCCGCGGGAAGGCGCGCACGTACTACGGGCGATGGACGTACAAATGTGAAATTGCTGCGCAAAAGGAAGCGGCCGGAGCTATTGTCATCCACACAAAAGAGTCGGCAGGCTATGGATGGAATGGGGTGAGAAATTCGTGGACCGGCGAGCAGTTCGAGTTGGAGCAAGCCCCGAATACACCCACAACCCTGATCAACGGTTGGACGTCGCATGCGGCGACCGAGCGCCTTCTGCATCTTGCCGGGCACTCGCTCGACGAACTCATGAAGCGCGCTGCGCGACGTTCGTTCAAGCCCCTTCCCCTCGAATTGCACCTCTCGGCGTCGCTCAACACCACCATCAAGCGGAGCCAGACCGCCAACGTCATCGGCGTACTGCCTGGCAGCGATCCTCAGTTGCAACAGCAAGGCACACTTCGATCACCTCGGTATCACCAAGCCGGTAAACGGCGATTCAATCAACAACGGCGCATTGGACAACGCCACCGGTGTCAGCGCATTGCTGAACCTCGCACGGATGTTTGCCCTCTTGCCCGAACGCCCGAAACGCTCGCTCATCTTCGTGGCGGTCGGCGGAGAGGAATCCGGACCGCTCGGTTCACAATACTATGTGCAACATCCCGACGTGCCGCTCGACTTGATTGCCGCGAACATCAATATCGACGGGTTGAATGTGTGGGAAAGAACGCGCGACGTTATCATGATCGGGTTGGGGCGATCTACCATCGATAGTGTAGTGATGCGTGTCGCTTCACGGCAGCAACGCATCGTGAAGCCCGACCAGTTTCCCGAACAAGGTTCCTTCTATCGTTCGGATCAATTCAGCTTCGCACAACAGAAAGTGGCAGACTACATCGCACGGCATTATCATCAACCGAGCGATGAACTACACGAGGATTGGGATCTGAGCGGCGCGGTCGAAGATGTGCAGCTCATGTTCCTCGTTGCACATCAGCTCGCGAACGCTCCCGAGATGCCTCGGTGGAAGAAGGGAGATGAATTCGAAGCAGTTCGCCAACCATCACTCGCAAAGTGATCGTCAGAACCATGAACAAGGAGAACGACCAATGATCCGTACCATTTTCGACTTCGAACACATGTGGTCCGGCGAGCTTGAACGCACCCAGAAGGTGTTCAAACATCTCACCAATGATGCACTCACGCGCGTGGTCCATCCCGACGTTCGCACGTTGGGTCGTCTTGCGCGGCATATCGTGACAACCATTCCGGAGATGGCGAGCAAGATGGGATTGCGCACGGCGGGTCCTCAGGAACACGATCCGATCCCACAAACCGCAAAGGCAATCTTTATTGCCTACAACGATGCCGCCATCTCCCTGCTCGATGAAATCAAGAAAGGGTGGACAGACGACACGTTGAGCCTCGTCGATGCCATGTATGGCCAGCAATGGAAACGCGGGGCATCACTCCACAGCATGCTCCTCCATCAAGCGCACCACCGGGGCGAGATGATCGTGTTGATGAGAATGTGCGGACTTGCCGTTCCGGGAGTGTACGGACCAACCCGCGACGAATGGGCACAGTGGGGAATGCAACCGCCGGCGGTGTGATGGCTGCGAGCGTTCTCTTGCGGCAGGCGGGCGCTCGAGGGCTACGGCGTCCCGAACATCGTCACGGAAGCATGCGCAAGTTGCACCAGCGGCGTAAAGTACAATCCGAACAGCAGCGTGGGTATTAACAAGAGCAAAACGATTGCTTTCTGGAGGAGGCTGAATTCGAGCGGCACTGCGACGCGGCGTTCGTCGGAACGCAAATACATATTGCGAAAAATTCGAACATAGTAGTACAACGAGATGACGCTGTTGATTGCACCCACAACGGCAAGCCACACCCACCCGCTATTCAAGAGCGCGGCAAAGAGATACAGCTTCCCGATGAATCCCGCCGTCGGCGGCAAGCCGGTGAGCGAGACGAGAAAGACCGCGAGCGCAACCGTTACGAGCGGCGCCTTAGGCCCGATGCCTTTGTAGTCCTCGATATCCTCGCTCTCGATCTTGTTGGCGATGAGCATCACGATGTAGAAGGCACCGAGGTTCATGAACAGATACACAACAAAGTAGAGCAGCACAGCGGCGAAGCCTTCATTGGTCGTTACCACCACGCCCATCAGCATGTAGCCGGCGTGTGCGATGCTCGAGTAGGCGAGCAGACGCTTAAGATTGTTTTGCCAGATGGCGACGAGATTGCCCAACGTCATCGTCAGCACCGAGAGCACGGCGACCACTGCGATCCAATCGAATCCACCGAGCGTTGCCCATGCACCTCCCGGTAGATTCACCACGCTCGAGTCGATGAACGTCACTTTGAAGAAGCGCATCATCATGGCGAACCCCCCCGCCTTCGACGCCACGGAGAGAAACGCCGTGATCGTAATGGGTGCACCCTCGTACACATCGGGCGTCCAGAAGTGAAACGGCACAGCCGAAATTTTGTACCCGAAGCCTGCGAGGATCAAAATGCCGGCAATGAGCAGCGTGAGATTATTGAACCCACCCTTTGCGAGCAGACCGTTGATCGTGTAGATATCCAACGAGCCGGTGAGACCGTACATCAACGAGATGCCGTACAACATCAATCCTGACGACACCGCACCGTAGATAACATATTTGAGTGAAGCTTCGCTCGAATCCTGTGCCTCGCGTGTGTAGCCCGAGAGTATGTAGGAGGTAATGGAGGAAAGCTCAACGGCAAGATACATCATCAGCAAGTTGCTGGCACTCGCCATCAGCAGCATCCCCAACGTCAGCGCGATGAGCAGAGCATAGTATTCCCCTAATCGTCGTCCCGCCGTATTCAGCTCCGACGAGTTGAGAGAAAACAACACGATCAGCATCGCACTGAACGTAATGATGAGCTTGAAGAAGACGGCGAAGCGATCGACGGCAATCATGTTGGTGAAGATCGACGCGTGCATTGCCGTTTGCGGAAGAGCAAGGAGAAACGCGACGATGAACCCCACCATCGCAACTGCGGCGACCACGATCGACGAACGCCGGAAGATGAGGTCGGCAACAATCGCGAGCATCAGCGCGATCACCAGTGCCGTTTCGGGGTAGAAGAACTTCAGGTCGTTGACAATCTGTTCAGCCATAACCGGTCGTATCGAAAGTCGGGATGAGGTTTCACATCAATACACGCCGAGCATACTGCCCGCATGCGCCTGCTGCAACAATCCGGCGAGGTGATTGAGCGAGGCATTCATCAGATTGAGTGCCGGCGACGGATAGATGCCGAGAAAAATCACGATGGCTGCCAGCGGCACCAGCATAACCATCTCGCGTGCATCCATATCGGTCAGGGTCTTCCATTTGTCGGGCAACGGACCGAGAAACACGCGCTGCAACGTCCAGAGCATGTAGCCCGCCGTGAAAACGATGGTGACAGCACCGATGATCGTGAGCGTGCGGAACGTTTGGAAGGCACCGATCAACGAGAACGCCTCGCTGATAAAGCCGCTGAGTCCGGGCAAGCCGAGCGCGGCAAAGAACGCCACGGTCATGACCGCAGCATATTTCGGCATCTGATTCATCAAGCCGCCGAATTCGTTCAAGCCACGTGTGTGCGCGCGATCGTAGATGACGCCGACGATCAAGAAGAGCATGGCGGTGATGGTGCCGTGGTTGAACATTTGAAACACTGCGCCGGTCATCCCTTGCGTGTTCATCGAAGCCATACCGAGCGTGACCACGCCCATGTGACTGATACTCGAGTATGCAATGAGCTTCTTGAAGTCCGTCTGCGCCATGGCAACGAGCGCACCATACACCATACTGATCACACCGAGCAAGGCAACCCACCATGCGTATTGGATCATCGCGTCGGGGAACATGGGAATACTGATGCGCATAATGCCATACGTTCCCATCTTCAGCAACACCCCGGCGAGGATGACGCTGATAGGCGTCGGTGCTTCAACGTGGGCATCGGGCAACCAGGTGTGGAACGGAAAGCTGGGAATCTTGATGGCGAAGGCGACGAACAACGCGATGAACGCCAAGGAGCGCCAGTTTGTGTTCACGCCCGCCAGCAAGGAGCCGGGGATGAAGTTGCCGGCGTCCATCATTTGCAGCATATTGAAGGTGTAGATTTTTTCCAGACCCTCGGTGCCGCGCTTCATCGCTTCGGCAACGGAGTAGAGTGTGCCGTTCGCATCGATGTACACGTTCACGCTGAAATAGAGCGCGATCATCACCAACAACATCAAGACGGAACCGAACAAGGTGTAGAGGAAGAATTTGATCGCTGCGTACTCTCGACGCGGTCCTCCCCAAATACCGATGAGAAAATACATCGGCAGCAGCATGACTTCCCAGAACACATAGAAGAGGAAGAAATCCAACGCTACGAACACGCCCATCATACCGGTGTCCAGCAAGAGAAGGAGTGCGAAGTATCCCTTCACCGCTTTGTCGATCGTCCATGAGGAGATGACGGCGACCCAACTGATGAGGGCGGTGAGCAAGACCATCGCCACACTCAAGCCGTCGATGCCCATCAAATACTCGATGTGCACACGGCCAAACCACGCCACGCTCTTGATGTCGATCCACGTCGCCTTTTCGACGAACTGCATCGTCGCTTGCGAGTTGATGCCGGTAAGCGTCCGATCGAATTTCGCGAAGATGACGACCGCCAGAACAAGTTGTAACGTCACGAATGCGAGCGACGTCCATCGGATGGCGTTTCCTTGTTCTTTGGGCAGCATCAACACGATAATCATTCCTAAGACGGGAAGAAACGTTATCCACGTCAGGACGCCGATGCCGAGAAAAGTCAATTCCATAGGAAATGTTCCTTCATGTTTGTGTGCACCTCACGAACAACGAATCTGTATCAGACAACGCGCATGACGAAATACAACACCATCACGCCGACGACGGCAAGCACCACATACGTCTGTACTTTACCGGTTTGCAGCTTCCGTAACACCAATCCACCGAACCCGGAAAGATACGCGATAGCGTTCACGGCGCCGTCGATGACCCACGTGTCGAACCACCCGCTGATGGTGGACATCGCTTTCGTCAGCCAGCCGGAGCCGGTGACCGCTCCGTCGATGATGGTGTTGTCGAACCAGCGCAGCGCGCGCGTCAAGCTCAGCGTACCCCCGACGGCGAACCACCCGTAGAGCTCGTCGAAGTACCACTTGTTGAGGAGGAAGCGATGAACGGGGGCAAACTGCTGCGCAATCGTTTCGGCTGATATCTTCTTCATGTGGTAGGTGAGAAAAGCGATGCCGATGCCGAGTCCGGCGACCACGAGCGACAGTATCATCGCGGTCGTGTGTGCGTGATGGTGTGCTTCCGCGAATACATCGGGCGAAGCCGCCGCCATGTGGGCTGGCACCACCGATGCGGGGCGCTGCACCGATTGTGCGACCCAGCCGCGCGAGGCATCGAGTGGATTGAAGCTGAAGAAGAAGAACAGCGACAGCGTTGCGAGAATAACGAGCGGAACGGTCATGATCTTCGGCGATTCATGCACGAGAGCAAGGCGATCGGGTTTTGCATGCTCACCCAAGAAGGTGAGAATGACGAGGCGAAACATGTAGAACGCCGTAAGTCCGGCAACAAGAAATCCGATGAACGGAATGAGAACATGTCCGGTAAGACTCCCGAACGCAAGCGTGCCCGCGAGGATCGAGTCCTTGCTGAGGAAGCCCGACGTGAGCGGCACGCCGGAAATTGCCAGCGTGTACACCATGAACGTCCAGAATGTTATCGGCATCTTGCTTTTCAATCCCCCCATATTCCGTATATCCTGCGGGTCGGTGTGGTGATCGTGCTGCTCATGCAAGGCATGATGTATGGCATGGATGACCGAACCGGAGCCGAGGAACAGGCCGGCTTTGAACATCGCGTGCGTTACTAAATGGAAGAATCCCGCTGTGTACGCACCGACGCCGAGGCCCAACACCATATAGCCGAGTTGGCTGATGGTGGAGTACGCCAAAACTTTTTTGATGTCGTTCTGCGCGATCGCGATCGTTGCGGAAATGAACGCCGTGATCGCGCCGATGTAGGCGATCACGAGCAGCGCGTCGGCGGTCATGAGGGGAAAGGTACGCGCAACAAGATAGACGCCTGCTGCCACCATCGTCGCAGCGTGGATCAACGCGCTCACCGGTGTCGGACCTTCCATCGCGTCGGGAAGCCAGACATGGAGTGGGAACTGCGCCGATTTTCCCACTGCGCCGCAAAAGATCAGTACGCCGGCAGCCGTCAGCCACCATTCGCTTCCCAAGGGCATGCGCCCCGCTTGGAGATGGTCGAAGATCTCCTGCAAACCGAACGTGTGGAACGTTCCGAACAAGATCATGATGCCGACGAAGAAACCGACATCGCCGACACGGTTGGTGATGAACGCTTTCATCGCAGCATCGGACGCGCTCTTCTTCTCGTACCAATGTCCGATCAGGAGGTACGAACTCAAACCCACAAGCTCCCATCCAACGTAGAGGAGAAAGAGATTGTTGGCGAGAACGATCATGAGCATCGAGAAAGAGAACAAGCCGAGGAAAGCGAAGTACCGGCCGTAGCGTACATCGCCGTGCATGTATCCGATCGAGAAAAAATGCACCAGCGTGCTAATGAGCGTAACCACCACCAACATGATGGCGGCGAGATTATCCACCGAGAAACCGAGAACAATCTTTAGCGGACCGATCCCCGGCACATTATGGAAGTCCACCCACGTGAAGTTGAGAGTCAGCGTTGTGCCGGGATAATCGTAAAGCTTGTGGTACAGGACGAAGAGCGAGAGAAGCAACGCCACCGAAATGAGCAGCGTCTCGAGCCAGTCGCCGTGCCGCGGCAGCCGCTTCGTGAAGAACGCAACGAGCACAAAGCCGATGAGCGGCAGGACGAGAATTGCGACCGAGAGTGTCAGGAGAAATTCTTGTGACATCGTCATTCAGCTAAGAGTTCAAAGAGATGCAGTACCGCCGCGACCGCTGGACATTGCACACCATCATCGCAGTCATTCGGCAAGAGATGAGGTGCGATGATAGGCTCCTCAATGATCGAACCATGAAGTGCCTGATGCTTCATTCTTTCAACGTACTGACTTCATCGACGTTCACCGTTTGGAATCGGTGATACATATTCAACACAATCGCCAGAGCGATCGCCGCTTCTGCAGCAGCAAGGATGATGACGAAAATCGCGGCGACTTGTCCATCGAAGCTCCCGCTGTGATAGCGCGAGAAGGCAATGAAGTTGATGTTCGCCGAGTTCAGCACCAGCTCGACACCCATGAGCACCATGATTGCGTTGCGCCGTGTGGCGATGCCGTAGATGCCGAGCGCGAAGAGCACGGCGCTCACGATGAGAAAGTGCGCAAGCCCGACGTGCGGGAGCCAAGCGAAGAGTTCTTTAAAGAATACTTCCAGGTTCATCGTTTCAGCCCCTCTGTTTCTTTCGTGCAAACATTGCCGCGCCGATGAGCGCGACCAGCAAGATGACGGAGGCGATCTCGAACGGCAGCAAATACGTGGTCATCAAAAGCTCGCCGAGCGTACGCGTCGTTGTCGTCAGCGTCGAAGCGGGAGGAGCGACAGATCGCCACGACGCATAGAACGAACCGCTGAGCGTGCCGGCAACGACGGCAACAAGCAACAGTGCGGGAAGAGTGTGGAGCGTGCCGGTCTTCAACTCGACGTTCACCACTTTACTCGTAAGCATCACCCCGAACAACAAGAGCACGAGAATGCCGCCAACGTAGATAAGGATCTGCGTCACGGCGAGAAAGTCTGCCTCCAGCAAGGCGTACAATCCCGCCACACCGAAGAACGTGAAGAGCAACGAGAAGGCGGCATACACGATGTTTTTCGAAAAGACGACGATGCACGCCGAGGCGACAGTGATGAGCGCGAAGACGAAGAAAGCGTAATCGAAGAGCTGCATGTTCATTCTTGCGAAGAAGTTGGTGGCAGTGCTGTGTTCGGTTCAGGAACGACGGGCTGAAGGAGTTGCCGTCACAGCCACGCGTGCCGGTGAGGGTTTAGGCGCGGCCGCTTTCTTTTCGGCTTGCTCCTTCTCGTAGGCGGCAAGTTTCGCTTTCGCCACATCGATCTCGGCAGGGGTCATCGTCGAGAATCGATAGATCAGATTGCCGCGCTCATATTCCGAAAACTCGTACACATCGGTCATCTTGATGCACTCGGTGGGGCAGGGCGGAACGCACAGACCGCAATAGCAGCACTTCGCAATATCGATATCGAAACGCGTCACATACAAGCGCTTCTTCGTACCGACCGACGTCAGACCCAAATCCACGTCGGGCGTGGATTTGAGCGTCTCGATGGTAATACAATCCACCGGACACGCCATGGCGCACTGGTCGCAGCCGATGCAATCATCCATGTTCACGTAGAGCCGATTACGCGCGCGTTCGGGAAGCTTCACTTTCACGTCGGGATACTGGATCGTCACGGCAGGCGTGAACAGATGCCGCAACGTCACCTTCATGCCGACGAGAACCGTCCAGATGGCTTCCCAGATGTTGTTGACGTATCTGCCCATTCTCATCAATCGATTGTGTTACAGTGTCATGTTGTGCACGACTTGACACATACGGACGTTACCTGAAAAACCGAACCCACGGTCCGTCTCGCTGCCCATGAAGGGTTGCGACTTCACTTCGCTCCCATACGCTTAACCTGAAGAATGCTGCTGGTGTTGATCACCCGGAGCGCTCTCGTGTGCAATCGAGGGGATGAATGTCAAAACTCTCTCGCGACAGTCTTCATCATTCAACCAGCCACCTTGTTCCTTGCTCTTGCAAGACAAGGCGACGAGAGCTCGAATCCTCCCGATGTTCTCGCAGCCTCTGTAAAGCTTCGTGTCTCGCCTGCAGAGCGTGCAAGGATGTTCATTTCCCTAAGAGCACCAACGCCCCCACACCGATCACCACAGCGAACGAAAACGGAATCAACACTTTCCATCCGATATACATCAATTGGTCGACGCGCAAGCGCGGCAAGGTCCACCGCAACCACATCTGCAAGAAGATGAACGCCATTCCCTTACTGATGAACCAGAACGCTCCCCACCACGGTCCCGATAGTAACTCGCCGAAGGGTGAGTTCCATCCGCCGAAGAAGAGTGTTGCGGCAATCGCCGAAACGGCAAACATGTTTGCGTACTCGGCAAGGAAGAAGAGCGCAAACTTCATCCCTCCGTATTCCGTGTGGTAGCCTGCCACCAGCTCGGACTCTGCCTCCGGAATGTCGAAGGGGGTGCGGTTCACTTCCGCAAGTGATGCGACGAAATAGATGACTGCTGCGATGAACAAGAGCGGGAATTTCTGGAACACCAACCAATTCCAGAACCAACCCTGTTGCACGCGGTTGATCTCCTGCAGATCGAACGAACCGACGACCATCACGACGGCAAGCAGTGACACCGCAACGGGAATCTCGTAGCTCACGATCTGCGCGGCAGACCGCATAGCGCCGAAGAGCGACCATTTGTTGTTGGACGCCCAGCCCGCCATCAACAAGCCGATCACGACAAGCGATGAAATTGCGATGATATAAAAAAGACCGATATTCAGTTCGGTGCCGACGTACGCGGCGCTGAACGGTATGGCAGCATACGCCGCATACGAG
>PSMW01000002.1:99705-153405 GCA_040290295.1 Ignavibacteria bacterium
GAGCCGGTCCTGCATGTGTGCCGCAATCTTTCGCTCCCACCAAACGGCGAAGAGTGCAAAAGGAACAATCCACGCTAACGGCACCAATGCCATCAGCACATAGACGGCTAGCTCATTCTGAAGTATCGTAATGAGAAATTCTTTCATCGTGCTTCAAAGATTCTGGTGGCGTCGTAGCACTGTGCCATGTACGGCTTGCGTCGTCTCGTCATCGATCCACCTCACCCAACACGATATCGATGCTGCCGAGGATGGCGATCACGTCGGCGATCATCGCGCCGCGCACAATGGTCGGCAACAACGAAAGGTTGACGAAACATGGGGCGCGCACCTTCACTCTGAACGGACTGGGGGTTCCATCGGAAACAATGTAAAAGCCGAGTTCGCCTTTGGGCGTTTCGGTGCGGACGTACACTTCGCCTGCGTCCGGCCGGATGCGCTTGGGGATCGCCGCCTGCACATCGCCGGGAGGCAGCTTGTCCACTGCCTGCTCGATAATGTTCAGGCTCTGCTCCATTTCCTGCACCCGCACCATGTACCGATCCCAGCAGTCGCCGACGCTTCCTTTCAACCCTTTACCGACAGGGATGTCGAAATCGAGTTTGTCGTACACGGAGTAGGGATCGTTCTTGCGCAAATCCCACTTCACGCCCGAGCCGCGCAAGACCGGACCGCTTGCTCCACAATTGATCGCCACATCGGCCGGCAACACACCGACGTTCGCCGTCCGGTCGATGAAGATCTTGTTGTAGGAGAGGAGTTGGTTCAGCTCTTTGATGGTGCCGCGGAAGTTCTTGCAGAAGGTCTTGACCTTATCGACAAAGTTGGACGGGACGTCGTGCGAAAGACCGCCTATCCACATGTAGTTGTAGAGCAACCGTGCACCGCACGTCTGTTCGAAGATATCGAGGATTGCTTCGCGGTCACGCATGCAGAACAGAAACGGCGTGAAGGCACCGATATCCATGCCGTAGGTTCCGATGGCGATCAGGTGGCTGGCAATGCGTTGGAACTCCGCCATGATGACGCGAATGTACTCAACACGTTCGGGCACGTTGATGTTGAGGAGCTTCTCGCACGCCACCACGTAGCCGAACTCCGCATTCATCGCCGCGACGTAATCCATCCGATCGCAGTAGGGAATCACTTGCTGGTAATTCACCATGTGCTCGGCGTGTTTTTCGAAGCAACGATGCAGGTACCCGATATGCGGAATGGCATCCACCACAATCTCTCCATCGACAATCAATTCCAAACGCAGCACGCCGTGGGTGGAGGGATGTTGCGGACCCATGTTCACCACCATCTCCTCCGCCTTCAGCGGCCTGCCAAAGCCAGGGACGGTGACGGGACGTGTGTCGAGTGCGGTATCGGTCGGCATCGTGACCATCAGTAGGGAACCTTCATACCGTTATAGAATTCAGGCACCTGATAATCCTTGCGCAGCGGGTGACCTTCCCAGTCGTAGGGCATCAAGATGCGCCGCAGATCGGGATGACCATCGAAGACGATGCCGAACATATCGTATGCCTCGCGCTCATGCCAATTGGCGGTCTTCCAGATCGCTTCGACCGATTGCACATGCGGGTGGTCGCCGGTAACTTCAACCTTCAGCGTGATCTTGTGATTCCATTTCATGGAGAAGAGATGATAGACCACGCCGAGCTTCCCGCCCGTGTAGTCGATGCCGCTCAAACACATGAGCACATCGAACGTCAAGCGATCATCGTCGCGGAGGAAGCGGGCAACATCGTTCACACGATGAGGAGCGAGTTTGATCCACGGATCGTGGACGCCTTCGAGCTTGGCATCGAGAACGACGTCGCCGAATTGCTGCTTGAGGATGTCGTACATTTCCTGTGCAATCATTGCTTCACTTCATGAATGTCGTGCAAGAGGAAGTACATCAGGCAGGTTTCTTTTTCGCAAGGCTTTCGCGGCGGATCTTCTCCTGCAGCTTCATCAATCCTTCAATCAGCGCTTCGGGGCGAGGCGGACAGCCGGGGACGTACACATCCACGGGAATGACACGGTCCACGCCTTTGAGCACGTGGTAGCCGTGCTCCCAGTACGGACCGCCGCAGTTCGCGCAGCTTCCCATCGAAAGCACGTACCGCGGTTCGGACATCTGATCGTAGAGTGTCTTGATGCGTGAAGCCATTTTCAACGTCACCGTGCCGGCAACGATCATCACGTCGGATTGGCGCGGCGTGCCACGGAAGAAAATGCCGAAGCGATCGGTATCGTAATGCGAGGCGCCCGTTGCCATCATCTCGATGGCGCAACACGCAAGGCCGAATTGCATGCCCCACATCGAGGAGAGTCGCGCCCAGTTCAGGAGATGATCGAGCGAGGTGATGATGACGTTGCTGTTTTCGAAGCGTTGATCGAGAAGTCCCATAACCCATCGAGCATTGTTCAAATGACGACTTCTTCTTCCGTCAGATACGGCTCGCGCACACCGACACCTTTTTCGTAGCGCGGGATTTTCGGTTGGGGTTTATCCCAATCTAAATCGCCGTTGCGCCACACATACGCATAGCCCACAAAGAGGATCGCAAGAAAGACGAGCATCTCGACGAACGCGAACCAGCCGAGGTTCTTGTACACCGTTGCCCACGGGAAGAGGAAGACGACTTCCACATCAAAGATAAGGAAGATGAGGGCAATAACATAAAAGCGGATATTGAAACGCACGCGTGTATCCCCTATGGGCGTTTCGCCGCACTCGTACGTTGTCAGCTTGCTGGGATAGGGGCGATGAGGCCGGAGAAGCCACGCGGCAATCAAGCCGCCGGCAACGAATACCACCCCCACGATGAGAAAGATCAACACCCGACCAAATTCGGTGAGCATGTCGTAGGCTCCTGTGTGACCGGTTGCGTGTCGGCCGTCGGCAGTTTCATCGACGGCAGAACGGAGAGAGTAGCGTAAAAACCTGTGTCCATTATACAAAGAAGGGTGAGAAGAGTCAAGAAAAGCGGCGCGCAGCATCCGAGCGCTTTCTTCGTCCTCAATACATAAGGCACGAGAGCTGCAAACGATCGATCGAACGCAGGAGAAGCTGCAAGCATTCGCCATGCATCGCACACACAAACACTGTCAGCATCGGGAGAAGGTCGTTGCACGTTGCTCAGTGTTCGCACGAACAACCAACGAGCGACGCGACCTGCCTGGTATCAGCACCCTGCCTCACGCGACGGCTGATTCGAGCAACGCGATGGAGGGACGTCGAGTATCGATGCGAACTCGAATGCCGATCGGCAGAGTGAGCTTTCGCGGCACATGACCAAAAGGAACGCGTGCCAACGCAGGTTTTCCAAACTCTCTCGCCACTTCTTGGAGGACGTCGTCGATGCGAAACGACGGCTTGCTCGTATCGGATGGAACGCAGTCGGTAAAATCACCGAACAGCATTGCAACTGCATCGTTGAAAGCAGACGCGTTGCGAAGGTGGGTGAGCATACGATCGACGCGATACGGTTCCTCAGCGATCTCTTCGAGAAACAGTACCGCTCTGTCGAAGACCGGCGCATAGCTCGTTCCTAACAGCGAAACCACCAGTGAGAGATTTCCCCCCAGCAATCTTCCCGTCGCTGCCCGCGAAGCAGTGGAAAGTACGATTGGTTGTTCGGGTAGGTGAAGCTCACCCAATGCCTTGGAGGACGTGATGCATCGCCAGAACATTTCTTCGGTGTACGGATGCATCGTATTCGCCATCTCGACGGCCGCCATAGGACCATGAAACGTTACGAGCCGACACTTTCTCCATAACGCCAGTTGCAACGCTGTCACGTCGCTAAAGCCGACGAGGATTTTGGGATTTCGTGCAATCAATCGGTAATCGATGAGTGAGAGGAGTCGCGTGGTTCCGTACCCGCCACGCACGCACACAATGGCTCTGACGTTCTTGTTCGCAAACATCGCGTGGAGATCGGCCGCGCGTTCTTCGTCTGTTCCGGCAAGGTATCCGAACGTGCTCCCTACATGCTCGCCGACGATGACGCGATAGCCGAGTGATTCGAGATAGCGCACTCCCCTTTCGATACGTTGTGCTTCGGCAACAGGACTGGAGGGCGAGACGATGCCGATGAGGTCGCCGCGACGGAGCCTGGGTGGTTTGATAGGTGATGCGGTCTTCATGGTTTGTGAAGATAGACATTGAAGAAGGAAAAAACAAAGATCGATGGTGAACCCGATCGGGGAGACACGGTCACAACGGCCAACGCCGTTCTGACCCGCAACCGTTTGGATGTCGTTGCCAGCATCTCTGTTGGTGCAGAGGACCATCGGCCATGCTGAGACAATCGACGCTTCGACATCTCCGTTCGAAAGTCCGTGATGCAATGTTCAGCATTGAATGTTTCAGCGATTTCTTACGATCGCAAAGCACTGTTCTCACTTATGGTGAACGCTGGAATGCGAAGCCGCACTCCTCGATCCCCTTTTCCACACATGAGAGAAATAGAGCAACGCTCACGCGCAACGCACGTGCATCGCGCTATGGCACATCAATTGGCTGATGCAATGATGGAAATGACAACGAACATCACCAAGCGCCTACGGAAATCCCTCTCAACCTCTCAACCAACGAAAGGGCAAAACCTATGACGAAGAAGCTACTCCTCACACTCGTGCTGGTGGCGATGCCATGTGCCCTCTTCGCACAGGCAAATTTCAACACGAGCTTGCACAAAACGCGCGCCGGAAAACCGTTCTGGTACAATCGGGCTAACGGGGGCTTCGAGACATTCACCAACGTTCCGATCAGTCAGATCGGTTGCGTGGAGTGCCACGGTCCGACGGACGCCGACGGCAATCCGTACCCAGCCAACTACACGCCTGGTTGCGTTGACTGCCATCCGAGCAATTCGGGCTTCAATCGGGACTCGATCCGAGTGAGCCAGTGTTATGGCTGCCATGGGCGCCAAAACACGGAAGCCAATCAATTGAATATTCCCGATGTCCATCGTTCGGCAGGCATGAAGTGCTGGAGCTGTCACCGATCGAATGATATGCGCGGCACAACGACCGTACATAACTCACTCTTAGAACCGGGTGCCATCCAAGCGGAGTGCACGAATTGCCATACGACAGCCGGCGGTACGTTGCCCGATCACCGTGCGTGGAACCCACCTGCACACAACAACAAGATTCATTGCACGGCGTGCCATGCGCGCACTGTTTTAAGTTGCTACAACTGTCACTTCGAAAGTCAAGTGATAGCTCATCGCAAGCGAGCGAAGCAACCGATCACAGGCTTTGTGATGCTCGCGAACAGGACGAAGGACGGCAAAGTCTATCCGATGAGTTTCCAGTCCATAACATATCAGGGCAACGCGTTTGCAGCATTCGCTCCCTTTACCTCTCATACTATTGGCTATACGGGGCACACATGCACGGAATGCCATCTCAACTTCGGCGGCAACATCCCAGCAATCCAACAATACAATCAAACTGGATTGATCCGCTTCGCGACGTGGAACTCCGCCGATAGCACCTTGAGCTGGCTCAAGCGGCATCGTCCCCATACCAGTGGATTATCGACGCGCCTTGAAGATGGACTTCTTGACGTACAATGGCAATCCTGGTGACACGGTTGTGCCGTCGAAGAACTGGAGTTACATCGGGAAAAACACATGGGATGGGCACCAGATGTTCTTTGCAACGCCGCTCACGAAGCTACAAATGAAAAAAACTCGGGTTCGATACGACGCTGACGACCGGCGTGAAGGAGCTGAGCAGTACTCCTCGTGGGTTCTCGTTGGAACAGAATTATCCGAACCCGTTCAACCCGACCACCACGATCAGGTTCTCCGTCCCGACTTCGGGCAATGTTCTCTTGCACGTGTATGACGTGCTCGGTCAAGAAGTTGCAACGCTGGTGAACGAGACGATGCAGCCTGGGGCCTACGAGATAACCTGGAATGCGACAAACTCTCCTAGCGGGATCTATCTCTACCGTCTCCAGGCGGGTACCCTCAACGCCACGCGCAAGATGATACTGGCCAAGTGATTACTGCTGTAGGACGAGCAGGCTGCTCGTCCTACAGCCTGGTGTGGGTCGGGAAGGGCGTCCCGACCTACAACGCTTGAGGCGAAGTTCCAATACTCAAGCTAGCGCAAACTCCAATACTCAAGTTCCAAGCTCCAACAGGTTGAAGCTCAACCCTGACGGCCCTCCGCGCACAGCCGACGACTTCGCAACGCGCAGATGTGGATTGCGCGCATCATATCTTGAGGTTATCTATGGAGGAGGTTTCGACTTCGTTCCGCTTCGCTCCACTGCGCTCAACCTGACGTGTGATGCTGGTGTTCGTCACGCTGAGCGCAGCGATGCGGAGTCGAAGGGTGACGGGCGCACGGAGGCGCAAATTCCAATGCTCACGCTTCACGTTCCAACCATTGAACGCTCAACCCCCAACGTTACGGCGGTCAGCGTTAAGAAGTGAACCCGATGACGACATCGCGGTCGAAGATCCAACTGAACTTCTCCTTACCGGAGAACCGGACGCGGTCGGCAAGCTTGGCGTAGCGCTCGGAGAGATTGCACAGGTAGTCCTGTGCCTTGGCAGCGGCATCGGAAAGACCTTGCATGGTTTCGAGCTTCCAGTGCTGCACAAGATGGGCAACGATGTCGGAGTAATCCTTCACGGTGTACACGCCGGTCTTCTGCGCCACGATGGAGTACTTCTCGAAGAGGTTGGCATCTTTGCCGTCGTACATCAGCACGGCGGGCATCACGATTTTCGCCTTCATCATTTTCGCGAACGACAGCACTGCCTGCGCCGGGTCGAGATCGAATACTTTGGACATAAACAGCTTGTAGGCTTTCTCGTGTCGTGCTTCGTCGCCGGAAATCACGCCGCAGATTTTGTGCAGCGTATCTTCACCGGCTTTCTTCGATGGATGCACGGTGGAGATCAGCTCGGTGAGCATGCCCTACGCTTTCCCCTGCGCAAATGTTTTGCTAACTTGCTGTGGACGTGCCTCTCATCCCACAATCACAGGAGAATCGTATGAATCGCTCCATCGTTGTAGTCCTCCTTGTTGCATTCACGGCGCTGCAGAGCATCGCCGTCGGACAGTCCACTGCTGTACGGTTTGCGCTCTCATTTCCCACGGAGCGGAGTGCAGCGGCGTTGGATGGTCGCATGCTCCTGCTTCTCTCGACCGATAGCACAGCCGAGCCGCGTTTTCAGATTTCCGAAGGTCCGGAAACGCAGTTGGTCTTTGGAGTCGATGTGGAGGGATTACGGCCGAACACCCCTGTGGTGATCGATCAACGAGCGTTCGGATTTCCGCTACGCAGCATTAGTCTGCTTCCTGCGGGCAGATACTGGGTGCAAGGACTCTTGCACAAATATGAAACTTTCAAACGGGCAGATGGACACACGGTGAAGCTTCCAATGGATCGAGGCGAAGGGCAACGTTGGAATCGCGCTCCGGGAAATCTCTACAGCTCTCCCAAAGCGCTGTGGATCGACCCTTCACGTGACGAGACTATCACGATTGTGTTGGACAAAGAGATCTCTCCCATCGATCCGCCTCAGGATACGAAATATATCAAGCACATCCGTATTCGAAGCGAACGACTGTCTCGCTTTTGGGGACGTCCGATGTTCCTCGGCGCGAACGTGTTGTTGCCCGAAGGATTCGACACGCATCCTGAGGCACGCTATCCGCTGATGATCTTTCACGGACATTTTCCGTACACCTTCGGCGGTTTTCGCGAGACGATGCCGGATACAGCGCGCATGAAGGGAGAGTACAGCAAACGATTCAAGCTTCCCGATTATAACAAAATTGTGGAGATGTATGCGTATGAGTTCTACAAAGAATGGACGGGTCCGCATTTTCCCCGAGTGGTAGCGGTCGAGATCCAGCACGCCAATCCATATTACGACGATTCGTATGCCGTCAACTCAGCAAACCTTGGTCCCTACGGCGACGCGATCATGTACGAGTTGATTCCGTTCATCGAAAAGACGTTTCGCTGTTTGGGCACGGGATGGTCGCGGTTCGTGTACGGCGGCTCGACGGGCGGTTGGGAAGCGCTTGCGGTACAGATCTTCTATCCTGACGAATTCAACGGCTGCTATGCCGCATGCCCCGACCCGGTGGACTTCCGCGCTTATGGCGTTGTGAATGTGTACGAGCACGACAATGCCTACTACTACGACAGCAAGTGGAAGCGAACCCCGCGCCCTGCCACGCGCAATTATCTTGGCGAAACACTCGCAACGCTCGAGGAAGCAAATCACTACGAGCTTGCACTCGGCACGCACGCACGCTCCGGTGAGCAGTGGGATATATGGCAGGCGGTGTTCGGTCCCGTCGGCGATGACGGCTACCCGAAACCGATTTGGGACAAACAGACCGGCGCGATCGATCGAAGCGTGGCACTGTATTGGCGCGAGCACTACGATCTTAGCGCTATTCTCAGGCGTGACTGGCAAAAGGGTTTTGGAAAAAAGTTGGAGGGAAAGATTCACATCTACTGCGGCGAAGCGGATAATTTCTTCTTGAACAACGCGGTGTATCTCATCGAAGAGTTCTTGAAGAGCACAACCGATCCGTACTACGCGGGCGAGGTGGATTACGAGCCACGAGCGGAACACTGTTGGAATGGCGATCATACTCGGCCCAATGCGATCTCGCGGTTGCGCTATCATCAAATGTTCATTCCGCGTGCTGTCGAACGTATCCTGAAGACAGCACCTCCCGGAGCAGATCGTACGAGTTGGAGGTACTGAAAACCAGTCGCTGCTGAAAGGACCTCACTCAACTGCATCAAGGGTTCGCACAAAGCCGCAAGGGCGGTGCACACACGTCGTTTTCTGTTCTCTGCGTTTTCGCGCTTCGCCGCGAGGTTCTCCATCGAGATCTCCGAGGATGCCGGCTCTTGCTGTATGCCGCTGTGTTCTGTATCTTTTAAGCACAGGGCATGCATCTTCACGACTGACCGACGATGGTGGGTTACCGTTTCTACGACGGCAATTCCGTGATCGACCATTCCCATCCGGAAACGCGCGTGTGTTGCGACGTCAAGCCGAGAATTTGCCCGATGCACATGCAATCGAAATCCCCACCACGGAGGGAGGTGAGGAAGAGTGGTGGTGAAGAGCGTAGTATGACGAACAGCGAGCGAGGAGGGGGTCGTTCCTCTCGCGATTCTCGTTCCTGATTCTGAAAATCTTCTTCAGTCAAACATTCTCATTTCTCCTACAGTCAAGGAGGGTAGCGTTATGGTTCTTGCATCGGAAGTGAAAGCAGGAACGGCGCTGCAGCTCGACGGCAAGCTCTACAAAGTGCTCGAAGCGATCAGGCACTCGGGCAGCGGGCAGATGCAGGGCTTCATCGAACTCAAATTGTACGACGTACGCTTTGGGCATTTTGCCGAGCGACGCTTCAAGCACACCGACAAGCTGGAGGATGTCGACCTCCGCAAGCGCCCTATGGATTTCCTCTACGCCGACAGCGAGCAATGCTACTTCATGGATCCTGAAACCTTCGAGCAAGTGGGCATACCCTTGCGCTCGATAGGCACAGCAGCGCACTTCATGAAAGAAGGGATGCGTATCACGGTCGAGCTGCTCGGCGATGAAGCCGTGGCGGTACAGTTTCCCAAAGTGGTGGAGTTGAAGGTGGAGGCAACGGGTCCGGGCTTGCGCGGCGAACACGACAACACGTTGAAGCCCGCGAAGCTGGAGAACGGCATCGAGATCATGGTGCCGCAATTTGTCGAAACAGGCGATACCGTACGTGTCGATACCGAAAAAGTCAAATACATCGATCGAGTAACTGTCAAACGCATCTGATTTCTATGCTCTCGTTCGCATCGCTCCGCTCCCCTCTTGCGTTTCTCCAACAGTTGGTTGGCGATCTTCCCGAACGACCGTTGTTGGAGAATTACCAAACGTGGTGGGAAAAAGAAGGAGAAGCCATCAGTGCATCTGTCGATGCGGCGGGAACGCCCTGGCTGCGCATGTACGATCGATTCGGTGCACGGTGCGACAGCATCGAACTTCCGCCCGGCTACTGGAAAATGCTTCGGCGCGGATATCGAGAGGGAGCCGTGTGGCGCGCGTGGACTGATGACAGCGCCGTTCGTCCCAAAGCCCTACGCCTGCCGTACCTTTTGGGATACGTGACGTCGTTTTACGATTCGGGACTGTATTGTCCGTACACCGTTTCGCTTTCCACCGCGGTGCAGCTCGAGAAGTACGGCGACGCTGCGACAAAGCAGCGGTTTCTCCCTTGGTTGCTCCGTCAGGATGACGAGGTGTGGCAAGGAGCAACGTGGATGACAGAAGTGAAGGGAGGATCGGACCTCGGCGCTGCGGTGGAAACGGTTGCGCGCCCCGATGGCGCGCTGTGGCGCCTGACAGGCGAAAAGTATTTTGCAAGCAACGCGGGCGCGGAGCTTGCGGTCGTTGCCGCTCGCCCCGAAGGAGCGCCGCACACGGTGCGAGGACTTGCGCTGTTCCTTGTTCCGCGCGTCCGCTCGGATGGATCACTCAACTATCTCATCCGTCGGCTGAAGAATAAAATCGCCACGCGATCGGTTCCGACAGGTGAAGTGGAATTGCGCGACAGCGAAGCCTATCTCCTCGGCAGAGCAGAGTGGGGTGTGTATTTGGTGCTGGAGGTCCTCAACATCTCGCGCGTTGCCAACAGTATCGCCAGTGTCGCATTGGCACAGCGTGCGCTCGCCGATGCAACTTCGTTTGCTGTACAGCGCCATGCATTCGGCAAACCCGTCATCGAGCATCCTTGTTGCGACGACAGTGCGAAGAAAAACGTGCGACGCTGATCAACGCATTCGCGTTGGCGTGGGAATCGGTACGGCTGCTGGATGAGGTATGGCGCGAGCAGCCGCCTTATTCCGAACGCTATCACTTCTTCCGTCTCGTCACACATCTGGCGAAGTATTGGACTGCGGAGTTCGCCGTACAGACCGCCAAATGGGCAATGGAAGTGTATGCCGGCATCGGCACACTTGCCGAGCATCGTGTCGAACGGTGGCTACGCGAAGCAATGATTCTTGCCATCTGGGAAGGGACGCCGCATCGCCAAATCCTCGACGGATTGGAAGTGACGGAGCGAAAAGCTGCCCATCGGATGTTGTTCGACGCGTTGGCAGCACATGCGGATGCGCACGAGCTGAACGAAATGACCGCTCGTGTGGAACGGCATCTCCTGCTTCCCCCCAACCAGAAGGAAGCACAGGCTGAAGAGGTGTGTCGCGATCTCGCTGTCTTCACTGCGCAAAGTCTGGCAGCAAAGTATCGACTCTCACCCACTCCCGCACCGTAACGTTACCGCCGTTCGAGAACGAACATCGTCACGCCGTCCCTCGGTCTTCCGCGCCGAAACGCTCCAACCTCATCCAGGCACGCCTCGATCAGCTCTTGGGGAGAGAGTGCACTGTGTCGAACCAGCGAAGCTCTCAGCCGTTCCTCTCCGAACTGTTCCCCCACCGCGTTCTGCGCTTCCGTTACCCCATCCGAATACGCAACCAGACGCTCTCCCGATGCACGGTGGAGATGAAGCGTGGGGAAATCGACTGAGGAGAACAACCCAATCGGCGTTGCGGTGGAATGAATGGAGCGCACCCCTTCTCGCCCAAGCACGAATGCCGGTGGGTGTCCCGCATTGCAGAGTTCGATTCGTCCATCTACATGAGCGGAGCCGGAAATCAGCGAGGCATAGTGCGCCGTCAATGTTCCTTCGCAAAAAATCCTGTTGGCGCGACCGATCAGTGCGCTCAACGGAAGCTGAGCCGTGGCGAGACTTCGAAACATGGCATACATAAGAACTGCGCCCTTCGGCATGCTGGTGGGATCTCTTGGATCGTGTTCGTAAAAGAGCAGCGTCTTCGATGATGGGAAGAACGCGGCAACTCTCTTTGTCAATCCTACCCACAACGTTCCCTTCGTGTCTCGAAAAAGCGTGTTGACCAGAGACGTATCGAGGCGCGTCTGATTGTCGAGAAGTCGCAGCGGGCTGAGAGTGTTTCGCTCGTACTTCAGAATTCCTCTCCTCGTGCCGAACAAGAGGGAATGCGTGACTTCGTCCATCAAGACACACTGAGCACTTTGACGCAAAGGGAAGGAGGCGAGCTTCGATATCGATTCCGTTGTGCTGTATTCGGCAAGGCAACGATACCGGCGAGATCTTCCGGCGGTGTTGTCCCAACACTCGGCTGAAACGGATGGACGAGCGAGAACCGTCGCGTCGAGTATTCGAACCGCACCAAACCCACTCCGTCGAGACCGAAGAGGAACGATTCATCCGCCAATCGCGTGAGACACCGCGTGGCGAGGCCTTCCGCAGTCGGCACGATCGAGCGTGGCAACTGAAAGAGTTCTCCGCTGTTGGTTCGTGGATCGAAGAGCATCAGGCCGGCATCTGTACTGAGCCAGAACGTCGAGTCGGCATTTTCGATGAGTAAGTAGAAATAGACAGGCTGTTGGGGAATGCCGCGGATGGCGTTGACGTGTGTGAACTCGATGCCGTCGAAGCGTTCCAATCCCCCCATCGTTCCGATCCAAAGAAAGCCGAGCTTGTCTTGATGAATGAAGGCAACCGTACCTTGTGAAAGCCCATCGTTCACCGTCCAGTGATCGAACCGGCGATACTGGTTGAGGTGTGTGGCGGTTGAGCAAGACGATCCCGAAGACTTCATGGCGACGCGTTGCCGTGACTCTGTCAAGAGGCTACGCCTTGTGGAGGTAAAACGCAACGCCGAATTTCCAATCCTACCATTTTCTTTGTAGATTGAATCGCCAGTTCAGTGGCACCATTTCTTGTTTTCCATTCGTACACATGCACACGAGGAATACATGAATCGCTCGCTGCTTCGAGGAATATTTTGGTGTGTGGCAGCAGTGTGCCTTGTTGCTCAAGCTGTTGCCCAATCCGTTACTGTCACCATCCTCCATACGAACGACATGCACGCTGCATTCATACCACATGAAGCAACGTGGCGACGTGAGTCTCCGAAGCCGTTGGTTGGCGGCTTCAAGGAGTTGGAGTTTACCGTCGATAGTGTGCGCAAGGCAACATCGAATGTGCTGCTCTTCGACGCAGGCGATGTCATGACCGGCAATCCCATCACCGACAGACTCTACAAAGGCGCCGAAGGAGGTGCATTGTTCGAGATGATGAATATGATCGGCTACGATGCGTGGACGATCGGGAACCACGATTTCGACATCTCGCAGGAGAATCTTGTAGCGCTGACCAAGATCGCGCAATTTCCCACGCTTTCCGCGAACATTGTCAACACCCAAGGTGCGTTTCCTGTGAACAACCGCGAGTATATCGTACTGAACCGGTTCGGACTTCGGATCGGTGTCTTCGGCTTGATGTCCCAAGAGTTGTATAGCCTCGTGAATCAAAACAACCTCGTCGGCATCAAGGTCCTTTCACCTATCGAGACGGCCCGGAGGTTGATTGCCACGCTCGACCCGATGACCGATCTGATCATCGCCGTCACACATCAAGGTGTGGAAGAAGACTCCGTGCTCGCAGCAAACGTGCAGGGGCTTGATGTGATCATCGGCGGGCATTCACACACGCGCCTGACGAAACCGAAGGTGGTGAACAACGTGATCATCGTTCAGGCAGGCTCTCAGTGCGAGAACGTCGGCGCGTTAGAAGTCACGGTCGACAACGACCGGGTCGTGCGCTTTTCGGGAACGCTGATCCAACTCTGGGCGCGCAACGATCGGCCGCGGACGCGGCTTTCTGTCTTCGTGGATTCCATGCAAGCAGCAATCGAGAAAGACTACAGCGAAGTGCTTGCGGAGCTTGCGACGGATTGGACGCGCGAACGCGGTGAGAGCAGTATAGGTCGCTTCATTGCCGACGCGCAGCGTGAAGCCGCTCATGCTCACGTTGCCTTCATGAACGCGAGCGGCATTCGCGCCAACGTCGCTGCCGGACCGCTGACAAAGCGAGAACTGTTCGAGGTACTTCCGTTTCGCAACATCCTCACCACCTTCCAGCTCTCAGGACGCGAGTTGCGCAGCGTGGTTCTGCACACGCTTGCCAACGATGAAGCGGTGATCTTTTCGGGACTCTATGCCGCAGTGAAGCGAATGCCCGACAATACGTGGAAGGTTGTTACGCTGAACGTCGGGGGAAAGCCGCTGGAAGACGATCGGATGTATAGTTGCGCCGCAAGCGACTTCATGGTAGGGCAAGCGAAGAAGTATTTCGGTCTGGAGATTCAACAGCCTGTTTACTTGAAGCAGACGGTCTTTGAAGCGATCGAGCGTGCCGTGCGAAACGCCAAAGTGATCGCGGAGAGAACCGACCGCCGCATCGAAGTGGTACCGTGATCATCCACGTTTGCATTTTCTCCCTCATCATTTTTTGAGAACACGAGTATGAACGACAACTTTCCCATACTCATCATCACCGGCAGGCCTGCTGCAGGAAAATCGGAGGTGATCGACTTCTTGAAAAAGCTGGATCCGCAAGAGCGCCTCCGCCGGTTTCATATCGGACCGTTCGAAGAGTTAGACGATTTTCTGTACGTGTGGGAAACGTTCGAGATCGACGACATTCTCTCGAAGCACGGCAAGCCGCGGATCTGGACCGACGAGAAGTATTGGTTCAAAGATCCCTTCGCGTGGAATCTGTTCATCGAGCGGATCAATCTCGAATACCGCAAGAAGCTTGCGCGCAATCCTCGCTATCACGACACGATGACGACCCTCATTGAGTTCGCTCGAGGCGGTGAGAACGGCATCCACGAAGCACTCAGTTACCTCGACGGCGATATCCTCAGCAAAGCCTGCCTCATGTACATTCGTGTGGACTACGAGGAGTCGGTGCGGAAGAATCGGCGCCGGGCGC
Source organism: Ignavibacteria bacterium (assembly GCA_040290295.1). Taxonomy (GTDB): domain Bacteria; phylum Bacteroidota; class Ignavibacteria; order UBA10030; family UBA6906; genus CAADGV01. Next base: position 114,577 of record PSMW01000002.1, read on the forward strand.
GAAAAGGTGAAGAAGATTCCATCCTCTACCATTCGTTGCCCGACGAGAAGATGGAGTACTATTACCGGATCAACGACTGGGACAAACTGGAGGCAGCGCACCCAACGCATATTGCTGTGAAGGACTTCACGGTGCCGTACGCCGTGTTCGAGAACATGCCTGAAAAGACACTCGATCCGAAGTTGATCGCGGAGGAGTTAGAGCGAGTGACCAATCGTCTCTGGACGTTGCGAGGGTGAGCGTCGCTCATCGTGTATCGAGCACCTCGCGGACGACGCGGACAATCTCGTTAACGGTGTACGGTTTTTGAATGAAGCCGCCGACGCCACGCCCCATCAGATCGGCTTTCACGTCAGGCTCGACGAAGCCGCTGGCGAGAATGATCTTCGCCTGAGGGTTGACAGCGCGGATGCGATGAAATACTTCCTCTCCACTCATGATCGGCAATCCCATATCGGTAATGACCGCTGCGATCGTGTCGCGGTGTTCCTCGTACAGCTCAACGCCGCGCTTGCCGTCCTCGGCTGCAAGAATGGTGTAGCCCTTCTCTTCAAGCAGGACCGTTACCAAATCTCTCAACATCTCCTCGTCTTCGATGATGAGGAGTTTCTCGGTTCCGCCGACGATTTGCTCTGCCTGGGAAGGCATGCGAGGTGCCTCTCGTGAGTCCCCTTCCATCGCCGGCAGCGCTATGCGAAACGTGGTTCCTTGGTGCAGCGCGCTTTCTACTTCGATGAAGCCGTTGTGCGCTTCCACGATTCCGTGCACGAGCGCCAGTCCCAGTCCCGTCCCTTTGCCCACGCCTTTGGTCGTAAAGAACGGTTCGAAGATGCGGCGTCGCGTTGTCTCATCCATCCCGGTTCCCGTGTCGCTGATCTCCACAACAATGTAAGAGCGTTCCGGCGCCTGAGGATGCCGAGCGAGCACTTCCACCGTCTGTGCCGAACGCGTGCGCATGGTGAGCGTACCTCCTTTCGGCATCGCGTCACGTGCATTCACAGAAAGATTGAGCACCACTTGATGGAGTTGCGTTGCATCGGCAACGACGGGAGGCAGATCGGGCTGGAGGTCGGTGACGAGAGTGATGGTTTTGGGAAACGTTTCTTTCAGAAGCTTCGCGACTTCGAGGATAATCTCGTTGACGTCGAGCGGTTCGAAGATGGAGTCGGTCTTGCGCGCAAACGTCAGCAATTGGTGGACAAGTGCCGCACCGCGTTCGCCCGCTTTCGTGATTGCTTCAAGATGGTTCCTGCCCTTTGGAACATCGCCGATCAGATCGACGAGAGCGGACGAGTGTCCCAGCATGATCCCAAGGATGTTATTGAAATCGTGGGCGATGCCGCTGGCAAGCGTCCCCAAGCTTTCGAGCTTTTGTGCTTGCTGCAAACGTTGTTCCATCTGCAAGCGACGCTCCTCGGCTTCTTTGCGTTCGGAGATGTCGGTACAGACCACGAGGACGTTTGTGCCGCCCTCAGGGTTGGGAAACGCACGAGCACATTCTTCTACCCAAATAACCTCTCCGTTCTTGCGTACCTTGCGCGCTTGCCATCGGAACGCCTTATCCGGTTGTTCGATGCACTCGGCAAGGTGTGTGCAGATACCCTCCCTATCGTCGGGGTGGAAGACTTCCGTGACCGGCTTGCCCAACAACTCTTCCCTTTCGTAGCCGAGATAGTGCGCGCCGAACGAATTGACGGACACGACCTCACCGGCGGCATTGAGCGTGAAGAACATGCTGGGATTTTCTTGGTAGAGCGTGCGATACCGTTCCTCACTTTCACGCAGCGTGCGTTCCTGCTTATGCTTGCTGAGGACGATCGTTGCAAGATGCGTTGCCCGCTGAATGACTTCGAGATGCCTCGCAGTCGGTGAAGCCGGCTCCCGATAGTAGAGTGCAAACGTACCGAGCAGACTGCCGTCGTGATCGAGGATGGGAGTTGACCAACACGCGCACAAGCCGAAGCACTTTACCACCGTGCGATAGCTTGCCCACAGGGGATCGGTGGCAATATCGCTGACAATGACCTGCTGGCGGCGCCACGCCGCCGTACCGCACGAACCGACACCCTCCCCGATGGTGAGGCCATCCACCATGCGGTTGTACTCGTCGGGGAGATGAGGTGCCGCACCGTGGCGAAGACGTTTACCGTCGGAGTCCAGCACAAGAATGGAGGCAAGCATCCCCTCGGATTGTTCTTCGATGTGTCGTGTCAAGGCATCGAGCGTTGTTTCGATGGGTGCTCCCGTTGCGACCAGTTCCAGCACGCGCGTGTAATTGGCAAGACAACCTTCGGTGTTCTTCCGCTCTGTCACGTCAACCATGATGCCGCGTAGTTTGATGGGCCTGCCATCTTCTTGTACGACCGAGACGATATCGCGCAACCACACCACACGTCCGTCGGCGGCGATCATACGATATTCGAACTCATGTGGTCGCATGGCGGCAGTAGCTTCTATGCAGTAGCCCACCGCCCAGCCGGCGTCGTCGGGATGGATATGATCTTTCCAAAACGTCGGTTCGCTCGTCCACCGCTCCAGCGGATATCCCAGCACTCGCTCGGCTTGCTTGCTGACAAAGACGAATTGCAACGTCGAGGCATCCGCCTCCCAGACGATGCCGTCGATCGAGTCGATGAGTTGCGCATAGGCTTGGTGCGATGCGCGAAGTTCTTCTTCGGCGAGCTTTTGCTCAGTAATATCTTGCGCCGCTCCATAAATGCGAACGACGCGCTTGAGCGTTGAATCCCACACCGGATGCGCGTGAACCCGGACGTATCGCATTTTTCCGTCCTTGCGCACGATGCGCAACACGCTCACAACGTCGTTCCCTTCCAACAAACGTTGAAAGCACGCGTGGGCAATGGACTGGTCGTCTGAGTGGATAAGCTTCTGCCAAGCGCCGGGAGGGTCGATTTCTGTGGGCCTGTAGCCCGTGATGTCTGTAAAGGACTCGGTGACCCACTCGCTCACGAGCGTGTTGTTGGCATCGACCCGGAAGGAGTAGGCATAATCGGAGATGAGTTCGGAGATATAGCGGTATCGTTCCTCGCTCGCTTGCAGTGCGATCAGGGTGCGTCGTCGGTCGGTGATGTCTTGCGATGCGCCATAGACACGAACGACCCGTCGGCGCTCTTTGTCCCAAACGGGGATGGCATAGTCGCGCAACCACCGTGCTTCACCCGTACGCGTCAGCAAGCGCATCTCGCAGATATCGCGCTCGCCGCGCAGCACCCGTCGCACATGGTCGAGAACAATCGGGACATCGTCCGGATGCACCAATAATCGCCAACCACCTGGTGCGCAAACTTCCTCGAGCGTGTAGCCGAACGTGGTGGTAAAGGATTTTGTAACCCACTCGCCGAGCATCGTGCCGTCCTCTTCGACGCGAAACGCGTACGCGTAGTCGGACACAAGTTCGCAGATGTGCCGATAGCGCTCTTGGCTTGCGCGGAGTAAATCCTCTGCCTGTGTGCGTTCGGTGATGTCTTCGATTGCAAGCAGAATCAATCCTGATCGGCTGTCGGCACGGAGCAGACGTCGGGCGTTCAACACCATCGTTCGTTTGCCGATCTGTTCGAACTCGTGCTCGACGACATAATGATCGAAATGGGTGTTGAGAGGAAGGATATCTTCTAACAAACGGCGGAGGGCAGGGATGTTCCACTGGCCATTGCCGAGATCGTACACCTTCCTGCCGATGGTGTCGTGAGGGTGTGAACGAAAGAGGGTGTAGAACGATCGGTTGGCAGCAACGACCTCGAGCTGCGCGTCGAGGATCAGCAACGGCTCTCGCACCGCCTCGACGATGCTTTCAGCAAATTGCCGCGCCTCCTCCACCGCACGTTGTGCCGCTCGTTCCGCCGACTGATCGCGAAAGACCACCACTACACCGGTGATTTTCCGCGGGAGATCGAAAATCGGTGCGACGGTGCCGGCGATGGCGCATTCCGTGCCCTCGCGAGAGATCAGCAGCGTGTGATTCTCCAATCCGACAACCACCCCTTCACGCAGAATGCTTTCAACAGGATGCTCCAAGGGCTGGCGAGTCTTTTCGTTGACGATGTGGAAAATCTGGGCGAGCGGCTTACCGACGGCATCGCTTTCCTTCCAGCCGGTAAGACGTTCGGCGATAGGATTCAACATCTCTACACGGCCCTTGCGATCGGTGGCGATGACGGCATCGCCGATGCTGTAGAGCGTTGCGCGAAGTTGCGCTTCACGGCGATGAAGATTGTTTTTGGAATCATTATTCATGAAGCATCAATCCCTACGTATTCGACTCCACGAGAACAGCCGTGTGTTTGGTCTCCTCGTCACGATCCCGACAGCAATCGGTTGCGTGGTCCGCTGATCCTACTCGTGGGTAAGACGGATGAAAAGAGCACGCACAAAAATATGGTGCATGCGGTAGAGAAGCAATCAACGCAACGATGAAACGGGATGAAGTTCTCTTCATACTGGCCGTAGTGTCGGTGCATTGACGTAGATGGAACGGTAGGGAGGTGGTTAGCTGTTTGTTTGGCGTGGATGGACGTTCCACAGGCGAATCATCAAGGCTGCGCCGATCAGCGTGAAAGTCATCAGAACAATCATCCATGCCCGCCAACCTTCCGGAGTGATATTGTCCGTTCCCGGTATGGTTCCATAACTTTGCATGATGGCGCCAATGACGGAGCCGGCAAACAATCCTCCGCCCAGGTATTGGCATGCATCGATCAGCCCGGTTGCGAACCCCGCCGCCTTCCTTCCGCCGAAGTCCATAGCCGCTGCTCCGCCGAGCAACGAGTGCGGACCGTTGATGAACATTTGGAGGATCACAAGGAAGACGACAGAAAGAACGGGTCCAGGCAAAAACAGAAACAGCAAGAGCATCACGAAACTCATCGAGTACATCAATGCCGCTGCAGGACCTCGACGTGCGTGAAACACTGTATCCGAAAGCCATCCAGCAAGAAAAGATCCGGCAACGGCCGAGAGCGGAATGAGAAACGCGCTCACCACATACGTGAACGAATCCGTCCGCATATTGTACGTCTCCTGCAAATAACGGATGTACCATGAGTCCACACCCCAACGAATCACACCCGTGCAGAAATATGCTGCGGCAACCATCCAGACGAATTTGTTGGTTGCCACTCTTTGAATGATTGCCGGGACGTCCAACGGTGTCGTGTCTTCGATACCATGACCCACGTCCGAGGATTCGGCCGCCGGCAAGCCAAGATCTTCGGGATTGTCTTTCACGACGAACCAAAAGATGGCGGCAACAAGCGCAATCAGAAGAGCCGGTGCCCAAAACAGCCACTGCCATGGCGCATTTGCCACTAACCATCCACCCCCCAAGAGAATCGCCCATCGTCCAATGTGAATGATGAAGCCGAAGATGCCGGTGAACGTTCCACGTTCATCCATCCGCAACCAGTTTGCGCAAATCTTGACCAGCGATGGCGCGCCGTGTGCTTGAAAAAATCCCAGCAGCACCCCCATGCCGATGAAATACGAAAGGCTGCGCACAAACATCCCGAGTCCCAACAACACATTCGCCAACACGATGCCGAAGGCGCCGATGAGCATCATTTTTCTGCCGCCCACGCGATCGACGCGTATGCCGTTGATGAGTTGCCCCGCGGCGTATGCCCACAGTGTTGCGTTGACAACCAGCCCCCATTCATCTGCGCGCCAACCGAACTCGGCGGTGAGCGTTTTGTTGGCAACGGAGAGCAAATTGAATCTGCCGGTGTAGTACGCCGCGTACATCGCGCCCAACGTGAGGAGAATGGGTGTACGGGTTTTCGTGAATCCGGGTATGAACGCCGCGCGCGTGCTCATCCGACACCGCTTCGATTATCGCTTCGTGTTTTCGATCTCATGCTCGCGTACCAACTCTTCTATCCGTCTTTTTTCTGCACGCGTCAGGAACGCTACAGCGATGAGAATGAACACGAGAGAGAGCCAATCTTGCATTTTGGGAAACTTTCCGCTGAAGAGCAGCGCGGAAACCAACGTTGCCGTTGTGCCGGCGACAAGCGAGGTGAGCCGGTTGACCAATCCAGCAAAAGTTGCTGTGCGACCTTTGAACATGAAAATGAAGACGGAAAAGAACGCGACCATTCCGTAGGCAAAGCCTGCAATGACGGCCCAATACCACATGGGCTGCGGCTGAGCGATGCTGTTCCGGAACTGCAGCACATAGATATTGGTGGAGCCGGACCATCCCGGCGCCTGGAAGAGGGCGTACCCGACAATCAGCATGGTTGCGGAGGCAGCAATTTGCTCGATGGCAAAGAAACCTTGGTTGTCCAACTTTGCACCTTTGCCGCGCGTGTTTTTATAGTAGTTCATGATGTAGATACGGATCGCGTACGCGAAAATGTAACTGCCGAGAATACTCATCGCCGCCACGCTTTGGACAAACTCGAAGTCTCCCGGTCCCGTCCAGAACAGATTCACCGCTGCCGCTAACAAGGCAAACACGACGGCATAATTCTCCTCCGCATAGACGCGCTTGGCCAGAATGCCTTGACGAATCTGCACCGCATCGACAAGTCGGCTGATGATGATGATGCTCGCCCGCATGATGACCATGGCGACCATCACCGAGATCGGCAGCAAATACATCATCGTCGTTGTGGGGATGACCACGGCGGTACACACGCCGGAGGGAATGATGTAGAAGAGTTCCGACGGTACGCTCCACTTTCCGATGGCGATACGCTTGTTCGATTTGATGCGATACCATCGCAGCGCAAGGGCAACCGAGAGTGCGATGAACGACCCGCCGACGGTGCTGTACACCAAGTACTCGATTTCCTTCATGCCCGGCAAGCCGAGCGCGGGACTGCCCGTAAAGTACTTGACGGCGACGCCGGTGATGACGTAGAAAACGAAATAGCCGATGCACAGTTGGATCAGGCGGCCTGTACTGCCTTCAGTGGTGCGCCACATAGGGTCCTTTCATAAGAACGAGGAGAAGAACGTTCGCTACTTCAACGCTTCGATCAGCACTCTGCCCTCCCTGCCCGGCGGGAATTCGATACCGAGCAAAGCACTCAGCGTGGGAGCGATATCCACAGGGCTTGCTTCGACGGCGAACGTGCCGCGACGAATGCCGTCGCCGACGAAGACGAGCGGCACATGGGCATCGTACTCGTACGGTTCGCCGTGCGACGCACCATATTGGTCGGTTCCTTCCGTCCAGTACGGTTTCAGTGCATACATAACATCACCGCTGCGGAGCGGATGAAAGCTGCGTTGCATTTTTGCCGCCAGCACATTCGATGCACTCGCCGAAGAAAGCTCCCTCCTACTATAAGCCGCTGCGATCGCGGCATGCGTGCGCAGTGAATCGGCAAGCGTCGAGGCGACGAGATCGAGGGGAGGCATGGTGGGCTGGCTCGACACTTCGCGATTGAGGTAGATGTTGTTGGCAACGATGGCATCGATCCAAGGCATGTCGGGTTGCGGTTCGCCGAAACGGCGTGTGAGTGCGCGCGTGCAAAATGCCTTGAGCGAATCGACCGGCACCCGGCCAACGTCGGCCGACGGCATGGTGCGCTTGATGTACTCGGGAATAGGAGCGACGCCGTGGTCTGCCATCAGCACCAACACGCAAGAGCGCAACCCAACATGCCGGTCGAGAAAAGACAGAAAGTCCGCAATGATCGCGTCAAGCCGAACGACCATATCCATCACCTCGTGGCTGTGCGGACCGAACGCATGACCGACGATGTCCATGCCCGAAAAGCTTACGCAGAGCATATCGGTCACACCCCGTTTGCCGAGTTGTTCCGCCTCGATCGCTCGTTGGGCGAATGCACTCAGAATCTCCGCGCTGAAAGGACTGCGAGCCAGTGCCGCATAATACGACGGTGTTCTTCGTGTCGAATCCTTACCCGTGATGATGTGCGGGAATTTCCTCCCTACGCCATCCTTATCCTCTTCGTACGGCGCATCGTCCTCATCCAACCACCGATAGGCAGAGGGAGGGAGAAGTTTGTTCCAGACTTTCTTGAAATACGCGTCGATGATTCCTGAATGGTTGAACTGTCTGACCCATTCGGGGAGATCTGCCGCATAGTATGTGGATGTGACGAAGACCGAATCTTTCATCCAATACACACCCGACGCGAGTTTTCCACCCATCAAGATGGCAGCGCGATCTTTGTTGGAAACGGAGAGAACTTTGGCTGCAAACCCGTAGCGGAGAAGAAGCTCGTCACCGAACGTGGAACCGATGAAGTTGCGCGGTGAACGACCTTCCCCCTTCGATCCGACGAGCGACACACTGCGGTCTTCGACGCAATACATCCAGCCTCCCCGATCACGATCGTACCAGTCGTTCGCGATGATGCCGTTCGTCGAACCGTACGTACCGCTCAACAGTGCGGCGTGACCGGGTCCTGTTGTATTGATGGCGTGCTTGAAACTCGCGTTCACGAAGTTCGCACCGTTCCGAAAAAAGTACTTCCAGCCGTTCTCGCCGAAATGCTCTTTGAACCGCACAAGGTAATCGTACCGGAGTTGATCGACACTGACGACAACGATCAGTTTTGGTGTTTCGGACTGCAACGGACTGACAGCGCACAGGAGTGGCGCCGTCAGAGTAAGAAATGTTTTCACCATGTGTGAGAGAGAGGAGAAATGATCACGGAAATCGGATACCACGTTGGCAAAGTTTAGTGAAATGCCGTCTGAAAAGAAAGTGGTGTGCGAAGGGAGCGCAATCAGTGATCACGAAGACCCGGGAGTGCTCTTTGCGCGAGCACTCCCCGTTTGCATCATGCGTACATCAATGTCCTCTTCCCGCGTACTGCTGGAGGTGATGGTGACCGCGCGGCGAATCCGAGTTGTATGCAACTGCACTCATCGGCATGCCCGCCTTGCGCCGCTGGGGAATGAGACGTTGCAACGTTGTGAGAAACGCGCCTTTCTCGTGTCCGAGCGCGTCGGGTTCGGCGAGGGGTATCTCCCCCGATTGAATGTTGGCTATCGCTTCGCTCGTCGTAATGCCATGGACGAGCGCAACGCGCATGTTGTGTGTGCGAAGCAGTTTTGTTGTCCGTTCCCCGAACTTTCCAGCCACAACCACCGTAGCGCCTTCGGCTGCCGCCTTCTCGATCGCTGCATGACGATCGTGAGGCGAGAACTGTTGAATGCTCTGCAGTGCGCGTGTCTCGGTGTCTCCCACCAAGTACCACAACGCGTGTTCGAATCGCTTTGCTACCAAACTTTCCCATTGATTGCCCACCGATGCAATGAGGACCTTCATAGAACCCTCCTTGATGTGTTATTGATGGTTGATGTGTGAAAGAACGGCAGGGGATCGAACGCTGCTGCTACATGGTAGAACAGATTACGGAAAGAGTCAAGAGCACTCCGCCAGCAGTGCGGAACCTCGATCGATTCTCAGAATCATCCACAAAATTCCCATTTCTCGGAACGTGCCCAACAAAATGTTCGGAAAACTTCCCGTTTCATCGTCATCAGCGCGTGGTACGCCATTGGCAAAAACGGAAACGGTTGATGATCATCTCACAGCTATCGCGTAGAACATTCTTCCACGAGGCATGAAGCAATGAAGCGTCCGAAAGTTACTCTAGACGGCAATGAAGCCGCCGCGTATGTTGCGCACAAGTTGAATGAAGTGATCGCAATCTATCCCATCACCCCTTCTTCCAACATGGGCGAATGGGCTGATGAATGGTCGGCGCAGGGGAGAAAGAATTTGTGGGAGACGGTTCCCTCGGTGACTGAACTGCAGAGTGAAGGAGGAGCGGCAGGCGCCATTCATGGTGCATTGCAAACCGGTGCGCTGGCAACCACCTTCACGGCCTCGCAAGGGCTACTGCTGATGATTCCGAACATGTATAAGATTGCCGGCGAGTTGACCCCCACGGTGTTCCACGTCTCGGCGCGTACGGTTGCCTCGCACGCACTATCGATCTTCGGCGACCACAGCGACGTGATGGCAACGCGGCAAACCGGTTTCGCCTTGTTGGCATCGAACTCCGTGCAAGAGGTCATGGACATGGCGCTCATTGCCCAAGCGGCGACACTCGCTGGACGGGTGCCGGTGCTGCATTTCTTCGACGGTTTCCGAACATCGCATGAAGTGATGAAGGTCGAGCAGCTTACCGATGACGACATGCGAGCGATGATCGATGAGGACTGGATTCGCGCCCATCGTGTGCGCGCACTCACCCCTGACCATCCCGTCATTCGCGGGACGGCGCAAAACCCCGATGTGTTCTTCCAAGCCCGCGAAACCGTCAACCCGTTCTACAACGCCTTATCCGATGTTGCGCAGCGAACGATGGATCGGTTTGCACAGATCGTCGGGCGGCAGTATCGCTTGTTCGACTACGTCGGTTCGCCGACAGCGGAACGCGTGATGGTCTTGATGGGATCGGGCGCCGAGACCGCGCAAGAGACGGTCGAGTACCTGAACGCACGCGGTGAAAATCTCGGCGTGCTTAAAGTGCGGCTCTATCGTCCGTTCGATATCGCACGGTTCGTTGCCGCGCTGCCGAGTACCGTGAAGACCATCGCGGTGCTCGACCGCACGAAGGAGCCCGGTGCAGCAGGCGAGCCGCTCTATCAGGACGTCGTGACCGCCGTAACCGAACTGTTCATCAAAGGCGAACTTCCCTTCCCGATGCCCAAGATCATCGGCGGACGCTACGGGCTTTCGTCGAAAGAGTTCACACCCGCCATGGTCAAAGCGGTGTTCGATGAAGCAAAGAAGGACAAGCCGAACAATCACTTCACCATCGGCATCGTCGATGACGTCACGTTCACGAGTCTCGATTGGGATCCAAGCTTCAGCACCGAGCCGGAGGATGTCGTGCGGGCGGTCTTCTACGGCTTGGGCGCAGATGGCACCGTGGGTGCGAACAAGAACTCGATCAAGTTGATCGGCGAGGAGACGGAGTTCTCTGCACAGGGATACTTCGTGTACGACTCGAAGAAATCCGGCTCCACCACTGTCTCGCACTTGCGCTTCAGTCCGCGCCCGATTCATTCGGCATATCTTATCGATCGCGCCAACTTCGTTGCATGTCACCAGTGGTTCTTCCTCGAGAAGTACGACGTGTTGAGGTGTGCTGTCCCGAGCGCGACATTTCTGCTCAACAGCTATTACGGACCCGATCAGGTGTGGGACAAACTCCCCCGCCACATTCAAGAAGAGATTGTGCAGAAGAAGCTGAGGCTCTATGTGATCGACGGTTACAAAGTGGCACAGCAGACCGGCATGGGTGCGCGCATCAACACCATCATGCAAACATGCTTCTTCGCGATCTCCGGAGTGTTGCCGCGTGAACAAGCCATCGCCGCCATCAAGAACGCGATCAAGAAGACCTACGGCAAGAAAGGCGATCAAATCGTGCAACAGAATTTCGCCGCCGTCGATCAGACGCTGGCGAATCTGTTCGAAGTGCACGTGCCCGATCGCGTCACCAGCGCAATCGAGATGCCGCCGACGGTTCCGGACAAAGCGCCCGAGTTCGTCAAGAAGGTCACGGCGAAAATTATCGCTGGCTTTGGCGACACGCTGCCCGTCAGTGCTTTCCCCAAGGACGGCACGTGGCCCACAAGCACTGCGCAGTGGGAAAAGAGGAACATCGCTCTCGAAATTCCCATTTGGGACGAGACCGGCACGTGCATTCAATGCAACAAGTGCGCGATCGTCTGCCCGCACGCGGCTATCCGCGTCAAGGTGTACGATCCGAAAGAGCTTGCCAACGCTCCGCCGACATTCAAGTCCATGGAGTACAAAGGCACGGAGTTCAAAGGCATGAAGTACACGGTGCAAGTCGCGCCGGAGGATTGCACCGGCTGCGGCATTTGCGTTGACATTTGTCCTGCAAAGAACAAGAAAGAAACGCGCCTCAAAGCAATCAACATGACGCCGCAGCCGCCGATTCGCGAACGCGAGCGAATCAACTACGATTTCTTCCTATCGTTGCCCGAAGTGGATCGTCGGACGATCAAGGTCGATTCGGTGAAAGGTTCACAGTTCGCCCAACCGTTGTTCGAATACTCCGGCGCATGCACGGGATGCGGCGAAACGCCATACGTGAAGCTTGTAACACAACTCTTTGGCGATCGAATGATTGTGGCTAACGCTACCGGCTGTTCGTCGATCTACGGAGGCAATCTTCCCACCACGCCGGGGACCGTCAACCCCGAAGGACGCGGGCCTGCGTGGAGCAATTCGTTGTTCGAAGACAACGCTGAGTTCGGTCTCGGCATGCGACTCGCCATCGATAAGCAACAACAGATGGCAAGAGAATTGGTTGAGCAGATGAAAGCCGAGATCGGCGAGCACCTCGCCGCCGGCATCCTCAACGCCGACCAGTCGGACGAGCCGGGCATCTACGAACAACGTCAGCGCGTCGAGGAACTGAAACGGAAGCTTGCAACGATGAACACGCCCGACGCGCAGCGTCTCCTTTCGTTGGCAGACATGCTGGTGAAAAAGAGTGTATGGATCATGGGAGGCGATGGCTGGGCGTACGATAGTGGTTATGGTGGATTGGATCATGTGTTGGCATCCGGCAAGAACGTCAACATTCTTGTGCTCGACACGGAGGTGTACAGCAACACCGGCGGTCAGATGTCCAAAGCGACCCCGCGTGCAGCCGTTGCCAAGTTCGCTGCAGCAGGCAAGCCGATGGGAAAGAAAGATTTGGGACGTATTGCCATGCAATACGGCAACGTGTACGTCGCGCAAGTCGCCATGGGATACAACGATGCGCAAACGGTTCGCGCCTTCATGGAAGTGGAATCGTACGACGGGCCGTCGCTCATCATCGCCTACAGCCACTGCATCGCGCACGGCATCAACATGACCAAAGGAATGACGCACCAGAAGCTTGCCGTCGAGTGTGGGCATTGGCCCATCTATCGTTTCGATCCTCGTCTTGTTGCGCAAGGGAAGAATCCCTTGAAGCTCGACAGCAAGCCCCCCAAGATCACGTTCGAAGAATACGCCTACATGGAAACAAGATTCAGAATGCTCACGAAGAGCTATCCTGAAGAGGCGAAACGCTTGCTCGAGCTTGCGCAGAAAGATGTCGAGGAGCGTTGGAAGGCGCTCGAGGAACTGGCGGCAGAACACAACGGACACGCGGAGAAACGAGCCGCACCACAGCCGGCAGCCGTTTTCGGCACGTCTAACGGCGGCGATTGAAACGAATCGACACGTTCAGCGTCGACGGGTGGGTGGTGTATGTGATCGAGCGTCTGGATTCTTTCCGCCTCTTTTTGTTTCATGTGTTCGCTCTTTTTGAGACGCGCCCTTCACTGAATTTTGAAAGGAAGCTCATGTACACACTTGTTCTTGTGCGCCACGGTGAAAGTTTGTGGAACAAAGAGAACCGCTTTACCGGCTGGACCGACATCGATCTGTCGGAAAAGGGTGTCGAGGAAGCGCGCAGCGCCGGACGCCTGCTGAAGGAGCAAGGCTTCGTCTTCGACGTTGCGTTCACGTCCGTCCTCAAGCGCGCGATACGCACGCTGTGGATCATTCTGGATGAAATGGATTTGATGTGGATTCCCATCCAGCAGTCGTGGCGTTTGAACGAACGCCACTACGGCGTACTCCAGGGACTGAACAAGAGCGAGATGGCTGCGAAGTACGGCGAAGAACAAGTGCTCATCTGGCGTCGCAGTTACGATATTCGTCCGCCGGCGTTGGATCGAAACGACCCGCGGTATCCCGGATTCGATCCGCGCTATCGCGACTTGAAGCCGGAGGAGGTGCCGGCAACGGAGTGCCTGAAGGATACCGTTGCGCGATTCCTTCTGTATTGGCACGAGAAGATCGCACCGACGATCAAGGCAGGCAAGCGTGTCGTTATTGCTGCGCACGGCAATAGCCTTCGTGCGTTGGTGAAGTATCTCGATAATATCTCCGAAGAGAAGATCGTCGAGTTGAACATCCCGACAGGCGTGCCGTTGGTGTACGAACTGGATGAGAATCTCAAGACGCTGAGTAGCCGATACCTTGGCGACCCTGAAGCCGTCAAGAGAGCGATGGAAGCGGTCGCAGCCCAAGGGAAAGCGAAACGGTAAGCGAAACGTATTTCGAACGCAACCATGTCGTAAAGGAGTGACGTATGGACTTGTCAACCAAGTATCTCGGTTTGGATCTCAAGAATCCGATCGTCCCGTCTGCCTCGCCACTCTCACGGTCGGCTGACAGCATGAAGCGCCTTGAGGATGCCGGCGCTGCCGCGATCGTGATGTACTCGCTGTTCGAAGAACAAATTGCTCACGAGGCAGCCGAGTTGGATCACTATCTTGATTACGGTAGCGAAAGCTACGCCGAAGCGCTGACGTACTTCCCCGAACCGAAAGAATACAACCTCGGTCCCGACGAGTACATCGAACTCCTGCATAAAGCAAAACAATCGCTCGACATCCCGGTCATCGGAAGCCTCAACGGCATCTCGGTAGGAGGATGGATCGACTACGCGAAGAAGATTCAGGAAGCCGGCGCCGACGCGATCGAACTGAACGTATACTACATCCCCACCGACCCCGAACTCACGGGAGCCGAAGTAGAAGATCGCTATCTCGAAGTGCTTCACGCAGTCAAGCAGGAGGTGACGATTCCCGTCGCGATGAAACTCAGTCCGTTTTTCAGCTCGATGGCACACATGGCAAAGCGCTTGGACGTTGCAGGAGCGAACGGGTTGGTGCTCTTCAACCGTTTCTACCAGCCGGATATCGATCTCGAAACACTCGAAGTTGTACCGGGCGTCGTGTTGAGCACACCGATGGCGATGCGCCTTCCCCTGCGATGGATCGGCATTTTGTATGGAAAAGTGAGAGCGAGTCTTGCCGCCACCAGCGGCATTCACACTGCACACGATGTCATCAAGATGGTGATGGTGGGAGCCGATGTGACCATGATGTGCTCTGCCCTTTTGAAGAACGGTCCTCACCATATCACGAAGGTGTTGGGAGACGTGAGGCAGTGGATGGTGGAACACGAATACGTTTCGGTCTCGCAAATGAAGGGCAGCATGAGTCAACGATCCATAGCCGACCCGGCGGCGTTCGAGCGCGCTAACTACATGAAGGCACTCAATCAGTACAAACTCACGATTTGAAGTTCGACACCTCGACGTCTTCTGGAAGGGTAGAATAAGGAGCGCACGCTTGATGAAGTCCGCCATCGCAACATTCCTGTCGTCGCCTGCGTTCGCCGTCGTCGGTGTGTCACGGCACGAGCGAAAGTTCGGCAGCATTGTTTTTCGTGCGATGCGCAGCAGAGGCTTTGCCGTGTATCCGGTGCATCCTCACCTGCAGGAGTTCGATGGGTTGACGTGTGTTCCGAGCGTGCGCGCGTTGCCTTGCGAGGTGCGTGCTGATGTTCCTCGAGCCGGTCACATCCATCCATGCCCTGCATCGTTGGGCAAACAAGGTGATCGGCAGATATCCTCGTTGACACCGGGCGGCGCATGGAACGGTTCGAGTTTCCCGCTTGACACTCTCGCAAAAGTTTCATATCTTGGCGAAGGGCTCGATGCAGTGTGCACAGCGCTCATGCACCATATGAACGTGATGACTTCACTCCATGATGCCTTCTGATCTCCTGCGGTCGATTCGAGCGAAAGCAGCGTCGCTGAAGCGAACGATCGTTTTGCCCGATGCAGCGGATGAGCGAGCGATCCGCGCTGCGCGTATCCTTCTCGACGAGCAGATTGCCACACCGATTCTCGTCGGCAATCAACCGACGATCGAAGCGCAAGCCGAGAAGGCGGGCGTGACACTCGGCGGGCTTCGCATCGTTGATCCTGAGCGGTCCGAGCAGCTCAGCACGTTCTCCCACATCTTTTTCAATCTCAGAAAAGAAAAAGGGGTCACGTTCGAAGAAGCGCGGAAGACGATGATGCGTCCTCTCTTCTTCGGCGCCATGATGGTACGCGAGGGAATGGCCGACGGCAGTGTTGCCGGTTCCCTTTCCACGACCGCCGAGGTTCTCCGTGCCGGTATCCAAGTGATCGGGCTCGCCGACGGTATCAGCATCGTGTCGAGCTTCTTCTTGATGGTCTTTCCGCACCAAGTGTTTTCGTTCGCCGATTGCGCCGTTGTCCCCGATCCTACGGCCGAGCAACTCGCCGACATCGCTGCAACGACAGCAGACAATCACCGCAAGCTGACGGCTGAAGAGCCTCGCGTTGCCATGCTCTCCTTTTCGACCAAAGGTAGTGCCCAACACCCCCTCGTTGAAAAAGTCCAGAAGGCAACCGCACTGCTGCATGCGAAGCGTCCCGCGCTTCTTGCCGATGGCGAGCTGCAGGTGGATGCGGCGATCGTGCCCTCGGTTGCGCAGAGCAAGGCACCGGGGTCGCCATTGGGTGGAAGAGCCAACGTGCTGATCTTTCCCGATTTGAACGCGGGCAACATCGGCTACAAACTGGGACAGCGCCTCGGTGGGGCCGAAGCGATCGGTCCCCTTGTGCAAGGTCTGCGTAAGCCCGCGTTCGATCTCTCGCGCGGGTGCAGCGTGGAGGATATCGTGAACGTTGCGGCAATCAACGCGGTTGTGGGCGCAGTGTAGATTCGTTGAGAGGAAGATGATGAAGCGAGCGTTGGGAGCAAGCACCGTGCTACGAAAGGCAGCGGTAAGCGCTTCGTGTTTGCTGACATTGACGTGTTCGGACCAGGCAGTGAAGCCGCCCCAACAAGCCGATCGTTTCGTGGACTGCCAGGCTACGTCCGCGGTTCACACCGGTTTTGCCACCTACTACACGTGGGCGAACGGCGGGGGCAATTGTATGTTCGATCCGACACCGAACGACCTGATGGTTGCAGCGTTGAATCCTGTTGATTACGCAGGGTCGTCGGCATGTGGGGCGTGCATGAGCATTACGGGACCACGCGGCGAGGTGACGGTACGTGTCGTCGATCAGTGCGGCGACTGTCCGCAAGGCAACGTCGATTTGAGCCCGCAGGCATTCGATCGCATCGCCGATCGCGCGCAAGGTCGTGTTGCCATCAGGTGGCGGTACGTTCCGTGCCCCGTGCAAGGCACTATCGTGTATCATTTCAAGGAGGGGAGCAATCCGTGGTGGACCGCAGTGCAGATTCGCAACCATCGCAATCCTGTGGTGCGTCTGGAGTACAGGACGCCGCAGGGAGTGTTTCGCACCGTAAGTCGGATGGAGTACAATTACTTTGTCGAGACGAACGGCATGGGACCCGGACCGTACACGTTCCGCGTGAGGGATGTGTTCGGAAATGTTTTGGTCGACAACAACATCCCGCACACACCAAACGGAAGCGTCGCTGGTGCGGGTCAATTTCCGCCATGTCCTTCCTCTCCGTAAACGTTCGCTACAGGTAATCATGTGTCCAACAAATCGAAAGACCGAGTGCGCATGTCTCGCTTATCGCTGATGATAATTGCTGTGCTTGCTGTGCTGAACGTCTTCGGCTTTACAACGCCGGGCTGTAGACCGCCGGTCTATTTGCAAAGTGTCACGATCGAAGGACCGCTGACAGTTCCACCGCTCTTTGTTACCGAAAACGAGAACGAAGAGGTTGGCTCGTTCCGCTTGAAGGTCGGTGCGTCGGCGGCGCCTGCGCAGAAAATCGAAGGTAGAGCCGACGGACACTCCAAAGTCAACGAGGCGGGTGTTTTCGTGGTGGATACCGTCATCCGCAACGGCGAACGTTACTTTATCGAACCACCCGGTGTGAACACACACACATTCGAGGGCACCAACTTCCGTTGGACGCTGGCACCGCTGACGGTTTCGATCGAGGCAGACTTCCTCATTGCGCGGGGCATGTCGCTCGTCGGCGGTCTGCACTGCTCGAAGCAAGCTTCACAAACGTATCTGGCTGGCACGCTCGGCGTAGGCTTTGGATTCCGGAGTCGTAATCTCGGATTCCGTTTCGACGTCGGCGCCGCGTGGACGTCGGTCTCCCATAAGGTCGAGTATATTCTTGCGGCGGAGCGTGGGCCGCTCCTCGGGCCCCGGGAAACCTACATCCTGTTCCTGGAGTCTCAAGGTACGTCAGGCCACATGAATGTGTACGGCGGCTTCACGCTGAACACGCGGTATCCCAACTGGCCGATCCAAGTGTTCGTTCAGTTGGCGATCTATCGGCAGACTGTTGACGATCTTCAACGACGCACCAGCTTCGGAGATGCGGTGGTGTTGCAATCGAATTCCTTTTTTACCGTCACGCCGGGCATCAGCATTCCTCTCTCTCCCAACGCCAAGCTCCTTCTCGGGCTACGCTTGACGGACGAGACCTCGCTGATCGTCGGCGAGCCGGGGATGTTGCTGGCACCGTTCGCCCACGTCGCTTTTGAACTGTAGGCTCACGAGCGCCGCAACCGACTGATCAACCATGCAGCCGCGAGCAGAAGCGATGCAACGCTCACCATGGCTGGTGACGAGGGAAAATCGAATCGAAAAGCAAAGAACAATCCCACCGCGGGAGCAATCAGACCTATGAGCACAGAACAAAGAAAAATGTCCCTCACGCGTTGCGCCAGCAGCATTGCGGTCACGGGTGGGATGACCAGGAAGCCGAACACAAACACATCGCCTACCATGTGCGTCGCGACCGAAATGACGACCGCTGCGATGCCGTAGAAGATCATCTCCCACACCACCGCACGGAATCCCTGCGTACTTGCCGTTTCCGGATCAAACGAAATGTAGGTGAACTCCTTGAACAAGAGGAGATGCGCTGCGAGTGCGGCGATGACCACGACCACCATCAGGAGGAAGAGGTCGGGCGTGACGAACAGAATATCGCCGCGCAGCAGGTTTTCGATTTCGGCGACTTCCACTTTCGGTGCCTTCTGCATGACGAGGATGCGTGCCGCGATCGACGCCACGAAGACGAATCCCAGCACAGCGTCTTTCGGGATACGTTTGCCGGTGAGAAACCGCGAAAGCAAGAGCACTGCCGCGAGCGTTACCGCAAGCGACCCGACCGTGTGGGGAATTGCCATAATGGGGAGGAAGGTGAGTGCTAATCCTAACACGGAGACCTGCGTCAGCACTGCGCCGAGGAAGACGACGCGTTTTGCGATGATGTACACGCCGAGAAAGGCGCACATGGCGCCGACCAACATGCTACCGTAGAGCGCGTAAGGAAATTCCTGAACGATCGTGGAGACAATCTCACCGGCGTCCATCGGTTTCTCTCGCAAGAATAACTTTTCCACCGTGCACGGTTGCCACGGTGACAGGCATATCGTAGAGCGTCGAGAGGTTTTCGGCAGTCAGCACTTCGTCAACGGTGCCCACGTGAAACGACGAGCGCTCCACCAACGCGAGCCTTTGCACGTGGTTCGCTACGTCGTCTAACAAGTGGCTTACCATAATGACGGTCAGTCTATCGCTGTCGTGCAAATGGCGAATCAACGTCAAGATCGAACTGCGAGATGGGAGGTCCATGCCGTTGGTCGGCTCGTCGAGAATGAGCACATCGGGTTCTGAGGCGAGTGCGCGTGCGATGAGCGTGCGCTGCTTCTGCCCGCCGGAGAGTTCGTTGAATGCGGTATTGCGCAACGTTTGGATGTCCACGTGTTGGAGGCACCGAAGCACGATCTCGCGGTCGCGCGCACCCGGACGTTTCACCAACCCGATCTGGCGGTACCGTCCCATCATTACCACTTCCTCGACGGTGTAGGGCATCACGTCATCCACCGTGTCGCGTTGCGGAACGTAGCCGAAGCGCACAGGTCTGCCGTTCTTCTCGGCGATGGTCAGCATTCCGGCAAGCGGCTTGAGTGTCCCGAGGATCGCTCGCAGCAACGTCGTCTTGCCGGCGCCATTGGGCCCCACCAGCCCGAAATAATCGCCATCGTAAATCGTGAGGCTTACATCGCGTAGCACGATGGTCGAGCCATAGCCGAGCGTCACGTGCTCCAAGGTAATGAGAGGATGCATGCTATTGTCCTTTTCGCTCCAACACTCACCCGCCACCGTTATCAGAGGCGGGCGAGCATGCCAGAGCAGAGTTTGTGGATGAAGGTTATTTGAGTGCGGCGCTCAGCATTGCTATGTTATAGTCCATCAGCGCGATGTAATCTGTTGCTGCATCGACGCCGCCAACGGAAGTGGCAAGGCGCAGGATTTTCACGTCGGTCGCACGCGCAATCTGTTCGGGCGCGCTCGTGTCGTAAAACCGCTCCACCACGATCGCCTTGATGCCTCCCTCGCGCACTTTGCGGATCAACTCGGCGGTGTGGCTGGGACTTGGCGGGATGCCCGGCTTCGGCTCCACGTAATCGACCACATCCAACCCCAACCACGCAGCAAAGTAGGACCAACTCCGGTGGAAGGTGATAATCTTACTTCCGCGGTACGGCTTCATCTCCACCTCCCACTGCGCGATCTTCGCGTCCAGCGTTTGCAGATAGCGTTCGGCGTTCGCACGAAATGTAGGTTCGTCGGCAGGAGACACCGTTGCGAGCGCTGCAACGATCTCCTGGACGATGATGCGCACGTTGCGCGGATCCAGCCAGTAATGCGGATTGCCGTAACGGTGCACGTCGCCTTGGCTGGCATCGACTCTTGTCGGGACTTCGAGTTTGTTGATGGATTTGGAAAGATCCACCACCCGCAAACGATCGTTGCGCGAACCATCGATCAGTTGTTGCGCCCACAGCTCCAATTCCATCCCGATCATGAAGAACACATCGGCCGATTTGAGTTTCAGCATGTAGCTGGGCTTGACATCCACATAGTGCGGATTCTGATTGCCGCGTACGATGAACTCGACACTGACCTTCTCGCCACCGACCTTGCGGGTGAAGTCGGCAAGATCGGAAAGTGTTGTTACGACTCGAACAGCAGCCGGCGAGATGTCGGCAAGAAATGCAAGAAGCACAAACACCACCATACGTTTCATAGTAACACATCCTTTCTTTATGAGTCGGGCAATGTCAGAACGGGTGAGCTTTGTGTGGACCGAGGGAGAACATCACTTGCAACGCGATGAGATTGACGGACTGTGCACTCCCCGCGTGTTCGGTGCGCGTATTCTGGTACTGCAACCGTACGCCGAGCGTCTCTTCAACCGGGTAGTAGCCGAGGAAGAGGGAAAGCGCTCGAGCATGGTCGTCGGTGCTGTACGGCGACTGGCTCCAGTCGAAACGAGCGCCGATGCTGTACGTCTTCATGAACTGATAATCGGCATACAGATACGCTCCCGACGACGTGATGCGGCGCGGGGCGGGGTTACCGTTCTCATCAACAAACGGCTGGAAGGCGCGATCTTGCAGTGCTGTTCTGCGGTTGAGCAGAAACTCTCCCTGCAGCGTCAACGACGTGTACATGTCCGGCTTGTACTTGTATTTGAAGTCAAAATTCCAATACCAGAAGCGTTCTCGATAGTATGGGTCATGAATGCCGGTGTAGAAGCTGATGCCTGTTTCGAGGTCGGCGTACTCACCGACAGGAAAGAACCCCATCAATCTGCCTGCCGTGGCATACGTCGGTTTTGCGCCCGTCGTGTCTTCGATGCCGGTCGCCTCCCCGATGGGTGTACCGCGCAGAACGTCGAGGGTGAGTTTGCTGTACACATCGCCCGTCGGCAACAACGCGCTCACCGAGATGCCGAGGTCGTTCAAACTTTCTCCAAAGAATCGTTCCTGCGAAAGCGGCTGGGTGATGAAGGGCCATTGATGCGGGTGCATCATGTTGAGCTTCCCGAAATCGACACGGTACTTCCCCAATCGGATGTTCAAATTCAACGGCAGACCGCGCAGTACCGAGGCGTAAAGCTCCTCGATTCCCAACGCGCCTGCTTCGATATCGGGACCGGGTAGCGTCAGCACGACATCGGCGCGCGCAAACGGATTGAGATAGGCGGCGATGACCATTTCCAGTTCTTCGAATTGGAAATCGGGTTGACTGAACGTGCGCTTGCCTTCGGCAAGATGTTCGCCGTCGTTCGTGACGATCAGAAATCGCGGAATGACGCTGATGTCGGGATTGATGGTTGTTTGTGCGCTGCCGGCTCCCGACGCGAACGCGAGCAGCGCGAGCAGATGACATGCTCTGCGCAGCATAACATCCTCCTTTGAATGTAGTGGATACAGTAATGATGAATGATCGTCTGCATGTCAGACGAGAGGAGGACCGCGTTTGCCGGAGCTGATGACTTGGGGTTCGGAGACGTGACCTGTCGAGGTGAGAACGAACGGATACTGTGCAACCGCAGGAGTGATGCCGATGGTACGCACCCCCACGGTCGAAAGCCGCTGAGCCAACGGCGAGCAGGCAAGACAGTGCCGCGCTTGATCGATGGGGATGTGTTTCTCTTCGGCACCGCATTCGTGCGCCGCAACGACCGGCTGCCCGTGCAGCACGAGCGTAGCAGAGTCGTGATGAGCAAGCTCCACCAACCCGCTGCCCACCACGTAGAGCAAGAGCGAAACAACAACCCGCGTATGTGCGAGGAACGATTGCATGGCGTGTACAATATACGCGGCACGAGAACGAGATACAAGACGAACGGTCGCTTTCCTCAAGCTACCATCAAAGTCCGAAAATCATTTCATTAGGTGCGCCGGGATGAACGCATCGTCCCGGACCTCCCTTTCATCTCATCTTCTGGAGAACGTTGCATGGTTCGTACGATGTTTCATAAAGCAGGCTGGATTTCTCTATTCATGATGATGGTCATGACAATGCACGATGCAATCACACAAACTCTTCAAGCTCCCCGAGCAGCGGTGCGGCCGACGACACTCGAGAAGCACGGACACGTTCGCACCGACCATTATTACTGGCTCCGCGAACGTGACAACCCTGAGGTGATCGAGTATCTCGAGGCGGAGAACGCCTACACCGACGCCATCATGACGCCGTACAAGGAATTGGAAGAGAACCTGTTTGCAGAGATGAAAGCCCGCATCAAACAGACCGATCTCTCCGTTCCCTACAAGTTGGATGATTATTACTACTACACACGCTACGAAGAAGGGAAAGAATATCCGATCTACTGCCGCAAGCGAGGTTCGCTCACAGCTCTTGAAGAGGTGATCATCGACGGGAATGTGATGGCACAAGGACAGCCCTACTTCGCGATCGGGGCAACCGCAGTGAGTTTTGGTCAAGACATCCTTGCCTTCGCCGTGGATACCGTGGGTAGGCGCATCTGCACAATTCGTTTCAAAAACTTGACGACGGGCGAACTATTGCCGGATGAGATTCGATCATCGACGCCGAACATCGCATGGGCGAACGACAATCGGACACTCTTCTACGCGAAGCAAGACCCGACGACGCTCCGCCCCTATCGCATCTACCGACACACACTTGGGACACGTCCGCAGGACGATGTGCTGGTGTATGAAGAGAAGGACGAAACATTTTCGTGTCGCGTCTTCCGCACGAAGTCGAAACGCTTTCTCATGATCGCATCAACGCAAACGCTCAGCACCGAGTATCGCTTTCTCGACGCCACCACACCTGAAGGCGAGTTCAAAGTCTTCCATCCGCGAGAGCGTCATCATGAATACTTTGTGGACCATTTCGAGGACTATTTCTATATCCGCACGAACGACGATGCGAAGAACTTCCGCCTGATGCGGACACCGGTCGGCGACACGCGCAAAACCGCATGGCGAGACGTCATTCTCCATCGAAAGACGGTGTTGTTGGAAGACTTCGAAATCTTCCACGACTTCCTCGTGCTGACCGAACGCCACAACGGCTTACGACGCTTGCGCATCCTTCCCTGGCTGGGTGCGTCCGAACATTACATCACGTTCGACGAGCCGAGCTACTACGTTGCCGTGGACGTGAATCCCGATTTCCATACCCACCTGTTGCGCTATCGCTACCAATCTCTCGTTACGCCCAATGCCGTGTACGATTACGACATGAGGAAACGTACGAAGAAGCTCTTGAAGCAGGATGAAGTGTTGGGCGGCTACGACCCGAACGCCTACCAATCCGAACGGCGATACGCTCGCGCTACTGACGGAACGCTCGTCCCCATTTCAATGGTGTACAAGAAAGGCATGAAGCGCAACGGAAACAACCCGCTCTTACTCTACGGGTACGGTTCCTACGGCATCAGTACGGATGCAACCTTTTCGTCGGCGCGACTGAGCCTGCTCGACCGCGGCTTCATCTACGCCATTGCCCATGTGCGCGGCGGCGAAGAACTCGGCAGAGCCTGGTACGAAGACGGTAAGCTTCTCAAGAAGAAGAATACGTTCACCGATTTCATCACCTGTGCGCGCTATCTGATCGACGAAGGCTACACACAACCCGACCGACTCTTTGCCATGGGTGGCAGCGCGGGAGGGTTATTGATGGGTGCGGTCATCAACATGGCGCCGGAATTGTTCAAAGGCGTGGTGGCACTCGTGCCGTTCGTGGATGTGGTTACAACGATGTTGGATGAAAGCATCCCCCTCACAACTGCCGAGTACGACGAGTGGGGCAACCCCAACGACAAGCCGTACTACGACTATATGCTGTCCTATTCGCCGTACGACAATGTCGAAGCCAAAGCCTATCCCAACCTCCTCGTGATGGCGGGCTTGCACGATTCACAGGTGCAGTACTGGGAACCGGCCAAGTGGGTCGCGAAGCTTCGAGCGATGAAGACCGATAGCAACTTGCTCCTCCTCAAGACGAACATGGAAGCGGGACACAGCGGTGCATCGGGAAGGTTTCGACGGTTGCGCGAAACGGCATTTCAATACACATTCCTTTTGCGTCTTGCCGGTCTCACCACAGAGCCATGAAGGAAACGATCACACCGTCTGCGCGTTCATTCAAACCGCTGAGCACACCATTGCGCATCGTGCTGATAATCGCTGGTACGATCTCGCTTGCCCTTGGCATTGTCGGCGCCTTTGTACCGATTCTTCCCACCACGCCGTTCGTGCTTCTCGCGGCAATGTGTTATGTGCGTAGCTCGCAGCGTCTCTACGCGCGGTTGATGCGCAGCCGCTTGGCAAGCAAGCATGTGCAGAGTGTGCTTGCAGGTCATGGCATACCGCTTTCGGTCAAAAGTCTCTCGCTCGTCTTTTCTGCTATTATGATTGGGTATGTGAGCGTGTTCGTCACAGAGAGCTTTCTGATACGCATGTTGCTCGGCGTGTTGTATCTCGTGCAGCTCGTGTTTATGGTGAAGATCAAAACGGCGAGGCATGGACCGCGTGCTCATGTATCGGACACCGTTGCCTCTGCCCGACCGGCGCAAAGCGGCGAGTGACATTCGTGTAGAGGAAAGAAGAAAACACTCGTGCCGCTGCGGATGTGTTGCAGCGGCACGGTCGCGTCGAAACAAGCAAGCTTTTACAGTGTGACACCCAAGGAGACGGGGATGTACGTGCTCGTGGAACCTTTGGTGAAGATCCACGAGTAGCGCGCTTCAAGATACACGTTCACGACCGCAACATTCACATCGATGCCTGCCCCGAGATTCGCCGAGAACTTGGTCTGCGATTCCGGCTTCGAGATGTTCAGGGGTATGACTTGCCCCCGATAGTTCACCGTCAGGTCGGAATAGCTGAACGACGTTATGCCGACACCACCGGTGACATACGGCGAGACCAACGGGGCGGGCAGAACATCGAACTTCACGTTCGCAATGGCCGAGATGAAGGTGAGCCGCCCGCCTTCCACCGAGAGATCCGAAGGCGAGCGGCCTGCACCACGGGCAAGGTAGGCGGCATACTTACCCTTATCGGGTGAAAACAACACATAATCGCCCTGTAGGCGCAGGGAAAGCATCGGAATGAAATTGACGTCGAGATGCAAGCCGCCGCCGAATCCGAACCCGTACATCTCCTTTGTCGGTCCTTCGAAGTTCACGTTCGCGCCGGTAGCTTGAAGACCGAAGCCGAGGGGACCTGCGGCAAACGCTGTGGGTGAAAGCAACAGGATCGTTGCTGCAAGTATGGCGAGGTATTTCATGGTGTCTCCTATGATATGGTGAACTTGATTGTTGGTGATGATGTTCTCCGTTCGCTCGTCGTCGCCTCTGTTTCAACGGAGCAAGTGTTGTTGAGGTAACGGCTCACGTCTTTTGCTGTTTCTTCTTTGCTGCGGGAAAGAGAATATTGTTGAGAATAAGTCGATAGCCCGGCGAATTCTTGTGGAGTGACAGATCCGTCGGCGGGTCACCAACGGCATGCTGATAGTCTTCCGGATCGTGGCCGCCGTAGAACGTGAATGTCCCTCGCCCGAAGTTGCCGTGCAGGTACCGCACTTGGTCCATTCCCTCCTTCTCGGCAAGAATGATCACCGAGCTTTTGATGAGACTCTTCTTGAAGTTCGTGGTTTGTCCTAAGAACCCTTTGATGACGTTGACATGATTCTGTGTCAGCATGGTGGGAACCGGATCGAACTTCGCGGAGAACTCGAAGAGTGTGAAGTAATCCGTTTCCGGATTTTGCAAGCCCAGCACATCGCTCGGCGGCTGATCGATGTCGGAATACTCGTATCGAAGCGGGTTGCGTTCGAGCGTGAAGTTGGTGAACGCGAGCGTCTTCGAGAAATCGAGGCGCTGCTGTGCGTCGCGATCGGGCGGGTCGCCGTCGTACATAACGTCGCAGATGTCGGTGTTCTCTGCCGCGAGCGCGATATCGTAGGTATCGGTTGCCGAGCACATGGCGAACATAAACCCGCCGCCTGCAATGTATTCCTTTATTTTGCGCGCAACGGCTTTCTTCAACTCAGAGACCTTCTTGAAACCCAACTTCTTTGCTTCTTTCTCCAACATCATTTGCTGTTCGATGTACCAGCTTGCCTGAGCGAACGAGGCGTAGAACTTGCCGTACTGTCCGGTGAAATCTTCGTGGTGAAGGTGGAGCCAGTCGTACTCGTGGAGCTTGTCTGCCATGACCTCGTCGTCCCACACTTTGTCGTAGTGGATTTCCGCGTACTCGAGTGCAAGGGTCACCGCATCGTCCCAGGGTTGAAAGCCCGGCGGAACGTACACCGCCACCTTCGGTGCCTTTTCCAGACGGATCACGTCCATGTTGTTGTCATTGCGTTGGACCTCGGCGTAGATCAGCGCAGCGTCGGCAGCAGTGATGGGCATGAACGCGACGCCGCGGATTCTGCACTCTGCCGCAACAATCTCGTGCGCGTCGATCATGAACGATCCGCCACGATAGTTCAGCAACCAGTCGAGTTCGATACCCTTCGTGAGTGCCCAGTACGCGATACCGTACGCCTTCAAGTGGTCGGTTTGCGTCAAGTCCATGGGGATAAGAATCTTCCCTTGCGTCAACGCCTGCATTGCGACCAAGATCATCAATCCGCACAACCCCAGCAAGCGCCGGAGGAGCGCACGTGCTGACTGCAAGCGGTGTGTTGGTGCTCTGTCCTCGATCATGCTCTGCTCCTCATCTTACAAAGAATCTCCTCTCAACTCGCGAATGCGCTTCCGCGCCCGTTCCCCATAGAGCGATTGCGGGTAGTCTGCAAGCAGCCGCTCGTATGCAGCAAGTGCCTGCGCCTTGTCCTTCAACCGATAGTCGTACACCTCGGCGATGCTAAACTGCGCTTTGTCGAGAGCAATACTGCTTTCTTTGAATTGACTCAGCAGACGTTGGTACGTGAGCAAGGCATCGTTGTAACGCGCGGCAAGTGTTTGCAACGAGGCGATGCGAAGCAACGCGTCGTCCACGAAAAGCACTTGAGGATACTTCTCGATCAGAAACTGTAAGGCAGTGATCGCTTCGGTGTATTTCTTTTGGCGTGCAAGAAAGTCGGCACGGGCAAACTCTTTCAGCGGCGCAGGCGCCGTGAGCGTGTTCTCTTGGAGGAACGCGAGCAAGAGCAGTGCGTCGTTCGCGTAATCGGCTTTGAGATTGGTGCTGACGGCTTCGAGAGTCTTGAGCGCTTCACTGAAATTGCCGTTGAAGTACTGTACCTCCGCGAGCCTATAGGTTGCTTCGTCCTGCTGGTCGGGCGTAGCGTTCGGCGCGGCGATAACGGTGCGAAACCATTGCATTGCCCCGGTCGTGTCTCCTTTTGCCGTCAACACCTCGCCGATCTTGATCGCAGCGTCGTATTGGAGTGCGGGAACGGAAGACTGCTGGACTATCGTGAACGAAGCGAGTGCTGCGTCGAGATCGAAGTAGCGGGAGTATTGAATCATGCCGATCTGGAACGCCGACCGCGCCGCAAATTCCGTATGGGGATACTCGTTGATGATCGCGCGGAACCGTTCGATCGCGCTCGCAGAGCGCGCCTGTGATTCGGGAAGGGGCCCTTCGATGCCGGCCTGTGTCGATGCGGTATCTGACTGCACG
Source organism: Ignavibacteria bacterium (assembly GCA_040290295.1). Lineage (GTDB taxonomy): Bacteria > Bacteroidota > Ignavibacteria > UBA10030 > UBA6906 > CAADGV01. The sequence continues at coordinate 142,853 of PSMW01000002.1, forward strand.
CTCAGCTCTTTCAGCGCAAGGGCGTAGCCGTACTTCGCATACGGCAGTCGTTGAGGAGACAACGGTGCCTCGATCGCTGCTTTGTAGGCTTCTGCCGCAATCGCGAACGCTCCCTCTTTGTATGCACGCTCAGCGAAGGCGTACAGTTCCGCTCCGCGTGCATTTGCCATGCGATCGATCGTTTTGTACACACCGAACGCCTCTTCGTACCGCTTGCCTTCTTGCAACAACCAACCGAGGAGGCGATAGAGATTCATGTCGTTCGATTTCCGCAACGCTTCGCGAACAACGAGAATCGCTTCGTTGCGGGCTTCCTCTTTGGCGGTGAACTGTGCCATCCGGTTTTGCACGTACAACAGTTGCATCGGCGCTTGCTCGAGATAACGGAGAAACTCCGTCGTGGCTCCCGCGTAATCCATGCTCACGGCAAGCAACTGGGCAAGATCGAGCGTAAAAAGGGTGGGATCGTTGCACGCGATGCGTGCACGCTTGAAGACGGCAGCCCCTTTGTCCAATAGTCGGTGTTCCAGCAAGGAATTGGCAACGAGGCGATAGGCGTTCGGGTTCGTCGGCTCGGTTGCGATAGCCTTCTCCCAAGCGGCATCCGCCTCTCGTTCGTTTCCTGCTTGATAGAGCGCGCCGCCGAGTAGGCAGAAGAGATTTGCATCGTTGGGATACATACCGAGCCGATGTCGTATCAACCCCGCCGCTTCGTCATATCGTTTGAGTTGCAGCAACGAACGCCGCAACCCATCGAAGTACATGTAGTTGGACGGTTCACGCGCGTACAGCTCGCGATACAGCGTCAACGCGTTCTCGAAATCGCCCCCTTGCTCGTAACTTTGCGCCAGACGAAACTTCGCGCTCGCGTCTTGTGCCTGCATCGCAGGACAAACAAGAACGACGATGGTCATCGTCACGACTGCAACAACACGCCCGCTCATACTCGATGCCTCATCAAAACTGCTCCATGGTTTTTTCAATATTCAATATATCAAAAATGCATGAGGAAACCAGAGATGGAAAAGCCGCCTTGCGCGGCATCGAGGTTTTATGTACCTTGCTGTTGCCAAGAAGTCCACTCACCATCACCAAGTGCAGAGATAACCCGCTTGGTGATTTTGTTTCTTCGGATTCAGTGTGGCTGTGAAAAAGCCTAAGAACATAGCGATACTCGGCTCGACAGGTTCGATCGGTCGTAGCACGCTGGAAGTAGTCGCGCACTTTCCCGATCGCTTCCGAGTGACGTACCTGACGGGTCACCGCAATATCGACCTCCTGCTCGAGCAGGTACGGCGCTTTCAACCACGCGGTATCGTCGTCTTGGAAGAGTACACCGCGTCGGTGCTGCGCACATCGCTGGATGGCTCCACAGAAGTATTGGCGGGAGAAGAGGGCTTGTGGGAGATCGTCGGTCGAGAGGATGTCGATCTTGTTGTCAGCTCTTTGGTTGGGTTTGCGGGACTCCGGCCGACATTGCGTGCGATCGAAGCGAGTAAGGACGTTGCTCTCGCCAACAAGGAAGCATTGGTCGTTGCCGGCGAGATTATGATGCGCGCCGCGCGCCAGCAGGGCATTCGCTTGCTGCCTATCGACAGCGAACACAGTGCGATACTGCAATGTTTGCGCGGCGAGGACCTCAACGCGGTCGAACGCCTTATTCTCACTGCTTCAGGTGGTCCATTCCGGACGATGGCAAAGGCAGACTTCTCCACCGTAACCGTACGCGACGCGCTCAAGCATCCCACGTGGCGTATGGGCAACAAGATTACGATCGATTCCGCCACGTTGATGAACAAAGGATTGGAGGTGATCGAAGCTCACTGGCTGTTCGGCTTTCCGGCGGAGCAGATTCACGTGGTGATTCATCCCCAATCCATTATACACTCGATGGTCGAGTTCAAGGACGGGTCGATGAAAGCCCAGCTCGGCATTCCCGATATGAAGATCCCTATTCAGTACGCACTGATGTATCCCGAGCGCCCCGCTGCGCCCTACAAGCGATTGGATTTCTCGGAGCTGCGCGAGATGACGTTCGACGAACCCGACTACGAGAAGTTCCGTTGTCTCGCGCTCGCTTTCAAGGCACTGGCAATGGGCGGTACGGCGACGACCGTGTTGAACGCTGCAAACGAGGTAGCGGTCCAGAAATTCCTCAACGAAGAAATTCCTTTTTCGTCGATCCCCCTCCTGATTGAGGAGGCGCTCGACGCACACACTCCGATTGCGCATGCATCGCTTGACGATCTCGTGCGTATCGATCGCGAAACGCGCTCGTTCGTACACGAGCTTACTGCAACCGCTCAATAACTCAGGAGGGAAGGTTACGTTATGGATTATTTGCTTTCGACGATCGTGATTCTCGGCGTGCTGGTGTTCGTGCACGAGTTCGGGCATTTCCTTGCCGCCAAACTCTTCGGCATGCGCGTCGATGTGTTCTCGATCGGCTTCCCGCCGCGCGCATTCGGTAAGAAGATTGGCGATACCGACTACTGCGTCTCGTGGATTCCGTTCGGCGGTTACGTGAAGATCGCTGGAATGATCGATGAGAGCTTCGACACCGACTTCGTGAACCAACCGCCACAACCGTGGGAGTTTCGCGCCAAACCGATTTGGCAACGTATGATCGTCATCTCGGCAGGCGTGATCATGAACGTGCTGCTTGCGCTGGGCATGTACAGCGGCCTCGCGTATGTTCACGGCAAAACGGTGTACGACACGACCGAGATCGGGTTCGTGTTCGAGGGAAGCATTGCCGACTCAGCAGGGTTCCAAAAAGGGGATAGAATTCTGAGCGTGAATGGAAAACCCGTCTCCGATTGGGACGCACTTCGTCGCGCAATCTATTTGGAGAACATCGGCAGTGAGTTGGATTTCGTGGTGGAGCGAAACGGACGGCGTGTCCATCTCCGTTCGCACGGCGCGCCGCTCGATATGAAGGCGGAGACAGATTTCGGGTTGCTTCCCGCTCATTTCCTTGTGGTGGTCAAGAACGTCACGAAAGGGTTGCCCGCTGAGCAGCTCGGCCTCCAACCCCACGATAGTATTCTGATTCTTGCCGGTAAACCTGTGCAAGCCATCCGCATCGTGGAGACCATTCGCGCAAGCGCGGGCAAGCCGCTGACGATCGAGTGGAAGCGTGCCGATAGCGTTTTCACGGGAACGATCACGCCGACAGAAAAAGGTCTGATCGGCATCGAGTTTTCCGCGGGCTATGCCGGGCCGATCAAACGAACGGAGTACACGCTCTTCGAAGCAGTAGGTCAGGGGACCCGTGAAGTGGTACAGGTGGTTGTGGGAACAGTCTCCGGTGTAGCGAGCTTGATTCGCGGCAAGGTGTCGTTCTCCGAGTCGTTGGCAGGTCCCATCCGCATCGGCAAGTTTGCCAAAGAGTCGTTCGATGTCGGAATAGAAGTGTATCTTCAATTCATGGGGCTGCTCAGTGTGAGTCTTGCCATCTTGAACATTCTTCCTATCCCTGCACTCGATGGCGGTCATTTGCTCTTTCTTGTCGTCGAGGGCATCATCGGGCGGGAGCTTCCGACGAAGGTCAAACTCGCCATTCAGCGGACGGGCTTCGTTCTCTTGATCATGTTCATGGCGTTCGCGGTGTATAACGACATTCGAAATTTCTGAGCTTGTGGGTTGTGCTTCTCCGCCCACACGCTCAGGATTGTCTCCCCTCCACCTTGCCTCGGGCTTCTTCAGGAACCCCTTTTCCACCTCCCATGCGCCTGATTCGAGAGCAAAAGGACGATCGGCCCTGTGCTGATGGGAGGCGGACGCTCACGTGAAGATCACAGAGGGAAGATGAGTTAGCAAGCGGGTTGCACTCTATCGCAGTTTTTGTTATCATGTTGCGCCAGGGGAACGATCTTCGTCCATACACATGTCAGGAAGGGGAAACTTATGAAGAGCATTCTTCGATCTGTTGCCTTTGGGGGGAAAACTGCGCTACTGCTTGTTCTGCTCGTCTTTCTCGCTGCGCGCACACCAGCGCAAATCACTGTCACCACCGTTACGGCGCCGGTCAATACCCTGACGATCAACGACTTGGATTATCTGAACTCCACCACACCAAAGTGGCTGTTCACGATCACAATGATCTCCCCGCGTACCGTGCAAGCCGTCATGACGATCAATCTCGACGTGATGTTGGCAAACGGCGAGCGCTATATCAATGCCGCGCAATTCATTTCCGAGCCGTTCACAATCGATCGGACGCGTACCGTGACAAACTTGGAATTGGGCAGAGGGCGCGGTATTCCTCAGCAAACCTATATTTTCAACAACGAGGCGAAGGCAAAGTTTTTGGAGATCGCTCTACCGAGCGGTTCGATGCCGGCCGGCAGCTATCTGTTCACCGTCAACGTGCGCGAAGTGAACGGTCCTGATTCAGACACGGAACACTTCACCTTCGTTCTCACCAATCCGTCCACGCCGGTTCTCCTTGCGCCGCAAGATGGCGAAGTCTTGACGGAAGAGTTCCCGTTGTTCGAGTGGCAGTACGACGGACCGCGTGCAACGATCGCCATTTTCGAAAAACTTCCGGGGCAGGGAAGCTTGGAAGAAACCGCCAGCGGCACGCCGCATCATACGGCAACCATCGAAACACGCTCGTTCCGTTATCCGACCAATGCGCGGACCCTGCAACCGGGACAAACCTACGTGTGGTACGTAACGGGACTTGTAGGTGCTGCTGGTGGTACGAACATCGAACAACGCAGTGCACTGCGTTCGTTCACGATGGCGACGACACGCACCTCGTCGCTGGCGTGGTTGCTGCAGGACCTTGAACGAGCATTGCCCGCAGCGTACAAACCGGTCTTCGATCAAATTCGTGCACAGAATCTCTCCCCTACTGGTACGTATCGCCTGAACGGCTCACCGATTTCACTCACCGAGTTGCTGCGCGTGTTGAATGAAATTCGAGCGAATCCGGAATCGGTCGGTTCTGTGGACCTACAATAAGAAAGGGGAGCAATGATGAAACACCTACGAGGAGTTGTGAGTCTTGCGCTGCTCATCGGTGTGACAGCGCTCGGCGCAATGCCGCCGAAGGATACGGCAATCGCCGTGGTCAGCAAAGTGATTCTCGACGTGATGCGCAAACCTGCTGAACGAGATTGGCAGCCGGCGAAGCGTGGAGAAGTGCTCGCATCAGGCGAACGTCTCCGCACGGGGGAGAAATCCATCGCGGTCATCAAGTTCAAGGACAATAGCATGCTGCGTGTGCGCGAAAAGAGTGAAGTGCTCATCGTCGGCACGCAGGAAGGGACGACCTTCTCGAAATCCACGATGATCGAGCGCGGGGTCATCGGCTTCAACGTCAAGAAGCAAAAGCAGGGGGAGGAGTTTCGTCTCACGTCGCCCACCTCGGTAGCGGCGATTCGCGGCACCAGCGGTCAGTTCGCCGTTTCCGATTCCAGCGACAAGCTGATTGTTCTCGAGGGCTTGGTACGGTTGCTCAACAAGAGTTCTGCACAGTCGATCGATGTTGCTGCCGGCTACACCGGTGTTTCGACACCAGACGGCAAAGTCGAATTACGTGTCTCCACACCTGAAGAGCGGCGTTCCGCTGAAGTATCGGTACAAGCAGCAGAGCAGGAAAACCGGCTCGACATCGAACTGAACGATGGGAAGGGCAATCAGAAGAAGATGGAAATCAGATACAAATAACGAGCTAGCACCACAGCCCACAAGGCTTCGTGCTGTCGGGGCTTTCGTGTGAAACCACACCCTCCGGTACAATGAATCTCGGTATGTGCGAACGCGGGCACTCGATGCCTTTCGTAGCCCGCGTTCTTCTTATGGTGTCGCTCATCGCTTTTCCGGCTCTTACCTTCGCTCAACTCTCATCGTTCGTTGCCTCGATCAGTCCCGCCGACGCAGTGAGCGAGACGCCGCTGGTGATCACCGTGGAGTTGCGTGAAGGCGAGGCGATCGAACGCGTGCTCTTCGTCTATCGCGCTTACGGTGAGGGAAGCTGGAATAGGAGAGAGATGGAACTGCGCGGCAATGCCGCGTTCGTTCGGCTGCCCGCGCAGGTTGTCGAACCGCCATACCTCGAGCATTATCTGGTTTTGGTGAAGCGTTCGGGCAGTCTTGAATCGCACCCGCTGAGTGAGAGTAGTGATCCGTTCGAACGCCCCCCGAGTCGTACGTTACAAATGCCGGTCGTGCGCAAAGAGGAAGACGTGCAGGTGATGTTTCTCAGCCCTGAACCGAATGCAACGTACGAACCCGCCGACGTGCTCATCTCGATGTCGCTGTTTCGTGCCGATTCGCTTGTTGTTCGCCGCGCCACGCAGATCCTGCTCGATGGTGCGGATGTAACCCGCGATGCGGTCATGACGGAGGATCTCTTCGTGTACGTGCCAGCCAACAATGGCGTAACCTTGAAACCGGGGCGACACCGTGTGAGCGTGCTTCTCTTCAACAGGGAAGGCAAGCTGCATCGGCAGGCGGTAACGCAATTCTATGTCAGCGGCGAGGTCGAACCGCTGGATCTTCCTTACCTTCCGTTCGTGTACACGGGCAGCGTCGATTTGGAATCGCGTAACGAAAAAGTGAACAACGCGCACACATGGTACAATCGCGGTGGCGCACGCTTCAGCGGAAGCCAAGGCGATTGGCGTTTCAACGCGAACGTGTTCGTCACCTCCGATGAGCTTCCTTCACGCCAGCCACAGAATCGTTATTACGCTTCGCTCGAATCGCAGTGGTTGACCATCGGGTACGGCGATTGCTACCCGAACTTTCCGAACCTTGTGCTGAGCGGTAAGCGCGTACGCGGCTTGAATACGTCGCTGCGTTTCGGCAAGTTCAATGTTGATCTTGCACTTGGGCAGACCGTGCGCGGCATCGAAGGCGCGTTGGTCAAGACCATTCCGGCAGATCAACTGATCGCCGAGCAACAAGCCGATCGCTTTGCCGCGTACGCTCGCATCGATTCGTTGACCTGGGGAAAGTACACCTACGGGACGTACGAACGCGATCTGTTCGTCGTCAGACCCAGCTTCGGGTCGGGCGAGAAGTACCAGATCGGCTTCACGTGGCTCAAATCCAAGGACGATCTCAGTTCGATTCGCTTCGGCACCCGACCTCAAGAGAATGTGGTGATCGGGACCGATTTCGTCACGCGGTTCGATAGGAATAGGATCGAACTCTCCGCACAAGCCGCATTCAGTGCGTTCAACAGCGACATCTCCAGCGGCAATTTCACCGATGCCTACATCGATTCTGTGTACAAGAAGGATGCGCAAGCCATCAAAGATGCGCGCGACATTCTGAAAAAGTTCATCACGGTAAACGACAATCTGCGTCCGCTCTCCTTCAAGAATCTTTCAACGCTCGCCTACGACGTGGCACTCGGGCTGAATTATTTCGAGAACGCGTTCAAAGCAACGTATCTCTACCGCGGGAGCGATTTCATGTCGTTCGGGCAAACGTTCTTGCGAACCGACATTGCCGGCTTCAATCTGCTCGATCGGCTTCGCTTACCGGAGCAACGGCTGTTTTTGACGCTCGGCTACGAACGGCTCACCGACAACACGAGCAAGACGAAAGCAACCACAACGCGCTTCACCACAGTGAACGTGGCGCTGACCTACGACGCCCCGCCTGAGTTACCGAGCCTGAGCCTGGGGTACGCGCATTTTGCCAACGTGAACGATCTGTTTATCGATGGTCCCGACTCCATCAGTGCAGTCAACGACAAGACCAACCGCTACTACCTCTACGCGATGCAACGCTTCGCCTGGGGTGCGCACCATGTGGCGACACTCGGTGTGTCGATGTCGTACCGCAACGACTTCACTCGCCGCAATCTCGACGTCAAGAACATCGCCGTGACGGCAAGTATCAACACGCGCTTCACCATACCCCTTCAAACAACTGTCGGCTACGCGCTGAACGTCAACGAGTTTCCAACGGGATCGGCCTCATCGCGCACACGCTTGAACTACTCCAGGCTGACCTTGTACGGCAAATATACGTTCGGGCAAGAGCTTGTCGCGTTGACAGGCTCGTTCAATCCTACGTTCGGCGCCTTTTCCCGGTTCACGCTCGATTCTTCCCTGCAGTGGAATGCTTTGCGCAACATGTGGTTCATCGTGCAGTACAGCTACTTCCGGAATCAAGGATTGCCCGACGACGATTTTTGGAGCCTGAAGTACCGGCTTGAGTACTGATGAATCCTCGGCTGCGTAAATTTCTCGTCGCTCTGGCATCTGCCGTCTGTGCCTTCCTTTTTGCCGACGTGGACGTCTTGCAACTCGGCTTCAACCGATTAGAACTCGCGTGGCTCGACTATCGCTTTCAAGCTCGCGGGAGCCGTTCCTCGATTGCCGACTCGAGCAAGATTGTCATCGTCGAAATATCGGACAAGTCCTTTACCTCCCTCTCTCCTCAGTGGCCCTGGCCCCGTTCCTATTACGCCAAGCTTCTCCGCAACCTGAAGAGTGCCGGCGCGAAGGTCGTCGGCATCGATATCATCCTCAGCGGTCCCGATCCGTACTCACCGACGAACGACGAGGACCTGCATGCAGCGATTCGCGAAACAGGCATCGTTGTGCTGGCGGGGAAGATGGACGAGCCCTCGCCGCACTACCAAGTGAAACGCGAGCAGGAGAATTTCGGGAATCTCTTCTTCGCTGTGGATAGCTCCCTGGGACTGGTCAACATTCGTAACGATGCCGACGGTGTCTTTCGCCGTTATGCACCGTATTGGGAGTCGCGCTACAATCGTGCAACGGGACACGCGGACGTGCAGCGCATACCCACATTCGGGTTTGCTGTTCTCAACAAGTACTTCAACATGCCGCCTCGTGCAACCGCAGAGAATAACGCGAACGAATTTCTCTTCGCTGGTCGTCGTATTCCGAAGTACGATCAGTCCTCGCTGCTGATCAATTTGTATGGCCCCAGCGGCACGTTTCGGCGCGTTAACTTCGCCGACGTTCTCGACGACGAAACGATCACGACCACCGATGAGGCATCAAGCGGTCAGGAGATCAACACCTTCAGCGATCCGGAGTACGGCTACAAGTACGACGGAACGTTCAAGGATAAAATCGTGCTGGTCGGCTCGACCATACCCGAACACCACGACTTGTTCCCCGTGGCATTCGCGCAGCGTCAGGAGCAGGGAACGAATCTCATGTATGGCGTCGAGATTCATGCGCACGTTATCGAGAGTGTTCTACGCGGCGAGTTTCTCACGCGCTCGCCCATCTGGGCGGACCTTCTCCTCATCGTGATGTGTTCCTTCCTTACGTTCTATGGAACGTCGGCGCTGCGCGGCAGCCGATGGTTGCGGCACTTCATTCTGGAGTTCTTTCTGTTCGTGCTGATCGTGCTCGAAATGTGGGCGGTGGTCGCGCTCTCGGTAAAGGCGTTCGTGCAGTACAGCATCGTCCTTGCAACCATCGGTCCGCTGACCGGCATCTTCGTTTCCTATGCTGCGAGCGCCGTCTATCATTTCGTCAACGAACGCAAACGCCGACTGATGATCAGATCCATGTTTAGCACCTACGTCAATCCAAAAGTCGTGGACGAGTTGATCCTTCATCCCGAAAAACTCAAGCTTGGCGGCGAACGCAAAGAACTGACCGTGCTCTTCAGCGACATCGAAGGCTTCACGACCATTGCCGAGAACCTTCCGTCGGAAGGGCTTGTCAGTTTGCTGAATGAATATTTTGGTGAGATGACGACACTCATCCTGCAAAACGACGGCACGCTCGACAAGTTTTTCGGCGATGCGATCGTCGCGTTTTGGGGCGCACCGTTACCGCAACACGATCATGCTCTGCGGGCATGTCTCAGTGCACTCGCCATGCAGAGACGCCTTGCCGAGATGCGAGAGCGCTGGCATAACGATCGCAAGCCGCGGTTGCATGTCCGCATCGGGATCAACACGGGAGAGATGGTGGTGGGGAACTTGGGTGGAACGAAGAAGTTCGACTACACCGTCATCGGCGACGGCGTCAACATTGCCTCTCGCTTGGAAGGAGCCAACCGCGTGTATCGCACCGGTATTATGGCGAGCGAGACAACCTACGAACGTGTCAAGCACAAGATTGTGGGAAGAGAATTGGATTTGATTGCGGTGAAGGGCCGCCGCGAGCCGCTGCGCACATTCGAGTTGTTGCAAACCCTTGACGGGGCACTCGACCCAACCCTCGAACGGTTCCTCCAATTGTATCATGCCGCTCTACGGTTGTATCGCGGGCGGCAGTGGGATGGCGCGATCGCGATGTTCGGTGCTGCGCTCGAGCTCCGTCCCCACGATTATCCCACGCGATTGCATTTGGAGCGCGCAGAGTACTTCAAACGGAATCCCCCGCCCGAAGAATGGGACGGCGTCGTGGAACTGACCATGAAGTGAACAGTCCCTTCTGCTGCTCGGAACCGACGTACGCATCACAAACGAACGGTGCATCGCTGCCGATAGCGACCGAAACGTTCCTTGTTATTCACTCGTGTTATGGATATATTTTTTTTTCGAGAATGGTAAAGAAAGGGACGTGGTGAACACAACGCGGGCGTTTGTT
>PSMW01000002.1:153491-158823 GCA_040290295.1 Ignavibacteria bacterium
CCTCCCGCCGTGAGCGATCTTGCAACGCAACATGTCATCAACGGATCGTTGTTCGAGATGCGCGGCGACTATGCGCAAGCCGTGCTGGAGTTTCAAGATGCTCTCCGCTACGACAAGAGCGCAGGAATCTATTTTGCTCTTGCCAAAAACTACGCGGCACTCAACAAGCACTCGCTCGCCATCGAGTCCGCCCGGCAAGCCGTCCGGCTCGATCCCGACAACGTCGAGTATCGAACGATGCTCGCGGTGTCGTTCGCACAGGTGTTCGAACTGGACTCGGCGGTTGCGGCGTACGAAGAAATAGTCAAGCGCGACTCGAACAACATCGAGTCGTGGTTCAACTTGGCGCGCCTCCAACAAGCGCGCTCCCCCCAAAAAGCTCTCCAAACGTACGAAGAGATCACCAGCCGCTTTGGCCCGCAGTGGGAGGTGTTGTTGCAGATGGTCGAAGTGTATAACGCCGCAGGCGAGTTCGGCAAGGCTGCCGAAACGATGAAACGGATGACCGAACTCGACCCGGGCAACATGGACTTGCTCCAGAGCCTTGCACGCGCATATATGCGTGCCGATCGAACGGAAGAAGCGCTGAAGCTGTATTGGGATTTGATCGAGCGCGACCCGGATAACGTCGCGTACCTTGCCGAACTTGGTGGCGTGTATCTGGCGAAGAAGGACTACGAGAAGGCGCAGGCGGAGTTCGACCGTGTGCTGAGCGCCGACTCCGTTGCCATCGATGCCAAGCTGCGGATCGGCGAAATGTACTTCAATCACTTAGAAAAAGACTCGACGCTTGCTCCTCGCGCGCAAGCCGTCTTCGAACGGATCGCTCGACAGCATCCGCAAGATTGGCGTGCGTACTGGTTCCTCGGCGCTATCGGCGCCATCACGCACAACGATTCGCTTTCGCTCGTCAACTTCAAGTGCGTTACCGAATTGGCGAGCTGGAATGCCGACGCATGGGTGTATCTTTCATCCGTCTTTTTGGAGAAAAACGATTACCAATCGGTCGTGACCGTGTTGGAATCGGCACTGCACATTCTTCCCGACGAGCCGCGCATCAATTCGATCCTCGGCTTCGCCTACAACCGTTTGGGGCGAACCGACGATGCACTGCGCGTGTTGGAGAAGGCGCACACGCTCGATCCCAAGGACATCAACACCATTTCGCAACTTGCACTCATCTACGACAGCATGCATCGCTTCGAGGAGTCGGATTCGCTGTACGAACAGGGACTGCGCTTGGCACCGAACAATCATCTTCTTCTCAATAACTACAGCTACAGCTTGGCTGAGCGCGGCTTGCAACTCCACCGCGCATTGGAGATGGCAAAACGGACGGTCGAGCAACAACCCGACAATCAATCGTATCTCGATACCATCGGTTGGGTATACTTCAAGCTCGGTAACTACATCGAAGCAGAGCGATGGATCAAGAAAGCGATCGAGAAAGGAAATGCCAGCGCCGTCTTGTACGAACATCTTGGCGACATCTATGATCGGATGAACGATCGTGAGCGAGCCTTGGAACAGTGGGACATTGCTCTCAAACTCGACGTCAACAACGCTGCATTGAAAGAAAAAATCTCCCGTTCATCACGATGAAGTGTTCCCCCATTCTGTTGGCGCTCGCCGTCCCCCTTCTCTTCATGTCGTGCGCTCCGAGACGCGCCGCCGTTGTGCTCGATACCGCAGTCACGACGCCGGACCTGCTCCGCGCCATGGTGGAAGAGAACGCGCGGAGAATTGTCGCCGTGTCGGGAAGCGGTGTGATCACATTCGACAGCCCCGAGCTTGCCGGCAGCGCTGGGTTCGAGTCCGCACTCAAGAAACCCGACTCCCTGTTGATTACGCTCGAAGGACCGTTCGGCATCGACGTGGGGACGGTCTTCCTGTGCAAGGATACGTATGTTGTGTATAACAGCATGGAGAACAGCTTGCTTACCGGTTCTCCGACAACAACGAGCTTCCGATCGTTCTTGCCGTTCGACTTAACGTACGAGCAGATTCTCAGTGCGTTCAGCGGCGTGTTTCCTCCGCCCGATCGGGAGGCGGCGCCGATGAGCTACACGATCGAGGACGAGCAGTTTGTGATGGTGTATCGCTGCCGAACGCGGCGTTGCACCTATGTTATCGATCCACACTATCTGGTGGTAACGCGCTACGAGGTGGCGGATGACGACGGTACCCTGCTGCTGCAAGCGCGTGCATCGTCTCTGTCCGAACAAAGCGGTCTCGGCTCTGCCCGCCGCATCCGCATCTGGTTTCCCAGGGAAAGCTGCCAAGTCTCCATCGCGTTCAACAGGATGAAACTCAATCCGGACGAATTGGATTTTCGCTTCACCATACCTTCGAACGCACGGCGCATCGAACGAGGGCACTGATATGCAAACACGGCAAGCATTGCACATCGGTGTAGCACTCGGCATCGTGTCGCTCGCCGTCCTTGCCTCGGAACAGCAGGAACTGCGCACCCGCCAGACCGAACTCCAAAACATCCGCGACCAGATTCGCCAGTACGAACACAACATCCGCGAGCAGTCATCGAAGGAGCAGACGACCTTGGAATTGCTGGATGCCTACGACAGAAAGGCGACGTTGCTGCGCACCTTGATTGCCCGATTGCGCGCCCAAGAGGAGGACCTGCAGAAAGCCATCGCCGTGACGCGTGCAGATCTCGCGCGTCTCGACGATCAGCTCCGATTCTTGAAAGAACATTATGCCCGTTACGTCCGTTCTGCCTATGAGGCGGGGCGAGCGCAGGACATCGAATTGCTCCTCTCGGCAAACTCCATCAACCAATTCTCCGTCCGTTCCTACTATCTGCGCCGCTTTACGGAACAACGCAAACGCGACGCAGAGAAGATCACGCGCAAACGCACCGAACTGGAACAGGTGCAGTTTCGTTTGCAGTTACAACTCGCCGAAGAGCGCCGCTTGATTGCCGAGAAAGCCGAAGAAGAAGACCGCCTTGCAGCACTCGTCGCTGAGCGGAAGCTCGTCTTAGCGAACATCCGCAAGGACAAGACCATGCTGCAGCGTGAAGTGGAACGAAAGAAACGCGCTGCGCAAGAACTCGAACGCGTCATCGCCGACCTGATCGAAGCCGACCGCTTGAAGAAAGAGAAGCGCGATGGCGAGCTTCGAGAGCGCAAACTGCCGCAACCGCCGCCCACCGTCGGCACCTTCGCCTCGAAGAAAGGGAAACTCCGTTGGCCCGTCAGCGAAGGTGTTGTGGTTGCGAAGTTCGGCAACCACGTGCATCCACGCCTGAAGACGGTGACGATGAATACCGGGATCGACATTGAAGTCAAAGCCGGTTCGCCCGTCGTTAGTGTCGCCGACGGCGAAGTCTCCACCATCTTGTGGTATCCTTCCTACGGCAACCTTCTCATCATCAATCATTACGATGGCTATCGGACGGTGTACACGCACTTAGCCGAGATTCTCGTGACGGAGGGGCAGAAAGTGAAAGAGGGCGAACGGATCGGCACGAGCGGTGAAGCGATCGATGGACCACGCTTGCACTTCGAGTTGTGGAAGGATCGGGAAAAGCAGAACCCCGAACAGTGGTTGAGCAAATGAAGCGACTCATCGTTCCGGTCATCCTCTCTCTTCTTGCAGCGATGCTGGCGATCGTCCTGCGGTCTCCCCTTGCCGCTGTCGAAGAGCAGATCACCGCTGCGAAGTATGCGCTATGCGGTCCACAGCGCGCCGATACAAACATCGTGATCGTGTATGTGGACAGCGATGCGATGCGGGCGTTGGGCTGGCCCCTTCGGCGCAATTTCTACGCCCTGATGATCAAAACTCTCACCGATCTCCAAGCCAAGGCGATCGGGATCGATGTGCTGTTCGAAACGCCAAGTCTCGAATACCCCGAATACGATCAGCTTCTCCGACACGTGACAGTGGAAGCGCGCAACGTCGTGCTCAACTGTTACGTCGAATCGCTCGATGCCGATGCAGGCGCAAAAGCCGGCATGAGCAGAGAGCCGTTCCGCTTTCCGCACGTTGCCGATGTGGAACATCACGGTTCCGATCTCCACACCCCGATGCCGGAGTTGATGGACGCAGCGGCAGGTGTCGGGCACGATAATGTGCTAGAGGAGCTTCGCGTCCCGTTGTTCGTGACGTTGGGCGATGAGACGGTGCCGGCATTCGGCGTCGAGCTGTTGCGTGTGTACGCCGGGGTCGATCGCTCCGGGATACGCTATGAAGACGGTCAGTTGTCGTTCAAGAAAGAAGGAAAACGTCTTCGTATCGCCACAGAAGATGGGACGGTGCGATTGCACTTTCCCGGACCCTTATCGTCGTTTACGGCATATCCGTTTCTCGAAGTGTTGCGTTCGTACGATGCCGTGCGCACAGGCGGCGCACCACGCATCCCCGTGCACACATTCAAGAACAAGATGGTGTTGGTCGGAGTGCTGAGCGAAGAGCGTACGTTCGCGACGCCCGTCGATCCCCGATTCCCTGCGTTGGGCGTGCATGCGGTGTTTCTCGATAACGCTCTGCGGTCGACCTTCCTCACTCTTACGCCGGAGTGGCTTGTTTTTTTTCTTTCTATCATTATCGGTGCTGGTTGTGCCTCCGCTCTCGTGCTTCTCAAATCGAAAATGAGAGTGATCGTACCGATGACTATGATCGCCGCTGTTCCGATCGTCTCAGGGGGAGTATTTGTCGCCCGTGCTTGGATTCTTCCTGTCGTGCCTCCCTTGTTCGTCGGCTTGCTGGCAACTGTGGGAGCGGTCGCTTACAGACATCGATTCCTTGCAAAGCAGTTGGAGCACGTCCAGTCGGAGAAAGAGCGCATCGCTGCCGCACTGCGCGACCGTGAAGCAAAAGTTGCTGCATTGGAGCGCGAATTGGTCTCGCTCGAAGCGCGTCGGCCGGCCGACCGCACGGAGGAATTGCTGGAAGAAATTCGTCGCTACAAGGCCGAGATTCACGCGCTCAGCTCGAAACGAGACGACCTGGAGGAAGCCGTTGTCGTCGATGCCGATACGCTTGCGGGCGCGCAGGAGTTCGAGGGTCTCGTGTACGATGCCGGCGGCGCCATGCGTCCTGTGGTCGAGTTCGTTGTCAAGATCGCCGACAGCGATGCTACGGTGCTCATCCTCGGCGAGAGTGGTACAGGAAAAGAGATGATCGCACGAGCAATTCACAAGCGCAGCACGCGGCGCGATCAGCCCTTCATCGCGGTAAACTGTGGCGCGCTCTCCGAAAGCTTGCTGGAAAGTGAATTGTTCGGTCATGAGAAGGGGGCTTTCACCGGCGCAGTGCAAGGACGTCAGGGACGATTCGAACTTGCCGACGGCGGGACGATCTTCTT
>PSMW01000002.1:158833-184375 GCA_040290295.1 Ignavibacteria bacterium
CGAGATCGGAGAGGTCAGTGAAGCGTTCCAGCTCAAGCTGCTACGCGTCTTGCAGGAAGGAGAGTTCGAGCGGGTCGGCGGTACCAAAACGTTGAAGGTGAACGTCCGCGTCATCGCTGCAACGAATAGAGACCTGAAAGAGTTGGTGCGAGAGAAACGGTTTCGCGAGGACGTGTACTATCGTTTGAACGTCCTGACGGTCGAGGTGCCGCCGTTACGGAGTCGGCCTGAAGATGTTCCTCTCTTGATTCATCATTTCCTGAAAAAAGAAGATGGTGACCTCAGCGTGTCCAGAATCGTGTTGGATATGCTGCAGAATTATTCCTGGCGCGGCAATGTGCGGGAATTGGAGAGCGTCGTCAAGCGTGCAGTTCTGCTGGCAAAAGCCGAGAAACGGAAAATGATTACGATGAAGGATTTGCCGGAGGAGATCGTGCGAACAGCCAAAGCTTCCATCGCTCTCGAGGACCAGATCATCCAATCGTTGCGGGCAAAGCGTTTCTCGCGCAGCGCCATTTCAGAAACGGCGGAAGAACTCGGCGGCTTGAATCGCGGAACCGTTGCAGAATATCTTCGGGGTGTCTGCTTGAAAGCGTTCGTTGAGCACACCTACGACCTTGAAACGACAGCTCGGTACATCGCTCTGACACAAGATGAGGTAGTTCTCGAGCGCGTGCGAAAGAAGTTGTCGGAATATCTCTCGAACATTGCCGAAACGGTGGACTGGACGCAGCCCTGGGAAGCAGTTAAACCGAATTTGAAACCGAAAACCAAGAATCTTCCTCAGAAGTATCACCCCTTCCTCGAGCAAGTCGCCGAGGCATACTTCAGGCGGGTCTGGAATCTGGACGAGGAGAAGACGGGCGCCTGAATCGGATTGCCCCCGCACTTCTTCTTCTGATTCCCGCACTTCACCGCGTACAAGCAATCCTTGCTGGGAGCATAAGGTCTCCCTTCCTTTATGAAACTCAATATGTTGCAGACGGGCACCACGCATTCCGTTAAGCGCAGTGCCTCTGGCACATGGCTTGACCAATACTGGAGCGGCACAATAAACGCAAGCAACGGTCTGTTGTCAAAATAACAAACAACCAAACAACCATAACGAGGAGATAGCTATGAAGAAGCCTTTTGCTCTGCTCTGGACGATCGTCGCAACGATGGGATTGCTGATCGTCGGGTGCAACAAGAACGCGAACGGTCCCGAGGATGAGACCGCTCCACCCGGTGTCACTGACGAACGCAGTGCCATCGTCTATCAGGCGGTCAACGATGAGTTCGTCAAGAACGATGAGCAAACCTTCGCCGATCAGGAGGTTCAGCCCACGGACTATGGTCTTTTGGGCAAGATCGATGCGGCGATTACACCGCTGCGATGGGGGCGTTTCATCAACAGCATCACCCGCACCGTGACAGTCACGATTGAACCGGGTGACAGCATCGCCATCGCTCGTGTCCACAAAGTGATCAACGGCGTCTTGAAGATCCGAGCGATCAATGCGTCAGGGGATACCATTCTGGTCGAGAAGCCGTTCAGCGACGAATCTGATCGCAATGTGATCTTCCGACGCGTCGAACGTGGCCCGCTGTTCTGGCGGAATTGGATTCCGGTCGCGACATCGCTTGTTAAAGGCGGCACGCCCACCGGCGATATCACGATAACGCAACTCCTATTCATGACGCGGCGCGACACGATCACGATCAACGATCCGCTCAACTTCTACTTGCGGTATCGCTGGTTGCGAACGATGCATGGCAATCGTGATCTGTTCCATCGCGATCGCGACGTGCCGGAACTCGTCACACGTGATTCGGTGAAGGTGCGTGTGACACTCACCAGCGCGTCGCCCGATACCGATCTTGTGGCGTTACGGTTCGGCTTCACAAGTCTGTACAAGAGCCGTGCGCGGATGTTCCTGGTGTCTCAGAACGGAAACACGAAAGTGTACGAACGAACATTCTTTGTGCATCCGCGTCCTGGTCATTTCCATGCTGCTGTTGAAGCGATGACCAAAGCGACGTTGTTCGACGATAATCCTGCCCTCTACAGCGTAAGTTGGTGGGGTGTTCCGTATCGCGTGTTCTAAGGTTCTGTGGTGGGGTGCCGCTTGCCCGATCCGTGCTCTCGTCGCAAGGATCGGGCGGCGGCAGTGGTGAAGCTGTTTCGCAGTCATCCATTGAATTTGAAAGACGAATTGAAGTAATTATCGCGGCAACCATGCACCGACGGCACCAGTGAAATCTTCGATCACCATAGCGACAGCCTTCGTTCTGATTCTGGCAGGATGCCAGAAGCCTACCGAAGTGCAATTGATCGATGAGCCGATGTTCGATCTGGAAGAGGCAATCGATCCTGATACGTCGTTCGAACGCGCCGCTGTGGATACTACCGCGTTGTTGCCGAGTGAGCAGCAACGTTACACGGGATTCGTGACACTTACGTATGCGCGCACAGATGTCGTAGGCTTCTCGCGAAGCCGTGTGGTTGCGCGTGTGGTCGTGGAGGATAAAGGACAAGTCTTGGAGTTCAACGGCCGCCGGATGTTCAAGTCGCGGCAGTTGGGACTTGTTCGGCTCAACGGCTTCTTGCTGCTGCCGCGTGAACGCTTCTTCGGAGGGATGATGGGAGGTCCCGAATACCTTCGCGAGATTACAGATTACGAACCCGGCCGGTCATATACGTTCAGTGCCGATTCGCTCGGAAGTGTTGTGCTGCGCGCGCCCGAGGTAGTCGAAGTGAAAGCGCCTACCAGCGGGTCTGTTGTGCGGCGCGATCACGATCTTCTGATGCATTGGCGTGGACGCGGTGATCTGATGATCATCATCAGCTCTGCAACGCTGCGTCCTACCAATCTGATGACCACACCCTTGCTTCGTCTGCGCCTCCGCCAGAACAACGGACACGTGATGCTGCCGAAGCGAGTGATCAACGGCTTGCCGCCCGGTCTGTATCTCTTCACATTCGTCATTTCGAATCGGGAGGAGCGTCCGCTGTCCACCCGATTTGGAGGGAAGATGCTCGTGCAAGCATCTTCACTTCACAACATCTTGGTTGACGTGCGATAACAGCCTTGCGAGGTCTATGACGAGAAGCTGCCTGTTTGTGTCATTCGGTGTTGTGATGAGTCTTTCGCCAACATACGGACAATCGTTGCTGAGCGCTCGCAGTCTTGCGCTCGCATCCTATGGAGCTTCCGTCGTGGATAGCAGGAGTTTCGAAAGCAACCCGGCAGGGATTGTCGGCATTCGTGACTGGGAATTTTCTACCACAACCTTCAGGGGGAGCACCGGTGGATTTGTCTTTCAAGGTTTGACTCTCGGCAAGCGCTTTCTCGACGACGAGGCGGTGAGCCTTGCCTATATGCCGGGAGCGCTGGTTGAATTTGTTTTGCCAGCAATCGTCGTGACGAGCGATTCGGGCACACCTGCAAGTATCCAACAAACCCTCTCGTATCAAGAACAGTTTCTTCTTGCGTACGCCCATCGGTTTTCGCCCATGATCTCGGCAGGCATCACTGCTCGATTTCGTCAAGCAACGGTGAACGATACGAAGTACGAGTTGATTCAGCAGGGATCGGGATACATCTCGCGCATCACGCCACGAAAGGAGCAAGCCGGCATGGCGTTGTTCGATCTTGCCCTGCTTGCCACTCCCTTTTCTGAGCTTCGCGTTGGGCTTGTCGGGAGAAATCTCTTCTCGGCTGCGCAAACGCTTCCTGAGGACGTCCGGTCTTTTTCGTTGCCGAAGGAACGTTCAGCGGAACTGAGCGTGCTGTGGATGCCCGATGCACGTCTCAACCTCGCTGCGCAGGCAAGCACTCTCGGCGCAGGGTCGTTCGGTGTCGAAGCGCTCGTCGGCGCGGGGCTTTCGGTGCGTGCCGGACTCATGCTACACAAGCGAGAATCGCCCGCCGTCTACGCCTGGAGCGGCGGCATCGGATGGCGGTACGAGTTCTTGGAATTCGACGCGGGTTATCTTCGCTTCACCAACCGGACGACACACAGCAGTGCCGTTTCGCTCAGCACGTTCGATGCTTCGCAATTGCATGCGCTCGATCTGCATCCGTACACGACCGATCGTGCGATGCTGACGGTGAAGGCAATCTTTGGTAAAGTGCGTGCACCACTCGCACAAATTCAATCGGTCGAAATTCACACTGCGGTGTACCCGTCTTCATACGAACTCCTTGCGTTTAGACCCCTCGGACGAGTGATCGTGAAGAACCTCTCGGACAAGCCCATTCACGTGCGCTCACGCTTCTTTGTCGAGCGCTTCATGGATACACCGACGGAAAGCTCCCCCGTTCCTCTTGCACCGGGAGAGGAACAAGAGCTTCCTCTGTTTGCCGTGCTCAACAAGCGTATCCAAGAGGTTTCGGAGATGACGGTGCGCGAGGCGAGCATCGCCGTTGCCGCGGCAGCCTCGGAAGAGGAAGACGATCGAGCGCAAGCAGCGATCGTGATTCACGGTCGCAATGATTGGGATGGCGATGTGTACTCGCTCTACCACTTCGTGACGCCCGACGATCCCGATGTTCTGCGCTATACGCGTGCGGTATTGGTCGAGATGAAAGATTCACTCACCGGCGTTCCGCGAGAGTTGGAGCTGGTAACGAAAGCCCGCGTGTTGTTCAATACCTTCGCCGGTAAATTGGTGTACGTCGGCGATCCGAAAGTAAGTGCGGACTTCGTTCAGTATCCTTCGGAAACACTTGCGCTCAAGAGCGGTGATTGCGACGACATGACCGTCTGTTTTTCATCGTTGCTCAGTAGTATCGGTATCTCGACCGCCTTTATCGACGTGGTGCCGCCAACGGCGCCCGAGAAAAGCCATATTTACATGATGTTCGATACCGGTCTCGAACCGCGCTACGGCCATATGCTTAGTTCTAACCCGAAGCGCTACATCGTACGACGCAATGCACGCGGTGCCGAAACGCTTTGGCTCCCCATCGAAACGACCGTGATCACGAAAGGGTTTGAGCGTGCGTGGGAAGTCGGTGCACAAGAATACTACGAGGATGTCGAGGTGCATCTCGGTCTCATCAAAGGCTGGGTGCGCATTGTTGATGTGAACTGATTACGGCGATGGTGTCCATCACCCAAAGGAATAGGAGGTAGTTATGAAAGGGGTACGAACTCTTGCAGCAATCCTCCTCACTATGCTGCTTGCAACAGCGGCTTGGGGAGGAGAACAAGTCCTGTTGCAGAAGGTTCAGGGAGAAGTGCTCGTCCGTCCTGGGGTTGTCGAGACGTGGGCAGCGGCTCGACAAGGCGAGGAGCTGCCTCCGGACGCGACGCTGAAAATCGGTAAGCAGAGTGCTGCCGTGATCATAGTCGGCTCCACGAGTAAGAGAATCACGCTCCCCCCCGAAGTGATCGTCGAGGTGGCGGATATTCGCGAGCTCACTCCCGAAGAGTTGATGTTGAAACTGACGATGCAACGAGTGAGAGCATCATCGTACGAACGGAAGAACAAGGAAATGCATATCCCGAGCACGACGACCTTCCGAGGTGAGGCGAAAGACCGCAGGGATGCACTCACGGATGCCGATCCGGAAGAAGGGCGCCTGCACATCAACGGAGCGCGCGTACTGTACACCAACGGATTCTACTCGACGAGCGCGCTGCGAGCGATGGATGTGCTGCGTCGCTATCCGATGCTGGCGACGTTCGACAATCGATTGCTGGTTGCCGAGGCGCTCGAGAAAGCAGCCTTGAAAAGCGAAGCACTCAACGAGTACACAATGCTGTTCCAGTCTGGCGATCTGACGCCGATACAACGCGAGGTCCTCGCTTCGAGAATCGCACAGCTCAAGAAGAAGTAACACGAAGGCGGCTTCGCTGCGTGTGTACCACGACACAACAACAGACCTGCTGCGCAGCGAACGCCGCTTCGTGCCTTAGGCTCTCCGCAGAACTTTCGCGCCCCGAATTTTTCTTTCCTTCAACTCTTTCAATGCTCGATTTGCTTCGGCGAAGCGATACTCTTGCACCTCCGGCTTGATCACTATTGCGGCGGCAAGCTCCAGGAACTCCTGGACGTCGCGGCGAGTAACATTGGCAACGCTCTTGATCTCTTTCTCCATCCAAAGATGTGTCGGGTAGTGAAGGTGCAACAGCGCGTCCTTATCTGCGTCTTCCTTGCGAATGGCGTTGATCACCAACCGTCCTGCCGGCGCCAGATTCTTTAACGCCTCCACCACCGGCTTCCATGTCGGTGTTGTATCGATGATGGCATGAAGCTGTTCGGGTGATTGTTCTGCGGTGTCGCCTGCCCACACGGCGCCTAGTTCGCGTGCGAAAGCTCGCTCATGCTCACTGCGTGCGAACACATACACCGGACTGTTCGGATAGCGGTGGCGCACCATCTTGAGCACGAGATGAGCCGATGCGCCGAATCCTGTGAGACCCAACGCAGCTCCGTCGAGCATGTTCGCCAGTCGTACTGATCGATAGCCGATAGCACCTGCGCAGAGCAATGGTGCGGCTTCGGCGTCGGTAAAAGTAGATGGGACGGGATAGGCATAGTTTTCATGCACCGTCATGTATTCGGCATAGCCTCCATCGGCATCGCGGCCCGTTGCTCGGAAGCGTGCGCAGAGGTTTTCGTTTCCCTCGCGGCACCATCGGCACGCGCCGCAGGAAGAGAAAATCCATGCAACCCCAACGCGGTCGCCGCGTGCAAAACGCTGTACGCCGCTTCCCACGTCCTCGACGGTTCCGATAACCTGATGGCCCGGTATCACCGGAAAGCGTGGTGGCGGCGTACGTCCTTCGATCTCATCCAATTCCGTATGACACACTCCGCAGGCGGCAACGCGGATAAGGATTTCCCTCTCTGCCGGCTGAGGCACCGGAACGTCCTTCAGCATCAACGGCTCCGCTTCTTCCGACACGTTGCATATTCGATGGATCAGGAAGGCTTTCATGGTTGTCGTACCCTGTGCTGGCACGCCTCCGGCGGCTGGAAGTGCGGTGCGCCGCCGTCAGAAGTTCAACGTCAGTCGCACGCCTTGTCGTTGTATCGACACTTCGGGCGTAAGTGAGAGTGAGGGTGCGTCGGGAGTATCGGACTTGAATACCTCCAAGCCTTCGGGACGCGCTGCGATCATCCCGAACTGATAGCCGAGGGCTATGCCCAGCGGGTAGTCGCTCCACCAATGGATGCCCGTATTGGAAAGTCCGATACCGATACCGGCAATGATGAAGTATGAAAGGGGTCGGAGCCACGGCTTCCACTCAGGATAGTTCTCCATAATAACGACGAGGGTTGCGGTTGCCGTGGCAATGTGTCCCGATGGGAACGCGTCGTAGTGCGGCACCTTTTGATGATATACGACTTGATCGGGGAAGAACACCCATCGTCCGTTCGTGCGCGTCGAGACGAACGGACTTTCTCTCCCGGTGATGTGCTTCATGACCTGGATGACGGTGCCGCATGCAAGGATGGTTTGGACGAGTTGGCTTGCTGTGCGCAGCGCCCGTTCATCCTCTTTCCAAAATCCATACAGACCGAACGCGGCTGCAAGTCCGAACTGGGGCTTCCCATCTCCCAAATACACAAAGAAATCGCTGATGTCTTTGACGGTGCGTGAGCTTTTGTACCAACGATCGGAAACTTCCCACACGGGTTGATCGGTGGCGATGGCAGCAGCGGTCAGTGCCGTCATAGCAACCAAGGCGGGAATGCGCTCTTCGCGAAAGTTGAGGTTGGCAAACCGCACCCAATCGCCCGGGATGCGTTCGAACATCGTGTACCACTGGAGGGATTGTGAACGCGGCTGTTCGCGCAGCAGGAACTGCAACGAGTCGGTCTCGACGGAAACCGCATTGGAATCCACCGATGCTCGCGCTCGTGTCTCAGGCTCGGATGCTACGCCGAGCGACACACAGGAGAATAGGATAAGAAAGATGACTGCGCTGCGTTTCATACACCTGCTCATCTCGAATGCGTTAGAATGTAAATGAAACCATCATGCCTGCACCTGTTGCTCCAATCAAGGGTGAGAAAGAAAGCGTTGGGACGGGCCGAAGGGTATGCTGTTGGGTCTCCTCTCGGTTGTCGGGCTGAGCGGCGATGCGCCCAAACTGATAGCCCAGAACAAGCGCGAGTGGAAAATCGCTGTACCAATGCCAGCCTCGGCTGACTAAGGAGACCATCACCAATCCGACGGCACCATATCCCACTGGTCTGAGCCACTTCAATTCCGGATAGTTCTCGATGAGCACGGTTACTAGCCCCATCGCTCCGGTCGTGTGACCGGACGGGAAGGCATCGAACTTTGGAATCGAGCGGTGATATTCTGCTTGATTGGGAAAGAATCGCCATTTCCCGCGCGGTACGGACTGCCGTTCTGGTCGCTCGCGGCCCGTGAGGTGCTTGAGAAGCTGAACCGCGATGCCGCACGCAAGGTAACACTCGACAATCTGGCTTGCGGTCCGAAGCGCGCGAGCATCGTCTGCCACCCAGCCTCCAAGAGCGAATGCACCGGCAAATGCGAGCACCGTTCGCCCGTTTCCGAATTCGGCGAACGAATTCATGATCTCGCGCGAACTTCGGGTGCGATTCGACCAACGTTCGGTCGAATGCCACGAATCATGATCAGTTGCAATGAGCGCCCCAGTCAAAGCCGCAAGTCCCATGATTGCAGGAATGCGTGTAGCCTGAAAATTTTCACGCGAGAATCGTCCCCAATCGCCCGGCACACGAGTAAACATATCGTGCCAGCCAGGAAGATACTCCGTCGTGTTCTCTTCGTTTCGCTCTCGTGAATGCCCAACGTCTGTGCTATCGACAATCGGGGGTTGCATGCTATCGGCAGGTTCTCCATGATCCTGCGCGTGGAGCGCCCTATGGCTCAAGACGACAACAATACCAAAAAACAACGCTCTCAACATTATCAGCCAATATGAATTCAGAATATCCCCAGAATGTGGTACAGCATCGAGGGGTGATCGACTGCGGCGGTTCCAACGAACGTGGCACAAGGTAACACTCTTGGAACGGAAAATCAACGAAAAGGGAGAGCGGGACGTTTCGACGCCCTTTCGCTGCGTTCAGGGTGGCAAACGCCGGAAGCACGCATCATGGTGATCGCAGTGGAGCGAAGCGGATCGGAGCCGAAGCCTATCACGGCACTATGATGACTCCATCAGGCGCGACGGCCCAGCATGTAGGTTAGCGTTGGCAATCCAAATCTGCGCGTTGCGAAATCGTCGGCTGCGTGCGGAGAGAAGCATCACGCGAAGGGTTTATATTTCGGACTCTACGCATTGCCTGCCAACGGAACATTGCGGTACGTTTCGGCACCCGGGTGAGCGTGATGATTTCGCAACGTTCTCTGCCGCTACCATTCATTCCTCTGACCGAACGGCATCCGAGATGATGCAATGGTTGGGGCTGATAGAACACCGTAACGGCGGGCTGATGTGATCTGCCCGCCTTGGTGGTTATCGGTTCTTCTTCTTGTGGCGCATCTTGCGCAAGCGTTTCTTGCGCTTGTGTGTCGCCATTTTATGGCGCTTGCGCTTTTTGCCGCTGGGCATGCTACCTCCTTTCCTTCAGGTTGGGTGGTTGAATGTGGTCAGAGACCTGCTTGTGCATGTTGCTCGAGTATTGCTTTTGCGCGTTTGCCAAGATCGGATTCGGCGTTCAACTCGATGGCTTTCTTGAACCACGTGCTGGATTGTTTGATGTCGCCTGCATACAGATAGACGATGCCTAAGTTGAATGCCCCTGCTTGGTGTGTGGGATGGGATCGCATGACGCCTTCCATTTCGTCGATGGCTTGTCGGAAGAGTGCGGCAGTGCGCGTGGTGTCGAGCTTGCCAAGTTCGAAGTAGCAGATGCCGAGATCGACGCGAGCGTTGGGATCGTTCGGAACTGCGACGAGATAATGTTGGTACGCTGCGATGGCACGAGGAAACAGGTTCGGATCGTTCATAGCACCATCGTGCAGGGCATTGGCGAGAAGGAGCTTTGCGCCGTTGTCGTTCGGATTGTCGCTGACGGTTTTTTCCAATCGCCGGATGGCGTCGAGGACCTGCTGGGGAGGTGCTGCTTGTGTTGATGGTATTGATGGCGGAGCTTCGTGCGTGTGCAAGGGCGTGTTTCGTTGCAGTTCGAGATACACGAACACACCGAGCAGTATCACAAGGACCACACCCGTAACGTAGTGCCACGGCTGTAGTGTGGCGAACGATTGCCGCGCAGGCGACGAAGTTTTTCGCGAGCGTGGTTTTCGTTGCTCGTGTGACGAGGGTGCCTCGGTGAACGATCGGCCCGGGAGTTTCGCTCCGCACGCTTCACAATACGCGCCTCGATGGGTGTTGCGATGGCCGCAGATGTCGCAAACGGTTGTCGCGCTTGGCGCCTCGGGCGTGGAATGTGCTGCTTCGACGGGTGCACCGCACGTCGGGCAAAACCGCACGCCGGGGATCAATTCATTGCCGCATGCGCCGCACACCAGCTTGGCTCTCGCCATCACTCCCTTACTCCTCTCACGGTTGTTGTGTTTGCTGCTGGGCGAGCTTCTGCAGGTTTTCGTTGACTGCCTGCTTCACTTCTTTCGATACTTTGAAGATAGGGACCCAGTGTTCTTCCACGCGCACTTGTTCGCCTGTGCGTGGATTGCGTGCAATGCGACCCTTGCGTTTCTTCACCTTAAAGCTGCCGAAGCCGCGTATCTCGATGTTCTTTCCTTCCTTCATCGCGTCGATGACGGTAAGGATGAAGCCATCCACAACGGCTTCCGTATCCACTTTCGTCAGACCCGTTCCGGTGGCAATGCGATCAACAATGTCTGCTTTGGTCAACGCTAAGCCTCCTGTAATGTTGGGTGAATGGGCGTACTCCTTCCCGATGGTTACGGATCGGTGAAGCGGTACGACAAAACGGGCTTGTCCAGAATGGTTTCTTTCAGTGCACGGATGCTCGACTCCGCCTCGCCGAAGAGGCGATCGATCAACCGTTTGCGTTCTCGTTCACGCACCAGCGATGGTTCGCCTTCGATGCCTGCGAGCGACGCGGCGATGCGCACGGCGTCTTCGAATGTTCCGAGCGTGTCCACTAAGCCGAGCCTGACGGCTTGTTCACCGGTGAAGACGCGCCCATCGGCAAGCTCGACGACTTTGTCGTGCGCGAGCTTCCGTTCACGTTCCACCACGCCGATGAATTGGCGATGCACCTCATCCATCAAAGATTGAAAGTACTGTTCGGCGTCCTTGGTCATCGGTTGGGTGAGGGAGCCGGCATCTTTCAATTTTCCGCTCTTGATGGTTTTCACCTCGATGCCGAGTTTGTTGAGCGCGTCGCGAACCTTCACAAACTCGCCGATCACGCCGATGCTACCGGTAAGTGTACCGTGGTTTGCAACGAGTTTCGATGCACCGCAGGCAACATAATAGCCACCGCTGGCGGCAAGAGCGCCCATGGAGACAACAACGGGCTTGCCTGCTTCACGCGTCTTCTTCACTTCTT
Source organism: Ignavibacteria bacterium (assembly GCA_040290295.1). Taxonomy (GTDB): domain Bacteria; phylum Bacteroidota; class Ignavibacteria; order UBA10030; family UBA6906; genus CAADGV01. The sequence goes on from PSMW01000002.1 coordinate 170,316, forward strand.
CGTACATCTCCTGACTTGCCACCACGCCGCCTCCGGGCGAATCGATGCGCAGGAGGATCCCCTTAATGGAGGTGTCGTCGCGATATTTCTTGAGTTGCCGTACGACGTCCTCCGAGGAGGAGATCGCGCCCTTCAGTTCAACGACGGCAAGTTTGTCGCCACGCCCGCTGACGATCGTCTCGCGTGGTTCAAGATCGAGCGACTTGATCGCCGAGTAGAAGAGGAAGAGAAATCCTGCCGCCACCAGCAATACGACGGACAGGATAATGAGAAACCATTTTGTGGATTTCGACATCTGAGTGAGGAGGTGTCAGTCCTGTAAGTGATGAAATGACAATCAATTCTACTAAACTTGGAGGAGAAAGGCAACCTTGATGGAACACCGCCTTAGAGCGCGAGAGCGGATTGCTTCGCAGGCAACGCATGCAGAGCGACGCCGTCGTTTTTGTCCATGAAGTAATTCAATGCCCACTCACCGGGGAACACAACGGCAACTTGTCCGTGCTCATCTTCAACGAGTGCGGAGCCGCTAGGGATGATGAGCGCCTTGAGTTGCCCGTCAGATGTTTCGGCGGGAAGCCATCGAAGGAATTTCCACTCGGTGGGTTCGAGCCTCGAGGGGGCACCGTACTCGGCTTCTAAGCGGTACTGTACAACGTCGAATTGGAGGGGCCCAACCGCAGCGAGGATGGGCACGCGTGTGCCGGTACCGACCCGATACAACACTTGCACAACACCTTCCTGTGCGAGTTGGTCGAGACCGTCGCGGAATTTCTTGTAGTTCGACGGGCTCGGATTGTGCAAGAAGACGAAATGTTCGGAAGGAAAGCGCGGAATCTCGTCGTACGCGATCGATGGATCCTCTGTGAGCGTATCGCCAATGCGGAAATCCGACTGCCCGATGAACCCGACAATGTCGCCGGCGCATGCCTCGTCGATTGTTTCGCGCGATTGCCCCAGCGTCTTTTGTGAGTTGGCGAGACGAACCCGTTTACCGGTTCGTGCATGGATGGCAGACATATCCCGTGTAAACTTTCCCGAGCAGATACGGAGAAAGGCGATGCGGTCGCGATGCCGCGGATCCATGTTTGCCTGAATCTTGAAAATGAATCCCGAAAATACTTCCTCATCCGGCATGACGAACCGTTCGCCCGAGACGCGCGGCAGAGGTGGCGCGGCGTAGGCAAGATAATTGTCCAAGAGCAACTGCACCCCGAAATTATTCTTTGCGCTTCCGAAGTATATGGGGGTCATCCTCCCGTTCAGGACTTCGTCGGGATTGTACGAGGCGCCCGCCACGTCGAGCATGGCGATCTCTTCCACCAATCGGGCATGTGTTGCAGGACTGAGCAAGCGGGCGATCTCCTCGTCGTGGAGCGAGGTAATGGTGAGAGGTGCGCGATAGGCTCCCCCGGCGGTTCGCTCGTAGAAGTGAGCGAGTTGTGTTTGGCGTTCATACACGCCGCGAAATTCTTCGCCTGTTCCGAGCGGCCAGTTCATTGCCACGGCACTGATGCCCAAGACTTCTTCTACTTCGTCGATCAGAGCAAGCGGGTCGAGCGTCGGGCGATCGCACTTGTTCAGGAAGGTAAAGATGGGGATGTGCCGGCGGCGACACACTTCGAAGAGTTTTTTGGTTTGCGCTTCGATGCCTTTGCCCGCATCGATCACCATAATCACCCCGTCAACGGCGGTCAACACACGGTACGTATCTTCGGAAAAGTCTTGGTGCCCCGGCGTGTCGAGCAGATTGATGCGGTAGCCGTTGTAGTCGAACTGCAACACCGTGGAGGAAATGGAGATGCCGCGCTTGCGTTCCAACTCCATCCAGTCGCTGGTGGTCTGTCGTTGGTTCTTGCGCGCGGTGACCGAGCCGGCAAGTTGAACGGCTCCTCCATAGAGGAGGAACTTCTCGGTTAGTGTTGTCTTGCCCGCATCGGGGTGCGAAATGATCGCGAAGGTGCGGCGCTTCTGTATGTCTTCTTTCCATCCCATACGCTTGAGAGGTTGGCTCCAAACAAATGAGCCACCGAACGACGAAGGCTGCGCGGCAGATACAACTCTGCATCGCTGCCGAGTCCCCGTTGCTCCGTGGCACATCAAGATATGCAAAAGCGGGAAACAGAACAACCAGTTGTATTGAACGGAGAAAAATATGTACATTGTTTCCGCTCCGATTACGTACCACCGAGATTGTTGAGTGACATGCTAACGATCCCCGAACGCCTCGCCCGCGAGCTTCCCCTCAAACTCCAATACGTTCAGAATGCACTCGCGCTTCGCGCCGAAGGAGCAACCGTTCCGTTCATTGCACGCTACAGGAAGGAACGGATCGGCTCGATGGACGAGGCGAAACTCCGCAAGCTGTTCGATCGCTACACTGCGCTCACAGAGCTTGAACAGCGCAAAGCTGCAATTCTCAAAACCATTGAAGCGCAGGGGAAGTTGACCGAGGCGTTGCGCGCAACGATCGAAGCAACACACGACAAGCGCGCGCTCGAAGACCTCTTCCTTCCTTTCAAACCGAAGAAGCAGACCCAGGCAACCGCTGCTCGCGAACGAGGACTCGAACCGCTTGCGGAGTTCATCAAAGCCCTCAACGTCGAAGCATCTCCCGAGGCGTCTTTGGAGGAGGAGGCTGCGAAGTACGTCTCGCCGGAAAAGGGCATAGCCACCACGGCAGACGCGTTGGCAGGTGCCGCCGAGATTCTTGCCGAAGAGATTGCCGAAAAGGCTTCCCTACGAGGGTTCTTGCGCAACTATTTGCTGCACGAGGGGTTCTTTGTTTCGAAAATCAAAGGCGACTTGCCGCCCGGCTCAACGAAGTTCGAAATGTACCGCGATTATAAGGTGAAGGTGAAGGATGTTCAGGCGCACAACGTGCTGGCAATGTTGCGCGGCGAGCACGAAGGCGTGCTGAGTGTTTCCCTTCAGTTCGATGAAGGGAAAGTGCAGCAATACTTGGCACAGCAAGAAATACGCACGAAGCACCCGCCGACGTTCGCGTTCTACCAAGACGTTCTTTCCAAAGCGTTCGAGCAGCTCATGCGCCCGTCGTTGGAACACGACGTACGGGAAGAAAAGAAAGAGTTTGCCGACCGCGAGTCCATCAAGACGTTCGAAGCGAATTTGCGCGAACTCCTCCTCTCGAGTCCCGCAGGCATGAAGCCAACCCTCGGCATCGATCCCGGCTTCCGCTCAGGCTGCAAGGTAGCTGTGGTGAACGAGAAAGGAAAATTTCTGCATCACGCCACTCTTCATCCTTTTCAATCCGACGCGCAACGCCTCCACGCAGGTCAGCTCTTGCTCACGCTCATCAAGGAATACAACATTGAACTCATCGCTATCGGCAACGGCAACCTCGGACGCGAAACGGATCAATTCGTCGGTGAGGTGATCAAGGACTTGGAAAAACCGCCCGTTAAGGTGTTGGTGAACGAGGCAGGCGCTTCGGTCTATGCGGCAAGCCGAACGGCGATCGAAGAGTTTCCCAAGTTGGACATTGCGGTGCGCGGAGCCATCAGCATTGCGCGGCGATTGCAAGATCCCCTTGCCGAGTTGGTGAAGATCGATCCGAAATCCATCGGTGTAGGGCAGTATCAACACGATGTGGATCAGAAGCTGCTCAAGCGCAAATTGGACGAGACGGTCGAGAGTTGCGTGAACGCCGTGGGCGTGGATCTCAATCTCGCCTCCGTCGACTTGCTGAAGTACGTTTCGGGATTGGACAAGGCGACGGCGCACAACATCGTCACGTATCGCGATGAGCATGGACTGTTTCGCAATCGACAAGAGTTGATGAACGTTCCGCAGTTCCGCCCGAAAACGTTCGAACAGGCGGCAGGCTTCCTTCGCATCCGCGACGGCGAGAATCCGTTGGACAATACCGCCGTGCATCCCGAAAGCTATCCCATCGCCGAGCGGATTCTCCACGACCTCGGCGTCACCATCGACAAACTGCCCGAAGTGGCGGACAAGCTCAACGCTCTCGATATCAAACAATACGTCACGGCAACGGCCGGCGAGCCGACCATTCGCGACATCATCACCGAACTCCTGCATCCGGGACATGACCCGCGTGGTGCCTTCGTGTTGCCGAAGTTCAACGAAGGCATCAAGGACATAAGCGACCTGCAGCCGGGCATGGAACTCGAAGGCATCGTCACGAACGTAGCCAACTTCGGAGCGTTCGTGGATATCGGTATCCATCAGGACGGACTCGTGCACGTCTCGCAACTTGCCGACAAGTTCGTTGCCGACCCCAAGAAGGTCGTGAAAGTCGGACAGATCGTGAAGGTGCGCGTGCTGGAAGTAAACCCGGCATTGAAGCGCATCAGCCTCACAATGAAATCGCCGAATGCACCACCGCCTCGACTGAAGCAGAAGCCGCCCCAACGCAAGCCTGTCCCGAAGAACGTCGAGAAGAAAAAGACCGAACAACCGAAACAGGCGCCAGCGCCGCAACGCGAAGAGAGCGAACGGCATTTCACCCTGGAGGATCTCAAAGCAAAGTTCAATGCACGATAGGAGGAGTGAAGATGAAAGGATGGGTTGGCGTGATGACGGCGGCGATGGCTGTAAGTGCATGCGCGGATGAAGGGCAACGTGGCACGCCGTGCACGCTCGAAGCGCGCGGGCATTGTGGTAACGGTGCGCGATGCACTCACGGGTGTAGCCCTTGCAGATAGTGCCTCGGGACATGCGTACGACGGCGCGTTCGTGGATACGCTGCGACAGGTCCCGAGAGTCCCCGTCTTCGACGTGTCGGCATTGGCAGGTGTGTACGAACGTCCCGGCATCTACACGGTCATCATACGCAGGCAAGGGTATCGGGAGTGGATGCAGGTGAACGTGGTCGTGAAACGGGACGAGTGCCACGCCATCCCCGTGATCTGAAAGCAAGAAAAGGCGAACCGTATCCCCTTACAATTCTTTTAGAAGGCTGCTAAAAGAGAAGGTTTCGGTTTCTCTCCATCGAGCTCTCTTTGAAGGAGACTGCTTCTTTGTTCCGTTGAGTACGATGGCATGATGAAGTAATGTTCTTTTCTTCCACTCACGCTATCTTCTATTTCCCATAGACATCATCCATGAAATCTTTTCTCGTTATCCTCCTCAGTGCACTTGTTGCATTCCCAGCGATCGGCCAGAAGCGAGCTTGCACCATTGCCGATCTCTACAAAGTGAAAAATGTTGAAAGCCCCCTTTTCTCTCCCGACGGAAAGAAGATCGTGTTCGTTGTGAGAGAAGATGTGTTGGAAAAAGGGAAGAGCAATGCGGATATCTATTTGATGAACGCCGACGGGAGCGGACTCCGACGCTTGACGAGCGATCCGGCAGCGGATGGTCATCCTTCGTTCTCGCCCGACGGCAAATCCATTCTCTTTGCTTCGAGTCGAAAAGAAGGCATGCAAGCGTGGCTGTTGCCGCTGGAGGGAGGTGAGCCGACACAACTCACCACGTATGCAATGGAGGTTGGCGATCCCCAATGGGTCGGCTCCCGCATCGCGTTCACAACCATGGTGTTTCCGGAGTGCGGAGCGGACAACGACTGTAACAAGAAGATTCAAACCGGACTCGATGAAGGACCGATCCAAGCGCATGTTGCTGATCGGTTGTTGTATCGCCATTGGAATTTTTGGAAAGACGGCAAGCGTACACACACCATGCTGTTCGATCGCGAGAGCGCGTCGTACGTCGACCTGACCCCGGGCGATTATGACTCGCCTGCCTGGTCAACCGGCGGTGGCGGCATTGCGTTCGCGCCGGATGGCGAAGAACTGTGCGTCGCGTCCAAGCGCGATCGCGACGAAGCCTCCTCTACAAATACCGACTTGTGGCTCATTCCCTTGAAGGGCGGCGCTCCACGCAATATCACGGCCGCGAACAAGGCGTTCGACGGCGATCCCGCGTATTCGCCGGACGGGAAGTCTATTGCATTTCGTATGCAAACGGTGCCCAGCTTCGAATCGGATCGCTATCGCCTCGCACTCTACGAGCGCACCACAGGAACGATCACGGTGTTGACCGAATCGTTCGACGCTTGGGTGAACGCATTCGCGTGGTCGCCAGATGCAAAGAGTATCTACTTCACCGCCGACGTGAAGGGAACGGTGCCGCTCTTCCGTCTCGATGTCAAAACGAAAGCCATTGCACAAATCACCACAGGCAAGACCATCGATGCCTTCGATCGTTCGCCCGACGGACGAACGATCGTCTTCGTGCGGCGGTCGGTGAGCGAACCGCGTGAACTCTGGCGCTGCGACGCGGACGGCAAAAATCTCCGACGTCTCACCTTCTTCAATAAGGAAGTAGAGGAGACGGTCGACCTTCGTCCGGCGGAAGAACAGTGGATTCCCTCCCCGACCGGTAAGAAGATCCATACGTTCATCGTCAAGCCACACAACTTCGATCCGAAGAGAAAGTATCCGCTCATTCTCAACATTCACGGCGGACCACAGTCGCAGTGGGCGGATGCCTTCCGCGGCGATTGGCAAATTTATCCCGGCGCGGGTTACGTCGTTGCCTTTGCCAACCCGCACGGCTCGACCGGTTACGGACAGGAGTTCACGAACGCTATTTCCAAAGACTGGAATGGAAAAGTGTTCGACGACTTGATGGCGGTGACCGATTCGCTCGCGAAGCTCTCGTACGTCGATGAGGAGCGCATGGGAGCAATGGGATGGTCGTACGGCGGCTATATGATCATGTGGTTGGCAGGGCACACGGATCGCTTCAAGGCACTGGCGAGTATGATGGGCGTGTACAATCTGACGGCAATGTACGGCGCCACCGAAGAGCTGTGGTTCCCCGAATGGGATTTGGGTGGTACGCCCTGGACTTCCGATCTCTACCAAAAGATGTCGCCCAACAATCACGTCGCGCGCTTCAAAACGCCCTGTCTGGTCATCACCAGTGAGCGCGACTATCGCGTGCCGTACACGCAAAGCTTGGAGTTCTTTACCGGCTTGCAGAAAATGGGCGTGCCTTCGCGATTGATCGTGTTCAAGAACGACGGCCATTGGCCTAGTCACGTGAAATCGATGCCGCTCTACTACAACGCGCATCTCGATTGGTTTCACCGGTATCTCGGCGGCGATCCGCCACCGTACGATATGACACAACTCTCTCGCAACCTCGTCTTCGACAAACACTAACATCCATCGACCATTCTCGCACCGAGTCCCATGCAACGCATAGCTCTGCCGGACGAAGACATCTTTCCGCCGTTCGAGGGTTTCCCTCGCAGCGGCGTCGCATTTTTGAAGAAGTTGAAAAAGAATAACAACCGTCCATGGTTCCACAAGCACAAGGAGGAATACGAGCACACAGTGCGTTTCCCGATGCAATGTCTGATCGCAACGCTTGCCGATCGGCTGCGCGATGAAATTCCGGAGATGGACTTCAACCCGAAGCGTTCGATCTTCCGCATTCATCGCGATGTTCGATTCAGCAAGTACAAGGCGCCGTACAAAACCAACATTGCGGCGTCGTATCAACCTCGTGGCACCGGCAAAGGGATCGAGCAGCCGGGATTGTACGTCGGCATCGAACCCGGAGAAATTTTTGTCGGCGGCGGCTTGTACATGCCGTCGGGCGATCAACTCAAAGCGATTCGGTTTGCCATTCTCCAACAGCCGGAAAGCTTTCTTAAGGTCGTCGAGGCGCCGCGCTTCAAGAAGCGTTTCGGTACCATCATGGGAGAGCGACTCCAGAAAGCTCCGCTCGGCATTTCGAGAGACCACCCGCTCATCGAATATCTCAAGTACAAACAATGGTATGTCGGTGTAGAGTGGAACGACGAGTCGATCTGTTTTACCAAAACGTTTGCCCGCACCGTCGCCGATGTGTTTCTCGACGCCATGCCGTTTGTTCGCTGGCTTCTTCACGCAACCGCATGAAGGTTGAACATGGAGTTCATCGTCGTACCGATCGTAGCGCTGCTGACTTCTGGACTCACGCTCTTCTCGGGGTTCGGGCTTGGCACGTTGTTATTGCCGGCATTCCTGCTATTCTTTTCGCCCGAGCTTGCGGTTGCGATGACGGCGATCGTGCACTTTCTCAATAATGTGTTCAAGCTCGCGTTGCTTGGCCGCCGAGCGAACTGGCGCATCGTGGTACGTTTCGGTGCACCAGCGATTGCAGCGTCATTTGCTGGCGCTGCGTTGTTGTTTGTCATCTCTGCTGAGCAACCGTTGGCAAGCTACCAGTTGGGAGGAAAGCTCTACTTCATCACGCCCGTCAAGTTAGTAATGGGCTTGCTCATCGGAGCGTTCGCGTTGATGGAGAGGTTGCCTTCCTATCAACACGTGCAGTTCGATCCGCGCTTCCTTCCGCTGGGAGGAGTGCTCAACGGATTTTTCGGTGGGCTCTCGGGTCATCAGGGCGCGCTGCGCAGCGCGTTCTTGATCCGTGTGGGACTGTCGAAAGAGGAATTCATCGCCACAGGTGTGGTGATTGCTTGCCTGATCGACGTGACGAGACTCGGTGTGTACGCGCGGCATCTTTCTGCCGGAGGTGTGCAAGAAAACGCCGGCGTGCTCATCGCCGCAACGCTGAATGCGTTCATCGGCGCATTCGTGGGCAACCGCCTTGTGGCAAAAGTAACCATGAAGACCGTGCAAAGGGTTGTCGGCGTGTTGCTTGCGCTCGTTGCCTTCCTCCTCGTGGCGGGGCTGATGTAACGTTCGTGCCGTCGAACTGCGCAGTCGCGTAGTCGCATTTTTTTATTCCTCGCCGCGATGCCCGTCATCTTCGGCGATTTGTTGCCGCGCAGTGTTGACATCTCCACCATCACGCGTTACATTTCGATGTACATGATTTCGTTTCACTCATCCCGGAGCCAACATGTTTAAGCTCGAGTGCCTCTCGTACAAAGACAAAGAGATGATTCCGACCAAGTACTGTCACCCGACCGTCGTCGGCGGTATGAACATTTCGCCAGCCTTTGAATGGAGCGATCCACCGCCCATGACAAAATCATTCGCGCTGGCGATCGTCGATCCGCACCCTGTTGCGAAGAATTGGATACATTGGTTCGTCATCAATATCCCGGCAGACGTGCGCAAGCTTGTCGAAGGCGCCTCGCGCAGCAAGTCGCTGCCGGCAGGCGCAAAGGAGTTGATCAACAGTTTCAGTGAACTTGGCTACGGAGGTCCGGCACCACCTCGAGGATCGGGCAAGCACCCCTACGTGGCAACGCTCTATGCTCTGAACGTCGATTCGATTAAGCTCGGTGTGAGCACCACGCTTCGTGGATTCTTGAGCCAACTCGAAGGGCGGGTTCTTGCCGAAGCCAGTGTGACGGGTTACTACGAGCGCAAGTGAAATCGATGCCCGAGCCGCCGGCTCGAAAGCGCTTATCCGGGCGGCGCCCGATGTCACGGAATGAACCGCATCGACACCGACCTGACCTCACGCCGTTAGGAGCCGCGCCGTATGCCAAGTGCATCTCCCCGATCTCGTCATCATAAAGCGACACGCCTATTGTGGCGATAAAGCTCAGCGTCTTTCTTCGGTCGGCGTTCGTGCTCCTGTACGTCGATGTGGAAGGACTTACCACGGTCGTCCTTCGGAGGTCCACTGTCGAAGTGACGCTGAGGTATTGAGGCATGATACCTCCTCTGAACACCAACGATTTTGAAAACTCGTATTCAGCCCCCGCGGGGAGTTGCAACACCCACGCTTTGGTTGTTATGCCGAAGTTTGATTGGCGAAAAACAACTTGGGGAGGTGTTGAACCGAAGCGTGATTCGGTTCTCTCATCCTCCGACTGATCGGATGTCGAACGGATGTAATTGATCGAAATACCTCCGTACAGCGTCAGGGCTTTTCCGAACCGGCGCATGACGGCGCCACCCACCCGCACGTCGACGATCCTTCCGTCGATTGCCTGAAGAGCAGAACCGCTGGAAGAGGGCATAAGGGTGGAGTCGTTTCAGACGCTGCTCGCAAGCAGTTTCCCCGGTACATCATAGGTAGTGTATGCCACCTCCGCTAACAGCCGTGTTGACCATCCATTGCCAAGCGCACTGGCGTATTCCACGCCGACTCCGACTCCGTTGATGGTCGCGTCATTCTCGTGGGGCGATTGAAGGCTCGACAAGGAGTACGTCGATGAGAACCTTTGTGATACGTTCTCCGAAAGCGGCGAGTTTGAGATCGCCCCTCGTGCCCTCACAGCAAGGGTGCTCTCGCCATTGTTCCAGACCACACCAAGCGTGGCAAGATGCGTCCGTGTGCGCGAGCGTGCTTGTGAGGCGCGAGTTTCAGCGTCGTTCGGCTGAAACATAACTCTCCTTGCGGCAGAGCTTATCTCCACTTGCGTGTGCGTGTATTGGTAGCCAACGCCGAGGGCGAGACCATCACCGATCGGATGGCGATAGAGACTTGCTGCCGCAATTGCATTGTTGTTATCATCGATCGATGATGTGAAGGAGGATTGCCCGAACAACTCAAGCTCTTGTGAACTCCCTTCGAGCCGTCTATCTGTTGCAGCGCTCGAAGCAACGAACACGCCGACCGTATTGTCACCGAACTGTTTGATGGCGCCGCCGAACAGCGTGCTTGCGTCGTTTCCCGATCCGTACAGTTCGAACGATGCTGCTTGCGGATTGTACGCTGGATTGCGCAGCCAGTCCGAAAGCGGATCGGCAATCAGTCCCCGAAATCCCATCGGGAATTCAGCGGTGCGTATGGACATCTGACCTTCCAACGGACGCGCGATAACAAATGGGATTGAACCGAAAACGCTGAGTGCATAGGGCTGATCGTAGAACGATGGAGTTTGCCACAGGTTGTAGTACGGGGTTTGAGCGAATGCGCTGCACAGTGCCATCAACGTGCACCCAAGAGTATTGCGAGCGAGATGCATAACTCCTCCTAAAAGAGTGTGAGTGGATAGAAACAACGAAGGGCCGGTGATGGTGAGCGAAGCAGCGTGGAGCGAAACCAGCGAGCGCAAAGTGCACAAATGCCCTGAGAGATTCAAGCGTGAGCTTGCCGCCGTTCTTTGGTGGAGCCGATGCTCGACAACCTGCCCTTACGAAAGCAGGCTGCGTACATAGCGCGCGATCGCCGGCGAGGCAGTCAAACCGGGCGATTCGATGCCGATGAGATCGATGAGTCCCTGCAAGCCGCGGTCCGCTTCGTGTTTGATGATATAGTCGCGCACAGGTTCGCCGGGACCTTGCAGTTTCGCGCGGATGCCGCTGTAATCAGGAGCGAGATCATCTTCGGTGATGGCAGGAACAATACGCTGCACGGCGGCGGCGAACGCACGTCGTTTCGATTCATCGACTCGATAGTCGTACGTTCGCGCTGCAAGGTACTCGACATCCGGCCCGAACTTCAACCTTCCCCCTAAATCCACGAGCGCATGAACGCCGAGCGACTCTCGCGGCGGAAGGGGATAGATCAATCGCCCAATCAAACGACGTTTCTCCGGAGTCACGACAGTAACGTAGCTCCCTTTGCAGTGATGAAGTCGGTACCCCGCGGCATCGATATCGATGCCAGCGAGCGCAGCAATGGTATCGCCCTCCAAACCTGCTGCGTTGACGACAATCTCCGAGGTGAACGACGACGGCCGTCCCGCTTCCTCGATCGTGATTTCGAACTCACCGTTCTTTTTTTGCAAGCCGATGACGGTGCAGCGAGTGAGAATCTCGGCTCCATGATGACGAGCGGTGTGGAGGAAGTACTCCATCAATCCGTGCGCGCTGATGATGCCGGTCGTTGGCGATAGGATGCCTCCAACGGATGCAATGTGCGGTTCCAGTGCGTGGACCTCTTCTGCACTGAGCAACGTGAGTTCGACGCCATTCTCACGTCCGTGGTGGTACAGCGCCTCGAGCCGTGGCAGCTCGTCGGGAGACACTGCCGTGATAATTTTGGTGATGCGATGGTGCGGGATGTCGTGGCGAGCGCAGAGTTCGTAGAGCAAATGTTTGCCTTCGACACACAACCGTGCTTTGAGCGAACCGTGCGGATAGTAGATGCCTGCATGGATCACCTCGCTGTTGCGACTGGACGTTTCGGTGCCGCATTTCTCTCGTCGCTCCAAGAGGTACAACGGAGAGAAATGTGGAGCAAGCTCTGCAGCGATCGCGAGTCCCACAACCCCTCCGCCGATTATGGTGACGGCGGCGTCAGCCATGAGCATTCACCGGTTGGGGGAGTACGGCTCCCGGCGGCAGATCTGTCGGGTGTTCGACGACAACCCACGTCTCATCCTGCGCCAAGCCGCTTTCCTTGAAGAATGTGTAGGATGTTTCCATACGCGAGGTGATCAGCACCTTCAGATGCTGTGCGTACTCGAACAGCGGCACGTCATAGATAGAATCACTTACCACGATGGCTGGGTCGCGAGCACCGGCTTGTTGCAGCGCCTCGACTTTTCCTTCGAGGACGGGGACTGGTGTGCGTACTTTGGGGCTGAGCACATTGCTGGAGCTGTGGAGATCGATGCCGAGGATCCGTTCACGCGGTATGCCCAGCGGTTCGAACACTTGCCGTACCGTCCACACATTGCTGCCCGAAACCGCCCAGATTTCGAATCCTGCAGCGCGCAGTTGCTGCAAGAGATGAACACTCTCTGCGATGTAGCGGATACCCTTCGGCAGGGTGAACTTGCCGATTGTTCTGACGGTAAGAGGAGAGGAGAGCTCGTCTTGCCACGTTGCAGCAGCGATCTCAGCAACTTCCTGCTCGGAGAACTTTGCCAGCAGCCGCACGATATCGGAGCACGCCTTTTGCGTTTTTTCTTCGCGGAGTTGATCGAAGTACCACTCCACGATCATTTGGGCAAACGAGGCGTAACGGCGATCTTGCAGGCGGCGTTGCTCGGGAAGAGCTGCAAGTTCCATGTAAAGCGTGTTCAGTTCCTCGCGGTGTGGATAGTCGAGCCACACATTAGCAGGATTGATGCGCAAAAGGAAATGCTCGAGCTGATAGTACAGCATTGCTTCGCCGATGTCTCCCCGAATGATCGTCCCGTCGCAGTCGAAGACCGCGATGGGAGGCGCATCGCCGGAGGCGTGCTGAAGAAGTGTCTGAACCTTCGGGGGGATCGTCATCCTACGCATGAGCATGAACCGTGTCGGCATTCAAGATAGAAAAAAGCGGGAGAGGAGCAAAGCTTGAGTTTCTGCCAAAACCTTTCTACGTTCGAGTGTGAAGCATCCGACATCGCTCCGACATACCTTGCTCACTGCACTGTTGTCTGCGTGTGCGCGCGTGGTGGCGCAGCCTGCCGACGTTACGTTCGAGCACATCACGCACGAGCATGGGCTGTCCCAATCCACCGTCAACGCCATCACCCAAGATGCGCTCGGCTACCTCTGGTTCGGAACACAGGATGGCTTGAACCGTTACGATGGATACACGATCACGGTGTTCAAACACCATCTCGCCGACTCGACCTCTCTTGCCGATAACAGCATTTGGTGTTTGCTGAACGACTCACGCGGCGATCTCTGGATCGGCACGTTACGCGGCGGTGCCGACCGTTATCTTGTTGCGAGCGATCGCTTCGTGCACTACACGCACGATCCTCGCAACCGCAATTCGTTGAGTGACAACAACGTCATTTCGCTCCTCGAGGATTCGGAAGGACACATCTGGTTGGGCACGCTTAACAACGGCGCGAATCGTTATGACCCTCGAACGAAGAGTTTTACGCACTACCGCTGGTTGCCGAACGATTCGACCAGTCTGAGCAACAACACTGTTTGGGCAATATGCGAGGACAAGCACGGCAATGTGTGGGTCGGGACGTGGAGCGGCTTGTGCCGTTTCGATCTCAAGAAGAAGAGATCGGGCTTCCGGCGGTTCGTTCACCTTCCGGCTGATGCCCGTACGTTGGCAGGCGACAATATTCGCGCACTGTATGTTGACCGTGACGGTGTTCTTTGGGTCGGGACCTGGGGAGCCGGGCTGGATCGGTTCGACGAGGGCACGCAGACCTTTCGTCACTACACACACGATCCGAGAAATCCGCGCAGCATATCGAGCAATTTGATTCTGTCCATCTGCCAAGACTCGGGCGGAAGGTTGTGGATAGG
>PSMW01000002.1:184393-196950 GCA_040290295.1 Ignavibacteria bacterium
TTACGATCCTGCAACCGACAGTTTCGTCCGCTACCAACACAACCCGCGAGATCCTTCATCACTCAACAGCAACATCGTCAGTGCGCTTTTCGAAGATCGTGCCGGTTCGCTCTGGATCGGAACAGGTGCCGGTGGCGTGAACATGGTCGATGCACGGCGTAACCGGTTTGCTCACTATCCCGGGACGCCTCATCGTGCAAAGGGCAACGACGCGCCCGACATGCACGGCAACGACGTGTGGGCAATCCTCGAAGATTCCCGCGGCGAGTTGTGGATCGGCACCTACGGCAGCGGACTGAACCGCTTCGATGCCTCGCGGCGGCATGTCGTCAACTACCGGCACGACGCACGTTCACCGCGCAGTCTCAGTCACAACACCGTGCTCTCACTCTGCGAAACGCCCGACGGGACTCTCTGGATCGGAACAGAGGGAGGCGGGCTGAACCGTTACGACCGTGCGACGAACTCATTCACCACCTTCACGCGCTCCACGCGCGCGCCTTTCAGCCTTAGCCATGACGAGATTACAGCACTCCGAGCAGATCGCCACGGCACGCTGTGGATAGGCAATAACGGCGGGAGCGTTGACCGCCTCGATCTCCGCACGAATACCGTGATGCGCTATCCTGCCGATGAGCGCAACCCGAACGCGTTGGCGGGAACCTCCGTGATGTGTATTTACGAAGATCGACGCGGCGAGATATGGATCGGCACACTGGGAGGCGGCTTGCACCGCTACCGCCCCCAGACCAACACGTTCGTCCGTTACCTTCCCTCATCGCAAGCTCCCCAGAAGGGACCGAACAACAACACCGTGCTCTCGATCTACCAAGACGAAGCGGGAATCTTCTGGATAGGAACCTACGGCGGTGGATTGAATCGCTTCGATCCCATTCACGAGCACTTCACGTACATGACACAAGCGCAAGGTCTGCCGAACGACGTTGTGTACGGCATTCTCCCCGACGGACGCGGCAATCTTTGGCTCAGCACCAACAAAGGCTTGGCGCGCTTCGATCCGACAAGCAAGACGGTTCATACCTACGACGTGAAGGACGGCTTGCAAGGGAATGAATTCAACCAAGGCGCGTACTTCCGCAATGGTCGTGGCGAACTCTTCTTCGGCGGCTTGAATGGTTTCAACGTGTTTCACCCCGACAGCATCCGCGACAATCCCTCCATCCCGCCGGTGTACCTTACGAGCTTCAAGGTGTTCGACAAGCCGCTTGCCTTGCCGCAAGCCCTCAGCACCACGCGACACATCGAGCTTTCGTACGACCAGAATTTCTTTTCGTTCGAATTTGTTGCGTTGAACTATATCGCACCCGAGAAGAATCGCTACCTCTACAAGCTCGAAGGATTGGATCGAGAATGGATCGCTGCGACCGCTGCTCGCCGCTATGCCAGCTATACGAATCTCGACCCCGGCGAGTACGTGCTGCGTGTAAAAGGATCGAACAACGACGGTGCCTGGAACGACGCGGGGCTTGCCATCACGATTACGATCACGCCGCCGTATTGGCGTACGTGGTGGTTCCAACTTCTCGTGCTGTGTGCCGTGAGCGGCATGCTCTACGCGATGTATCGCTATCGTGTGAACAAACTGCTCGAGATCGAACGCATTCGTTCGTCTATCGCAACTGACTTACACGACGATATCGGCTCGACGCTCACCGAGATTGCCTTGTACAGCGACGTTGGGCTTCGTGAGTTGCGAGCCAGAAATCGCAACAGCACCGATGGCGATACGGCACGCGTCGAATCGTTGCTGGAAAGTATCGGAACCACCTCGCGCGGCCTCATCGACGCGATGAACGATATTGTGTGGGCAGTGGACCCGAAAAACGACTCGTTCGAGTTTCTGCTGTTACGGATGAAGACGCACGCTGCCAGGATGTTCGACGCGAAGGGCATCAACTACGAGATCGACATCCCGGAAGAACTCGCCCACCTGCATTTGCCGCTGGGATTTCGGCGGCGGTTCTATCTCATCTACAAGGAAGCGGTCAATAACATTATCCGCCACGCTCATGCGCAGAGGGTGCAATTGACCATTCGGCGTGTTGGTCGCTCTCTGCTGATGACGATCGTTGACGATGGTGTCGGCTTCGATCCCGACGAGGCGGCGGGCGGGAACGGCTTGGTGAACATGCACAAGCGTGCAGAATCGTTGGATGGTGAGCTTACCATCGAATCTGCCCCCTCGCGTGGGACAACTGTACGATTGAAAGCAAGGATCCCTTGATGTCGGTTGTGATGGTTCTCCGGCGAGGGCGCTTGGAGATGTACCGGTGGCATACAATCATGTTTGGAACAAACAGCTATGACGAAGCGAGAGCAGGAATCGTCTTCCCCCATCAAAGTCGCTGTCGTTGAAGACCGCGGCCGCATCCGCGATACCATCGTGGACATTATCAACGGGATGCCGGGGCTTACGTGCGTCGGAGCGTACAACTCGGTAGAAAGTGCGTTGAAAGATTTAGAAAAGAATGTCCCCGATGTGTTGCTGATGGATATCGGCTTGCCGGGGATGAGCGGCATCGAAGGCGTCAAGGTGGTGAAGAATACGTTCCCGTCCATCGATGTGTTGATGCACACTGTGTACGACGACGATGAAAAGATCTTTCAATCGATTTGCGCAGGCGCTTCGGGCTACGTCTTGAAAAACGCGGAGTCGGCGGAACTCATCCGCGCCATCAAAGAAATCCGCATCGGTGCGCCGATGAGTGCTTCGATCGCTCGACGCTTACTCTCGATGGTGCGCGACAAACAGGCGCCACCTGCCGATCAGATGAATCTTACGCCCCGGGAGATGGACATTCTCCAATGGTTGGTCGAAGGCTACAGCTATAAACGCATCGCCGAAAAGTTGTACATCAGTCCGCTCACTGTTCAGTCGCATATCAAGCGCGTGTACGAGAAACTGCAAGTGCATTCCAAGTCCGCCGCCGTTTCCAAAGCACTCAAGTACAAGCTCTTTGGTTGAACGCGCACTTCGTGGCAGACTTCCAGCCTTTCCATCCGTTCTTGGCTCAGCGTCTCCTTAACATCTTGAATCCACGGCAGTTAGGACAATTCTAAATTACCATATTTATGGTATTGAGAGAGTGCGCGCGAAGCGGGATATTGAAAGTGGTTGAATGCAGAATCAGCAGGTCATTTTCTTCATCACTTAACAACAGGGGGTTCTATGAACCGCATACTTGGAACTGTGCTGTTGTGCATCGTGGTCGTGGCAGGGGTAGTTGCTCAAACCCCACCGGCGCCACGGGAGTTGAGGGCTGAGTTGATCTTTTCGGGAACGACTCTCCCGGCGGTGAAGCTCACGTGGCACTCCGAGCATGGGCTTTGGGCATTCAGAGTCTATCGCTCTGCCAACGACACATCGCATTATCAGCCACTGGCGATGACCAATGGTACGATGTACCTCGATCATGCCGTCATGGCCGGGACGCGGTATTACTATTATGTCAAAGCAGTGGCGGGAAATCTTGAAAGTCCACGAAGCAATGTCGTGAACATTCTTGTCACAGCACCAACGCCGCGGCCGAAAGGTATCGTGCAAGGCGTGGTGACCGATGACTCGACAGGTCTGCCCATCCCGCGTGTGTTCATGTCGTTCCATCGTGTAAACAGCATGAACTGGAACAGCATGGGTGTGTGGACCGACTCGCTTGGTCGCTACTCCGCGTTGTTGGACACCGGGCGGTACATCCTGCGCGCCAATCCGATGTGTTCGGCATCGCTGCCGCGGTATCGTCCGGAGTATTACAATAACTGCTACGAACCTTCGTGTGCAACGGTGATTGCCGTTGCCGAAAGTTCGGTGTTCACTGCGAACATGGGCTTGGCGCGCTTGACTCCACCTGTGTTTGTGCACGTAAGCGGTGTGGTCACCGATACGGCAAACAATCCGTTGCGGCATGCACGCGTCGCCATCATCAGGACGTTGCAGGAGATGCATTACCTTGCTTCGCTCGGTCTCACGCCGGGCATCGGCGAGGAAGCTATGACGCTCGACGGCGTGGGCCACGCTCGCGGCGTTGTGTGGAGAGGCTATACCGATTCGCTCGGTCGCTATCGCGGACGCGTTCCGGGCAATGCCAACTACATTGCGATGGCATCGAAGCCGGGGTATCTCCCCGAATACTTCGACAACAAGCCGACACCCGATCTTGCCGACATCATTGTCTTGGGAACGCGTGATACCAGCGGCATCGACTTCTCGCTTGCCGTGCGACCCGTCCCGAACAACAGCATCAGCGGTGTTGTGCGTGATTCGCTCGGTACGCTCGTTCCATCGCGCATCGCTCTGATACCGGCGCGCCATCCCCGATCGCACTTCCGCTACTATGGACATACGGATTCGCTCGGTGCTTATACCATCACCGGTGTCGAAGCAGGTAAGTATTTCGTGTTCGCACGGCCGTTCAGCGGATACGGTCCTGCCTTCTATAAGGAAGGAGCCTACGGCGTGATTCGAATACAAGATGCCGATACGGTCGAAATCGTCGGTAACGTTACAAACATCAATATCGGCGTGCGGCCCATATCCAGCAGTGGATTGGCTCGCGTGCGCGGTACCATTCGCACCTCCAGCACGGCGGCACTCGCCGGCGTTCGCATCTCAGCGTTGAGTGCCTCCGGTGCGTTGCTCGGTATTGGGGTGACGGATCGGGTAGGTGCATACGAGATCGATGCGGTTGCGGCAGGCACGGTCACGATCGTTGCGGACCGCGAGGGCTATCGCCCCACAGAAACTGTCGTCACGCTCGGCGCCACCACCTACACGTTGGACAACGTGAACATGACGATGACACCCGATGGTCCTACATCCGCCGGCGGTTCTGGTTCTGTCCCCGATCAGTATGCACTTCATCAGAACTATCCGAACCCGTTCAATCCAAGCACCACCATCACGTTCTCGTTGCCGGTGCAAAGCCGCGTCACCTTGAAGGTGTATAACATGCTCGGACAGGAGGTCGCATCGTTGGTACACAACGCCGATCATCCTGCGGGTATCTTCGACGTGGTGTGGAACGGCACCGATGCTGTGGGTCGCGCTGTGGCAAGCGGCCTGTACTTCTACAAACTGCACGCAACAGCCGCCAATGGCGGGAATATCTTCACCGCCGTACGGAAGATGCTGCTTCTGAAGTGAGAACATCGAGAGCGAGGACTCTTGATCACGCCCGGCTTTCTGGAGGGAGAGCGACTCCAGGAGGTCGGACGGTGGTTTCTCCTCACGAAATCGTGTACATTTGTGTCGGCTTCCGGTCTGTGCCTCAAACCTGAGCAAGACAAATGCAGAGAACCTTCACATTGGTTCTCCTGATTCTCGTTGCGTCCACCGAGCTGTACGCGCAAGGAAGTGTTCCGCCCCCCACCAACCTGACTGCGCAAGCAGTTTCGGGCAACCATCCCCGCGTCTATCTTTCATGGACGAATTCGCAGGGGACATGGTATTGCAATCTGTATCGTTCGGTAAACGATACGTTGCACTTTGTGCGCATTGCGCAAGTTCCCGGACGGACCTTCGAAGATCGTGGAGTGATGGGAGGACGAACCTACTACTATTATGTGCGTGCGGTTGCGTGGCGAGATTCGACCCTCATCGAGAGTCCACGGAGCTCTATCGCTGGTGCATCCCTCTCTCCCGTTTCGGGTTTGCGCGGTACGATTCAGGGCAGCATACTCGATGACTCGACGGGTACGCCGATTCGCGGTGTGCGCGTTCGGTTCTTCCGCTTCGCTACGATCTGGGCGGACGAGTACGACATAACCGATTCACTCGGCAGATACGAAGCGGCGCTCGATACCGGACGCTATCTGGTGAAAGCCGAACCACCGTGCGAGCCGATCACAGGTTCTCGATACCGCGCCGAATGGTTCGACAACGTTTTCGAACCTTCTACCGCGACACCTGTTGCCGTCGGCGGCGGAACGACCAGCACCGCGAATTTCCGTCTCGGCCGTTTCTTGACCCAGCCTCATGCCGAAGTGAACGGCGTTGTGAGCAACGAACAGGGCCAACCGCTTGCGAATGCGACCGTGGCGATCATGCGTTCTATTCAAGAGATGCATCGTCTGGCAGCACTGACGGGAACAACGCCAGGACTGGGTGTCGAAGCGCGCGAACTTCCCGGCATTGGCTACACACGCGGCGTTATCTGGAGCGGCACCACGGATAATCAGGGCCGTTTCCGCGCCGTTGTCCCGCAGAACGGTTCGTACATTGCTGCAGCGGGAAAGCCCGGTTACTTGTTGCAGTATTTTTCTCAGACAACCGATCCGACGCGTGCCGTCATCATCACCGCACGCGAGGACACCTCGGGAGTGAACTTCTTCTTACGGCAAGTTCCCCCATTCCCCCACACCATCGATGGCATCATCCGCGATACGACGGGAGAGCCGGTTCCTTCGCGCGTCATTCTCTTTCCTCGGCCGCCCGGCGGTGTGCCGCCCGTTCAGGTGACGCACTCGAATGTTGGTGGTGCGTACACATTCACGAACGTCGCTGACGGTTCGTACGTTGTGCTTGCTCTCCCGTACGGCAACTATGGCGCAGCATTCTACAAAGAGGGAGCGTTCGGCGTTGCACAGTGGCAACTTGCCGATAGCGTTCTTGTCGGAGCCGGCAACGCAACTGCCCACGTGGGTGTGTTGCCGATCCGAACGACGGGGGTGACGCAGGTGAGTGGGAGCGCTCTTTCGAGTACAGGGGAGCCGCTCGCCGGTGCGCGCATTGTCGCGCGCTCACAGAGCGGCATCTTGGTCGGCACAACATTCACGACGTCCACCGGCGCTTACAGCCTTGATGCATTGCCGTTCGGTGATCTGACCTTCGTCGTCGATCGGGAACCCTACAACGGTCAGTTCATGCCGTTATCCATTCCCCCCAACACCTACATGCTTTCGAACATCAACGTCGTGTTGACGAGATCGAATGTCACCGGCAGCACGACACAACGTGAGCGGCCGCTTGAATTTACGCTAAAGCAAAATTATCCCAATCCCTTCAACCCCTCCACGCTCATCTCTTTCTCTCTACCTGCCGTACAGATGGGAGGTCGAGGTTCGGTGTTCGTGACATTGAAAGTGTTCGATGTGTTGGGACAAGAGGTAGCTGTCGTGCTCGATGAAGAACGTGCACCCGGAAGGCATGTCGTGCTCTTCACTGCCGAGCAGCTTGCTTCCGGCGTTTATTACTATCGACTCGATGCGGGTCCGTTCACGGCTGTGCGGAAAATGTTGCTGATGCGTTGATCGATTTGTCACTCGCCACTTCACACACTCAAAGCCGTTGCGCCTGCGACGGCTTTTCGTTTTGCGGTGCTGCCGAATGCGTTGTTGTTGCCGGCATATGGCTTACGTCGTATTCCGTCGAAGAAGCGTGAAGCACCATCATCTGCAACGCGTTGCAAGTCGTACACCAAAAGTTTATATTGATGCGGAACTGAGAACGAAGTCCGTCCGTCCCGAAGCTCCTCGGTGCGGAAGCGGACTTTTCTGTTATTGGAGTACGTGCTGTTCGATGAATCACATACGCAACTTCTGCATTATTGCCCATATCGACCACGGCAAGTCCACCATCGCCGACCGCTTGCTCGAACGGACAAGCACCATTACGCCACGGGAGATGAAGTTCAATCAAGTGTTGGACGACATGGCTCTTGAGCAGGAGCGCGGCATCACCATCAAGCTCCATGCGGTCCAGATGACGTATAAGGCGCGCGATGGGGGGAGCTACACGCTGAACCTCATCGACACACCGGGCCACGTCGATTTCTCATACGAAGTATCGCGCTCGCTCGCTGCCTGCGAAGGCGCTTTGCTCGTGGTGGATGCATCCCAGGGGGTCGAGGCGCAAACGATCAGCAATCTCTATATGGCGCTCGATGCAGGGCTTGAAATCATTCCGGTCATCAACAAGATCGATCTGCCGAGCGCAATGATCGACACGGTCAAGCAGCAATTGAAGGAACTCATCGGCTGTCGAGACGAGGAGATGATTCTTGCCAGCGCGAAAGCCAACATTGGCATCGATGAGATTCTGGAAGCGGTCGTGCAGCGCATCCCGCCGCCGAAAGGCGATCCTGCCGATCCCTTGCGGGCATTGATTTTCGATTCGGTGTTCGATGTGTACAGGGGATCGATTGTCTATCTCCGTGTTTTCGACGGGACGCTGAAGGAAGGAGAGAAGGTGCGCTTTTTCCATAACGGTAAGGTCTTCGAAGCGGAAGAAGTAGGCATCCTCGGTTTGAAGAAAATTCGCACCGGCTCGCTTACCGCCGGCAATGTCGGTTATCTGATTGCGGGTATCCGCGACGTGCACCTTACAAAGGTCGGCGATACGGTTACCTCTGCCCTCACTCCTGCCGCCGAGCCACTGCCCGGCTATAAGGAAGTGAAGCCGATGGTCTTCAGCGGCGTCTATCCCACCAACGCGGAGGATTTCGAGGATCTCCGCGGAGCGATCGAGAAGCTTCGACTCAACGACTCGGCGTTGGTGTTCGAGCCGGAAACCTCGGCTGCGCTCGGTTTCGGTTTTCGGTGCGGCTATCTCGGCTTCCTTCACATGGAGATTGTCCAGCAACGGTTGGAGCGGGAGTACAATCAGAACATCATCAACACCGTTCCGAACGTCGAGTACCGCGTGACGAAAAAGAACGGCGAGGTGGTGCTGGTGGACAATCCCTCCCTGATGCCGCCGCTGGGAGAGACCGAAAAGGTCGAAGAGCCCTTCATCAAAGCGCAGATTATCGTCCCGACGGAGTACGTGGGCAACATCATGAAGTTGTGCAGGGAGCGTCGTGGGGTGTACAAGAACACGACCTATCTCGATCCGACGCGCGCCGACATTCAATTCGAGATGCCGCTGTCGGAAATCATTTTCGATTTCTACGACAAACTCAAGTCGCTCAGCCGCGGCTACGCATCGTTCGATTACGAGATTATCGATTTCCGTGAGTCGGATTTGGTCAAGCTCGACATTTTGCTCAACGGCGAACCCGTGGATGCCTTCTCGACCATTGTCCACCGCGAAAAGGCGCACGAGTGGGGAAAGAAGCTCTGCGTCAAACTGCGCAAGCTGATTCCGCGTCAAATGTTCGAGGTGGCGATCCAAGCCGCTATCGGCAGCAAGGTGATCGCCCGCGAAACCATTTCTGCGCTCCGCAAGAACGTCCTGGCAAAATGTTACGGCGGCGACATCACCCGGAAACGCAAGCTCCTCGAAAAACAAAAAGAAGGCAAGAAGCGCATGAAGCGGGTGGGACGCGTCGAGATCCCCCAAGAAGCATTTCTTGCCGTGCTCTCGATGGATGACGAGAGCTGAGTTTGCATCTCATCTTCATAACATGAGTGGAAAGGTAGACTATGGCAAAAGATTCGCGAACCCCACAGACTCAACAAGCGAAGAAACAACCGTTGAAGGATTTTGCAAAGGATGTGCTCTTCGTCCTAGGAGCGTTCCTTGTGCTCAACAGTATGGTGCTGGCAGCGTTCGAAGTGCCGACCGGCTCCATGGAAAATGAAATCATGGCGGGAGATTTTCTCTTCGTCAACAAGTTCATCTACGGCGGCAGCACTCCGCGCACCATTCCGCTCACCAACATCCGCATTCCGTGGTTCCGCGTGACCGACGTGATTCCCTTCCTGAAATGGCGCGATGTGCAACGCGGCGACGTCATCGTGTTCGAGTTTCCTGGACAGCGCGATGAGGTGCAGTCACCCGAGTTCATGTTCTATCTCAAGCGATGTATCGCGCTCGCAGGCGATACCGTCGAGATTCGCGAGCGCCGGGTGTACGTCAACGGTAAACAGATGCCGTTCCCGCGCAACGTGAAGTTCAATAGCCCGCGCATCTTGCCGCTCAATTTCGCCGATCCTCGCATCTTTCCCAAAGGAGCCCCCTACAACGAGGATAACTGGGGACCCTTGGTCGTCCCGAAAAAAGGAGACGTGATCAGTCTCTCCCTGGAAAACCTCGAACGGTGGAAAACCTTTATCGAGCGCGAGCACCACACGGTGGCCATCAACGCAGAAGGAAAGATTACCATCGACGGTGTGCCGACCCAGCGTTACGTCGTCGAACGCGATTATGTCTTCGGGATGGGCGACAATCGAGACAACAGTCTCGACGGACGCTTCTGGGGTTTCATCCCGAAGGACGATATTGTCGGCACGCCCCTGATTGTGTACTGGTCGTGGGATCCTGAACTCTCGCTGTTGCGCGATCCCATCGCCAAGATCAAATCCATCCGATTCCATCGCATAGGAACGATCATCAAATAGATGCAAGACAACACCGTTGCGATCGAGGAAGAACGAAGCGATGCTTCGCTGCGCGTGCGCGATTATGTGCAGCTTCTCGCCGTCACGATCGTTATTGCCCTGACGCTCAAGGCGTGTGTCGTCGAGGCATTCCGCATCCCGACGGCGTCGATGGAACGGACGTTACACGCAGGTGACTTTTTGTTGGTGAACAAATTTATCTACGGAGTGCGCACGCCGCACATTGGGCCCCTTCTCGGTGTCGGTGTTCCTTCCATTCGCCTGCCGGGACTTCATTCCCCTCGTCGCGGCGACGTGGTGGTGTTCACGTTGCCCCCCTATGCTCGCCGCAGCGAGAGGGACGAACCGACGCGCTACGTCAAGCGCTGCATCGCACTTCCCGGCGATACACTCCTGATAAAAAATCGACGAGTGTATGTGAACGGAGCAGAGTACGTGGTTCCCACAGCACGCTTCAGCACTCGACACATACTTCCGCAAGGGTACGGCGATCCTCGCCTCTTTCCCAAAGGCGCAAACTTCAATGAGGATCACTACGGGCCCCTCGTCGTACCGAAACGAGGCGATACGCTCGAACTCCATGCTGCAACCTTCCTCACGTTCAAAGATCTCATCGGCTACGAGGGCCATACGCTGACGCTCCATGCCAGCGGTGAAGTTCTTCTCGACGGCACACCCCAGCGCCGTTATATCATCTCTCGCAATTACTACTTTGTTCTCGGCGACAATCGAGACAACTCCTACGACAGTCGCTTTTGGGGATTCGTCCCAGAAGATGCCATCATTGGAAAAGCTGCTCTGATCTACTGGTCGTGGGACGAGGAGGCAACGCACACGGGTCTGTTCGAACGGTTCAAACATATTCGTTGGGAACGCATCGGGACAATCATCCGCTGATGGCATCGCTCTATCTCCATATTCCCTTTT
Source organism: Ignavibacteria bacterium (assembly GCA_040290295.1). GTDB lineage: Bacteria > Bacteroidota > Ignavibacteria > UBA10030 > UBA6906 > CAADGV01. The sequence continues at coordinate 195,617 of PSMW01000002.1, forward strand.
GTGAAAAGAAGTGCGTGTACTGCGACTTCTACTCGATCGAAACTCTTTCGCCGATGAAGGATTTTCTCGATGCGCTGCATCGTGAAATCGCATTGCGCACAGCGTTCGGTATGGGCACAACGTTCACAACGATCTTTCTGGGGGGCGGCACGCCGTCGCTCCTCCATCCGCATCAACTCGAGAAGATCCTCTCGAAGCTCGCGTCGTGCTTCTCGATTTCGTCCGATGCCGAAGTGACGCTCGAGACCAATCCGGGAACCGTAACGGAGGAGAAGCTGCGTGCCTATCGTTCACTGGGGGTAAACCGTCTCAGCATCGGCGTTCAGTCCTTCCACGAAGACGAACTGAGATTTCTTACACGCATCCACAACGCCGAGCAAGCGCGACAGTGCGTGCAGCTCGCTCGCCGTACAGGTTTCGACAACGTGAGCCTCGACTTGATCTACGCACTCCCCGGGCAGACCCTCACGCGATGGGAAGCGACGTTACGGCAGGCAATCGCACTCGAACCAAACCACATTTCTGCCTACAGTTTAATTGTGGAAGACGGTACGCCGTTGGCGAGAATGGTACACGCCGGCATCATCGCCCCGCTGCCGGACGATGTGGAAGCGACCTTCTACGAGTTCACCATGGCATTCATGCAAGAGCACGGGTTCGAACACTACGAGGTATCCAACTACGCTAAACCTGGATTTCGCTCCCGCCACAACTCCACGTACTGGCGTCACGACAACTATCTCGGCTTCGGTCCCTCTGCACATTCCTTCTGGAAGCATACCGATACACATGCGCGACGCTGGTCGAACATCGCCCACCTCTCCCACTACTGCGCTACGCTGCGCCGTGGCACACTTCCCATAGCATACCAGGAAGCCTTAGGGCAAAACGAGATACTCGCGGAAGAAATCTTCCTCGGCTTGCGCACCGACGGCGTCCCTCTCCGTACATTGCAACGCCATCCTTCGCCGCCCAACAACTTTATCGCCCGCCTCGTTGCCGACGGTACCGCCCTCATCGAGCACGACGTTCTGCGCCTGACGCCCAAGGGCTACCTCCTCTGCGACGAGATTGCTACGCATCTTATGCCCTGACCCACCGCCGCATGACTCTTCTCTCCACGCACAGCCTCCAGCAATAACCAGCGCGCAGATCGAACGCGCTCGCGACGAACAAACTCCTCCACGTGTTCGAGCAGAAGGCTGGGAGTCAGGCTTCGAAGAATGTGTAACGATGTCAAGCGCAGCTACGTGCGCGCCTTTAGTTGCACACCCGTGCGTGCACAATGTGGTGGGCGTTCCCCCCGCCTTCGCCTCGCCACCGGCGGGACGAAG
>PSMW01000022.1:0-53264 GCA_040290295.1 Ignavibacteria bacterium
AAGCCGCTTCGTGGCGTAGGCAGGCGAAGGCGGGGGGAACGCCCAACTGAAGATCAATTGAACTTTCTGTGTTGATTGAGTACCTTGAAAGCGTGATCAACAAAAGACATTGGAGGATATGGATATGGCAGATGAGAGCGTGACGGGGGTGTCGGAAAGCGCGATCTATGATGCATTGCGGGAGTGTTACGACCCGGAGATTCCGGTGAATGTGGTGGACTTGGGTTTGATTTATGAGGTGAAGATCATCGATGACTGGGTGGGTGTGAAGATGACGTTGACTTCGCCCGGCTGCGGGATGAGCGGGATGATCGCGCAGAATGTGCGCAACCGGGTGTTGCGTGTGCCGGGTGTGCGTGAGGCGGATGTGAGGATTGTGTGGCAGCCGGTGTGGACGCCCGCGAGGATGTCCGCTGAGGCGAAGAAAAAGTTGGGAATGTTGTCGTAAGGGATCGGCAGGAAGTCTTCGGGATCGCATCAGCGTACCCAGACAACGGTGATACCGGGGTTGAACTTGTCGAGATCGGCATCGGGGAAGGCGCCGAGTTCTTTCCTCATGAGTTGTACCTCGCGATCGAAGATCGTGTAGTTCTCACCTTCGATGATCGCCCGCCATCGTGCACGGCGCGCGAACAACCAGTTGCGCACAAGCTCGCGTGTTGTGCCACCCTTGCCGCTGCTGCCGTGTCCGTGAACGACTTTGAGGACGCGAAGCGTTGGGGAGTTGCGGATGGTTGTCCATGCATCCAGCAACTCGGCTTCCACCGCGTTCGGGTGTCGCGGGGAATGGGCAACATCGATCGTGAAGACGATCGGACTCAGGGGGAGCGCTCCTTTTTCGTGCATGTCTGCTTGAGGATGAGTGAATATATTTCTTACTCGGTCGGATAGCAAGGAGAGAGCCGCCTGGGAATGCGTGCTGGCTTGCGGGTGCGAAGTGCGCGAGGTGATGGGGTCATTTCCTTATCCGAGGAACGGCATCCTGAAAATAGACAATGAATGAATCCCTTGTTAGATGGACATTGCGTAACAATCTCGACTTCTTAAAAGAGTCGCTAGACTTCCCCATTGCTGCAATGAACGGTCAGGAGATAAGTTCTGAATTTGGTAGGATAGATTTCATCCTCGAGGACTTCAACAAAAGAGAACTTATCGTCGAGCTTGAGACGGTGCTTGATAGCAAAAGCAAGTTGGATCAGTGCTTTTCTCAGGTTCTCAACTCTAGGAATGTCAAATTCGCCGACGTCACTGAATACTGTATCCTGTACGCCTCTGAAACGAAACGTGCGTTGCAGCAACGAGTCCTTGCTTTCGGCCGAGAGAACGATGTTCTTGTGAGAACCTACTCCCTCAATCAAGTCAAAAACCTTTATGCTAGGACGGTTGAGCGCTTAAGTCTCAGCTTTGTACTGGCTCTCCCAAAGCCAGCCAATTACACCATTTGCTATCTGCGTTGGTTAAACAAAATTCTGAAACCGTTTCTCAATGCCGGTCAGGAGGTTTTGCGAAGACGGGAGCTTGCAACCTATTTTACGTCGCACGACACAACGAATTTCAGATGTTATCTCAGACTTGCACTTGACCTTGAAATGTTAGCAGAAACCGGTGGGACAAGTTTCCGTTTGACCCCAGCAGGGCAAGACTACGTTCAGCATTTCGACGGCGAGGGTGAGGCGATCGATCGACTCTAAAGTTGAAGCATGCACGTTTGTTTATCATGCCTGTGTTCGATTACGACAATGTTCAGTTTTCCGATCTGCTGAGCGTTGCTCGGCCAGAGGAGGCGAGCGCGCAGAGCATCCATGCAGAAACGATAGACAGTGCAAACCTCGATCGCTGATGCATATCGCTACTGCGAGGAGTTGGTGCGGACGCACTATGAGAACTTTCCTGTTGCCTCGCTCTTCTTGCCGAAGGGGCTCCGTCCTGCGGTTGCTGTCATCTATGCCTTTGCACGCACTGCCGACGATATTGCCGATGAAGGTGAGCGATCTGCCGAAGAACGTCTCGAAGCGCTCGATAGTTGGCAGTGCCAACTCGATGCGTGCGTCGAGCGGGACGCCGATCATCCAATCTTCATCGCGTTGGGGGATGTTCTTCACCGCCATGCGGTACACCCTCAATTGTTGCGGGATTTGCTGACGGCGTTTCGGATGGATGTTCGCGTTCATCGTTACGCGACATTTGCGGACGTGCTGCACTACTGCAGGCATTCCGCCAACCCGGTGGGGCGCATCGTGCTGCATCTGTTCGGTGCTTACGACGAGGCCTTGCTGCGCTCTTCTGACGCAATCTGCACGGCGCTGCAGCTGACCAATTTTTGGCAAGATGTTGTGCTGGACGCGGACAAGGGCCGTATCTATATCCCGCTTGAAGATATGGCACGTTTTGGCTATACTGACCGTGAGTTGTTCGAGCGATTGGTGAACGATCAATTTCGGCAACTGCTCGCGTTTGAGGTGGAGCGTACCCGTCGCTTGTTTTTTGCGGGCGAGTCGTTGATGAACGATGCCCCCTCTGCGCTCCGGTTCGAGTTGACGTTGACCTGGCACGGCGGTATGAGGATTTTGGAAAAGATCGAACGTGCAGCGTACGACGTTGTGAGCCGACGGCCTGTGCTGGGTGCTGCCGATAAGGTGAGCATACTCTTGCGTTCATTCCTCCCGCATTCGATGAGGACACGGTGAATACTCTCGCAGAAGACATCACGAAACGCAGCGACACCAGTTTTTATTATTCCTTCACCCTCCTACCGAAACACAAGCGTGAGGCGATCCAAGCCGTGTATGCCTTCTGCCGCTATACGGACGATCTTGTCGATGAAGGACCCGACGAGCCGAAGAAGGTGGTGCGCTTGCGTCGCTGGCGAACGGAGTTGGCGCGTGCACTCAACGGGGCATCGACTCTTCCCCTCCTGAATCAGCTTGCCGCGACGGCGCGTCGGTTCAACATTCCTGTCGATCATTTCTATGAGTTGATTCGAGGAGTGGAGATGGATTTGACGAAGAAGCGCTACGCGACGTTCGAGGAATTGCAGGAGTACTGCTATCTGGTGGCCTCTTCGGTTGGGTTGATGTGCCGGCAGATCTTCGGGTACAAGAACGAATCGACGCGTGATTACGCGATCAACCTCGGCATCGCGTTACAGTTGACGAACATTCTGCGTGATGTCAAGGACGATGCGCGCCGCGGGCGGATTTATTTGCCAATGGAAGACCTTCGCCGCTTCGGCGTGACGGAAGACGATATTCTGGCTCATCGTTACACACGCAATTTTGTTGACTTGATGCACTTCGAGTGCAATCGGGCGCGTGTGTTCTTCGATGCCGCGCGTGATGCGTTGAAAGATGAGGACAAGTATTACTTCTTTGCCGCCCGCGTTATGTGGTCGATCTATGCACACCTCTTGCGCCGCATCGAGCGATCGGGATACAATGTGTTCGAACGCCGTATTTCGCTTCCCAAACCGCTGAAGCTGTTGATCGCTCTTCGGTATTGGCTCAGCCATCAGTTGAAGTATTCCCATGAGCCGCACGGCGCTGCACAGCATGCCCTCTCCATCATCTAACCAACCTGTTGTCGTCGTTGGCGGCGGGTTGAGCGGACTCGCTGCCGCAGTGGAACTCTCCTCGCTCGGCATCCCCGTCCTGCTCTTGGAACAAAAGCCTCGGCTTGGCGGACGAGCGTATTCGTTTCGCGATGAAACAACCGGCGAGGCGATCGACAACGGGCAGCATGTGCTCATTGCCGGTTACGAACGCACGATGCGCTTTCTGGATCGCATCGGCACACGCCACCTGCTGACGGTGCAGAGTCAGCCGTTATTGTATCTACATCACCCGGTTCGTGGGCTGTGTGAGTTTCGGCTTCCGCCGCTTGTTCCGCCGATCCATTTTCTTGCCGGCATCCTCTCCACAAATTTGCTCACCGTGCCCGACAAGATGCGGTTGCTGCGTGCAGGAGTGAGCCTCCAGCGTGCGCCCGCAGAGCACGATGGGCGGACGATCGCCCAGTGGCTCGATGGACAGGGGCAATCGGAGGAACTCAAGCGGTCGTTTTGGGAACCGCTCGCGATCTCTATCATGAACGAACACATCGCTGATGCTGCGGCAAAAGTATTTGTGCATGTGCTGCGGCACGCGTTTCTGGCAGGAGGGAAGAACGCTGCGCTTGCCCTGTCGCGTGTCGGGTTGAGTGAGTTGTACGTTGATGCTGCGTCGTCGTTCATCGTGCGGCATGGTGGACGTGTGCACGTCAATGCGCGCGTGGTAGGGTTGGAACGAAGGCAGCAGAGAGCAAGCGGCGTTGTGCTGCGTGATGGGCAACCTGTCTCGTGCTCGGCGGTTGTGGTGGCTGTACCGCATCACGCTATCGCCGACATCCTGCCAGAGGATGAAGCGCTTCGTCGGTTCAGCCTTCTCGCGAGCACGCCGATCGTTTCCATTCACCTCTGGTTTCCGCACGAGGTGATGAAACATGAGTTTGTAGGATTGATTGGTCGCCGTGTGCAGTGGGTCTTCAACAAACGCAAGATCGCGCGGAAAGAGCATCCCTCTGGACACGTTTCGTGTGTCATCAGTGATGCCGGCGAGTTCGTTGATTTGAGCAACGAGCGGCTCATTCGTCTCGCCGTGGAAGATCTACGGACGCTGCACGCACGTGTTCCCGAACCGACGCACGCCGTGGTGATTCGGGAGAAGCGGGCAACATTCGCCTGTACCCCCGACGCCGACCGCCTTCGCCCATCGCATCGTACCTCATGGGCAAACGTGTTTCTTGCGGGCGATTGGACAAATACGGGATTGCCGGCGACCATCGAAGGTGCAATCCTCAGCGGCGAGCGTTCAGCCTATCTTGTTGCAGAGTTCTTGCGTGCCGGTTAAAAGAGTTTCATCGTTCGTGCGTTGCATTTCTTTGCCGTTTGCCTGATATTATTGTCGACTTAAAACCCGTGTCTTCCCGGTCAGTGCCATGCTGAAAGATAAACTTGTGTTGCTTGTGGACGACGAGCCTGCGATGTTGAAAGCCACGCAAGCAGGATTGGCTCAACGCGGGTTCACGGTCGAAGCGGCTGAGGGTGCCGATGCTGCTCTCACAGCCATCAAAACCCTGAAGCCAAGCATTGTTGTCTCCGACCTGGTCATGCCCGGCACGAACGGTTTCGAGTTGTTTCAGGAAGTTCGGAAGGTAGCCGACCTCCATTGCATTCCGTTCGTCTTCCTCACCGGTATCGACGACTACCACGCGCGCAAGTTCGGAAAGGAAATCGGCGGTGCCGCTTACATCACCAAGCCGGTGGACCTCGATGAACTCGAACAGATCATTAAAGAGAAGATAGGCGAAACATAATCAATCACACTCACGAACATTGGACAATCATCCCGCGCCGTTCGGCGGGATTTTTTTGTTTATGGACACGCCATTAAAGCGCATTCATTTTCTCGACATCATGCGTGGTGTCGCCGTGGTGGTGATGGTAATGGGGCACACCATCGATGCTGTGCTCGAGCGTGAACTCCACTCGTCCGATCTCTTCCGTCTGTACGATGCTTTTCGAGGGTTCACCGCTCCGACCTTCCTGTTCGTTTCCGGCTTTGCCTACGCAGTGGCGACGCACAAACGGTGGAACGACTTCCGCAGTTTCAGTAAGCCGCTCATCAAGCGCCTGCAGCGTATTGCACTGTTGTTCCTTGTCGGCTACGCATTGCACTTCCCGTTCTTCTCCTTCGTGCGTATTGTGCATGAAGCGCAAGCCGACCAATTAGCACAGATGTTCCAAGCGGATGTTCTCCATTGCGTCGGTGCGAGTCTGCTGATCTTGCATGCGCTCATTCTTCTGCATGCGTCGCAGAGGACATTCGTTCGCACACTTGCTGCATTGACCGCAACAATAGTGCTTGCGTCGCCGATCGTGTGGAGCATCGACTTCGCGCCGATTGTTTCCCCGATGCTTTCGCCGTACTTCAACCAGATGCAGCCTTCGATCTTTCCGTTGTTTCCGTTTGCTGGATTTCTGTTTGCGGGAGTGATTGTCGGCGTTCTCTTCTTGAATGCTCGACAAGAAGGACGTGAAGACCCTTTCCTCAGAACCTTCGGTGTTGCTGCAATCGGTGGCCTTTTGGGTGGGCTTGTGCTCGAGGCGATTCCCGTTTCCTTCTATCCGCCGCACGACTTTTGGAAGTCGAGTCCGAATTGGTTCGTCATCCGTCTCGGTATCGTTTCGTTGGTCTCACTCGGCTTCTATGCGCTGCGCCGGCTTCCTGCGGCGGTCGAACGCGGGCTGGTGACTCTCGGACAAACGTCGCTTCTCATCTACACCGTGCATTTGATGATCGCATACGGCTCGCCGATCAATCATGGCTTGATGCAAAAGGTGGGTCAAACGCTCGCAGTGCATCATGCGATCGGTGTAGGCTTAGCGGTGCTCGCTGCGATGGTGGTGCTCACGTACGCATGGCAATATCTCCGCGAGCATCATTTTGTACCCGCGCGTGTACTCCAAGCCGGTCTTGCAAGCACCATGCTGTATAGCTTCTTCTTGCAACCATGGTAAGATCGCACCGAATCGACATCGTCACCGGTTTGCTCTCCCATCGGCGCTTGGGGGTATGACGGCGCCGGCACTTCCATCCTCAATACCCAAAACCAAACGGATCGAGTTCATTGACCTGCTACGCGGATGGGCTGTGCTCGTCATGATCGAAACACACGTCATGAACGGAACAGTCTCTGCTGCGCTTCGATCCGACGTCGCGTTCAGTTGGATCACGTTCATCAATGGGCTTGTCGCGCCCTCCTTCACATTTGCCGCCGGACTTGCGTACGCGGTTGCGACGCAACGAAAGATTCATGATTACCTCGCCTTCGGCAAGCCTTTGCTGCTCAACCTACGGCGTCTGCTGTTCGTGGTGATGATCGGGTACTTGTTGCACATCCCGAAGTTCAACCTCCATCAGATCTTGTACGAAACGAGTGAGCGTGACTGGCAAACGTTCTTCCAAGCCGACGTCCTGCAGTGCATTGGCGTGAGCTTACTGATTGTGCAGGCGATGCTCTTGTTGCTCCGCACGGAGCCGCGATTGTACAGAGTGTTATTGGTGCTCGCGCTTGTGGTGCCGTTTGCTTCACCCATCATGTGGGGAATTGATTGGCGGCAACATCTTCCGCTTCCGATCGCCGGCTACATGAACGGGATGCACTTTCCGCATTTCCCGGGCTTTCCCCTGTTTCCGTGGTCGGCATTTATCTTCGCCGGAGCGGTCGTCGGCTATCACTATATCGAAGCAAAGCAGAAGGGAACAGAAATTCGATATTTTGTTAAATTGATCGTGTTGAGCGGTGCGCTCATCGTTCTTGCGCACCTCACGGAGCCGTTGGCTGCTCGACTCTATCCCGTGTACGATTATGGCAGATCGAGTCCCAATTTCTTCTTCTTACGCCTGGGCATCGTTCTCACAGTGTGTGCATTGTTGTTCTTCTACGAGCGCCGACGCGCGGTCTCGCCTACTTCCATCATCACCCTTGTTGGAAGAGAATCGCTGATTGTGTACGCCGTTCACTTGTTCCTTCTCTACGGGAACTTTGGCAAGTTCAACGTGGTGAAAGCCGTGAATCACTCGTTCGATTACCTCCACGTAGCCCTCGGTACACTCGTGCTGACGGTGTTGATGATTGCGCTTGCGTATGTGTGGGGGAAAGTTCGCGTGATGTACCCGCGCGTCAAGCAATCCTTGCAATGGGGCATAGCGGCAGCGTTTACTCTGGTGTTCTTCTTCGGACCGGGAGAGTGAATCGATGAAATCGCTCTTGGTCATCGTTGCCGTCATTGCCGGTGCGCTTTCTTTAACACGATCAAGGGATCGCGCTGCGTTGGTTTGCACACGACGTTGATCGCTCGGATTGGCAGGTCGTGAAGGTGCCGCGGTATTGGGAAGGGTATCCGGGACTTGCTAGCTATGACGGATGGGGTTGGTACGCATGCACGTTCACCATCGATACACTCTCTGCGCCGCTGAGCCTGCCCTTCGCGGGTGTGGACGACGACGCGGTTGTGTAGGTCAACGGCATCGAAGTCGGTTCGCACACAGGCTACAGCGAACCTTTTGCCGTGGATGTCAGGAAAGCGCTGCGAGTCGGGGGAAACCTTTTGGTGGTTCTTGTGAAAGACTACGCAGGCGGAGGCGGCATCTATAAGCCGATCACGCTCATCGAAACTTCCCTTCTCGATGAGTTGCTCAAGAGTTCCTTTTACGGAACGCCGGCGCGTCCCAGTGCGGATTGGGTGAAGGATGCATGCATCTACTCCGTCTATCTCCGTTCGTTTTCTCGCGAAGGAACGTTTTTAGGACTCGAAAAGAGAATCCCAGAGTTGAAAGCGATGGGCGTCACCGTGTTGTGGCTGCTGCCGATTCACCCCGTCGGAGTCGAGAAACGCAAAGGACGATTAGGCTCGCCCTACGCTGTGCGAGATTACTACGGCATCAATCCCGAGTTCGGAACACTCGATGATTTCAAGCGCTTGCTTGCCACAGTCCACAAGCACGGCATGAAGCTGATCATCGATCTCGTTGCCAACCACACGTCATGGGACAGCAAGCTTATGAAGGAACACCCGGACTGGTTCACGCGAGATGAGGAGGGAAGGATCGTTTTGCCGAATGCTGATTGGACCGACGTGGCCGCTTTGGATTACACACAGCCGGGCTTGCGGCGGTACATGATCGACATGATGACATACTGGGTGAAAGAGGTAGGGATCGATGGATTCCGCTGCGACGTTGCCGAATTGGTGCCAACTGATTTCTGGAACGATGCGCGCAAGGAATTGGATGCTATCAAACCTATCATGATGCTCAGCGAAGGTTCGATTCCGGAACATCACGCCGAGGCATTCGATCTCACTTACTCCTAGAATGTGTACGACGCGCTCGGCGTTCTGCTTAGCGGTAAACGATCCGTTACCGTGTTGGACGAAATCTTCAAGACCGAACGCATGCAATTTCCCGTCGGCGCGCTGCGGATGCGCTTTACCACCAATCACGACAAGAACGCGTGGGACGCGCCTGCGGTCACGAAGTTGGGTATGGAAGGATTGAAGCTGGCGACGGTTCTCGTCAATACGATTCCCGGCGTGCCGATGATCTACTCCGGCGAGGAAGTTGCAAACGATCGGAAACTCGATTTGTTCGAGAAGGTGGAAGTGGATTGGTCTCGCCCTCGCGAAGTTGGAGAATTATATGCTGCGTTGTTCCATCTACGGAAACGCAACAAGGCGCTCGCGCGCGGGGACATGATTCGCTTGGGATCGAATTTCCCCCCGGAGGTGTATGCGTTTGCACGCCGTTTGGGAGAAGATGCAGTAATTGTGGTGCTGAATTTCAGCAACGAGCCGCGTCTTGTGCGGGTGGATGTTCCGCTCCGCGCGGTGTTTGGATCGGCGGAGCCGCGCACGGCGGCGGATTTGTTCGACGGGCAGAGAGTCGCACTGCGTGTCGAGGCAGGGGAGACCATCGTTTCAGCAATGGAACCGAAAGCCTGCAGAGTGTTCGTCGTCCAAAAGTAATGACGACATTCTATTTTGCCAGTTCTCGAAGCTCAGCAGCTACATCTTCGGCTCGCCATTCATTCCCCTGAAGAATCTTGACAATCTTGCCCTCACGATCCAGCAACACAGTCCGCAAATTGTGCGCAATGAGGCCTCCCTCGTCGTCCTCGTACGTCAATCCCAATCCGTCGGCAAGCTTCATGATGGTTTTACCGCTCGTGTCGGGATCGGTCACAAAGTCCCATGTGGAGAAGTCGGCTTTATAGCTTTTCCCATACTCCTTCAATACCTTCGGTGAGTCGAACTTTGGATCGAAGCTAACGGTGACCAAGTGCCAGCGTTGTGTAAGGGGTGAGTATTGAGAGAGGAGTTTTTGGACCTTTGCAAAATTATTGCTCATCAGAATGCAAAAATCCGGGAGGGGACATCGAGTATAAATGAAGGTGAGTGCGAGCGCTTTTCCCTGAAAGGCGCTCAGTCGTATCCTCTTCCCATCCTGATTGATGAGGGGGTCGTTCGGGATCCGGTCGCCAATTTTGAGCATCCGCGCGCTAATCGCGCCTGCCACCAGCTGCGGGTCGGGCGGTTCGCCCTTCCCCACGACGGTGACGGTTTCGAGCCAGCTTTCGGTGCGCGAAACGGCGAGCGTTGCCGCTATACTATCGCCCGCTTGCAGTTCACGGAGAAGCTCCCGGTTCTTTACCTTGAAGGGCATTGTCATTGCCATCATATAGTTGGGAATTTCCTCATGCGCCACCATGAGCCGATTGCGGGCAGTGTCGATTTCTACCACCTCTCCCCGAATGGGGAACGTCACCAGGTCTGTTCGTTTCTCTTCGTTTCGCCCACAACCTATCACCGTCAGAACGGCGAGAAGAACCTTGGTAGGGCGGTAAAATGCTCGTAGGCGTTGTCTCGAGGATAAGCAGTTCATCATGTGTTAGATAGAATAAGGGCTTAGCAGCATCAGGAATTCGGTTGCTTGTATCATTATAAATAAAAAGAATCTCAGTCGGAAGAGGGATGGAAAGTCGAGTGGGGAGGTGAAAGGCGGGCCAGCTCGATCGTATGAACAAAATTTCATTCCGTAAAGCCAAACATGAGGCGGACGTTGGATTGACTATAAGCGGGAATTTTATATATTTATTTGCTCGGTTACTATCCCAATTCGGTAAAAAGGCTCCACACGCGGTTTCGTCTGTCGCAAGCTAATGGCGGAAGCGAAGTGGTGTGTGCATGAACGCTGGCGCTTGCTGCCGGTTGTGTGTGCTGGCGTAGCTCAGTTGGTAGAGCAGCTGACTTGTAATCAGCAGGTCACCAGTTCAAGTCTGGTCGCCAGCTCTCGAACGATGTATGGGCAGGTGGCGGAGTGGTCAATCGCACCAGACTGTAAATCTGGCGACTTCGGTCTTCGGTGGTTCGAATCCATCCCTGCCCACAATACTGCGGGAGTAACTCAGTTGGTAGAGTCACAGCCTTCCAAGCTGTTGGTCGCGGGTTCGAGTCCCGTCTCCCGCTCTACCGCATGATGATCTGCTTGCGTAGCTCAGTTGGTAGAGCACTTCCTTGGTAAGGAAGAGGTCACCGGTTCAATCCCGGTCGCAAGCTCGACGATGCCAGCATGGAGACGAGCGTGTCTGCAGCTAAAGGAACGAGCAACCTCAACGAGAACGGAGTGTATCAGTGAGAGATATTATTACGTTGGAATGTTCTGAGTGTAAACGGCGGAACTATACGACGACAAAGAACAAGAAAAAACAGAGCGGCCGCGTGGAGTACAAGAAGTACTGTCGCTTCTGCGGAAAGCACACACCTCACAAAGAAACGAAATAGTAAGGGGGCAGCCGAGAAGGGGCGGGACAACACTTTTTCCCTTCCTCAGATTTTTCGACGTCAACGTGGATTTCGGGTGCAAGCAGTGGATTGCCTGCTCGTTTCGTGAGCGTCATACGTGAGTAGCTCAATTGGCTAGAGCAGCGGTCTCCAAAACCGCAGGTTGGGGGTTCGAGTCCCTCCTCACGTGCAAGAGTCAACCGCCTCGTATTGCACGAGTGAAAATGTTTGTCATCCATTGCTGAATAACAAAAGAGCATGAAAGAAAAAATCATAGCGTTCTTCGAAGATGTCATCAAAGAAATGAAGAAGGTGACGTGGCCCAAGAAAGAGGATTTGCGTGATTCGACGATTGTCGTTCTTGTCGTGTGTCTAATCGTTGCCGGGTTCGTGTATGTGGTCGACCAGATCTTGAGTCTGGGTCTCAAATACTTCTTAGGATAGTCTGTTGGAAAAAAAATGGTACGTGGTCCGCACCTATTCGGGTCACGAAAATAAAGTGAAAGCCTACATCGAGAACGAAATTGCTCGGGCAGGGCTCACCGATCGTGTGGGAGCAGTGATTGTTCCGTCCGAAAAAGTGTTCGAAGTGAAAGATGGCAAGAAGCGAAGCAAGACCCGCACGTTCTTTCCGGGCTACATTCTTGTCGAGGCGGCGCTCGATACGCAAACGATGCACATCATTCTCAACACCCCTTCGGTCATCAGCTTTGTGGGGCCGAAGAATGCGCCGGCTCCGTTGCAGCCTTCGGAGGTCAAGCGCCTCATCGGTAAGCTCGAAGCGAAGAAGGAAGTGGAAGTGATGGAGGTGCCGTTCAAGGTGGGCGATGCGGTGAAAGTGACCGACGGACCCTTCAACAATTTTACTGGCTTCGTCCAGGAAGTGAACGAAGAGAAGATGAAGCTGAAAGTGATGGTTTCGATCTTCGGGAGAAAAACACCGGTCGAGTTGGATTTCAGTCAGGTAGAGCCTGAAAAGTAAATCATAACGCTCAGTAGGAAACACTCGTCATGAAGAAAATTGTCGGCTTTGTGAAGTTGCAAATCCCCGCGGGGCAAGCAAACCCGGCTCCGCCGGTCGGACCTGCGCTCGGTCAGAAGGGTGTGAACATCATGGAGTTCTGCAAACAGTTCAATGCGCGCACACAGGCGCAGGCAGGACTGATTATCCCCGTCGTCATCACCGTCTTCTCGGACAAGTCATTTACCTTCGTCACGAAGACCCCGCCCGCGTCGGTGTTGTTGGCGAAAGCGGCGAAAGTCGAGAAAGGTTCGGCTGAACCCAATAAAGTGAAAGTGGGAAAGGTCACCAGAGAGCAAGTGCGAGAAATTGCAGAATTAAAGATGCCCGATCTTAACGCAGCAAGCATAGAAGCGGCCATGAGCATGATTGTCGGGACAGCGCGTTCAATGGGCATCACCGTCGAAGGGTAATTCAGTAGCATTCGTACGATAAACGTGGGAGTCCGCTTCAGCGGACGCTCGAACCACAAGGAGAATCACTCATGAAACTCAGTAAACGTTACAAAGCTGCTCTGCAGAGAATCGATTCTGCAAAACAGTACACAATAGAGGAGGCCATTGCGAAAGTGAAAGAGACGGCAACCGCGAAGTTCATCGAGTCGGTGGACATTGCGGTCCGGCTCGGTGTCGATCCCAAAAAGGCCGATCAGGCGGTGCGCGGAACCGTTGCATTGCCTCACGGCATCGGACGCGAGGTGCGTGTGCTCGTGTTAGCCAAACCTCCGCGTGATGAAGAGGCGAGGGCCGCAGGTGCTGATCATGCGGGCTTTACGGAATACCTCCAGAAAATTCAAAGCGGCTGGGCTGATGTCGATGTTATCATTGCCACACCCGATGTGATGGGTGAAGTGGGAAAGCTCGGCAAGATTCTCGGTCCGCGCGGCTTGATGCCCAATCCCAAGAGCGGCACCGTGGCGATGGATGTCGCCAAGGCAGTCAAAGAAGTGAAAGCAGGCAAGATCGAATTTCGCGTCGACAAGGCGGGCATCGTGCACGCGACGATCGGCAAGGCGAATTTCGATGCCAAGCAACTCGCCGACAATATTCACGCGTTCTTGAGCGCCGTCGTTCGCCTCAAGCCTGCGTCGGCGAAAGGAACGTACATCAAATCCATCGCGCTCTCGAGTACGATGGGACCGGGAGTGAAGATCGACCGCAGCCAAGTGGCTGCGCACTAACAACGATTGTTACGCACTCGATACAACGCACAACTCTCGGACGTGCTGTGATACAACCGAGAGGTTCTATGTCCATTGCCATGCTCGCTCTGCTGAGACATGGGCTTCTCTCTGGACGCTCACAAAAAATCTACGGGATGTTGAACCTCGTAGAGGAGAATCATGAAACGCACAGAAAAAGAAACCATCGTTGCTGAGGTTGCCGAAACCGTCTCTCGCGCATCGGCGATGTACTTCACCGACTTCACGGGATTGACCGTGGAGCAGGCGACCGAATTGCGCCGTGAACTGCGCAAAGCGGGTGTGCAGTACCGCGTTGTGAAGAACACGCTGATCAAGAAAGCGCTGGAACAGGTGTCGGGGTACGACAAGGTGTACGACAAGCTTGTTGGGCCTACCGGCATCGCCTTCGTCTTCGATGACGCTGTTGTTCCTGCAAAAGTGCTGGAGAAGTTCATCACGAAGCATCAAAAGCTCTCGCTCAAGGCGGCAGTGTTGGAGAAGCAGGTGTACGACGGCTCGAAGCTGAAAGAGCTGGCTCAGCTTCCCTCGAAGAAAGAGATGATGGCAAGCATCCTCGGTAGTATTCAGGCGCCGTTGGCCGGCGTGCCGATCGTGATCAACGCGGTCATGCGTGATCTGGTCAGCGTGATCGACCAATTGGCTCAGAAGAAAGCCGCGTAAGCTTTTTCATTGTTCGAATGTGTTCATAATCATTCATGAGGAGAATTACCCATGTCAGCAGTAGCGGAAATTGTCGAGAGAATCGAGAAGCTGACCCTTCTCGAAGCAGTAGAATTGAAGAAAGCGCTCGAAGAAAAATTCGGCGTTACAGCAGCAGCCCCCGTCGTTATGGGCGGCGTGATGCCCGGCGCAGCGGCGGGTGCTGCGGCTCCCGCAGCGGAGGAAAAGACTGAGTTCAACGTGGTGCTCAAAGAAGCAGGCTCGCAAAAAATCAACGTCATCAAGGTGGTGCGTGCCGCTACCGGTCTTGGATTGAAGGAAGCAAAAGACCTCGTCGATGGTGCACCGAAGGTCGTCAAGGAAGGCTTGCCGAAAGCCGATGCTGAGAAACTGAAGAAAGAACTTGAGGAAGCCGGAGCGAAGGTCGAGTTGCAGTAACGACTGTGGTTCTTTGCCGTTGTCCCGCGCGCAATGCACGGGACGACGGAGTTGCTCGGTCCCCGCGGCGGTCGTTGCCGTACAAACGTTCATCAACAAGAATGGTCTCGGCGTGAACGGAAGTTTTGCGGGTTACAGTGTAGCCGATAATAGGGAGTCGTTGCGGACATCCGGTTATCGGCTTGTGCTTTCTTTATCGCGTAGAGGGACGGGTTGTCAATCATTCACACAGTAAAGGAGTGGTGCTCTTGAGGAACCATTCAAAACGTATCACCTTCGGAAAGATTCCGCAGGTCATCGAAGCTCCCGACTTGCTCAACATTCAGTTGGAGTCGTGGGAAAGTTTCTTGCAGCGCGATGTGGCTCCGTCGCGCAGGAAGAATAAAGGCTTGCAGGCCGTGTTCAAAGCAAATTTTCCCATCAGCGATGCGCGGGAAAACTTTCTTCTAGAGTTCGTCGAGTATTATGTTGAAAAAGAAAAGTACTCGGTAGCGGAATGCCAAGAACGCGGCTTGACCTATGCCGTGCCGTTGAAGGCGAAGCTCCGCCTCTCACAAAAATCGGAAGACGGCAAGGGTTGGGTCAACACGATCGAACAAGACGTGTACCTCGGGAATTTGCCGACGATGACGCATCGCGGCACCTTCATCATTAATGGTGCCGAACGTGTTGTCGTGAGCCAGTTACATCGTTCGCCGGGTGTGTTCTTCGGCGAAACGATGCACCCGAACGGAACACCCATTTACTCGGCGCGCATTATTCCGTTCCGCGGCTCCTGGGTCGAGTTCACGACCGACATCAATAACGTGATGTATGCGTACATCGACCGGAAGAAAAAATTCCCCGTCACGACGTTGTTGCGCGCGCTCGGCTACTCGTCGGACGACGAGATTCTTGAGCTGTTCAAACTGGTCGAGGAAGTGGATGTCACCAAAGTGGATTTGAAAAATTATCTCGGCCGCATCATCTGCAGTGATGTGGTGGATAAGAAGACCGGCGAAATCTTCATCACCAAGGATTCGGTCCTGACCGAGGACCACATCAAGCGGATCAAGAAAACCACCATCAAGAAAATCCGCTTCCTGCAACAACAGGGCAACGAAGAATCGGTCATTGCTAAGACGATTTCCAAGGACAGCGTCCGCTCCGAAGAAGATGCTCTAGGTGCGATCTACAAGCAATTGCGTTCGGGCGACGCTCCCGATTTGGAGACGGCTAAAGGGTTGATCGAGCGACTCTTCTTCAACGAAAAGCGGTACGACTTGGGCGATGTCGGACGCGTACGCATCAATCAAAAGCTTGGGCTGAATATCCCTGTCACGACGACAACGCTGACCAAGCAGGACATCATTGCCATCATTACGTATTTGATCGAGCTGCAGCAAGGCAAGCGTGCCGTGGACGATATCGATCATTTGGGTAACCGTCGTGTGCGTACGGTCGGTGAGCAGATTGCCCAGCAGTTCAACATTGGTCTTGCACGCATGGCGCGGACGATTCGCGAGCGGCTCAACGTTCGTGATAGCGAGAACCTGACGCCGCAAGAGTTGGTGAACGCACGAACCATCACCAGCGTCATCAACGCGTTCTTTGGCACCAATCCGCTCTCACAGTTCATGGATCAAACAAATCCGCTGGCGGAGTTGACAAACAAGCGGCGCCTTTCCGCTCTCGGTCCGGGCGGCTTGACGCGCGAGCGTGCGGGGTTCGAAGTGCGCGACGTCCATTACACGCATTACGGTCGGCTGTGCCCGATCGAAACACCCGAAGGTCCGAACATCGGCCTGATTTCGTCGCTCTGCATTCACGCTCGGGTAAACGAGTACGGCTTCTTGGAAACACCGTATCGAAAGGTGAAGAACGGTCGCGTGACGGACGAGATAGAATATCTGACGGCCGAACAAGAAGACAACTTCATCATCGCGCAGGCGAACGCGCCGCTCGACGCGAAAGGGCACTTCTTGAGCGATCGGGTGAAGGCTCGTTATCAAGGCGACTTCCCTGTTGTGAGGCCCGAAGAGGTCCACTACATGGATGTTGCGCCGAACCAAATCGTCAGCGCAGCGGCCGGACTCATTCCGTTCCTCGAACACGACGATGCCAACCGCGCGCTCATGGGTTCGAACATGCAACGCCAGTCGGTACCGCTGCTGCGGCCCGAGACGCCGTTAGTGGGGACGGGTTTGGAGGAGAAGATTGCGCGCGATTCGCGCTCGATGATCGTGGCAGAACGCAGCGGCGTGGTCGATTACGTCGATTCCAGCCGCATTGTGGTACTCTACGACATCGAGGAAACGTCCGCGGAAGCGCTGACCTCGTTCGATGATAAACGTCGCGTGGAGTACAAACTCACAAAGTTCTTCCGCACCAATCAGGACACCTGCATTAATCAGCGTGTGCTGGTGAAACCAGGCGACAAGGTGCGCAAGGGGGACATCCTTGCCGATGGTCCCGCAACCGACCAAGGCGAATTGGCGCTCGGTCGAAACGTGCTCGTGGCGTTCATGCCGTGGAACGGGTACAACTTCGAAGATGCCATCATCGTGAGCGAGCGGATCGTCGCACAAGATATCTTCACTTCGATTCATATCGAGGAGTTCGACTTACAGGTGAGGGATACCAAGCACGGCGAAGAGGAATTGACGCGCGAAATTCCCAACGTCAGCGAAGACGCAACGAAAGATTTAGACGAAAACGGCATTGTGCGCGTTGGCGCCGAGGTGGTGGAAGGAGACATCCTCATCGGCAAGATCACGCCGAAAGGCGAGTTCGATCCGACGCCGGAAGAGAAGCTCTTGAAAGCTATCTTCGGTGAGAAAGCCGGGGACGTGAAGGATGCCTCACTCAAAGCGCCGCCCGGTATGAAAGGCGTCGTGATTGCCACCAAACTGTTCTCGCGCAAACGCAAAGATGCCGAATCGAAGAAAGAGGACAAGCGCAAATTGGATGCGCTCGAGCGCCAGCGGAAGAAAGTGCTGGAAAATTTGCGCAACAGTCTGGTCCACAAACTCGGATTGCTGCTGGAGGGAGAGAAATCCATCGGCGTACGCGACAAGGACGGCAATGTGGTGTTCCGAGCAGGCGTCCAATTCAAGGAAGAAACCTTCGCCTCGTGCGAAGAATTGGAAAGCCTCGACTACAATCAGGAATGGGTGAACGATAAGAAGAAGAACGCCATCATCTTCAAGATCTATGCAAACTATTTCGATCGGCTCGAAACCATCGAGGAAGAGTACCGCCACGAGAAGAACAAAATTCAACTCGGCGACGAATTGCCGCCCGGTGTCGTTCAGCTTGCCAAAGTGTATGTCGCCAAGAAGCGGAAGCTTTCGGTCGGCGATAAGATGGCAGGACGCCACGGCAACAAAGGTGTTGTCTCGCGCATCGTTCCGATTGCGGACATGCCGTTTCTGCCCGACGGGACGCCGGTGGATATCGTGTTGAATCCGCTGGGCGTGCCCTCGCGTATGAATTTGGGTCAGCTCTACGAAACGGCACTTGGTTGGGCTGCGAAAGCGCTTGGTGTCAGGTACGCCACGCCCATCTTCGACGGCGCGACGTGGGAAGATGTGCAGAAGGAGTTGGAGAAGGCGGGCTTGAACACGGCGTCGCGCTCGATACTCTACGACGGCCGCACGGGCGAGAAGTTCGATCAAGAAGTGACGATAGGCTACATCTATTTGATGAAGCTCTCGCACTTAGTTGACGACAAAATTCACGCTCGCTCGATCGGTCCGTACTCGCTCATCACGCAGCAACCGTTGGGCGGGAAAACACAGTTCGGCGGCCAGCGTTTCGGCGAAATGGAGGTGTGGGCACTCGAAGGTTACGGTGCCGCACACGTCTTGCAAGAGATGCTGACAGTCAAGAGCGACGACGTGACCGGTCGCTCCAAAGTGTACGAAGCAATCGTCAAGGGCGACAATTTGCCCGAAGCCAACATTCCCGAATCGTTCAACGTTCTGATTCGGGAGTTGATGGGCTTGGGACTGGACGTGAAATTGGATTAGTGAGTCTTTCGAATGCTGCGCGCCAGGGCGGCGCGCACCGCACTCACACGACATTTGTTTGGAGGAGTATCCATGGCATTGATGAGCCATCACGAAAAAGAATTACGGAAGAGTTTTTCTCGCATTACCATCAGTCTTGCCTCGAGCGACATGATCTTGCAACGCTCGCACGGCGAGGTGACCAAACCGGAAACGATCAACTACCGCTCGTTCCGTCCGGAAAAGGACGGATTGTTTTGTGAAAAGATTTTCGGTCCGGTACGCGACTGGGAATGTCATTGCGGGAAGTACAAACGCATTCGCTACCGCGGCATTATCTGCGATCGCTGCGGCGTCGAAGTGACGCAGAAGAGCGTTCGGCGCGAGCGGATGGGACACATTGCGTTGGCGGTACCCGTGGTTCATATTTGGTACTTCCGTTCGCTCCCGTCGAAGATCGGCTACATCCTCGGCATGACGACGAAGGATCTTGAAAAGGTCATCTATTATGAATCCTACATCGTCATCAATCCGGGAACGACCGGCTTGCAGAAAAAGGACCTGATCTCGGAGGAACAGTACTACGAGATTCTTCAAACGCTGCCGGAGAACAACAACGAACTGGAGCCGACCGACAAGCGGAAATTCGTTGCCAAGATCGGCGGCGAAGCGATCAAGGATCTCTTGAAACAAGTCGATATTCCCACTCTGGCCGCGGAACTGCGGGCACAGATCAACGAGGAAACGTCGATTCAGAAGAAACAGGAAGCGCTGAAGCGTCTGCGCGTGGTCGAAGCATTCCGCGAACGCGAAGATGGGCCCGTGAACAAACCGGAGTGGATGGTGTTGGACATTATCCCCGTTATCCCACCCGAACTGCGCCCCCTGGTTCCTCTGGAGGGAGGGCGGTTTGCAACGTCCGACCTGAACGATTTGTATCGGCGCGTCATCATCCGTAACAACCGCCTCAAGCGTCTCATCGAAATCAAGGCGCCCGATGTGATCTTGCGGAACGAGAAGCGCATGTTACAAGAGGCGGTGGATTCTCTCTTCGACAATTCACGGCGGATCAACGCGGTGCGGAGCGACAACAACCGCGCACTCAAGTCGCTCTCGGATATGCTGAAAGGGAAGCAGGGTCGTTTCCGCCAAAATCTTCTCGGCAAGCGGGTTGATTATTCGGGACGCTCGGTGGTCGTCGTCGGACCGGAGTTGAAGTTGCACGAGTGCGGTATCCCCAAGGATATGGCGGTGGAGTTGTTCAAGCCCTTCATCATCCGAAAGTTGATCGACCGCGGGTTGGTCAAGACGGTCAAGAGCGCGAAGAAGGTGGTGGACAAGAAGGGTCCGGAGGTGTGGGAGATTCTCGAACACATCATCGACGGGCACCCTGTCTTGCTCAACCGAGCGCCGACGCTGCACCGCCTGGGGATTCAAGCGTTCCAGCCCGTGCTGGTGGAAGGCAAAGCCATTCGCATTCACCCGATGGTGTGCACGGCGTTCAACGCCGACTTCGACGGCGACCAGATGGCGGTACACGTTCCGCTCTCGTTCGACGCGCAAGTGGAGGCGCGCATTTTGATGTTGTCGAGCCACAACATTCTCTCGCCAGCGCACGGCGCGCCGATCGTTACGCCGACGCAGGATCAAGTGCTCGGTTGCTACTATCTCACGAAGTCGAAGCCGGGCGACCTCGGTGAGGGTATGGTCTTCTCCGATATGCAGGAAGTGATCATCGCCCACAACTACGGCAAGGTGGGACTGCATGCACCGATCAAAGTGCGCATCGATGGAGAATTGGTCGAAACGACGACCGGACGCGTGATCTTCAACCAAATCGTTCCGAAAGAAATCGGCTTCGTGAACGAATTGTTGAGCAAAAAACGTCTTGTCCAAATTATCGGTAACGCGTTCCGCAAGGTCGGCAATCTGCGAACGGCAGAGCCTCAAGGAACTCGGCTTCCGCTACGCGACGCTGGGCGGACTCTCCGTCAGCCTTGAAGACGTGCAAGTGCCGAAGGAGAAGGAGCAGATCATCGCTGCGGCGCAAGCCAAGGTGGACGAAGTGTACAAGCAGTATCAGCATGGCTTATTGACGCTGGGCGAACGGTACAACCGGGTGATCGACATTTGGACGCAAGCAACGATGCGTGTAGCCGACGCATTGTTCAAATCGTTGCAAGGTTCTCGCGAAGGGTTCAATTCCTTGTACATGATGGTCGATTCGGGCGCCCGCGGTTCGAAAGAGCAGGTACGCCAGCTTGCCGGTATGCGCGGGTTGATGCAGAAACCGCAGAAAGCACTCTCCGGCGCGCCGGGTGAGTTAATCGAGAACCCTATCATTGCAAACTTCCGCGAGGGGCTTTCGATTCTCGAATACTTCATTTCCACGCACGGTGCCCGCAAGGGTCTCGCCGACACAGCGTTGAAAACAGCCGATGCCGGCTACCTCACCCGGCGTCTGGTGGACGTCGCGCAAGATGCGATCATCAAAGAGGAGGATTGCGGAACCATCCAAGGCGTGATGACGAGTGCACTCAAAGAGGGAGAAGACATCAAGGAATCACTCGAAGAGCGCATCGTCGGGAGAGTGTCGGTTCACGATATTGTCGATCCGCTGACCGGGGAAACGATCGTGAAGGCGGGGGAGATGATCGACGAGGAGAAGGCTCGCAAGATCGGCGAGACGTCAATCGAGACTGTCGCCATTCGCTCGGTCCTGACGTGCGAAGCCAAGCGCGGTATTTGTGCGAAATGCTATGGACGAAACCTGAGTACTGGCAAACTGGTGCAGGTCGGCGAGACGGTTGGCATCATCGCCGCGCAGTCCATCGGCGAACCGGGCACGCAGTTGACCCTGCGGACATTCCACACGGGCGGTGCGGCGAGCCTCAGTACGTCGCAATCACAAGTGACGGCCAAGTTCGACGGCAAGCTGGTGTACGACGGCATCAAATCTATTGCGATCGATTCCGACGAAGGTCCTCGCCTCATCGTCTTGAGCAGGGCGGGTATCGTAAGTATTTTTGATCGCGACAACCGCACGCTGACCAAGTACGACGTCCCCTACGGCGCCATGTTGATGGTGAAAGATGGAGCTCGCGTTGTCAAAGGGGAGATCATCTATGAGTGGGATCCGTACAATGCCGTGATCATCTCCGAGCATAGTGGCACGGTCAAGTTCCAGGACTTGAAGGAGAACGTTTCCTATCGTGAAGAGGCAGACGATCAGACGGGACACATTCAGAAGGTGGTCATTGAATCACGTGACCGAACGCTGACCCCACGGCTGGAGATTCTGGATGCCAAAGGGAAGAAGGTCGGCAGTTATATTATCCCGACTCGAGCTCACATTGCCGTCGAGGATGGCAAGGAGATCACAGCGGGCACCACGTTGGTGAAAATTCCACGTGACATCGGGAAGACTCGCGACATCACAGGTGGGTTGCCTCGCGTGACCGAGTTGTTCGAAGCGCGCAGTCCGCAGGATCCTGCAATCGTGTCGGAGATCGACGGTGTCGTGAGTTTCGGCGCTCAGAAGCGTGGTGCGCGAGAGGTGATCGTCACCAGCCACGACAGGAAGGATATTCGCAAGTACCCAATTCCACTCGGCAAGCATGTGCTCGTCGCGGACAAGGACGTCGTTCGCTCGGGCGACCGGCTCTCCGACGGTTCGATCGACCCGCACGACATTCTTCGCATCAAGGGCGTGCGCGAAGTACAAGAATATCTTGTCAATGAAATCCAAGAAGTCTATCGCATCCAAGGTGTGAAGATCAACGACAAGCACATCGAGGTCATCGTGCGGCAGATGATGCAGAAGGTTCGCGTTGTCAGCTCGGGCGATACGAAATTCCTCGAGGGCGACTACGTCGATAAGTTGAAGTTCGAGGAAGAGAACGAACAGATCAGCGACAAGGTCGTTGTGCTGAGCAAAGGCGATTCGAAATTGAAGAACGGCCAGATCGTCGCAAAGAAGAAAGTGCGTGAGTTGAACGGCGAGCTTCGGAAAAAGGGAAAGAAGGTGATCGAATATCGAGATGCGGAACCGGCAACGTCGGAACCCGTCCTCCTCGGCATTACCGCGGCGGCACTCTCGACCGATAGCTGGATCTCCGCGGCGTCGTTCCAAGAAACAACGAAGGTGCTGACCGACGCGGCAATCGAAGGTCGTGTGGACAACCTGCTCGGCCTGAAAGAGAACGTGATCATGGGGCATCTCATTCCTGCTGGAACAGGTTTAAAGCACTTCAAAGACATCCTCGTGACGACGAAGGAAGAAGCGCCGGTCGAGGAAGCTGCAGACATCATGTCGGCATCGAAGAAGGCTCGCGTGAAAGACAAGGCAGCGGTGTCCAACTGAACACTGCCGCCGAGCGCCGGTTAACAAAATCTAATCGTCGCGGAAATTCGCGTTTCTTGACATTCTAAATGGCTGTTCGTATCTTTAAAAACTTTCAGTTCGAGAAACCGCACCAGAGAGTTCAACCGGAGTTCCCTTTGCCAACGATCAACCAATTGGTCCGTAAGGGCCGCAGGAAAGTCACGTACAAAAGCAAAGCTCCAGCGATGGACAGCTGTCCGCAAAAGCGGGGTGTCTGCACCCGTGTGTACACCACCACCCCCAAGAAGCCGAATTCGGCTCTCCGGAAAGTGGCTCGTGTCCGTCTGACGAATGGAGTGGAGGTAACGGCATACGTTCCAGGCGAGGGTCACAATTTACAGGAGCACTCGCTGGTGATGATACGAGGAGGCCGTGTAAAGGACCTTCCCGGCGTTCGTTACCACATTATTCGCGGAACACTCGATACGGCCGGCGTCGCCGACCGGAAACAGGGGCGTTCCAAGTACGGCGCAAAGAAAGCTAAGACATAATTCAGGCAAAATGCAGCAGTGAGAAAGAAACGAGCAGAAAAACGTCCGATTCCCCCGGACCCCAAGTTCAACGATGTGCTGGTATCGCGGTTCGTCAACTCGGTGATGAAACGCGGGCTGAAGCACAAGGCGCGTCGCATTGTGTACGACGCGTTGGACCTCGTCGAAAAGAAGACCAATACGCCGGGGCTGGAAGTGTTCCGTAAAGCGGTGAACACTACGCGTCCGGTGTTGGAAGTGCGGGCGCGTCGTGTCGGCGGTGCGACATATCAGGTGCCGACGGAAGTCCGCCCCGAGCGCAGCATCGCCCTCGCCTTCCGCTGGCTAATCGCCTACGCAGCTGAGCGGAAGGACAAGTCCATGGCGCAGAAGCTCGCAGCAGAATTTATCGCTGCCTCCAACGGTGAGGGTAGCGCAATCAAGAAGAAAGAAGATGTCCACAAGATGGCTGAGGCAAACAAAGCGTTCGCCCACTTCAAGTGGTAAATGAAGGAAGAAGAGTGTAAGAGTCTATGCCACGTAAATACCCATTAGAACGAACACGAAATATCGGCATCAGTGCCCATATCGATGCGGGGAAAACGACTACGACGGAACGCATTCTGTACTTTACCGGCGTCGTTCATCGCATCGGTGAAGTGCACGATGGTGCCGCGACAATGGATTGGATGGAGCAGGAGAAAGAGCGCGGGATTACTATTACCTCAGCGGCGACGACTTGCTTCTGGAACAACCATTGTATCAACATTATCGATACCCCGGGGCATGTTGACTTCACAGCTGAAGTCGAACGCTCGCTGCGTGTCTTGGATGGCGCTATCGCCTTGTTCTGTTCTGTCGGCGGTGTCGAACCGCAGTCAGAAACGGTATGGCGTCAAATGGATAAGTACGGCGTTCCCCGCATCGCCTTCGTCAACAAGATGGACCGTGTCGGAGCCGACTTCCTCGGCTGCGTACAGATGATGAAGGATCGGCTCGGTGCGAACGCGGTTCCGATCCAACTCCCCGTCGGCGAAGGAGATATGTTCACGGGTATTATCGACTTGGTGACGATGAAGGCGCGGATGTATAAGGACAAAACGGGCCAAGATTGGGAAGACATCGACATCCCTCACGACATGCAGGCGAAAGCTGCCGAGTGGCGCACGAAAATGCTCGAAGCGGTCTCCGACGAAGATGATACACTCTTGGAGAAGTATCTCGAGGGCAAAGAGATTACACCACAAGAGATCATGGCAGTGTTGCGCCGCGCGACGTTGAAAGTGAGCATTATCCCAGTGCTCTGCGGCTCGTCGTTCAAGAACAAAGGTGTGCAAAAACTCCTCGACGCGGTGGTGGATTATCTTCCCTCGCCGCTCGATCTGAACGAAGGCAAAGTGTGGGGTCATCATGTCAATATGAATGACCATATCTTCCGCCGAGTGGATGACAACGAGAAGTTCAGTGCGCTCGCGTTCAAAATCATGACGGATCCTTTCGTCGGCAAGCTGACGTACTTCCGCGTCTATTCGGGTACGCTGAAAGCCGGATCGTACGTGTACAATCCTGTTGCCGACAAGAAGGAGCGCATCAGTCGCATTCTTCGCATGCACGCAAACATGCGTGAAGATGTGGAAGTGGCGTACACGGGTGATATCTGTGCGGCAATTGGATTGAAGTACACGAAGACGGGCGATACGCTGTGCGACGAGAACGATCCGATCGTATTGGAGAAGATGACGTTCCCCGAGCCGGTGATTCATGTGGCGATCGAGCCGAAGACGAAGGCCGATCAGGAGAAATTGTCCGATGCGCTGTCCAAACTTTCGGAAGAAGACCCCACGTTCCGTGTATCGACCAATGAAGAAACCGGTCAGACGATTATCAGCGGCATGGGGGAATTGCACTTGGAGATCATTGTCGATCGCATGAAGCGAGAGTTTCGCGTGGAGGCGAACATCGGCAAGCCTCAGGTTGCGTACAAGGAAACAATTCGGAAGAAGGTACAAGCCGAAGGCAAGTTCGTACGTCAATCCGGCGGACGAGGCCAGTACGGTCACGTTTGGTTGGAAGTGGAGCCGAACGAAAAAGGAAAAGGCTTCGAATTCACGAACGCGATTGTTGGCGGCGTGGTCCCCAAGGAGTACATCAAGCCAGTGGAACAAGGTGTCCTCGAAGCGATCCGTAACGGCGTGCTTGCCGGCTATCCGGTGGAAGATGTCAAAGTAAAGTTGTTCGACGGCTCCTATCACGACGTGGACTCGTCGGAAATGGCGTTCAAGATTGCGGCGTCCATCGCGTTCAAAGAAGCCGCGCGCAAAGCCGATCCCGTGCTGCTCGAACCGATCATGGAGGTAGAGGTCGTCACGCCCGAGGAGTATATGGGCGATGTGATGGGTGATCTGAATTCGCGTCGCGGGAAGATCGAAGGCATCATGCCGCGCAAGGATGCTCAAGTGATTCGCGCGATGGTCCCGCTGTCGGAAATGTTCGGCTACTCTACGACGCTTCGCTCGATGACGCAAGGACGAGCTATCTACTCGATGGAACTCTCGCATTATGATGAGGTGCCGCGCAGTGTCGCCGAGCAGATCATTGAAAAAGTGAAGGGCAAGGAAGCAGTTCCTGCATAAGCACATTCGAGTATCAACAATCTATCCCTAAAGAGGAGAACACACATGGCAAAAGAGAAATTCAATCGTGCAAAGCCTCACGTGAACGTCGGGACGATTGGACACGTTGATCACGGCAAGACGACCTTGACGGCCGCCATCACCATGGTTCTTGCAAAACAAGGTCTCGCACAAGTTCGTACGTTCGATTCGATCGATAACGCACCCGAAGAGCGTGAACGCGGTATTACGATCGCGACAGCACACGTGGAGTATCAAACTGCCAATCGGCATTATGCGCATGTGGATTGCCCCGGTCATGCCGATTACGTGAAGAACATGATCACGGGTGCAGCGCAAATGGACGGTGCGATCTTGGTCGTTGCGGCGACAGATGGACCGATGCCGCAAACCCGTGAGCACATCCTGTTGGCTCGCCAAGTCGGCGTGCCGCGCATTGTCGTCTTCTTGAACAAGGTCGATGCTGTTGATGATCCTGAACTGCTCGACCTCGTTGAGCTGGAACTGCGTGACTTGCTGAAGAAGTACGAATTCCCCGGCGACGAGATTCCGATCATCCGCGGCTCGGCGCTCAAAGCCATGGAGGCAGCGCTTCGTCCCGATTCGAAACCGGACGATCCTGCGTTCAAGTGCATCCTCGACCTGATGAACGCGGTCGATACCTACATCCCGCTGCCGCAACGCGATGTGGACAAGCCGTTCCTCATGCCGGTCGAAGACGTCTTCTCGATCACCGGGCGCGGTACCGTAGCGACAGGTCGTGTCGAGCGCGGCAAGGCGAAGGTGGGCGACGAAGTCGAGATGATCGGTTTGGGCGCGCATAAGAAGACCGTCATCACCGGCGCAGAAATGTTCCGGAAGGAACTTGACGAAGTCGTTGCAGGAGACAATGCGGGGTTGCTTCTGCGTGGTATCGAAAAGAAAGAGATCGAGCGCGGCATGGTCATCGCCAAGCCGGGTTCGATTACGCCGCACAAAAAGTTCACCGCGCAAGTGTACGTGCTGAAGAAAGAAGAAGGCGGGCGCCATACGCCGTTCTTCACAGGCTATCGGCCGCAGTTCTACTTCCGCACAACGGACGTCACGGGCGTAGCATCGTTGCCCTCCGGCACCGAAATGGTGATGCCCGGGGACAACGTGGATGGGTTGCAGATCGAACTCATCTCACCCATCGCTATGGAAGAAGGCTTGCGCTTTGCTATCCGCGAAGGCGGGCACACCGTAGGCGCGGGTGTTGTCACGAAGATCATCGAATAAAAATCACGGTGGCGAGCCTTGCCCTTACGGCTGAGCCTCGCCACGTTGTTGTTGAGAGTAAACGGAGTTCTCAATTGGCCGGGCAGAAGATTCGTATCAAACTGAAATCGTTCGACCACAACCTGATTGACAAGTCGGCGGATAAGATCATCAAGACGGTCAAAGCAACAGGCGCTGTGGTCTCAGGCCCGATCCCATTACCCACGAAGCGTACGGTGTACACTGTGCTTCGATCTCCACATGTGGACAAGAAGTCGAGGGAACAATTCGAGACGCGTGCACACAAGCGGCTGATCGATATTCTTAACTCGACCAACAAAACCGTCGACGCCTTGATGAAGCTCGACCTTCCCGCGGGAGTCGACGTCGAGATCAAAGTGTAACTCGTTTACCATTGTGCTACCGAGCTTCTCCGCGCCCACCGGGCGTGGAACGGGTATCTTGTGGACGGAGCGAACGCAAGCGCTGCACGCGCGAGCGACGATCGCACATTCTTCTTTGGGATGGTACTTATGACAGGATTGTTAGGTAAGAAAATCGGAATGACCAGCATCTTCGACGACTCTGGTCACGTCATTCCCTGTACCGTGATCGAAGCCGGACCGTGCTTCGTCACGCAGGTCAAGACGAAGGAACGCGATGGCTACGAAGCCGTGCAGTTGGGCTTCGAGGAAAGGAAGGAACGCCTTGTGAGCAAGCCGTTGAAGGGCCACTTCGCGAAGGCGAATACCAAGCCGATGCGGATCGTACGCGAGTTTCGGAGCAACGGCAGTTCCGCTCTACAGCCCGGTCAACAGATCAAGGTCGACAATGTGTTCGCCAAAGGGGACACCGTTTCGGTTATCGGTACCTCCAAAGGGCGCGGCTTCCAAGGCGTGGTCAAGCGCCATCATTTTGGTGGAGGTTCGCGGACGCACGGACAGAGCGATCGTGAACGCGCGCCGGGTTCGATCGGATCGTCCTCGTTCCCTTCTCGCGTCTTCAAGGGGATGCGCATGGCGGGTCGCATGGGCGGCACGCGCGTGACGGTGAGAAATCTGAAAGTGGTTGGCGTGATCCCCGACGCAAACCTTCTGCTGGTGAAGGGATCGGTGCCGGGCGCTGTGAATGGATTTGTCGAAATTCATAAGGTCGTTGCACACTAAACCTACGAGCACGAGATGGAATTGGACGTTTTCAAAACAGACGGCAGCAAGAGCGGCGAGAAGGTTAAGCTGTCCGATGAGATCTTCGGCATCAAGCCGAACCAGCACGCCATCTATTTGGCTGTGCGGGCGTATCTCGACAATCAGCGGCAGGGCACGCACAAAGTGAAAACGCGTGCGGAAGTGCGTGGGGGCGGCAAAAAGCCGTTCAAGCAGAAAGGAACCGGCAACGCTCGCCAAGGCTCCAGTCGCTCCCCCTTGATGGCGGGCGGTGGCTCGATCTTCGGCCCGGTGCCGCGCGACTACTCCAAACACCTTCCGGCACGCATCAAGAAACTTGCACGCAAGTCTGCCTTGTCCCTCAAAGCGCAAGAGGGGCAGATCAAGGTGGTCGAGGATTTTTCGTTCGAGAAGCCGCGCACGAAAGAGATGATGGAGGTGTTGAAAGCCTTGGAGGTGAGCGCACGCAAGACGCTTTTGCTCACCACCACGAGCGACCAGAAGGTTTATCTGGCGGGGCGCAATATCCCGTCGCTACAAATTCTACCGGCGGATAAAGCTTCGACCTACGACCTTCTGAACAATCACATGATCGTTTGTCAAAAGGGAGCGGTCGAAGTTCTTCACAATACATTCAAGCATTGAGAGAAGAGCGTATGATTGGGGTTCTCAAACGTCCCATCGTCACCGAAAAGATGACCGCCCTGCAAGAGAAGGGCGTCTATGCATTCGAAGTGGAGAAGAACGCAAACAAGATCGAGATCGCCAAAGCCGTCGAAAAGAAATTCGGGGTCACGGTCCTCAGCGTACGTACAACGACCCATAAAGGCAAACCGAAGTCGCAATTGACGCGGCGTGGTCGCTTCGAAGGTCGGACGGCATCGTGGAAAAAGGCGTACGTCCGCTTGAAGGAAGGCGAGAAGATCGAATTCTTCCAGAACGTTTAATCGGAACGCGAAGAGCATGGCACTACGAAAATTGAAACCCGTAACACCCGGCACCCGCTGGATGACGGTCTCGAGCTTCGACGAGATCACGAAGACCAAACCCGAAAAGTCGCTCATCGAGCCGCTCAAGAAAACTGGCGGGCGCAACAACACGGGGCGCGTTACCTCGCGTCATCGTGGCGGGGGCCACAAGCGCATGTATCGCATCATCGACTTCAAGCGGAACAAGACGGGGATGGATGCTAAGGTTGTCGCGATCGAATACGATCCGAACCGCACCGCACGCATCGCCCTCCTCCAGTACGCCGATGGCGAAAAGCGGTACATCATCGCTCCTGAAGGAATAAAGGTCGGCGAGACGTTGCGCTCGGGATCCGATGCGGAAATCAAGGTGGGCAATGCCTTGCCGTTGGCAAACATTCCCGCCGGCACCTTCGTGCACAATATTGAGTTGCGGCCTGGTAAGGGTGCACAGCTTGCGCGCAGTGCCGGCGCGTCTGTGCAGTTGATGGCAAAAGAAGGCAAGTATGCGCAGTTGCGCCTGCCTTCGGGTGAGGTGCGCAATGTGCCGCTCACATGCATGGCAACGATTGGGGTTGTGAGCAACGCCGAGCACGAGAACATCAGTTTAGGGAAGGCTGGCCGTGCGCGCTGGTTGGGTATCCGTCCGCAATCGCGCGGTGTGGTGATGAATCCTGTCGATCATCCGCACGGAGGCGGTGAAGGCAAATCGCCCCAAGGCAACCCCCATCCCGTCTCGCCGTGGGGATGGCACACGAAGGGGAAGAAGACGCGTCGGCGGAAGAATCCGTCGAACAAGTATATCGTCAAACGTCGAAAGTAAGGAACCGAGAGCATGAGTCGTTCGCTCAAGAAAGGTCCGTTCGTCAGCTACAAGCTGTTGGAGAAAGTTGCAGCGCTGAACAAGGCGAACCAGAAGAAAGTGATCAAGACGTGGTCGCGTGCATCCACCATTACGCCGGAATTCGTCGGGCACACGTTTGCGGTGCACAACGGCAACAAGTTCATTCCGGTCTATGTGCACGAAGGCATGGTGGGGCACAAGCTCGGCGAGTTTGCGCCGACGCGCACCTTCCGCGTGCATCCGGGCGTGAAGAAGGAAGAAACCTCCAAGCCCGGCTAAGATCGCCCGAACACACGAAGCAGGAATTGAAGAATGGAAGCACGAGCAGTCAATCGATACATAGGATCATCGCCGCGCAAAATGCGCTTGGTGATCGATCTGATTCGCGGCAAACGCGTGGACGAAGCGCTTCGTCTGTTGCACTTCTCGCCGAAGCACGCGGCACGCACAGCCGAAAAAGTGCTGCGCTCTGCGGTCTCGAATCTCCAAAACAAAGACGAAGGCGCACGGCTGGAACCGTCGGACATGATCGTGAAAGAGGCATACGTTGACGGCGGCATGACGATGAAGCGTATCTCGCCGGCGCCCATGGGACGAGCATACCGCATACGCAAGCGATCCAACCACGTCACCATTGTCGTGGCGACGGATAAGAAGGCGACGACGCCTCGCGCAAGAGCCGGCACAACATCTCGCGCACAATCCAAAGCGCCGAAGTCTGCTGCCGCACGATCCGGATCTGCCAAGAGCGAATCGACAAGGACGGAACAAAAAGAATCGAAGTAACCCGCTAAGGAGGACATTTGGGACAGAAAACACATCCGATCGGTCTGCGACTGGGCATTATTCGCTCATGGGACTCGACGTGGTACGAGGAGAAATCCTTCGCCGCGAAATTGCAGGAAGACATGACCATTCGCAACTATGTCCGCAATCGCCTTAAGAAAGCGGGCATCTCCCGGATTCTCATCGAGCGTACGCCCAAGCGCGCCGTGATTACCATCCACACGTCGAGGCCCGGGATGGTCATCGGCAAAAGCGGGAAAGAAATTTCACAATTGGAAGAAGAGCTGAAGAAGATCACGAACAAAGATGTCAAGATACTGATCGTCGAAATCAAACGACCCGAATTGGATGCATATCTAGTTGCCGAAAACATCGCGCAGCAATTGGAAGGGCGCATTGCGTTTCGCCGCGCGATGAAGAATGCCATCACGGCGGCAATGCGCATGGGCGCCGAAGGTGTCCGCGTCATGTGCTCGGGCCGGCTCGGCGGAGCAGAGATGGCGCGCACCGAACAATACAAAGAAGGTCGTATCCCTCTACACACGCTGCGAGCGGATATCGATTACGCCACAGCAACCGCACGTACCGTCTATGGAACAACTGGCGTGAAAGTGTGGATCTGCAAGGGCGAAGTAATCGGCAAAGGGGAAGCCCAACAGTCGCTTGCACGCAGAGGATAGTATAAGGAGAAGCTTACGATGTTGATGCCCAAGAGAGTTAAGTATCGCAAGGCACAGCGCGGACGCATGAGAGGCAAAGCCACGCGCGGGTCTTCGGTGGACTTCGGCGATTTCGGTTTGAAAGCGTTGGAACCGGGATGGATCACGCAGCGACAAATCGAAGCCGCGCGCGTGACGCTGACGCGCATGATGAAGCGCGAAGGCAAAGTATGGATTCGCATCTTCCCGGATAAGCCGGTGACAGCAAAGCCCGCGGAAACACGCATGGGGTCCGGCAAGGGCGCTCCGGAGTATTGGGTGGCGGTGGTGAAGCCCGGACGGATTATGTTCGAAGTCGGCGGTGTCTCCAGAGACATCGCAACGGAAGCGCTGACGCTTGCATCGCACAAGCTGCCGATCAAAACAACAATCACGATGCGCCCCGATTACGAGACGAGCACCGCATCGTAACAGGGATGGACCAACGAGTTTGAAGAAGGTCGAACAATGAAAGCACACGAATTGCGGCAACTACCGCTGGAAGAATTGAAGAAGCGACTTGCAGAGGAGCAGGAGAACCTCGCCAATCTCCGCTTTCTCCTTGCTACCAGTCAGTTGGAAAGTCCGATAAAGGTTCGGACGGTGCGCCGAGAAATCGCCCGGCTGCACACCGTCATCAAAGAGAAAATGAGAGAACAACGCGCAGAGGTACCGAACGCATGAGCGAAACTCGAGTACAGCGTACCACCCAGCGGAAGGTCCGCATCGGCAAAGTCGTCAGCAACAAGATGCAAAAGAGCATCGTGGTGGCGATCGAGCGCCAGGTGCCGCATCCGATCTACAAAAAATATTTTAAGCGGACGACGAAGCTGATGGCTCACGACGAGCAACAGGCGGCGGGCATCGGCGATACCGTCAAGATCATGGAGACGCGGCCGCTCAGCAAGCGTAAGCGTTGGCGCTTGGTCGAGATTTTGGAAAAAGCGAAGTAACGGGAGAATGTGTCATGATACAGGAAGAGACCAATCTTGTGGTTGCGGATAATTCCGGCGCGAAAAAAGTGCGCTGCATCCGCGTCTTAGGCGGTCACGACCGGCGCTATGCAGGTTTGGGCGATGTGGTCATCGTCTCGGTCAAGTCGGCCATCCCCGGGGCAGCAGTCAAGAAGGGTGAAGTGGCGAAAGCCGTCATCGTACGTACGCGCAAGGAGACGCGGCGCAAGGACGGATCGTTTATCCGGTTCGACGAGAACGCCGCCGTGCTCATCAACGACGCAGGCGAACCGCGCGGCAGTCGCATCTTCGGACCTGTTGCCCGCGAGTTGCGCGAGAAACAATACATGAAGATTGTCTCCCTGGCACCGGAAGTTTTGTAAAGAAGGAATGAGCATGAAGATCCGAAAGAACGACAACGTCCTGGTTATCGCAGGAAACGCACGCGGCAAAACCGGGAGAGTACTGAAGGTGTTTCCCGACCGCGATCGCATCATCGTCGAGGGTGTGAATATCGTCAAACGCCATACGCGCCCGAGCCAGCGTAACCCGCAAGGCGGCATCGTGCAAAAAGAAGCACCGATTCACGTCTCGAACGTCATGCTCATCGATCCGAAAACGAACGAACCGACGCGCGTCGGCACGAAACTCATCAAAGATCCGACGACGGGAAAGAAAACCCGCGTGCGTGTGTCCAAGGTGAGCGGCGAGACCTTCTAACCATAACAACCATTGTCTGACCACGACCAGACACGACGAACAAGAGAACAACCATGGCAGAAGAAAAAGGCAAGAAAAGCGGAGCCGGCAAAGGTTCCGAGAAAGCGAAAGGTAAGGGGAGTGCTGCGGCACAAATGCCCGACCGTGCACCGCGCGCATCCACAAAAGAGGAACGGGTCGTCCCTCGACTGCTCACGCTGTATCGGCAGCAGGTGGTGCCGGCAATGATGAAGCGCTTCAAGTACAAGAACGTGATGCAAGTGCCGCGTCTGGAAAAGATCGCCATCAATATCGGCGTGGGACAGGCAACACAGGATCCCAAGCTGGTCGATATGGCGGCACGCGACTTGGAAATGATCACCGGGCAGAAGGTTGTCATTACCAAAGCGAAGAAAGCCATCTCGAATTTCAAATTGCGTGAAGGAATGCCCATTGGCTGCCGCGTGACGTTGCGCCGAGCTCGGATGTGGGAGTTCTTCGATCGCTTCGTCACGATCGCGGTGCCGCGCATGCGCGACTTCCGCGGGTTGAGCGACAAATCGTTCGACGGTCGTGGCGACTACACCGTGGGCGTGAAGGAACATATCGTCTTTCCGGAAATCGATGTCGATAAGATTTCGAAGATCTTTGGGATGGACATCACCTTCGTCACGACAGCGAAAACCGACGAGGAAGCCTACGAGCTGTTGAAAGCACTCGGCTTCCCCTTCGTGAAGCGTCAAGAAGTGTTGGAAACACAACAAGGGTAAAAGGAAAGGATCATGGCAACAACAGCATTCGTGGCACGAGAGCGCAAGCGCCAAAAGCTCGTTGCGAAGTACGACAAGCTTCGCAAGGAATTGAAGGCGAAAGGTGACTACATCGCGCTGCAGAAACTTCCGCGCAATGCCAACCCGACACGCCTGCACAACCGCTGCAGCGTCACGGGCAGGCCACGCGGGTATCTGCGCAGATTCGGACTTTCGCGTATCGCCTTCCGTGAAATGGCGCTCGAAGGGAAAATTCCCGGCGTCGTTAAGGCGAGCTGGTAGCGTGCTGCATCGAGCACCATTGCCATGAATGGCTGTTCTTCCACCAACGGTATTGATGTAGGAGTGTTGACGTTATGACAATGACAGATCCTGTGGCAGACTATCTGACGCGTTTGCGCAACGCGCTACAAGCGCGACACAAACGCGTGGAGGTTCCCGCCTCGAACCTCAAGCGTGAGTTGACAAAACTCTTGCTCGCACATAAAATGATAGCAGGGTACACGGAGGAGAAAACGGGTCCTCAGGGAGTGCTGCGCATCCATCTGAAGTATCAGGAAGGCAAGCCGGTCATTTCCGGTTTGAAGCGTGTCAGCACGCCGGGTTTGCGCAGGTACACCGACGTCGATCATCTGCCTCGCGTCAAGAACGGCTTGGGCATCGTGATCCTTTCGACGTCCAAAGGCTTGATGACCGACCGGCAAGCACATGAGGCACGCGTTGGGGGAGAAGTGTTGTGTGAAATCTGGTAACGAGAACGCAGTTGCAAAGGAGAACAGAACGTGTCACGAGTTGGTAAAAAACCGATTCCCATCGCCGCTGGAGTGAAGGTGTCGCGCACGGCGCAAGAAGTTTCCGTCAAAGGACCGAAAGGCGAGCTGAGCGCTCGCGTCCACGACGACATCGGCTTCGAGATCAAGGACAACCAGATCTTCATCACACGCTCGTCCGATGCAAAAGAAACCCGATCGTTGCACGGCTTGTGGCGCGCGCTCATGCAGAATATGATCACCGGCGTGACCGAAGGCTATCAGAAAAAACTGGAACTCGTCGGTGTTGGATACAAAGCCGAGATGAAGGGTAAGAAATTGCAACTCTCGGTCGGCTATTCGCACCCGATCTTGTTCAGTCCGCCGGAGGGCATCACGATCGAAACGCCGACGCCGACGAACATCACGGTGCGTGGCATCGACAAACAGTTGGTCGGACAAGTCGCCGCCAAGATTCGCTCGTTCCGACCGCCCGAGCCGTACAAAGGCAAAGGCATCAAGTACGAAGGCGAATACATCCGACGCAAAGCCGGTAAGGCGGCTGCGGCAGGCGGCGGCAAGTAACAGCGAGGGAAACGACGACATGATCACAAAACACAAATACGAACATCGTCAGCGCATCAAGGCACACATCAGGAAGAAAGTTTCGGGAACACCGGAACGACCTCGGTTGACGGTGTTTCGGAGTCTCCGACACGTGTACGCGCAGATCATCGACGATGTGAGCAACCGAACCATCGTCGCCGCGTCCGACCTCGACAAGGAAGGAAAAGCGGAGTGCGCGGGCTTGAAGGGACAAGTGAACATCGGGAAGAAGGTGGGAGAACTGTTGGCGAAGCGAGCGGTGGCCGCGAACATTTCTCAGGTGGTGTTCGATCGGAGCGGTTACCGATACCACGGCGTGGTCAAAGCGCTCGCCGATGGTGTGCGCGCTGGCGGATTGAAATTCTGATCGAGCCGGGTGCTGTCCCCGTGAAGCTTGTCGAATCGAACATTCTCGGGTCGTCCAATGGCAGGACAGCGGCCTTTGGAGCCGTTAATCGTGGTTCGAATCCACGCCCGAGAGCAGCACGAGGAGTTTTTCTAATCATTCACTCTGAATTGTACTGAGGAAGAACTTGGCACGAATCAAAGCAAGCGAACTGGAACTGAAAGAGCGGCTCGTCCACATCAACCGCGTTGCAAAGGTGGTGAAAGGTGGGCGCCGCTTCAGCTTCAACGCGATCGTCGCAGTGGGCGATGGGAAAGGACACGTCGGCATCGGTCTTGGCAAAGCCAATGAAGTTGCCGATGCAATCGCCAAAGGCGTGGACGACGCGAAGAAGAACGTCGTGTACGTCCCCATCGTGAAGGGAACGATTCCGCACGAAGTGATCGGCAAGTATGGTGCCGGCAAGGTGATGCTGAAGCCTGCGTCGCCCGGCACGGGGTTGATTGCCGGCGGCGGCGTGCGTGCAGTGCTCGAATCGGCCGGTGTGAAGGACGTGCTGACCAAGTCGATGGGTTCGTCCAATCCACACAACGTGGTGAAGGCGACGATGAAAGCGCTGATGATGCTTGCCGATGCCAAGAGCGTTGCCGAGCGACGGGGCGTGACGCTTGCCGAACTGTTCGGCACGCAAGCGCCATCAACAAACTAACGTGAGCTTGAGGTATGGCAAAGAAACTTCGCATCACACAACGACGAAGCATCATCGACACGCTCGAAAACCATAAGCGCACGATCAAGGCGTTGGGTCTTGGTCGTCCCGGCTACAGCGTGGAGAAGAAAGACACGCCGCAAATTCGCGGTATGCTTCGGAAGATCAGTCATTTGGTGACGGTCGAAGAAATCTCTTAACGACTGTCGGAAAGAACAAGGACCAACGATGGCACAGGATATTCTCAGTGGATTGAAACCAGCGGCAGGCTCGCGCAAGAAGCGCAAGCGCATCGGTCGCGGGCAAGGGTCAGGACACGGCGGGACAGCGACACGCGGACACAAAGGGGCGAAGTCACGTTCGGGCTATTGCCATCTGGCAGGATTCGAAGGCGGACAGATGCCGCTGGTGCGTCGTGTACCTAAGCGCGGCTTCAACAATCCATTCAAGAAGGCGTTTCAAATCGTGAACGTCGAGAGACTCGAGAAGCTCGCGACGGCCGGTAAACTCCATGGCGGTGTCGTGACGCCTGAAGTGTTGGCGAAACTCAGCGTGATTAAAGATGCCAAGGAGCCGGTGAAAGTGTTGGGCGAGGGTGAACTACACGCCAGGCTCGAAGTGTCGGCGCATGCGTTCAGTAAATCCGCCCAAGAAAAAATCGAGAAAGCCGGCGGCAAAGCACGTATCGTCAGCCCAGCTCCGAGAGAATAATGGTCAACTTAGCCGATAGTTTTCGCAACATCTTTAAGATTCAAGAGCTGCGCACGCGGATTATGTTCACCGCGGCACTGCTGATCGTTGTTCGCATCGGTGCTCATATCACGTTGCCCGGTGTCGATGCCGTGCTCTTGGCGCAGGCGGTGAAGAACCAAGAACAGAACACCCTGTTCGGCTTGTACGATCTGTTCGTTGGGGGTGCGTTCCACAACGCGGCGATTTTCGCACTCGGCATTATGCCGTACATCAGCTCGTCGATCATCTTGCAGTTGCTTGGCGCGGTCGTCCCGTACTTCCAAAAGCTTTCGAAAGAAGGGGAAGAGGGTCGCCGCAAGCTTACGCAACTGACGCGGTACGGAACGGTGGTCGTGGCGGCATTGCAAGCATGGGGCGTGAGCGTACGCCTATTGAATCTGAATATCAACGGTATTCCGATCGTGCCAGAGCCTGTGCAAGGCATCGGCTTCACGATCTCGACGGTCCTCTTTCTGACAGCAGGGACCATCTTCATGATGTGGCTGGGTGAGCAAATCACCGAGAGGGGAATCGGGAACGGCATTTCACTGATCATCTTCATCGGTATTGTTGCGCGCTTCCTTCACTCCATCGTCGATCAGTTCATGGTCAGTCAGAACATTATCATCGGGTTGATTCTTGTGGGTTTGATGGTTGCCATTGTTGCCGGCGTTGTGTTGGTAACGCAAGGGACACGGAGAATCCCGGTCCAGTACGCGAAGCGGGTGGTGGGACGCAAAGTGTACGGGGGCGTTACGCAGTACATCCCGATCCGGGTGAACACGGCAGGCGTTATGCCGATCATTTTCGCTCAGTCGATCATGTTCATCCCCCAAACCATCGCCACGTTTTTTCCGAACAGCGAGTGGATGCAACAAATGGCGGGGTACTTTCAGTACACCAGCATTACCTACTCGGTGTTCTACGCGTTAATGATCATCTTCTTCACATACTTTTATACGGCGATTGCTTTCAACCCGAAGGACGTGTCCGAAAACATGCAGAAGCAAGGCGGCTTCATTCCCGGCATTCGTCCGGGAAAACACACCGCAGATTACATCGACAACATCCTCACGAAGATAACGTTGCCGGGATCAATCTTTCTGGCGATCATTGCCATTTTGCCGGCATTCATGTCGCGCTTCGGGGTTACGCCGAGCTTCGCACAGTTCTTCGGTGGCACAAGCTTGTTGATTATGGTGGGAGTGGCGCTCGATACGCTCCAGCAGTTGGAGTCGCATCTGTTGATGCGACACTACGACGGCTTCATGAAGTCTGGTAAGTTGAAAGGCCGATTGCGGTAGCGATCGGAAGAAGCTATGGCACGAGTTCCGATCAAGACGCCGCGCGAGATCGAGCTGATTCGAGAGAGCAGCCAGATCGTGGCAGAAGTGCTGGCGTTGTTAGGATCGCGCATCAAGCCCGGCGTGCATTTGAAGGAACTGGACGAGATCGCCGAGCGCTTTATTCGGTCGAGGGGAGGAACACCGGCATTCAAGGGGTACAGTCATGATACATCCAACCCCTTCCCTGCCAGTATCTGCATCTCGATCGACGATGTGGTGGTGCACGGAATACCGAACGGAAGGGTGTTGGAAGGGGGACAGATTGTGTCGATCGATGTCGGTGTTCGGAAAAACGGGTACTACGGTGATGGAGCGCGTACATTTCCCGTCGGGCGAATTTCGGAAGAAAAGCAGCGCCTGTTGCGTGTGACGGAAGAGTCGCTTTACAAAGGGATTGAGCAAGCCGTTGTCGGCAAGCATATTCACGACGTGTCGTTCGCTGTGCAGAAATACGTAGAGGCGCACGGCTACTCGGTGGTGCGCGATCTGGTCGGACACGGCGTCGGTCGGCACCTGCACGAAGAACCGGCGATCCCAAACTACGGCGAGCCGGGAACCGGAGTGAAATTGAAAGAAGGAATGGTGCTCGCCATCGAACCGATGGTCAACGCGGGCACCTACAAGGTAGAAGTTGATGACGATGGTTGGACCGTCCGCACAGCAGATGGCAAGCCCTCGGCACATTTTGAACACACCGTTGTTGTACGGAAAGGAGAACCGGAAATCCTGACCCGATAAGTCGGGACTTTTCACTCTATGGCGAAGCAAGGTCCTATCAAAGTTGACGGAACGATCATCGAGACATTGCCCAATGCGATGTTTCGCGTGGCGTTGGAGAACGGACACGAAGTGCTTGCTCATATTTCGGGAAAAATGAGGATGAACTTCATCAAGATACTCGTCGGCGATCGCGTGACGGTCGAGCTTTCGCCGTACGACTTGACGAAGGGCAGGATCACGTATCGCTACAAATGATGCACGAGGAGAGCACGACGATGAAAGTACGTTCGTCAGTCAAACGCATGTGCGGTAACTGCAAGATCATCCGGCGCAAGGGTGTCGTGCGCGTGATCTGCAAGAATCCGAAACACAAGCAGCGTCAAGGTTAATCAGAACAAGGAGGAGTCCAGTTGGCTCGTATAGCTGGCGTAGATTTACCCAAACGGAAGCGGTCCATCATCGGCCTGCAATACATCTATGGTGTGGGACCGACGACGGCGAAGAACATCCTTGCAAAAGCTGGCATCAGTCCCGATAAACGCATCGGCGAACTGAGCGACGACGAGGTGGCAAGAATTCGAAGCATCATCACCTCCGAATATAAAGTGGAAGGTGCACTCCGCGGCGAAGTGCAAGCCAACATCAAGCGCTTGATGGACATTGGGTGCTACCGCGGCTTGCGGCATCGCAAGGGCTTGCCTGTGCGTGGACAGCGTACCCGTACCAATGCGCGCACACGCAAAGGGAAGCGCAAGACAGTTGCCGGCAAGAAGAAGGCGGTTGCAAAGACGTAACGTGAGCGCGTCGCAACCGAAAACATCATGCGCGTCCATGAGCGTTCACGGGCGGTGGAACGTGATTCATGCAACGGCGGCAACCAAGAGTAATTCATCGTTTTCAAAGTAAGGAGGACCTGTGGCAAAACCCACATCCACATCGGAAATCAAGAAGAAGAAAAAAATCTCTGTGGATATCAGTGGACGAGCCTATATCAAGGCAACGTTCAACAACGTTATCGTGACGATTACGGACGTGTACGGTAACACGATCAGTTGGTCGTCGGCGGGCAAGAATGGATTCAAAGGTTCGCGCAAGAACACGCCGTTTGCGGCACAGGTATCGGCCGAGGCTGCGGCAGAAGCCGCACACGCGTTGGGCTTGCGCAAGGTTGATGTGTACGTCAAAGGACCCGGCTCGGGGCGCGAGGCGGCGATTCGTGCATTGCAGACGGCAGGGTTGGAAATCTCGGCGATCCGAGACGTCACCCCTATTCCGCACAACGGCTGCAGGCCACCCAAGCGACGAAGAGTGTAAGACTAACCATTATTCGATGTAGGAAGATTTCATGGCACGATACATAGACGCAAGCTGCAGGCTGTGCAGGCGAGAGCGGCAAAAATTGTTTTTGAAGGGCACAAAGTGCTTCACCGAGAAGTGTCCGGTCGAGCGGCGCGGGTACGCACCCGGACAACACGGGCAGTCGCGCCGAGCGAAGGTTTCGGAGTACGGCGTGCAACTGCGCGAGAAACAAAAGATTCGCCGCATGTACGGTTTGCAGGAAACGCAATTTCGCAACTACTTCGAAAAAGCGTTGAAGCAAACAGGCCGCACGGGCGAGATTTTGGTGAAGTTGTTGGAGCGGCGGCTGGATAATACGGTCTATCGGCTTGGTCTTGCTCCATCACGAAAAAGCGCGCGGCAGATCATCACTCACGGACATATTTTGGTCAACAACAAGCGGGTCGATATCCCTTCCTACCTGTTGAAGCCCGGCGATACGGTGAGCGTACGAGAAAAGAGCCGGAAGTTGCAACTGATCCACGACTCGATGAAGCGCATGAAGGACACCGCGATGGTGCCGTGGCTCAGTCTCGACAAAGCAACGATGTCCGGCGTGTTCCTCCATATTCCCGAGCGCGCCGACATTCCGTTGAATGCCGACGAGCAGTTGATCGTTGAGTTGTATTCGAAGTAATCACAACAGAGGTGTGTGCAATGACAGCAGGTACCATTCAAATGCCGGAGCGGATTCACCTCGACGAGGCGAGTCGCTCCGTCACGTTCGGACGTTTTATTGTGCAGCCCCTCGAGCGAGGATTCGGCACCACCATCGGCAATGCGATGCGTCGGGTGCTGTTGTCGTCGCTGCCGGGGTATGCCATCACGGCAATCAACATCGAAGGCGTGCAGCATGAGTTCAGTACGATCCCGGGCGTTGTCGAAGATGTGCCGGATATTATTCTCAACTTGAAGCAAGTGCGCCTCAAGCTGATCAATCGCAAGAGCAATCGCGTCGTTCTTTCGTTTCAAGGACCCAAGGAGTTCACGGCAAGGGATATTCAGGAAGCGTCCGCAGACATTCAGGTGCTGAATCCGAATCTCCATATTGCCACACTCAACACCGAAGCGAATGTCGAAATCGAACTGCGCATCGGTCGAGGTATCGGCTACGTTGTTGCAGAGGAAAACAAGATGTCCGATCAATCGTTGGGTGTTATCGCAATCGACTCGATCTTCTCGCCCATTCGCAACGTCCGCTACCTTGTGGAGCCGACGCGCGTCGGTCAGCAAACCGACTATGAAAAACTGACTCTCGAAGTGGAAACCGACGGCTCGATCTCGCCGGAAGACGCCATCGCGTATGCCGGCAAGATTTTGCGCGATCACATCCAGCTCTTCATCAATTTCGATTCGGAAGCGGAGGCAAACAAAACGCCAGATGAAAGCGATCCGGAGTTCGCGCGCATCCGAAGAATCTTGCTGACGCCGGTGGATGAGTTGGAGCTTTCCGTGCGGGCACACAACTGCCTGCGTGCGGCGAACATCCGAACGATCGCCGACCTCGTTCGTCGTGATGAGGCAGAGTTGCTCAAGTTTCGCAACTTCGGACGGAAATCGCTTGCCGAGTTGGCGGAGATCGTCCAGCGCGAACAACTGCGCTTCGGGATGGACGTGACGAAGTACATCGGCGACGTCCAGAACAATGAACACGGCGGATACACGTGAACGATATTTTCAGGTAGGACGGAACTATGCGACATCGGAAAGCAGGAAGGAAACTCAAACGCACGGCAAGCCACCGCAGCGCACTGCTGGCGTTGCTTTCGACGGAGTTGCTGCGCCACAAACGGATCACGACAACTTTGGCGAAAGCGAAAGAAACGCGCACCGTCGTCGAGAAGCTCATTACGCGAGCGAAACGTGCGGCAGCTCATAAAGACGCGCCTGCCGTGGGCGTGCATGCCCGGCGCGAAGTCGGTAAGATCATCAAAGACCGCAGCGTGTTGAAAGAGTTGTTTACGACGATCGCCGAGAAGGTTGCTACCCGGCCCGGCGGTTATACGCGGATTGTGAAGCTCGGTCAACGCAAGGGCGATGGCGCCGAGCTTGCTGTGTTGGAGTTGGTGGATTTCAATACGGGCCAGGAACTTACCGGCAAACTGCAGACGGAGAAACAAACCAAAGCCGTTCGCCCGAAGAAGGCAAAGGAAACCAAGAAAGAAGAGAAAGCCTCGGAAGCGTCGGCAGAGTCCGCTGCGCGTGCATAAAAGTCGTGCCCTCGAGCAGCTTTCTCCGACTTCATGTGTGACCATACGTTGTATGAGAATTACATCTGCTGAATTCGTCATCGGTGCAACGTCCTTAGCGCAACTGCCTAAGGATCAGTTGCGCGAAGTAGCGTTCCTCGGTCGCTCCAACGTCGGGAAGTCTTCGGTTATCAACAGACTCGTCAACCGCAAAACGCTTGCGCGTCCGAGTGCCGCTCCGGGCAAGACGCGCGAGTTGAACTACTATCTCGTCAACAAACAATTCTACCTTGTCGATCTTCCCGGTTACGGGTACGCCCGCTTGCCCGAACAAATTCGCTCGAGCTGGGGGAATCTGATCGAGACCTACCTGAAAGAGCGCAAGACGCTCTCGCTGGTCGTGCAGATGATCGATTCCCGTCACGAGCCGAGTGAACTCGATTTGATGATGGTGGGATGGTTGGACTATTACGAAATCCCCTTCGTCGTCGTTCTCACCAAAGCGGACAAACTGCCTCGCAGCAAAATGCCGATGTACGTGCGCAACGCAGAGATCGTCTTTCAAAAGTTTGCTCTGTGTAAAGACGTGATTCCCTTCTCGTCGTTTACGGGCG
The DNA here is from genome assembly GCA_040290295.1 of Ignavibacteria bacterium. Classification (GTDB taxonomy): domain Bacteria; phylum Bacteroidota; class Ignavibacteria; order UBA10030; family UBA6906; genus CAADGV01. Next base: position 43,646 of record PSMW01000022.1, read on the forward strand.
AAGGACGACAGGAACTGCTGCGCATCATCGAGCAACACCTTACCGCCACAGACTGACGCGATAGTTCTTCGCTCGTCGAGCGGTTGAGAACCGCTGCGGATCATCTCCTCTTGTTCTTTTCCTTGCGCTACGCAAGGCAGCACGAAGCAGAGTTCCTTCCTGCCTGTATCGTCAATCGACCGCTGTCTCACGTTCTGGTCGGAGAGTTATGCGTGATTCTCTCGGAAGAAATTCCTACATTTTTGGCGCCGACATCTCTACAGCAAACGGACTCTTTCCTTCACAGCGAGAAAGCGAGAATGACTATGAAGAAACGTCTCTTTACGCCTGGTCCAACACCTGTCCCCGAAACGGTCATGCTCAAAATGGCAGAGCCGATCATTCATCACCGCAACCCCGAGTTCAACGAAGTGTTGACGCGCGTGAATGCGAACCTGAAATATCTCTTCCAAACAGAACAACCCGTGTTGACCTTGACGTGCTCCGGCACCGGAGGTATGGAATCGACGTTCGTGAGTTTGTTTTCACCGGGCGACACCGTCATTTCGGTCAACGGCGGGAAATTCGGCGAACGGTGGGTGAAGATGCCGCGAGCATTCGGCATGAATGCGGTCGAAATCAAAACGCAGTGGGGCAAAGCGCCAACGCCGGAACAAATTCTCGACGCGCTCAAAGCCCATCCCGAAGCAAAAGCAGTCTATCTTGTACACAGCGAGACCTCGACCGGCACAGCCACTGATATCAAGACGATGGCGAAGCTGATCCACGAACATTCCGATGCGTTGGTGTGCGTTGATGGCATCACAGCAGTCGGTGCACACGAGTTACGTTTCGATGAGTGGGGCGTGGATGTGTGCGTGACCGGCTCGCAGAAAGGACTGATGATTCCACCCGGACTTGCATTCGTCGCCCTCAGTCAGCGCGCCATTGCGATGATGGAGACATCGAAGATGCCCAAGTTCTATTTCGATTTACGGAAAGCGCTGAAGTCGTACGCCGACAACGACACGCCGTTTACCCCGGGTGTATCGTTGATCATCGGGGTTGATCTCGCATTGCAGATGATCAAAGCCGAAGGCATCGAGAACGTGTGGCACCGGCACGAACGGTTGGCGACTGCACTGCGAGCGGGCATTCAAGCGCTCGGCTTGAAGCTCTTCTCCGATTCTCCTTCCTACGCGGTAACGCCCGTGTGGGTGCCCGAAGGTGTGTCGTGGAAATCGTTCAACAAAATCCTCAAGGGCGAAATCGGGATCACCATCGCCGGAGGACAGGACGACTACAAGGACAGGATTTTCCGTGTCTCCCACCTCGGCTATTACGACGAGTTGGACATGATTGCCTTCGTCGGTGCATTGGAGCGAACCTTGGCAGCGGTCGGGTACAAATTCACTATCGGTGCCGGACTTGCAGCAACCCAAAACACATTCCTGACGATGGACTGACGGAACTCTGCGCGAGGCTGCCTACCGATGCGACACGAGGTGTGGGGAGCCTCTCGATGCACTCTCACTTCCTTCATGATGTCACATCCTTTTGATGACAGATGAAGATACTCGTTAGCGATCAACTCGAGCAAAGCTGTATCGATATCTTGGTAAGCGAGGGCTTCGAGGTTGATAACAAACCCGGTCTGCCCGCGGACGAACTGCAACGCATCATCGGTGAGTACGATGCGCTCGTCGTGCGCAGCGCAACGAAAGTGACGGCCGATGTGTTGACACGAGCGTCGCGCTTGAAGATTGTCGGGAGAGCGGGTACCGGCGTGGACAACATCGACGTTCCGGCAGCCACGCGCAAAGGTATATTGGTAATGAACACGCCGGGTGGCAACACGATCTCTGCTGCTGAGCATACCGTGTCGATGCTGCTCGCACTCGCACGCAACATTCCGCAAGCGCATGCGAGTCTCGTGCAAGGCAAATGGGAGCGGAAGAAGTACACGGGTGTGGAAGTGTTCGAGAAAACGCTCGGCGTTGTGGGTTTGGGAAAGATCGGTCGAGAGGTGGCGAGTCGCTGCCAAGCGTTCGGCATGAGGGTGATCGGGTACGATCCGGTCCTGTCCAACGAAGTCGCCGCCAGGCTCAACATCGAGTTGGTGAGTTTGGAGGAGTTGTTTCGGCGGTCCGATTTTATCACGCTGCATACACCACTGACGAACGAAACGAAAGGTATGCTCAACGATACGACGCTCGCTCGCTGCAAGCGCGGCGTTCGGATCGTCAATTGTGCGCGCGGCGGCATTGTGGACGAACAGGCTTTGCTGCAGGCATTGCAATCCGGGCACGTGGGCGGTGCAGCGTTGGACGTGTTCGAAGAGGAGCCGCCGAAAAATACCGCGCTCCTCCAACACGAACGCGTTGTGGTCACTCCGCATCTCGGCGCGTCGACAGAAGAGGCGCAAGAAAAAGTAGCGGTGCAGATAGCTCATCAAATCGCTGACGCACTCAAGGAACGAGGCTACACCGGACTCGTCAATGGCGAGGCGCTGCAACTGGCCATGAACGAAGAGTATCGCCCGTACGCCGTCTTGGGCGAAAAGCTCGGGAGTCTTGCCGCTCAACTCACGACAGACAAACTTGAGGGTATCACCATAGGTGCTGCCGGCGAACTTGCAGTCGCGTCGTTGGCGTTGGTAAAGATTGGCGTGATGAAGGGAATGCTGTCTCATGTTCTTCCCGAACCGGTGAACTTTGTCAACGCGCCTCTTCATGCAGCGGAGATGGGCTTGGTGGTGAATGAACAGCGGGATGCTGAGGCAGACAACTTTACCAACCTTCTCCGACTGCGCTATCGAAGTAGAGGAACGTGGCACGAACTCGCCGGCACTGTGTACGGGCGTTCATCCATCAGGCTTGTGAAGCTTGACGGTTTTCGATTTGAAGTAAATCCTGAAGGTGTTCTTCTCATCTACAATAATGTCGATAAGCCCGGGATGCTCGCTCGTGTCGGAGCAATTCTCGCGCAGCATCACGTCAACATTGCCGCTGTTGCGTTGAGCCGAACCGGCGCCGGGGAAAATGCGCTCACAGTAATGAATGTCGACAGCGACCTCCCTTCCGGCGTTCTTCGCGCACTCGAACGCGAAGAAGGTATCAGTGATTTGAGGATTGTCCGATTCGATTAATCTGCAATCTTGAGAAAAACTTAATGAGAAACTTTTAGGGGAAGAACGTTCCAGAATCGTTATTAGAGTGTAAATTCCCGTCATGGACTTGACAAAGACTCGGGGCGTATTTATATTGAGTCCGTGATTTTAGACGAGATTGGGAGACAGCTAGGGTCAGATCCAATCATCATCAAGGAGGTCAATCGAAACCTATTTGATACACATTTCCAGCAATTCAATTCTCAAGTAGTCTCCATACGCAGCATTACCAAAGCAGGGTGCAAAGGTCAAAACGGACTCACTCGTTTGAACGCAGCCTGCTGAACGTTGTCGCATTGCAACGTAAACGTTGTGCATCAAGAAACACCATCACATGTGAGAGGGCGCCGAAGGCAGTGATCATTGCGTCGGTGTTCTCAGATTTGAGCTTCAACCTTTCATCGGTAGAGGAATCCCTCTAACGATGACCCATGCGGGGAAAACCCGCGCACCTCTCCGAATGTCACGGTTCGGTGAAAGGTGTTCAAAACTCTACCCACTAACTCCAAACAAACATAGGAGGTCCAACATGCTACGAAAGCTCGTATCGGCTCTCATCGCGCTTGCTGCGCTGCCGGTTGCGATCTTTGCGCAGGACGGCAAGATCCGCGGCACGGTGCGAGATCGAGAGTCTAGTGAGCCACTTGTGGGCGCGAACGTGGTGATCGATGGGACAAGCCTTGGCGCCGCAACGGATGTCAATGGCGAGTACATCATTCTCAGTGTTCCACCGGGCGTTTACACCTTGCGTGTGTCGATGGTGGGATATGCGCCTCTTACAGTGTCGAATGTTCGTGTCAGCGCAAATCTCACAACCACACAAGATTTTAGGATTGCTAGTTCCGCAGTCCAACTTCAAGGTGTCGAAGTTGTTGCCGAAAAACCGCTCGTGCAACGAAACACGACCAACACGGTGCGTCTAACAACCCAAGAAGACATTGCTAACCTTCCATTTCGTGGTTTGCAAAATATCGTTGCACTGGAAGCCGGTGTCGTTCAGCAAAACGGCCAGTTGTATGTACGCGGTGGCCGGCAGGGCGAAGTGTCGTACTTCGTCGATGGCGCGAACGTCACCAACCCCGTCTTCAACAACTCCACCGTTGGTATCATTCAAGAAGCCATTGAAGAGGTTCAGTTGCAGGCTGGGGGATATACAGCAGAGCTTGGTGGCTCGAACTCAGGCATCCTAAGGACGACCATTCGTACAGGAGGCCAGACGTTCAAGGGCAGTCTGGATTTTCAGACCGATGATTTTGCCAAGCCGGGAAAGCAATTCTTGGGTACGACAGCGTTCGGATGGAGAAACGTGGTTGCCACGGTGAGCGGACCAATCCTTCCTGAACTTCGCTTTTTCATCGCAGGGCAACACAACTACATCCGCGATCGACAGCAAAAGTTCATTACCCCCTTCAGCTTCGTTAACTTGCGTACTGATGTAAATGATGCTCAGCCCGGTCGGCTGTTGCCTGGCCCTGTGGTGATGAGAGAAAACTACATCCCCAATAACTGGGCTGAAGCCAATTCCGTTCAGGGTACGTTATTGTATGAATTCAATCCTTTCAAACTTCGCTTGACCGGTAGCTACCAAGCCGAGTCGAATCCTGTGGATGGTGGTGCTGCTGGTGGCGCTCAGAGTGGCAACGTCGGCGGCATTGTTGCATCCGAAGGTGTGGGTGGCTGGCCGGTTTATCTGCAGAACATGTTCAACCAACACCGCAAGCGAATGGACAACACGAAATCCGGTTTCGGGAGTCTGCGGTTCAGTCATCTACTCGGAAGCTCGACGTTCTACGAGTTGGCAGTGTCGTATCAAAAGCGTTCGTTCCTTCGTGAGGATCCTGTCTTTGGCAGAAATTGGCAGAACTACTCCGACCGAAACGCATGGGTTTCGGCGGGTTTGGATACCACTGGCTGGCGCAGACGCTACCAGGGACCGCTTCCGTACAGTGTGATCAATAGCTTCCAGTTTACTGCCCCCAATTCCCCCAACAATACATTCAACAAGAACGAGCAGGAATCGTGGGGCTTCCAAGGCGACTTCACCAGCCAAATAAACCCAGAGTGGGAAGTAAAGGCTGGAGGTAGGTTGGATCTCTGGACAACGCGCAACTACTCCGTAGGCAACATCGAGCAAGCATTGATCTTCCTCTACGGAATCGATGGCAACACGTATCGCACCTTCACCAGTCCTGAGCAGCGTCGTGTCCAGCTTGCTCAGCGCGGCGTGATCAATCACTATGGCTACGACGTTGACGGGAAGAAGGTGAGCGACGGAGTGGATGCCCCGCGCAAGCCGGTCTTTGCCTCGGCGTACATACAGAACAAGTTCGAGTACAAGGATCTGGTGTTGAATGTCGGGTTGCGTTATGAGTATTACAACCCGAAGAGCAAGACGTTTAGAGATCCTTTGGCACTTGCTGATCCGAACCGTTACGCAGAGTTGTTCAATACCACACTCGACGTCATTGACGAAACAAAACTTGTCGATGCGGGAACATTCCAATACGTTTTACCGCGCGTGAGCGTTTCGTTCCCCGTAACGGATAAGACCGTGTTCTATGCGATGTATGGTTTGTATGCACAGATGCCTTCGTTGAACCAACTGTACGTCGGCAACACGGTACTCAGCCGCACGGTGAGCGTGAATACTCGCGGTAACGCCTTCCTGACACCGGTCGGCTTCCTGCTGCGTCCTGAGCGGACGACACAATATGAGGTGGGCTTCCGCCAGGCGCTGAGCGATAACTTGGCATTTACCCTCACCGGTTTCTATAAGGATCTGAAGGATCAGCTCGCCGTGCGACCCCTGATAAGTCCGAGCGGCACACGAGTCTTCACCGCCTACCTCAACGAAGATTTCGGTACGGTGAAGGGTTTGGAACTGACGCTTGAGTTGCGCCGCACACATCGCTTTGCCGCGCGGCTCAACTATACCTTGTCCGACGCGCTCGGCACAGGGTCTAATCCTCGTTCGGGGTTCGGTGCTATCGAACAGAACATCGGGCGGCCGTCGAACTTTATCAATGCATTGGAGTTCAACCAAACCCATCGCGGGTCTGTGCTTCTCGATTACCGTTTCGGTATGGATGAAGGTGGACCGATCCTTAGCGGATTCGGTATCAACGCGTTGCTGACGTTCAACAGCGGGCACAACTACACGAAGATCAAGGAACCAACTGAACTCGGCCAGGCGAATCCTTGGAACGTCGGGATTCGACCTCTGATCGATCCACGGTCCAGCTTCCCCGCCGAACCGGTTAACGCATCCAAGACCCCGTGGTTCTTCAATGTGGATGTTTCGGTGAGCAAGCAGTTCGACGTAGGCGGCGTCAATCTCGAGCTGTACGTCAATGTGTTGAACCTGCTGAACTCGAAGCAGATCATCAACGTGTACCCATCCACGGGCACAGCACAGGATGACGGCTGGTTGAATAGCCCGCTGGCTGTTTCGTTCGCTCAGGATCCGCTTTATTCTGCATTCTACAGAGCCATCAATCTGGAGAATCGTTGGGCATACACGACCGCGACGGGCAACGATCTCTATGCTACGCCTCGTCAGATTCGTGTAGGCGCCAAGGTCGAATTGTAATCAACACCCGCGAGAACAGTGGATGCAGGGATGCTGCCCGCGCATCCACCCTTGGGGTGCTCATTCACAACAATAACTGAAGGAGTTCGTATGATGAAGCGTCAAGCCTTCAAGACTCTAGTCGCAGCGGTAGGCATAGCGAGCGCGCTGGTGTGGTCGGCACTCGCCGCTGAGGGACCGAACGGCTCCAACCGCTCTCGCACGCCGTCGCTCAATCACACGCTCGGAACACCGAGGTACCAGATCTTGAACATCAATAATCTTTGGACTTGGTTTCGCAGCGATGGTCAGTCGAATCATTCACCGACGGGCGACGACGGCTGCTACTTTCCACGAGGCACAAAGTGGGTTATCTACGAAGATGGATTGGTGTGGGGTGGAAAACCTCGCCTCGACTCCTTGTATGCTCTTCCCCCAGCCAATCAGGAAATTCGAGTCGGCGGGGCGACATACAACGTCGGGACACAGGCAGGTTGGATTGAAGGGTCCGGTGCCAATGCCACACCGGCCGATCCTGCACTTCCCGCTGTCCGCATGTACAGAATCCGGCGCGACTATAAGGAGATGAGCCAGGCGGAACTCGCTCGAGATGCCGCCGAGTTCTTCGAGAAGCTTCTCTCAGATGTCACACAAGCAGACATCGATCTCATCAAACAGCAGTATGAAAGGGATTGGACCGAATGGCCCGTTGATCGTGGTGCGCCGTACATCGAACGTAATGGTACACCGGGCTACCAGCCACCGCCCCGGGATGCAACCGCGAAGCAACTTATCGAGCAGCGTCTTGATGAGCCGGGTGTCGCTGGTGCCGATCCCAATTCGCCTGCCGATCAAGTTGTGTGGGCGGTCTTCAACGACTTGAATCCCTCTTTGACTCAGGGGCTTTACGGCTCCGAACCTCTCGGCTTGGAAGTGCAGATGACACTGTGGGGCTACAAGCGAACCGACGCAATGGGCAACCTGTACTTCAAGCGTTATCGTATCATCAATAAAGGCGGCGTCATCACCAGTGGTACGACGCGCGGTTCGTTCTGGATCGACAGTATGTACGTTTCCCAGTGGTCGGATCCCGATCTGGGCGCATTCGGTGACGATCTTTGCGGCTCCGACTCAGTTCTCAGCCTTGGCTTTGTTTACAACGGCAATGCCATCGACAGCGAGTTCCGGAAATTCAATCTGGCGCCACCCGCGGTCGGATACGATTTCTTGGCTGGTCCAATTGTGCGAGGTGCCGCAACGGATAGCGCTGTGTTCGATTTGAAATATCGCAAAGGATTCAAGAACCTTCAGCTGACCTCGTTTGCCTACTTCTCTGCCGGCAGTGGTATCAGCGATCCGCCCTTTAGTTATGAAGGCACCTTGAGGTGGTGGCGTATGCTTCAAGGATACGTGCCCGATCCCTCCACGTCTCCTTGGAGATTGTATCCGAGCGGACCTTTCCCGCCTTCGTTCTACCCCTTGTCTGGTGACCCTGTGGCGCGCACAGGATTCATCGATGGCTTAGGTACGTCGTACTCGTTTGCTCCTGGTGATCGTCGCATCGTGTTGAACAGTGGTCCGTTCAGGCTCGCGCCGGGAGATACTCAGGAAGTAGTTGTCGGTACTGTGGCAGGACTCGGATCCGACCGACTTTCGAGTGTGGCAGTCATGAAGTTCAACGACAAGTTCGTGCAAAACACGTTCAATGCACTCTTCCAAGTGCCAAAACCCCCTGCGGCACCCGATGTGAAGGTTTCTGAGCTTGATGGGGAGGTCATCCTCGAGTGGGGTTCAAACCTCCCTCGTGTCCAAGAAACCGAAACGGTTGTCAATCAACCGGGTGCATACAAGTTCGAAGGCTACAATGTGTACCAACTTCCAAGTCGAAGCTCGCGACTGTCCGAAGGGAAACGGATAATCACGTACGATCTCCCGACAGATCCTGCCGTAGTGCTCGATGAGCAGTTCGATCCGATTTCAGGTCAGATCTTGCAGCTACCCGTACAATTCGGTTCGAACTCTGGCGTCACCCGCTATTTCCGATTCAACCGTGATTATGTACGTGACATCAACAAGTTGAACAACGGGCAGGAATATTACCTCGCTGTTACGGCGTACAGCGTCGCGACTCAAGCAGGGTTCCTCCCTCGTGCACTCGAATCGGATGTGCAAGTGTTAACGGTTCGTCCAAGGGTGCCGTTTGGTACGGTCTATGGCTCACGATACGGCGACACGCTAAAGGTGAACCACCGCGGCATTAGCGACGGCGTGGTCAGGCCGATCGTTGTGGACCCGACTCGGAGCACGGGGCACACCTATCAAGTGAAGTTCGATACAACAGGTGGAGTCAGTACGTGGCTATTGCTGAATATTACGACGGGCGACACCGTCATTTCGGGCGAAACCAACCAGAGTGGTGACGAAAACTACAAGCTCCTCGAAGGCATGTTCTTGAAGGTCGAGGGTCCGCTGCCTGGCCTCAAACGCCAAGATCAATTCGACACAGATGATTCGACGAAGTGGGGCTGGAAAGTGACCCGCGGAGTCCGCCGCTTCACCTGGTCGAATGCGGATGGATTGGGCTTTGAAGGTTTCCGTGGCGCTGCAGGTTGGGCAAGCCCGAACACTGTATTTGGAGGAGGAACTCCATTTTACAGTGCAGCCGAACTGAAGGCTATCGAGATTCGGCTTGCGAACGCTGACGCCAGGGGTGTCTTCGATTCGACACAGGAAAACGTTTCGAAGGCGTACCGTTATGGTCGGAACTTCGACTTAGCCCCTGCTCAGCCAGAGTTTCTCCCGTGGATGATCAACAGGAATCCAGGCTATTCCTATCAAGACTATCGTAAATCTGCACCGTTGGCCGTGTACGATATCGATGCCAACCCGCCCCGTCGTCTCGC
>PSMW01000023.1:0-31141 GCA_040290295.1 Ignavibacteria bacterium
TTTGCAAGCGCCAGTGCCGCTGCTGCTGTTGAGGCAGCGGCACCGAAGCGCAAGCGTAGCCCGTAGGGCACCAAGGGCACCAACCCAAACCCTCGAAGAGCATCCTGGACATGGTGGCTTCGACTCCGCTGTATTTCTCTGCGTCCGAGCAAAGAGGTGGTGGTGATCGCGCTGAGCGCAACAGAGTGAAATCGAAGAGTGCCCGAAAGATTTTGAACAACCTCCAGACGCGAGACGCTTACAATGTGTGCGCGGGAGTAACGGTGAAGATGTGGAAGCCGTATCCCGGCAAGTCGAAGTACATCCCCTTGTGCTCGAGAGTCTCTCGGTCGCGCACATACACTGCCGGACTCATCAGATCGCGGAACTCGAACGTCCTTCCGTCGAGGCTATCCAGATGCAGCTCGACGTAACATTGTGAATTGTGCGGCGCGTAGTTCACGACGATGAAGCGACAGTCGTTCTCCATGCGCCACATGTAGGGGATGATGTTGAGATGGGAGTTGTTACCATACCACGCCGACTTACTATAAAGGAGTTGCCAGTTGCCTCTCCGAAAGATTTCTGCATGGAGGCATGAAAGGAGTTTTGTGTAGAATGCTTTGGTTGGGATCGACAAGTCTTCGTGCGGGCGGCGGAGGAGTTGCACGGGAACTTTTACGCGCCGGCCATCCAATTGTCCTTCGTGAAGCAGCAGCATACCGGGGATTGTCGCGGCGATGGTTGCCGCGGCGTAATGCCACCACTCGTTCGGCATCAGGTAAGCGATGCGATGCTCGTCGTGGTTTTCGATAAAGCGCACACATCGTTGTTGATAGATCAATTCTGCCCGCAGGTGATCGTACACCGAACCTGCCCCTTCGTGCAGCAGACGGTCGTAGAGGGTTTTGTCGTAGGTGGCGCGGAAGCCGAGTTGTTGCAATTCCCATTCGAGATTCCAATACGCTTCAGCGATGAACAGGAACTGCGGATATTGTGGGAGAACAGATTGGATGGCTTCTTCCCAGAACTCGGTTCGAAGCGGTTCTTGTTCGGGGGAAGCGGCGTACGCGCCCCACGTTCGCATGAACACCTCGCGGAGCAAGAGCATCGCCATGTCGCACCGAACGCCGTCGCACATGCGGGCAATCTTTTGGAGCGTGTCGATCATTGCGGTGCGAGCAGCCGGCAGATACGGATTCAACTGCGCGGTATCGGTCCAGCTTGGAAAGTGCGGATCGCGACCGAAGGCAATCGTGCGGAAGCCTTTGGTCGTTCGGGTGCGGAAAAATTCGCCGGGCTTTTCGGTCTCCTCGCCGTTGCGGCCGTTGATGTAGTATTCGGGATGGGCGGACACCCATGGATGATCGCGTGCTGTGTGGTTGGAAACGAAATCGAGGATCAATCCCATACCGCGCCGTGCGAGTTTGCGCCGCAAGGCGCTGAGTGAGCGCGCGCCGCCGAGCGAGCGTGCCACGGTGTACGCTCCGACTGCGTAGGGGGAACCGCCGATGTCCTCGTCGGTGACGTCGGGAAGGGCACGGCGATATTCTTCGCGCAGTCCTTCGTGGGTGCGCGCGATCTCGCGTGAGCGTTTGCTCGGCGACCAGATACCCATCAACCAAATTGCATCGAAGCCGAGTTGTTGCCACTCGTCCAGCAGCGTGTCGGGAATCTGATCCAAGCGCAACGGCGTCCCAGATTGTTGCGACAGCTCGTTCATGAGCACGCGCGTGTTCACTTCATACACGATCGGGTGCCCTGTCGAGTGAAGTCGGAGTTCGAATGTTTGCGCCATACCAGATGCTATCGCGTGTGTTGTTTCTCTTTTCGTCCTTCGATGACAATCACGTACTCGCCCCGCGGCGTGCTTGCGCGAAGGCGCTCAAGGACTTCGGAGAGCATGCCGCGTTGCATCTCTTCGAATTTCTTCGTCAGTTCGCGCGCAACGGCAACGCGTCGATCGCCCCAGTGTTCGTACATGTCGCGCAGGGTTCGTTCGATCCGAAACGGCGATTCGTAGAAGATCATCGTGCGCGACTCGTGTTTCAGCGTCTGGAGTTTCGTCTTCCTTCCTTTCTTTACCGGAAGGAAGCCTTCGAACGCGAAGCGATCGCAGGGCAGTCCGCTGACCACCAATGCCGCAAGCAACGCGCTCGCTCCCGGCACGGGCACAACGCGAAGATCGGCATTCACTGCGGCGCGCACCAGAAGGAACGACGGATCGGAGATGCCGGGCGTGCCTGCATCGGTCACCACCGCCACCGACGCGCCCTGTTTGAGTCGTTCGACAAGCTCGGGCACGCGGCGCGCCTCGTTGTGAGCATAATAGCTCATCAACGGCTTGGTGATCGCGAGGTGATCGAGCAGCACCTTTGTCGTGCGCGTGTCCTCGGCAGCAATCAGATCGACGCCGCCGAGAATCTTGATCGCTCGAAGCGTGATATCCTCGAGATTGCCGATTGGGGTGCTGACGACGTAGAGCGTGCCGGGTTGAATCGCCTCGCTCATATGCCCCAATCACGTGCGTAGCGGAAGTCCACGTTCACCGTGCGGTGGGAGACCTTTGCAATGAGCGGCAAGCGCCGTTTGAATTGGTTCTTCACGACCATCGAGCGCACGCGTTCGATGAACGGCGGCTCGAAGCCCATTGCCTGTAACTCCGAGATGCTTCGTCGTTCGTCAATCATGGAATAGAGCAAGCGATCGACATCGGCGTACGTGAAGCCGAACTCGCCTTCATCGGTTTGCCCTTCCCACAGATCTGCAGAGGGTTTCTTTTCGATCAGCCGATCGGGAACGCCCAACGCGCGTGCAAGTTGCCACACCTGCGTCTTGTAGAGATCGCCCAGAGGATTCAACGCGCACGCGAGGTCGCCAAAGAGCGTACCGTACCCGAGAAAGATTTCCGACTTGTTGCTGGTTCCGATCACGAGTGCGCGTTCGCGGCTGGAAAGATCGTACAGTACGATCATCCGTTGGCGCGCCATAATGTTTCCCGCGCGGACACGATCGATATCATTGGTGCATTGGAGGTAGGCATCGACCATCGGCGTGATGTCGATGAGTTCTGTACGCATACCCAACTCGCGCGCGACCAGGTCGGCATCGGCAACACTCGCGGGGTTGCTCGTCCGATACGGCATCAGAACGCCGAGCACGTTCTCGACACCGAGAGCTTTCACTGCGAGAAAGGCGGCAACGGCGGAATCTACTCCTCCCGAAAGCCCGATGAGACCTTTGCGAAAGCCGGCGTTGTGAATCTCGTCGCGGAGAAAATCGACGAGAAGCTTCTGGACGATGTCCATGTTCAGAGCAAGATCGGGTGTCGGTCGGGCGGCGGTTTCCATGATCGTTGTCTCCTTCTGTTGCGTTGCGTTCCTTCTCTAATCTACCAAGAAAGGGTGTTGTGTGCCACCTCTCCGGCGTTAGCGGCGTCCGGCAACGTCGCGGTACACTGCGGCGGTTTTCGCTGCGACGTGTTGCCAAAGGAACTCGCGCCGAATGTGTTCGCGCAAGCGATCGTTTTTCGGACGCTGCAGCGCAGCGAGGATGCCGTCGCGAATCGAGGAGACCGAGTGCGGTTCGACATAGATCGCTTCGTCGCCGAAATACTCTTTCGTTCCGCCGTACGGTGTGATCACGATCTTAGCTCCCGCCAATGCTGCCTCGAGCGCGGCGATGCCCGGCGTCTCGAAGAGCGACGGAAGGACGAACACGTCCGCCGCAGCGTATGCCGATGCGAGCAACGCATCGTCGCTCTTCAGTCCGTCGATCACCAGAATGTGCTTGTGCTTTTGTGCTTCGTGCATGCACGCCTCGCCGTAGGCACCGGCAATCACACGTCCGATGATGACCGCAGGATGATCGATCTGTGCAAGCGCTCGAATGAGCGCGAGAACGTTCTTCCGCCGATGGCCGATGTGCCCGACATTCAAGATGAAACGATCGAGACCGTAGCGTTGCTTGAACAGTGTCGGCTCGGCATCTGCGAAGCGTTCATCCGCACCGTTCGGGATCACCCGCACTTTTTCTTCCTCGATGGCGAGGCCCTTGACAACGAGCGCCGCTTCGGCGCGAGAATTCGGCAACACCCGCTCAGCCCACGAGCACACAGCGGCCGTCAAGGCGTAATCAGTCCACACCCCTTTGCCGATCTTTTGCAGCAACCGCGTCGCCGTGAGTGCCGTGCGGACAAACCCATGCGAGTGCAAACTGAAGGTAATGGGCGAAACGACGAGCGGCATGCGCAGAGCGTGAATCTCGCGCGCCAAATGATACGTCCCGATATTGGCCGCAAACAGATGAAACAGATCGCCGTCCGCCGCCGAGAACGGCGACCACGGATCGAACAGTCGCGCCTCGATGCCGTGCTGATCGAGAAAGCGGATGGTGTTTCGCAGTTGAGTGTGCGGTCCACCGTGGAGGATGGAGACAGCTTGATAACTGGCTACGTACACGCGCATAGGGGCCTCTTACTTCCGTTCGGAAAATTTTCGCGTGAGTGTGGTAAAGAGGTCGCCGACAAGCTTGCGCGGATCAAACTCGCGGATGCGATGCACATCCGAGGGCGGTGGTGCATACGGCGGCGGCGCCTCCCACGAAAGCCCCGACAAGGCGAGGGGCTGGCTATACGGCACAATCGCGTGTCGGCGATCGGGCAAGATGATGCGGAGCGCAACGGAACAATCCGAAGGAACGCCTTCGCATCGGAGGAGGTCGCGCTCGATCGAGATTGTCGGGCGGAGGTGGATGCGCTTCTTCCACCAGCGTGCGTACGATGCAAGCGTGGTGCACTCGATGGTGTGATCTCGCACGTAGACAAAGATGGCTTCGACAACATCCCATGCACGATGTGTGGGATGATGGTAGAAGAACCAGCTTTCGTTGCGCAGTCGCTTTTCGTCCATCACGCGGTGGAAGTAATCTGCCATCTGCGTTTCGGAATATCCCACCTGCCGCAAGCTTCCGCTACAGATAGGATGGATAGGAACTTGAAGCGTCGAGAACGCATCCCCTTGCCCCCCATAGGTGTGTAACGGCAACGCATCGTAAGCGTAGGAAAACTCGGAGGAGTATTCGAAGCCAACCTGATCGATGGCGCGGGCAAGCGCGGGATTCCACATACCGAACGGACCGGCAAAACCGTGAGACGCAACACCCACACGATCGAGTTTCTGCCGTGCACGCAGAATGTTCTTGAGATTCTCTTCGTACGTTTCGAAGACGCGATGTTCATAGCAATGCACGCCGAATTCCTGTCCTGCAAGATAGGCAAAATGCTGCAGCCATTCTTCGTGTGCCTTCACGTCCAAGAACCACGTCATCGGGACATCGTAGCGCACGGCCAGATGATACAGCGCATCGACCTCTTCGCGCGAACCTTTGTCGCTATCGATGCGAAAGGCAAACAACGTTCGGTGTGTGTCGGGAAAGTACCACAGATGCGCGTACGGAAGATTGCGGGCATGATGCAGGAATGCCAACGCACGATGCACCAACCGTTGCACCTCACCTTTGCCGACCAACGAGACGCGTTCGGAGGGAAGGCGATCGCGCGTCGCATAGAAATTCTTGTTTGCAGCTCGGTCGTCGGCAATGGCGGCAGCAGGATCGAAGGGCAACAGCACCGCAAAGCCGTTGCCGAGCGGACCGGCGAAGGCAGCAAACTCCCGGTGCTGCGTCCGCAAACAATTCGCTTCGCGAGGGATTTCTCCTTCCACGCCAAGATCGAGAAGATGCGTATCGGGAAACGGCTCAGAGCCGTCGGCAAGTAAGTACTCGATCGGTTCGGAGCGACATGTCATCCGGCGGACACCGCTGCAGTACGCCGCGTAACCAAGCACCGCTCCTCCCCGGTACAGATAGCTTTCCACGAGAGATTTTTGAGTCTCGTTCATTGGGCTTGTCACCACCAGTACGCTCCATTCTCGATCGAGCGCGTCGAGCGACACGTACCCGAACGGGACTCCTTCCTGCGTCAGAAGGTCTTCCCATGGAGCCGAACGACCGATGACACCAACGGCAAGGTTCACACGAATCTCCCTTGAAGGAGTTGTCGTTCCTCTTTTTTTAAAACTCGAAACACGAACGCGAACACACTGAAGAGCACGATCGCCATTACGCATTGAACAGCGACATGCTGCGCGGGCATCAGCACGAGACCAAGTGTCGTGGCTGTCGCGGCAGCAGACGGCGCGAGCAAGGCACGTACAATCACCCCTCCAACCACGCGCCGCACCGCGCGCACCATCAGCACGACGGTGAGCAGTTCGCCTGCCACCATGCCCCAGGCTGTCCCACCAATTCCAAACAACAATGTTCCGAACACACTCGCAAGCACACTGAGAGCCGAGCCGATCGTTACGGCAAGGGTATATGCCTTTTCTCTCCCCGAGCCGATGAGTGCACAAACCAGAACGGTATTCAGTACCGTCAGCAGGAAGTACGCAAGCAGAATCTGCAGCACCGGAGCAGCAGCCGCATACTGTTCTCCGAAAATCAACGTCACAGCAGGAGAAGCCAGCAACACAGCACATGTGGTGAGAGGAAAGAGCAGAACAAGAATCCCCTTTGTCACCGTCACGAGCAGCACCGCTGCATTTTCTCCCCGACCGGTAAACGCGCGCGACGTTACGGGGAGCAATAACGCGTGCACGACACGATCGATCATCAACAACACGAAGACGACTTTCAACGCGGCGCTGAAGAGGCCCGCTGCCGCGCTCGACACGAGCCATCCTACAACAATCGGAGGAAGATTGACCGTACTCTGCGCGAGAAACACCGACATACCGACGGGGACGTTCGACCCCACGATCTGCTTCCACAGAGGAAGCCGCCACATCAAGCGTAACGGTCCGAACTGAGAACGATACTGTATGAGAAAGAATATCGCTGCCGCGGTATTGCCGAGGGCGAAGGCGATCGGAACCCAAGCAACATCCTCCGCCGAGCGAACAACGATGAACCCCGCAGTGCCGAATGTGGCTGCACTCAACACCTTCGCAGCGCTCATCACCCAAAACTGTTCTTTGCCGTGAAAGAACCAATCGAGCGATAGGGCAAGCGGCACGAGCGAGAACGTGGAGAGCACGACCACCCTTCGTGAGCCCGCTTCCATCGGTAACAGTGCGGCCAGGACAGCCGCGCCGAGGATGAGCGCAACAGCGAGCACAAGTCGAAGCGAGAGGATGGCTTGCACACGTTCGCTGTGCATTCCTTCAGCGGCAGCAGCGTTGCGCGTTTCTATGAGATGGATGCCCGGCGTCCCCAGCAGCATCAGATACCCCAACACACTGAATCCGATGTTGACCACACCGAATCCTCCCGTGTCGAGGACGCGCGCGAGATAGGCAGTGATGACAAAGCCTATGGCACGACTGCCGACGTCGCCGGCGAGAAAAGCGATGAGTTTATTGAGTGAAGGTTTCATGCCGCAACGGTCCGAATGATCTGCACGAGTGCTTCCTCGCGTCGCTTCAGTGGAAAGGTTTTGGCGATGAAGCGACGCGCAGCGAAGCCCACTTCGGGAGGAGCAGCCAGTGAGCGACGAAGCGCTGCGGCGAGAGCCTCCGCATCGCCGTAAGGGACAAGAAAGTCCGGGTTGGTGATCGCACTCGGGATACCGCCGGCATCTGCACCGACGGGAACACAGGCGCACAGCATGGCTTCGCACAAACTGTTCGGCAGTCCATCGAACAAGGACGGTTGACAGTACACTTTTGCTCGCCGGTAGTACTGCAGCAGATCACGACGCTCTCGGTATCCGACGAGCGTCACATTCGATGGCGCCAGAGAATGAAGGAGTTCCGTCGCTTTGCCGCTGACCCCAACGACCACAAAAGGAACATCGGGAAGCAACCTCGCCGCACGAAGAAGCACATCCAGCCCTTTCTGTTTGATGCGCGGCTCGGTGTCGCACGCCGACACGTTCAGCACGAACGGTTCTTTCTCGCCTGCGGGCGTCCAGAGTTCAGCATCGTAGCCGGTTGGCACGTAGATGATGTTCGCGCCGTCGTACTGGGCAAGCCGCTGTGCCTCGGCAGTGATGTACGGATCGACCGAGAGAATCTTGTCCGCATGACGCAACGTGTAGCGGACCAACCGCGCTCTCCACGGCGAAACCCAAATGCCATAGCCGATCTCCGGATAGTGTGCCACGTCGCTCCCTCCGATCACGATAAGGGATTTCTTTCGCAGCAGTTTCGCTGCGAGCAACACGACGAAGGCGTGTACGGACGCGAACCACGTAAACGTGATATCGGCACGCGCAACACGCATCGGCGCTTGCAGCAATGTTGCGAGCCGTGTCGTGAGGAGATGATCGACGCTGAAGTGCTTACGGAGAATATTCAGGTCTTCGGCGATGAAGGACGAAATGTTCGTTGAGGTCAAGAGTATCTTCACGCGCGGTGTGTCGAGCAATCATGAGGCAAAGTGAAGGATCGGAAAAAAGATACGCCAAAGCCCTTAGAGGTGCAAGGAATGCGTCGCACACACACGGCGTATCTCGTGGAGCAGCTCGGCTTCTCGTCGAGCGGATGAGAAGGACGCGGCGATGAGCCGGCGTGCCGCTTTCCCGATCTCATCCGGCGCTGCGAGTGCTCGACGGAGCGCATCGACCAACGCGTCGCTGTCGCCTGAAGGAACGAGAAATCCGACCGTACGCAGCACAGTCGGGATGCCGCCAACGTTCGTGCCGACCGGAATGCACTCGCAGAGCATCGCTTCGCACAAACTGTTAGGCAAACCTTCACTGAGCGACGGCTGGCAGTACACTTTCGCCCGCTGATAGAATCCAAAAAGCCGTTCATGATCGGCGAAAGGCATGATGCTGACATTCGGCGGGGCCGTACCTGCCAAGTGTTGCAGCACATGCTCGGCAACGCCGATGACCACAAATTGCACCTCCGGCATTCGTCGTGCCGCGTCCAAGAGATGCGGAATACCCTTGACCTTCAGACGTACGTCGTCCTCACACTTTGCAACGGTAAGGACGAAGGCTTCCTTTTCTCCTGCCGGCACCCAGCGTTCCGCATCATAACCTGTGGGGACATATCGGATGTTGGCGCCGTTGTACTGCGCGCGCAACATTGCCTCGCGCTGTAACGAGGGATCGACCACCAGCACCCGATCCGCCGCACGCAGCGCATAACGCACCAAGAGGGATTTCCACGGCGAGAGCCAAATGCCGTACCCGATCTCCGGCAACTTCGCTACATCGACTCCCCCCACGACGATGAACGAAGGTTTCTTCCACACGCGTGCAAAAAAGACCACGAACGCCGCATACACCGAGGCAAACCACGTGAAGGTGCATTCGGCGCGCCGGATGGCGGAAGGCAGTGTTATCAGCGAGAGGATGCCGCGCGTCCGGCGATACTCGACCTCGCAATGCCGTCGGAGGATCGCCAGGTCTTCGCTGATAAACGATGTGGTGTGTGTGGACGTGAAGAGAATCTTCAAGGAGGTTGCGGCTTGCGACAGTTGTTGCGATGAAGATACGCCAATCGTGCGTGAGGTGCAAGAAACTGCCGCGCGCTGTTCCTTTGCAACTCCATTGCCCTTTTGCTATATTGACACAGAACAATGGACACCTCACGCACATGAATCGCCTCTTCGGTTTCTCTCTGTTCCTTGCTCTGGTGGCGCTGAATGGTTGTCTGACTGTCGAATACAAAGAGTATCGCTTCACGTTGAAGAATGGTCAGCCGGGCGAAGCCACGATTCGGTTCATCAACATCCTCTCCGAAAGCGACGACACCACCGATATTACGCGAGACGATTTCCAAACGCTCCTCGAAACGTACCTTAGCGGCAACAAGCTCGAACGCGACAATCCCGGATTTCGTAACATGAAGAAGCGCTTGTACGAAGACAAAGGGATGCTCTGCGGCGAAATCAGTTTCACGTTCGACAGCCTGTCGGCAGTTCGCTTGTTCAAGTTCGATGCCTGCAGTCCGTACATGTATTATGCTTCCAATCCTCTTTCGTCAGAAACGCTGGTCGAGACCAACGGCATCGTTGGGGAGCAATGGATGCCGATCGTTTTTTGGAAGAGTGATACACGAGAGTTTTATGTGAAAACGAAACTGAGTTCCGAGGCGCGCTTCCGAAAAAGCTTGCTGAAGCAATACCGCGAATGGCAAGCCGCACAATCGAAGAAGAAGTGATGTTTCTTTCCACTTCTCGTCGGCCCACACACAGAGAGCAAACCTCCTCGAGAAGCTTCACCGCGTGTTCCACCTTCTCCTCGTGAGTTCGCATGGAACTCTGGCGCAGGAACCTGTACGTTTTGTGGGTCACGCAACTCATTGCCATGATGGGAATGAACTTGGTCGTTCCCTTCATGCCGTTCTTCATTCGTCAGTTGGGCATGACCGATGAGGCAGAGGTGGTTCGTTGGAGCGGATGGGTCTTCGCCGGGCCGTTCATTTCATCTTTCATCGTCACTCCCATCTGGGGGAATCTCGGCGACCGGTACGGCCGTAAACCTATGGTGGTGCGGGCAATTTTTGGACTTGCACTCTCACAAGTGTTGATCGGCTTTTCACAGACAGTCGTGCAGGTGTTCTTGTTCCGGATTCTGCAGGGAGCCATTAGCGGCTTCATCGCCGCAAGCCTCGCGTTGGTCTCTACCGGTACGCCAAAGAATCGTGTCGGGTACGCGCTTGGCTTGCTGCAATCGGCCTCCGCTGGCGGCGTTGTCTTGGGTCCGTTTCTGGGCGGCATTCTTGCCGACTTGATCGGGTACCGTGAAATTTTCTTTGTCACCGCTGCGCTGTGCACACTGGCAGGCGGAGCGGTGGTGTACGGCGTGAAGGAAGTGCGCGAAGAGTTTTCGGGTGAACGCCGTTACACTGTTTTCGACAACTACAAGCTCATGTACGGCAACAAGCAACTCAGACTCGTGGCGATATGTTTGGTGGCGGGACAAGTGTCGGTGCTGATGGTGGAGCCGATCTTCGCATTGTTCGTCGAGAGTGTTCGGTCGGACACGAGCTACATCGCCACGCTCGCCGGAAGCATCTTTGCCATCACCGGATTGTTCTCGACGATCTCTGCACCGTGGTGGGGTAAGCGCAACGATCGAAAGGGACATAAGCAAGGATTGCTCATCGGGATGGGATTGACGGGCTTGGCGTACATCGGGCACAGCATCGTCACGAGTTTGGTGCAGCTCGCCGTGCTACGCGCGGTGCTGGGGTTTGCACGCGGCGGCGTACTGCCCGCACTCTACACCCTCACCAACGTGCATGCACCGCCCGAACGCCGCGGCGGCATGATTGCAATCGCCAGCAGCATGACGATTCTTGGCAATATGCTCGGTCCTATCCTCGGCGGCTACGTTGCCGCACACACCGGTATCCGCGAAATGTTCCTGGTTAACAGCGCCATAGCTCTCGGTGTCGCCTTCGTGGTGTGGAAGGAGTTGGATGACACACGGCGTACACCATCGTAAGCTCGACCCGCGGTGTCCGCCACAGGTGCACCATGACGGACGCATATCTTCTTTTTGTATATTGAGACTGCATACCTCTTCCAACATCTTCATGCGGTTGGGTACACGAACTCTATGAACACCACACACTCCACACGATCGGATACCGAGCGTTTGTTCTTGCTCGACGGCATGGCGCTCGCCTACCGCGCGTATTTCGCTTTCATTCGCCGGCCGCTGATCAACAGCAAGGGGGTGAACACGAGCGCCATCTACGGCTTCACGACCGCACTGATGCGCATCCTCGAAGACGAAAAGCCCGACCACATCGCCGTCGTGTTCGATACGAAAGAACCGACCTTTCGCCACGAGATGTTCAAGGAGTACAAAGCAACACGAGAGAAGATGCCCGAAGAAATGGCGTCGCAACTCGACCGACTAAAAGATATCGTCCGGGCGTTCAACGTACCGGTCATCGAACATCCCGGCTACGAAGCAGACGACATCATCGGCACCTTAGCTAAGCGAGCGGAGCAGGAAGGCGTCCTCACCTACATGGTCACCGGCGACAAAGATTTTATGCAGTTGATTACACCGTCCGTCAAAATGCTCAAGCCCGGCAAGGCGGGCGAAGACCCTGAGGTGATCGACGAACGCGGGGTGCTCGAAAAGTTCGGCGTCCCACCGGAACAGGTCATCGACGTCCTCGCACTCATCGGCGACGCCTCGGACAATATCCCCGGCGTCCCAGGCGTGGGTGAGAAGACCGCCATACCACTCATCCAAAAATACGGCAGTCTCGAAACGTTGTACGAGCATCTCGACGATATTCCTCAAAAAGGATTAAGAGAGAAGCTCGCGAAGCATCGCGAGTCGGCTTTTCTGTCCAAACAACTCGTCACCATCCACACCGATGTTCCCGTACCCATCAATTTTCATGAACTCAAGGCACACGCACCGGATTCCTCAGCGCTCATCAAACATTTCAGCGAGTTGGAATTTCGGACGCAGCTCAACAAGCTCAGCGGCGTTGCTTCCGTCGCCGTCGAACGAAACACAAAGCAGTCGTCAACCGCGCAGCCCACTTCACTCGATGTGCGCGACATCCACACCGATAGGCACGAGTACCATTGCATCAGCAATGAACGACAATTGAACGACCTCGTCGCACGGCTGCGGCAATCCCTCCGATTCGTGTTCGACACGGAAACGACATCGACGAACGCATTGCAGGCGGACCTGATAGGCCTTTCGTTCGCCGTAAAGGAGCGAGAGGCGTTCTACGTCCCCGTGCGCTACACTCCCACGCAGCGCGACCGGCTCACAAGTGAAGGCAAGGATTTGTTTTCGACTTCCGACGCATCGCCTCCCATCGCCAACGAAACCACCGAGGCTCTTCCGCTCGATACGGTACTGAGCGCTCTCGCACCCGTCTTTGAGGATCCCTCCATCAAGAAGATCGGGCAGAATATCAAGTACGATATGTTGGTGTTGATGGCGCATGGTGTTCGGGTGGAAGGTGTCACCTTCGACACGATGGTGGCAAGCTACGTGCTACGCGCTGATGGCCAGCATGGTCTCGATGCATTGGCGATGGAGCATCTGAACTATAAAATGATCTCGTACGAAGAACTGGTCGGAAAGGGCAAAAGCCTCAAGCATATTGCGGAAATCCCCCTCGAGGTGATCACCGATTATGCTGCCGAAGATGCCGACATGACGTTGCGTATCGCCGCGATTCAACTCGAGAAGCTGAAAGAACGCGAACAACTGAGGTTGTGTGAGGAGGTGGAATTCCCCCTCATTCCCGTGCTCGCCCGCATGGAGTTTGCCGGTATTGCACTCGACGTCGCGTACTTGGCGGATATGTCGAAGGAACTGGAGCGGATGATCGACAATGTGGTGCGGGACATCTATAACTACGCAGGGGGACCTTTTAACATTAACTCCACGCAGCAACTCGCGGACGTGCTCTTCAACAAACTAAAGCTGCCGACCGTCCGGAAAACCAAGACGGGCTACTCGACCAACGTGGGTGTGTTGGAGACGTTGCGGGGCACGCACCCCATCATCGAGCGCATGTTGGAGTATCGCCAATTGACAAAGTTGAAGTCAACCTACGTTGATGCCCTCCCCTCCCTTATCAATCCGAAAACGTGTCGCATTCATACATCGTTCAACCAAACAGTTGCGGCAACCGGGAGACTCTCGAGCGCCGACCCGAATTTGCAAAACATTCCGATCCGCACGGAGTTGGGACGAGCGATTCGCAAAGCATTCATTCCTGCACGGACAGGACATCTCCTCATGTCTGCCGACTATTCTCAGATCGAACTGCGCGTGATGGCGCATGTCTCCGGCGACGAGGGACTCACCGAGGCGTTCAAGCATGGTGAGGATATTCACGCGACCACCGCGTCGAAATTGTTCGGTGTGAAGCCGGCCGACGTATCGCGCGAGATGCGGCGCAAAACAAAGGAAGTCAACTTCGGCATCATGTACGGCATAGGGCCCTTCGGTCTCGCCAACAGATTGGAGATCAGTCAAACGGAAGCAAAAGAGATTATTCAACGCTACTTCGAACGCTTCCCAAAGGTGAAGCAATATATCACCGACACCATCGCAACATGCCGACGAACGGGATACGTGAGCACGCTCCTCGGCAGACGGCGCTATCTGCCCGACATCACCAGCCAGAACAGCGCCGTGCGCGGTAACGCCGAACGACAAGCTATCAACATGCCGATTCAAGGAACTGCCGCCGACATGATCAAGATCGCCATGATCGGCATCGATCGCGCGTTGCGAGAACACAAGGCAGTTGCCGGCAGCAGCATGCTGCTGCAAGTGCACGACGAACTGGTGTTCGAGGTGCCCGAAGCGAACGTCGACGCGATGAAAGTCATGGTTACCGAAAAAATGCAGAACGCCTTAACGCTGAGTGTGCCGATCGTGGTCGAGGTGGGCGTCGGGAAGAATTGGTTGGAGGCACATTGAATACCGCGATACGTCTAAAAAGAACGGTACACGACATCCACGCGAGTTACCAACGGCGCCTTCGCCGCGCCTCCGATGTTGCCGTGGGGTTTGTTGAAGGAATCGGCGGAAAAAAAAACCGCGCTATGCCCGCCTAACCATCAGCCCCGACACAACGCCGTGAGACCGAACTTCAGGAATTGCATTCCTTGCTCGAACAATTCGGGACGCTCCGACTAACTGATCCTCTTCGGGCGTCTCCCGATCCTGCCTGCCGAAGTGCTCATCAGGCAGGCTTCTGTTCGAATCGCATTAGATATTTGCTGAACACTCCCGACACGATTCGGGATCAACGAAAGACTTCGGCGTGAGCTCAGTCGAACACATGTTCGGATTGGACAGAAACTCAAGCTGGGTGATCACGCCTGCCCGCCGAAACGGCAGTGCAGGCGGGCGTCCTCTTTTGACGTCATGGGTGATGCGCTACAGGACGACTATGTCCTGACCAAAAACACAGCGTCTCAATACTGCAAAACAGAACGACACAAGTACTATGACTTTCTACCCAATGAGCTCTGATTCATGAGAAAGAACAAGTTTTTGCTTGACATTGAGCAGGCAGTTTGGCAAAACACCGCCGTTGAGCAAGCCGCTATCAAATGATTCATGCAACGCGGGGAGCGAAATGGAGCGACGACTATAATTCATATCAACAAACGGAGCATCGGTGTTTTGCTTGTTATGCGTTCGTGGCCGCTCGTCTCTGAGTTGAGATGGGATTTGCAATAGGTTCACAAACGTGTTAACTTCGTCTGTGCGAACAATTCAATTCTATCGAACCGCCACGGGGAAATGTCCCGTGGAAGAGTTCTTGGACTCGCTGTCAGATAAGCACACTCAGAAAGTTGCCTGGGTGTTGCACTTGGTTGAAAGACTGGATCGAGTCCCGGAACAGTATCTGAAAAAATCCTTGGAACTGAGGATCGTTGGGAAATACGTGCTCAAGCGGGCGGTAACAGCTATCGATTGCTTGGATTCTTCGATGGAGCAAACCTACTGATTCTGACTGGCGGTTTCTCGAAGAAGCAGCAGAAAACTCCCCAACGGGAGATAGAAATCGCACAGCAACGAAGGAACGATTATTTTCAAAGGAGGAAGAAATCATGAGTGACGTCGAACGATACATTGAATCTCGCAAAAAACGAAGTCCAAAGTTTGCTGAGAACTTCGAATCTGGGTACGAAGCATTCCAGTTCAGTGTGATGCTCCGCCAAGCCCGGGAACAGGCTGGTATTACGCAAGAAGCAATTGCAAAGAAACTTCGTACCAAGAAGTCCGCAGTCTCTCGAATCGAGAACCACGCCGAAGACATCCGCCTATCGACTCTCGCAAAGTACGCAAAGGCTCTCGGGAAGAAGCTCAGAGTCCAACTCGCTGACTGAGATTCTACTCGACGGGCCGCCATGACGCATAACAATTTCTATGTTCAGTTTGTGAAGCAAAAAGCGGCGGGGTGCCCCACAGCGAGATCGGCGCTCCAGTAAGCTGGATTGTTCGTTGCTTCGAGGCAACATGTCCTGACGCCCGGGGACGAAAGATCTCAACCCTGTACTTGCCTGCCTGCCGAAGTGCCTTCAGCACGCAGGCAGGGACCCGTGGCGATGCACCCCGGCTTAGGTAGTTGCATCCGCGAAACGACAAGCGGATATTTGTGTGAACTCACGTTTTCCAATCATCAATCTCATGGAGGCTTACCATGAACCATCAGGGTTTGCAAGCCCAGCGAGAAGCCCTCGCCGGCAAAATCGTCAGCGGCATCTCAGCCAGAGGCTGATGCGCCTTTGGCGCAGATCCGGCAAAGGATAAACACCAAGCTGCCGTCGTCGATGCACATGGCAACCAACGCGGCTCGTCGTTTTCGTTTCCCGTGAGTGCCGCTGGCTACAGCGAGATTCTTTGGCGTAACATCGCGAAGGTGATTCCTTCATGCAACATGCAGGAGGTTGTCTTCGCTATTGAGACTGCGTGCAATCTCTGGGAAACGCTCGCATTCTATCTTCGTTCACACGGCTATGCCGTTGTCCTCGTCTCGCCGCTTAGTACGCATCACTCACGGCCGATCATGCGCACGGAGTTTTCGAGAACTGATCCGAAGGATGCGTATCTCATCGCGGCGATTGCGCAACGAGAAGCGTATCACCAGCATATGGATTTCTTGCTGACATGGGTATAGATCTCCCTCGTTTTTGAACTGCTGTGTCCTAATAACTCCTGGATGTACGGCAGATCAGTTCCTGCCTCGAGCATGTGCGTGGCGAAGCTTTGGCGTAGCGTGTGAACAGAAACTTGTTTCCTCATGCCTGCCTCTTGCACTGCTCACTCAAAAACGTGTTCAACGCTGCGCTCGGAGTAATGTCTCCTATCGCCTTGTCCCTCGCATATGATTAGAAACACGGATCGTTGTTGATGTTCACCGACTGACGGCCAATGATCGTGTTGTTGTTGCCGCAGTTCTTAACGATGATGTTAAGGTAGGAACCGGCAATGAATGTATTGTTGAAGGAGGCGGGAGTGAGGAAGCCGAACCGGTACGTTTCGGCTGTAAGCTCAACGTCGTACACTGCGCTTGCAGATGCACCGTTGTCGAACAGAAGATTTCTCTTGGCACCGTCAATAACGAGGTATCCCCATTCGTTGCCGTTGGTTTGGTTCCCCGTCGCAAGCCATTGTGTGCCTGAACTATCGGACCCGATTCGTCGGGACGTTCAACTAAACATCCCGACGCAACAACATCTTTTACACCTACTGCACCTCAACAGGCGGATCGCAATACTCCTTGAACACCGCAATCAGATGCTGTGCAATCTGAAACGCATCCCGGTGTTCAATCTGATAGCGCGGGATGAAGTGTACCAGCTCGCCGTTCTTGTAGAACGCCATCGAAGGGGATGACGGCGGAATGTTACCGAACAATTCCCGTGCACGTGCAGTCGCTTCGATATCCGCTCCTGCAAAAACGGTGGTGAGTCTGTCGGGTTTGTGTTTCGATTGTTGCAGCGCCAGCGCGATGCCGGGGCGGGCTTTGCCTGCCGCACAACCGCAAACCGAATTGACGACAAGCAGCATCGTTCCTTGCTTGTTGCCGATTTCTGCGTCCACCGCTTCCGGGGTCCGCAACTCTTTGAAACCGAGTCGAATCAACTCTTCTCTGAATGGGGCAATCATCCGTTCGTCGTATCGCATAGCGCTATTTCCCTTCTTGAGATATTTGAAAGAACAAAATGAATCTTGGTTGTGGCCACCGGGGTTCGAGGCTCGAGGAAGTAGTGACTCCCTCAAACTCTCCCAACCTTACACCTTGATCTCAACCCTTCGGACCGCTTCTGCGGCTTGCTCGGCCTCGATAACTCCCGTCGACTGCTTTGTCGGAGGATACGTCGTTATGATCTTCACATCTTCTCCTTCTTTCATATCAATTCAATGACGTTCAGCGCCCTCGTTTCGACGTTTGCTTCGCCTTCCTCGACGACTTCTTCGGAGTGGCTTGCTGTACTTTCCTTGCCGCCGCGTTTTTCCGTGCAGCTTTCTGGAGCGGTTTCTTCGCGACCTTCTTTCGAACAACGCTTTTTGATTTCGCACGCGCGGTTTTGGCTTTCGCTGCCGGTGTGCGCTTCTTCTTCCCTTGGGCTGCGATCAAGTTCAGCGCACTTCCCGCTTTAAACCACTCGATTTGATTTTCGTTGAACGAATGATTCAGCAAGATCTCATCCACCGATCCGTCAGAATGCTTCAAGATCATGCGGAGCGGTTTGCCCGGCGCGAAGGTCTTCAATCCGACAATCGAAACGCGATCATCCTCGCGCACCTTGTCGTAGTCCGCCGGATCGGCAAACGTCAGCGGCAACATGCCTTGCTTCTTCAAGTTCGTTTCGTGGATACGCGCAAAACTCTTAACGATGATTGCGCGCCCGCCCAAATAGCGCGGTTCCATCGCGGCGTGCTCACGGCTCGATCCTTCCCCGTAGTTCTCGTCGCCGACAGCCACCCAACCGATGCCCTGTGCCTTGTACTCTCGCGCCACAGCGGCGATCTCTTTCACCTCGCCGGTAAAGATATTCTTCCCCCTTCCCATCTCACCGGTGAACGCGTTGACCGCGCCGCTGAACATGTTGTTGGAGATGTTGTCGAGATGGCCGCGATACTTCAGCCACTTTCCCGCGGGCGAAATATGATCAGTGGTGCACTTGCCTTTCGCTTTCAACAGCACGGGAACATCGAGGATGTCTTGTCCATCCCATGCAGGGAACGGTGCAAGAGCTTGCAGTCGGTCGCTCTTCGGATCGATGATCACCTTCACCTTGCGCCCGTCCTTCGCGGGCGGAACATATCCCGGATCGTCAACGGTAAAGCCGCGCTGGGGAAGCTCGTCGCCACGTGGAGGTTCGAGTTTCACCAACTCACCCTTTTCATTCACCAGCGTGTCGGTCAACGGATTGAACGTGAGCCTTCCCGCCAACGCGAGCGCGGTCACGATTTCCGGACTCGCCACGAAAGCGTGCGTATCCGGATTGCCGTCGTTGCGACCAGAAAAATTCCGATTGAACGAGGTGATGATGGAGTTCTTGTCTCCCGGTTTGACGTCGTGGCGCTTCCATTGGCCTATGCACGGACCGCACGCATTGGCAAGCACCAAGCCGCCAACTTCTGTTAGAACGTGCAGATGGCCGTCACGCTCGATGGTTGCGCGCACTTGCTCGGAGCCGGGCGTGATCGTGAATTCTGATTTCGCCTTCAAGCCTTTCTCTAGCGCCTGCCGGGCTACGCTCGCTGCGCGTTCGATATCTTCATAACTGGAATTTGTGCAACTGCCTATCAGCGCCACACGCAACTCTTCGGGGTAGCCGTTGCGGCGGACGGCGTCGGCAAATTCCGAGAGCTTCCACGCCTTGTCCGGCGTGAACGGACCGTTGATGTGCGGTTCCAGTTCCGACAGATCGATCTCGATGATGCGATCGTAATAGTCTTGGGGGTTCTCCAACACTTCGGGATCGGCGACGAGGTAGTCGGCAATCGCATCAGCCATGTCGGCGACCTTCTTTCTGTTGGTTGCAGCGAGATAGTTTGCCATGCGGGCATCGTACGGAAACACCGACGTCGTGGCGCCTACTTCCGCCCCCATGTTGCAGATGGTTCCCTTGCCTGTCGCAGAGATGGACTTTGTTCCTTCTCCAAAATACTCGATAATTGCTCCCGTCCCGCCTTTCACGGTGAGAATGCCGGCGAGTTTGAGGATCACATCCTTCGCCGATGTCCAACCATTCAACTCGCCCTTGAGATGCACACCGATGATTTTGGGGAACTTCAACTCCCACGGCATTCCTGCCATCACATCAACGGCGTCCGCGCCGCCGACACCGATAGCAATCATGCCGAGTCCGCCGGCGTTCGGCGTGTGCGAATCGGTACCAATCATCATCCCGCCCGGGAATGCATAGTTCTCCAGCACCACTTGGTGAATGATCCCCGCACCGGGTTTCCAAAAGCCGATGCCGTATTTGTTCGAGACGCTGGAGAGGAAGTCGTACACTTCCTTGTTGTCGGCGAAGGCCTGTGCGAGGTCTTCTCGGGCACCGACTTGCGCTTGGATGAGATGGTCACAGTGCACCGTTGTGGGCACGGCGACTTTCGGGATGCCCGCCGACATGAACTGCAGCAAAGCCATCTGGGCGGTTGCATCCTGCATCGCTACTCGGTCGGGTCCGAATTCGGCGTACGACTCGCCGCGCACGAACGGTTCCTTCGTGGGGCGCCAGAGATGGGCGTAGAGAATTTTCTCGGTCAATGTCAACGGCCTGCCGACCACCTTGCGCGCCGCCTTTACCCGTCCCGGCGTGCGAGCATACACCTTCTCGATCAGGTCGAGATCGAATATCATAAGTCAAGTCCTTTTTTCAAAAACAGATCGTGAGTGCACATCGAATGTTCAGTTCAATATACACAGAGTGCCAACTTCCCGCAAGTTTGCGAAGGTTGAGCTTTTTTGGTATTTTGATGGACACAACGAACGCAAGCGCGCACTCTATGGCGACACAACCTCTTCAACTGCCCGAAAAAGACGAGGATGTCCTCATCGAGGAGCCGGCGAAAGTTATTCTCTTCAACGATGATGTTCACACCTTCGATGAGGTTATCACCCAGCTCATCAAAGCGCTCAAGTGCACGTCGCAACATGCCGAGAGCCTCGCATGGGAGGTGCACAACAACGGTAAGGGAGTCGTGTACACGGGCGAGCTGACGCGGTGTATGGAGGTGAGCGCCATACTCGAAGAAATCCAACTCATGACACAAATCGAAGTGTAGGTGCATCGCGCGGCCGCCGGCCTCTGCCGTGTGCCCCGTGGTCGCAGTGAAGGATAATCCACGACAATGACATCATCGGAACTACGACAAAGCTTTCTCGATTTCTTCGCACAGCGCGGTCATCGCATCGTGCCGAGCGCTCCCGTCATCCCGCACGGTGACCCGACGTTGCTCTTCACGAACGCGGGGATGAATCAATTCAAAGACGTGTTCCTCGGAACAGGCACCCGCGAGTACGTCCGCGCGGCAAACACGCAGAAGTGTATTCGCGTCAGCGGCAAACACAACGACCTGGAAGAAGTAGGACGCGATACGTACCATCATACCTTCTTCGAGATGTTGGGCAATTGGTCCTTCGGCGATTACTATAAGAAGGAGGCGATCGCTTGGGCGTGGGAGTTGCTCACAAAGGAGTGGGGATTAGACAAGAAGCAACTCTACGCCACCGTGTTCGAGACCGACGACGAAGCCGCGGCAGCGTGGCAAACCGCGACCGACATCGACCCCACGCATATCCTTCGGTTCGGAAGGAACGATAATTTTTGGGAGATGGGCGATACCGGTCCGTGCGGACCGTGTTCAGAAATTCATATTGACCTGACGCCCGACTGTTCAGGTGGAGCGCTGGTGAACGCCGGCGACCCGCGCGTGATGGAAATCTGGAATCTCGTCTTCATCCAATACAATCGGAACGAGGCGGGTGACTTGGAAGAACTCCCAGCAAAACATGTGGACACCGGGATGGGATTTGAACGCATCTGCGCGGTGTTGCAGGGGAAGCGTTCGAACTACGATACCGACGTGTTCATGCCGATCATCTCCGCCATTGCCGAGACCGTCGGGAAACCCTACACAGGTGCACTCGACTTGCCGACCGACGTTGCCATGCGCGTCATCGCCGATCATATCCGCATGCTCACGTTCGCCATCACCGACGGCGCATTGCCGAGCAACGAGGGTCGCGGTTACGTGTTACGACGCATTCTGCGCCGCGCTGCTCGGTTCGGACGCACGCTCGGCATGCGCGAGCCGTTCATCTACACTATCACCGGCGCGGTCGTCGAAGCCATGGGCAAGGCGTTTCCCGAAATCATCGAGAAACAGGCGTACGTCGAACGCGTCATCAAAGCGGAAGAAGAAAGCTTCAATGCCACGCTCGATCGCGGACTGGAGATCTTCGAATCCGTGGTCGAACGGATCGGCCATTCGAAAGTTTTCCCCGGCAGCGATGCCTTCAAGTTGTACGATACGTACGGCTTCCCTCTCGATCTCACTCAACTTATGGCGGAAGAACGCGGGTTGAAGGTTGACGTGGGAGAGTTCACCGAGTTGATGGGCGAACAAAAGGAACGCTCGCGTCGAAGCACATTGCACGGATCGAGCGACGGCGGTGACCTTGCCGCGGCGGAACTGACTCCTGCGCCAGAGCATAAGAGCACGTTCGTCGGGTACAACCACCTCCAGGTGCAGGCGACGATCCTCGCAGCACGAAAGAATCAGGTTCTCCTCGATGCGTGTCCGTTCTATGCCGAGTCGGGCGGACAAGTAAGCGATACCGGCATATTCAGACTCGCTGGTCGCACGATCGCCGTGCGCGACGCACGAAAAAGCGCGTACGGCAACATCGTGATCGTCGATGAGCCGCTGGAGAACTTGCAAGGTGCCACACTCGAAGCGGTGGTAGATGTCCCGCGTCGTCTGAACATCCAACGCAATCACTCGGCAACGCATCTCGTCCACGAAGCACTGCGACGCGTGCTCGGAACGCATGTGCAGCAGCAAGGGTCGCTCGTCGCCCCCGATCATTTGCGTTTCGACTTTCCACACTTCGGTAAGATCACGCCCGAAGAACTCCGCGCGATCGAGGAAATGGTGAATGAAAAGATCGCCGAAGATATCGGCGTGTTCTGGGAGGAGATGTCCATCGAGAAGGCGCGCAAGATTCCCAACGTGAAAATGTTCTTTGGTGAAAAGTACGGCGACATGGTCCGCGTGGTGTTCATCGACGAGAAGTTCAGCGTCGAGTTCTGCGGCGGAACGCACGTCCAACACACGAAGGACATCGGACTGTTCAAGATCATCTCCGAATCGAGTATCGCCAGCGGCGTGCGACGCATCGAAGCGGTGACCGGCGAAGGCATTCAGCGTTACATCGAACAGCAACTTGCCCGCACGCGCCGGCTGGATGATCACCTTGCAATGTTGATCGAGGAGGTAGAACGCTTGCAGAAGGAACTGCAACACCACGGCACCTCGACCGACACGGCTCTGCGCCCATCACTCGGTGCGCTGTCGCTTGCATCGGACCCGAGAGAAACAGTCCGGATTCTCGAACGCGAACGCACAGCCCGCGAGCAGGCGATCGAACAACTCAGCAAGCACGCGCTCGATCTCAAAAAACGGCTCAGCGAGTGCAACGTGCACAAGGCGTCCGCTTCGATCGATGTCCTGATCACGAACGCTCCCTCCGTCAACGGCTTCAAAGTCGTCTCGACGAAGGTCGAAGCGACAACGATGGACGAACTGAAAAGTCTCGGCGATGCCTTGCGCGCGAAACTCGGCAGTGGGGTCGGGATTCTCGCGAGCATTATCGAAGAGAAGGTTGCTCTGGTCTGCGTCGTCACCGACGATTTGATTCGGCAGCACAACCTTCAAGCAGGGAAAATCGTAGCTGCGCTCGCAAAAGAGTTGGGCGGCGGTGGCGGCGGCAAGCCCCATCTGGCAACGGCAGGCGGGAAAAACGTCGCGAAGCTGGAGACCACGTTGACGCATGCGCCGACAATCGTCCGATCGTTTCTCCATGACTGAAAACAGGAACATCTTCATCAGCTCACCATCATTCACCATCGAGAAGGGACGAACCGTATGGCTCATCTGCCCGTGACCATTCTTGCTCGCGAAGCGTTCATCAAGGATGAACTCACCGCAAGCGCAGAAACGAAGAAGAAGATTATCGAAACGTGCACCGACAAGATCGTCAAAGCGGTGGACGTGATCATCGATGCGCTGAACAAGAAGAAGAAGATTCTCTTCTGCGGCAATGGCGGCAGTGCCGCCGATTCGCAACACCTTGCAACGGAGTTCGTCATTCGCATGAACCCGAACATCAAGCGGCCCGGCATTGCAGCGCTCGCACTCTCGACCGACTCGTCGATGCTGACGGCAGGTGCAAACGACATCGGCTACGACAACGTGTTTGCACGAGCCGTGGAAGCGCTCGGCAACGATGGAGATGTCCTCATCGGCATCAGCACCAGCGGAAAGTCGGAAAGCGTGAACAACGCGTTCCGTATGGCAAAACGCAAAGGCATGAAAACGATCGGCTTCTTGGGAAAGGACGGCGGCTCCTCTAAAGATCTCTGCGACGTGCCGATCATCGTCCCCTCCAACGACACGCAGAGAATTCAGGAAGGCCACATCACCATCGGGCATATCATCTGCGGGTTGGTTGAAACGGAAATGTATGGCTGACGGTGCCGGCACACAGGATGAAACGTTACGTTCCAACGCCTGTTCACCGAGCTTCTCACCTTTAAGGCTTGGCCGCCTTAACACACCGAGCGTTACGAGCAGGGATCACAATTATCGAGACGCGACCTTGTCCTCCATCATGACA
Organism: Ignavibacteria bacterium; assembly: GCA_040290295.1. Taxonomy (GTDB): domain Bacteria; phylum Bacteroidota; class Ignavibacteria; order UBA10030; family UBA6906; genus CAADGV01. Next base: position 24,375 of record PSMW01000023.1, read on the forward strand.
CACAAAACACGGCGAGGAGATTTTCTTATCCCCTTCCTCACTGTCGTGTTCGATGCGACGGCGATCGAGTTCGCGTTTTTGTTTTCGTACTGGCTCCGCTTCCGCAGTCCGTTGGTGCACGTTCTGGGAATGAAGGAGATTGGCGGTCCGCCGTTCGAGGGGTACCTGTTCGGTTCGTTCTTCATTACCTTCGTGTGGCTCTTGCTGTTCCAATCTCGCAAGATGTACGGCACGCGACGCAACGTGACACTTGCGGATGAATTCATCAACGTCGTGAAGGTGATCAGCTTGGGCATGCTCATCGTCATGAGCGCTGCGTTCTTCTACCGAGATTTTTCGTATTCTCGTATCGTGTTCGGTCTTTTGTGGGTCAGTTCGATCGCCTTGGTGTTCGCCGGGCGGAGTGTCGTGCACACGATCGAGAGAGGATATTATCGGAGAGGGCGACATCTGCGCCAGTGCATCATCATGGGAAACGAGAGCATTGCCAATCAGGTGTACACACAGCTTCATCGCCATGCCTCGTTCGGCTTCAACATCGTCGGCTACTTTGCCGATGAGCCTTCACCCGACGAGACCGCCTTGGCGAAAGCTACCTACTACGGTCGCATCGAAGACGCGGCAATGTTCATTCGCACCAACGGCGTCGATCTCGTGTTCATCGCGCTCAACTCCAAACAACATGATCGCCTCTTCGATCTCATCAGCGAGTGCGAAGGGATGAATGTCGAGTTCATGATGGTGCCGGACGTGCTGGACATCCTTACCAGTCACGTCAGCGTCAAGGAATTCCAGGGGATTCCGTTCCTGAGGATCAAAGGCATGCCTCTCAGCTCATGGGGGAGGATCATCAAGCGCATGTTCGATCTTACGGCCTCCGCCGTGCTGCTCATCGTCCTCTCACCGCTGTTGCTGTTGATTGCGGCACTTGTGAAGTTGACGTCGCGCGGACCCGTGTTGTTCAAACAGGAACGCGTGGGCATGGATGGAAAACAGTTTACAATGTACAAGTTCCGCTCCATGCGCGTGGATGCCGAGCAGGAGACGGGACCGGTGTGGGCTTCCAAACACGACCCGCGGCGAACACCGATCGGCGTGTTTCTTCGCAAAACGAGCCTGGACGAGTTGCCACAATTGATCAACGTCCTCAAAGGGGAAATGAGCTTGGTGGGCCCGCGCCCCGAGCGCCCGTATTTCGTCGATCAATTCAAACATCTTGTTCCGAAGTATTTGGATCGGCACCGAGTGAAAACAGGCATGACGGGTTGGGCGCAGGTAAACGGTCTGCGCGGCGATACGCCTATTCAGGAACGCATCAAGTACGATCTCTACTATATCGAAAATTGGTCGCTTGCTTTCGACATCAAGATTTTGCTCCGCACCTTACGGGCGATCTTCTCCGTGAACCAGGTACACTGAAATGATTCCGCTCATCATTTTTTACCTTCATGTGGTGACATTCGCTGCCGTCTTCACCAAACGGTATCAGGAGGAAAATGTCGGCGAGGGAGTGTTGGCAGTCTTCTTCATGTCGCTCATTTTCTTTGTCGGATGGGCGATGGCGTCGTTCATCTTGAAGTTGGTGATGGAACCGGAAGGATTCGGTGTGTGGTTCAACCGCGATGCAGCGGCATTGGTGTTGCTGACGGCGGGGGAAGCGGTCCTCTACTTTTTCTACTTCAAAGAAGATCGCATTCGAGAGGACGAGAGCGTTCCGCTGTGAGGCGAACGAGCGGACCTCCAGCGGAACGCAGAATGAGCGACACGACCTTCACTCAACCTTCGCAACCCAGACGCCGTTTTCGTTGAGGGCGCGAAGCTTCGACGCTGCCTCTTGAGCCTCGGCGGTCGTCGCAAATCTTCCCACCCGTACGCGATACCAGGTTCTTCCTTTCACGAACGCTTCGACGACATACGCCTCGAAGCCCGCGTTCTTCAATCGTGCAACGGCGCGGTCAGCTTCTTCGGGCGATGTCCACGAGGAGACCTGAACAGTGTAGCGCCCTTCACCTGCAGGAGGTGCCGTCGGAGCTTTCTCTGCCGGTTGCGGGGGCTGTACTTTTTCGGGTCGGGGTTCAACTTTGGTTTCCGCTTTCGGCGTTTCAGCCAAAGGTTTTTTTACTTCCGCTTTTGTCGAAGGCTCCTCCGTCGGCGTCGGTGTGGGGGTCGGCGTAACGGGTTCCGCGGGCTTCTCCTCGCCTTGTGTGATCGTTGCTCGTTCCTGCGGCGGCGGTAGCGTTTCGGCTGGGGGCGGCGTTCGCCTTCCCCATAAATGAATCACGCCGAATTGGTTGAGCGCAAAAGTGATGATCGCAAGGATGATGAAGCCAAGAAGAATCTGTACCCACGCAGAGGGACCCTCGCCGCCGGAGATTTCGCGCAGCGTGGGCTGTGGTTCGCGCGGCTCACCGTATGGTTGGGTTGGCTCCTCTGTTCCTTCGTCACGCAGATCGAATCCTTGTCTGGGCATGAGTGTTCTCTCCTTCGTTGGTGCGGCAAATTCCGGCTCGTGTGGTTCGCTCGGAGGTGCAGTCGCTTCGATGCTCGCCGGCAGTTGTTCTGCTCGAGGTTCGACTACCGGCGGAGGCTCAGCACGAGGCGCAGCCGCTGGCGTTGTCGGTTGAGTTCTCGAGGCCTCCTCACGTTCATATTCCTCTCGTCGGTATTCTTCGAGGGTGATGTCACGATTGGTGTCAAGGATGATCTCCTCGCCCACCGTCTCGACCAAACGATCATGTTTCGGTTCTTTGCCGGTGTATTCAACTTCGCCTTCTACAGGAATCATTTCGTAACGGCCAACGATGAGCGTTTTCAGATTCCTGTAGCGCTCGTTCACACGATTGGCAAGTTCTTCATCGACCTCGAAGTAGGGCATGCGGCGTTGACGCTTCACGCCAACAACGTGCGTCCCGAAGGTACCGAACTTCGGAACTTCGATTCGTTGTCCCTTCTTCAACGCTGAGAGCAAATATACATAGAATAGGTGTGAAACGGCAACTACACTCGTTTCGTGCGCGACACGACGGTCAACGCAGCGCTTCAACAATTCGTCTCGGTTCATGAGGATTTGTTACTCCAATTGATGAGATCTTGTGCAGGAGTGAAGGAAAGATAATCCTTTGGGGGAATCACGAAGACCTCCCGCGTTTCCGTGTTCACTCCTTTGCGTCCGGGACGGTGCTCGATGAGGAAATCGCCAATGTTGTCGAGCGTAAGTTCGCCGTGGGTGAGGATTTCTTCCGTCCACACCTCGGCAAACGCGTGGAGAATTTCGCGAACCGTCTGCGTCGATATGCCCGCTCGTTCGGAGATGGTATTGATCAGCTCTTCTTGACTCATTGCGTATTCTCCATCAATGTCGTTACCATGTATAGCCAAGTCCAAGCATGACGCGCCGTCGTTCTCCCCCATATCCTTCCCACTCGCCTTCGGAGCGATCGAGAATGTTGATGATCTCTCCTCGAACGAACAGTCGCTCGCCGTACTCGATGTGCGCGTCCCATGTCGGCACTGCTTTCAGCAGGCGAGTGTTCTGCGCGTCGGCAAAACGCTCATCAAGGAAGCGTACCTCCGAACCGACGCGAACCTGCGGGGCGAATGCATGCTTCACGCTCCCTACCACGCGCCAGCGCGGAGCGTACGGCACAAGGAGCGCGAATGCTTCTTCGAGGCGGCTTTGCTGAAGCGTCAGCTTCGCGCCGAGGAGTGTCCCGCGCGTCTCGATGTACGCATCAAGCTCGAACGACAGGGTACGTGACGTACCGCTATACAGCACATCGAACTGCCGCACATGAGAAGCTTGGAAGTACGGCAACGCATGGGCGCGCTGCAGTCGCGCCACTGCACTTGCCTTCAGCATCCCCCAGGTCTCGATACTCGCTCCGAGTGCTGCGTTCATGACCACGTCGGTGTTGCGCAACGGCGCGCCGACCATCACAAACGGATTTGCCTCCACCAAATGTCGGAACGACCGACGCATGACCGACGACTCGAAGGATGCGAAGACCGTAACCGACGGCGCAGCGAACCACACGATGCGCGCATGCGGACGTACAAGTCCACGCCCGCACTCAAGCTCATCCTCATCGTACGATGCTCGGATGCCTACCACAACATCCACGACACCGAAGCGCGCCGTTCCACCGAGAGTCAGTGCCGAGTACCAAACCGTCTTCGACCCTAAACTTCGCGTCCGCCCGTCCACCCACACTTCCGTCTCTCCGACAATACGTGCCGACCTCAGCGGTGTCGAGAAGGAGAGATTCAAGGAAGCGGAAGTCTCCCGCTGCTTTTCTACCGTCGCATTCAGGAGGTGAATCTTGAGCGATTGCACGCTGCTCTCATGTGATTCGACTGCAAGTGCGCTTTCGATGCGATCAAATGACCGAAGGTGTTGTGGCGTATCGGAACCATACAGGCGATACCGATCGCTGAGCAACGCCGCCGATGCCTGAATGCGTCCGCTCGGAAAAAAGCTCGCGCTGTCGGACAGATACCAACGAGCTGAGAGCGATGCGTGCGCACTGCGCGCGTCACGAAACTCTTCCGATCCTTTCGTGGAGGTGTACGTTCCACGCAGGAGCAGTTCGTTCAATAACGATGCCGTGCCGATCCAACCCGACACGTACGGCGTTGTGTAGTTTCCAAACCCGACCGACAAGTGCGAGTTGAACGCTTTTGGCGGAAGAAGAAATGCACCTTCGTAGCGCCGACCGAGTGTAGGCGTTCGCATTTCCTTCTCTGCTACGTCAACCGGTTGTGCGCTCAAATCGAACACTCGGTCTTCGATGATCGTCACTTTTGTGGTTCGTGGAAACGGCATCGAGTTGCCCGCTAAGGAATCTGGTCGATCGCCGTTCCGCTGTTCGCGGTCGTTCGTCATCAACGTATCTTTCCCTTGTGTCGTATCGATTGCCGAGGGAAGTGGTTGCATCTGTGCACGTCCCGCCGACAGCATCAGCAGTCCGTACAGAAGCACTCGCGGCATCTTCATGTACCCTCCAACCCCTTCAGCCGCCGTTCCGCCTCGCGACCCAGTTCATCACTCTGATGAAGTTTGAACATCGTGCGATACGCTTGGCGCGCCTTCGCCTTGTCCGAAAGCTTTTCGTAGCACTCACCCAACATCAGCAACGAGCGGGCGACGATGATATCTCCAGCAGGTGCGAGAGTTCTAACGCGTTGGAGCGGCGCCAAGGCCTCACGATATCGTCGCTGGAGAACGTACGTTTCACCGATGCGATACTGCACTTCCGCTGCAACACCGAGAGCACCGCGTTCCACTGCGCGAGCAAAGTACTGCATTGCCTCGTCGTACGCTTGCTGCTGCTGCTTTACTCTCCCAAAACCGATAAGAGAGCGCGCCGCAAGCTCAGGCGGTGTGCTGCTATCGAGGAGTGCCCTAAACTCGAATGCCGCCGAATCGAGAGCGCCCATGGCAAGATGCACAAGACCTTTTTCATATCGAGCGTAGCGATATGTGGGGGAGTGCGGATACTGTTGTACGAGGCGCGCGATCGCTTCGAGCGCTTCGCTGTACCGCTCCTGTTCCTTGTGGATCTTTGCTGTCTCCAATAACGCATCGGGCGCCAGACCATGATCCGGAAACGTGTCGGCAAGACGAATGTACGCTTGGACCGCTTCTTCTAAACGGCCGAGCGTTCGTAACACATCACCCAATCCGAAGAGCGCCTCCTTCGCCGCTTCGCCGGAAGGATATCGATCCACGACGAACTGATACGCACCGGCAGCTTGCTCGTAGTCCTTCCTCTCACGCAAGAAATCTGCCCTTGCCAAGAAGAGCTGATCCACATGCGGGCAATCGGGATTGCGGGAGAGGAACGCGTCCACCGCGCGCACGGCTTCATTGACCTTACCTGCAAAGGCAAGGCTCTGCTGCAACCCTCGCATCGCATCCACTACTTCAGGGCGTGCCGGGAACTTTTCCAACACGCGTGCATACGACTGCATCGCACGTTTGAAGTTTCGCAACGCACGATATGCATCCCCCACAAGAACGTGCGCCCGCGGAACATAGTCGCTCTGAGGAAAGTGCGTGATGAGTGATGTGAATTGTCGTATCGCGCTCCGGTAATCCTCCTGGCGAAAGAGGATCGTACCGATATCGAACATCGCGTCGTCGGCATAGTCGGAATAGGGGAACTCCGCAAGGAAGTCCAAATACTGTGCGAGCGCTTCCGACGGCGTTTCCGTCTGCTGCGCACATTGAGCGAGACGGTAGAGACAATACTCGGCAGCGCGTTGCTCTGAAGCTAGCCGAAGTGCAGCGCGGTACGCTCGGGCGGCGGCTGGAAAATTCTCCAATGCAAAAAATGATTCTCCCAAATGGACATTCACATCCAACTCCATCGTCTTGTCGAGCACTTGTCCTAAAGGCACGCGTTGAAACACGCTTGCCGCGCCGGCATAGTCATGCACCTTCCACTTACTCCATCCCAGTCCATACAATGCGTTCGCTCGACGGGCGCTCTCGGGGTACGTTTGGAGGAACGCGGCAAACGCCTCGGCGGAGCGCTCGTATTCTTCGGCAAGAAAGAGTGCCTCTGCCCTCCAGTAGTGCGCTTGGTCGACGCGGGGATCTTTCGGTCGTTGCTCGGCGAAGCGAGCAAACGCCTCAGCCGACTCAGCGTAGCACTGCAGCTTCAACAACGTCCATGCTTCCTGATACTGCGCGTCGGTGACGACACCTACCGGTGCACCGGCAACGGCTTGTGCACGGCGGAAAGCATCAAGCGCCTCATGGTACG
>PSMW01000023.1:31166-48357 GCA_040290295.1 Ignavibacteria bacterium
CCCGACCATCCGATAGGCTGCCGCGAGCACATCGCTCGTTGGATATCGTTCGACGATCGTCGTGAAGGACTCACGTGCCTCGCCATAACGCTTTGCGAGGTAATGCAGCGATCCCAATTCGTACAATGCATTGTCGGCATATTCATCTTGCCGTTGACTACACGTGGTGAACGTGATGAGTGCCTGCTCCAGTTTCCCCGCCAACTTCTGCGCCACACCCGCCTGAAACTCTGCACTCTGCGCGATTGCGTCCTTGCCGCCTTGGAGCGTGGTGAAAAGACTTTCCGCCTTCTCATAATTTCGTTCTTGCAAATAGGTCCAGGCAAGTGTGTAGCGCGCCTCGCGAGCAAGCGTGTGTGTCGCATGCTGTTCGAGAAACTCTCCCAACGTCAGCAATGCGTTCAGGTAGTCCTGCGTACGGTAATAGGACTCGCCAAGGAGATACAGGCATTCAGCGCGCTCCGACTCGTCGTTCAATCCTAACCGAACCTGTTCAAGGTAGGCAATCGCACGTGCATACTCTTTCAGGCGAAACAGGCATTCGCCGATACGCACCTGCGTGGCAGGCACCAGCTCACTCTCCGGGAAGCGTCCAACAAGCTGTTCGAAAATCTCAAGCGCCCGCTCAACGTTGCCTGCGTTGCGTCGAAGCCATCCCGCACTATACATCGCCAGAGGGACAAAGCGACTTGAAGGATAGAATTGATAGCACAGCTCGAAGAACTTGACCGCTTCTTTCGGTTCATGCAGATTCAGCTTCGCCTCTGCCAACCAGTACGCGGCTTCGCCCGCAAGCAGACTCTCAGGGTAGTCGTTCAACAACGACTTGAAGTGCGACGCCGCCGTAGCGAGCTCGCCTTGCTGATACGCTATTTCACCCAACCGAAAAAGCACATGCGACGTGCGTGAACTGTTGGGAAAGCGGGAAAGAAATGCTGTGTAACGGCGCTGCGCATGCGTTACGCGTCCGAGCGCGTGAAGGCACTCGGCGGATATGTAGAACACTTCGGCTCGCTGAGGGCTTGTCGGAAAGTCTTGGAGGAACGCTTCGGCTGATTGCAGAGCGAGGTGATACTGCTTGGCTTCGAGAAGAGCGACAATGCGTTGGTAAGCTAACTGCTCGTCTGCAAGCGATATGGACGGGGCGCCCCAGAGAGGCGAAGCGTTTGAAAGGAGGACCCAAAAAACCAAAGCAAATATGACTTTGCCGGTTTTCGTCATTTCATCAGGTATCACCCCCATTTAAAGTGGCGTATCAAATGCCTGCAAGAGTTGCCTTAATTTACACGAACCGCTGGCGGAAGTCAAGCTATATTTTCGTTCTTGTGGAAAAAAGAGGATGGAAGTGTCGAAGTTTAAAACTGAAAAAAGAGGTAGGCAGAAGTCCCGCCGGCAATCGTGCAGAAAAGATTGACCTGATCGTTCCGCAGGAATCTGGCACCGTGAAGATGCAGTGCCTGTTGATTGCAGTGCGACTCCAACTCCGTAATGCGCGAACAGACGGTACATCGAAATTGCGCTTGAGCTACAGCGCCCATCAACGAGTCTGCGAGCGAACCGAGGATGCCGCCGGCCGTGACAGCAGCGACGAACGCGACGGTGTTCGAGACGGCCCACGGGAGCGCGGAGAGTGCAACGACGAGTCCGCCGACGACGGCTGCCAACAAGCCTGCGAACGAAACAGCGCCCGATCGTCCACGCTCGACACGTCTGAATGTGGTAAGAAGGATCGGTGAAGAGCGAGAAAGCGTTCCAAGCTCGGTCGCCCAGGTGTCGGCAGCGGCGGCAGCAACAGCTCCCGCGAAGAAACAATAGAGTGCGTCGTTGCGCGTCATGCCCCATACGAGTGTCACGATTCCGGCAACACCGCCATTGGCGAACACTTGTCCTGCATCGCGAAGTGAAGTCTTCTCGAAGAATGTTTCCACCCCCGCGCGGCGCTCTTTCCACATGCGAGAAACGATGCTGGAAGAAAGAAAGAAAGCAAGCATGGGAACCGTCCACTGCCATCCCCCGATGCCGAGGAGAACAGTGCCGAGGAGCCATTGTGCAACGGCGCCACTCGCTGAAAGAAAGCGGGCGCTGCGCGAAACGACGGCGATGACGGTTGCACCCACCATGCCGAAAAGAAGTTGCTCCACCATTGCGCGGTTGCGATCTGCTTAGGCAAACGATGGGGAACGAGAACCCGCGATGTGAACAATCAACGTCTGCAAAAGCATGTGAGGGTCGCCGCCGGACGTTTTGAGCTTTTCGTCCGCATCAGCAAGAGCAAGAAATGCGTCTTCAACCTCCTGTAATGTGAAGCGGCTCGCCGCGTGACTGTACTTTTCTTCGAACCCGAATACGCCTGCCTGAATGAACTGTTGTTTGCCTTGCACGCCTCTCCGCCGCACATCCAACAATTTCCACAATGCTTGAAAGAATTTTGTCAGCACGGCAACCATCATCACGGGTTCCCCGCCTTGCTCCATCATGTGCAGGAGTACCTCCTGCGCTTTGCGGACATCCTTCATGCCGATCGCCCATTGCAGCTCGAACACACTGAACTCGCGTGAGATGCCGACCACAGCCATGACATCGTCGGGTGTAATGAGCTTCTTCTCACCGATGGAGAGAAAGACTTTTTCCAACTCGCTGGCAAGCTCGCGCAGCGACGTGCCGGCGTATGCCGCAAGAAGCGACGCCGCCTCAGGCTCGATCGTGCGTTGGGATTGCTTCACTCGTCGCGTAATCCAAGCCGGAATCTGACGTTCGTACAACGGCTTGCATTCAAGAACGAAGGCGTGTTTCTTCGCAGTGACAAAGGGCTTGCGGCGGAAATCGGGTTTGAATGCGGTGAGAACCAGGCACGTTGTTGGGGAAGGCTCTTCAATGTAGTGGGCTAACAAATCGGGCTGCGCGAGTTTGTCTGCCTCGCGAACGATGACCACGCGCCGCTCCGCCATCATCGGAAACGAGGAGGCATGAGCAATCACGTCGCGAGGATCGGCTTCGCTGCCGTACATGCGATCGAGATTGAAGCCGCGTTCCTCGGGGGTGAGTGCCGCTTCAACCACTGCGTCGGTTGCCTCTTTGATGAGGAAGTCCTCCTCCCCGTAGAAGAGATAGACAGGCTTCAAGTCGTTACGACCGAGCGCCGCGATGAGGTCGTCGAACGTCGTGCCTTCTTTCGCCACGGTATCACTTCGACGAAGACGCTTGGACGATCCGTACTTTCTTGATCACAACATCCACTTTCGGGCGGCCGTCGTTCGGTCCCATGACCGGCTCGATCTCTACCTCACCGATCTTCTCCACAACCTCCATCCCTTTGGTTACCTTCCCGAAAATGGTATAGGCTTTCGGGAGATTGGGGTTATCACGCAGCATGATGAAGAACTGGCTGGTGTTCGTGTTTGGTCCGCGGTTCGCCATGGCAACAACACCGCGAAGGTATCCCGCTTGATACGAAGGTGTGTTCGGATTCAACTCGTCTTCGAATTCTTTTCCCCAAATACTCTTGCCGCCGGTTCCCCACTCAGCTTTTTTCTTGACGTCCTTCGACTTGTCATCACCCGCTTGAATGACAAAGTTCTTCGACACGCGATGGAAGCGTTGACCGTCGAAGAATTTTTTTTCGGCAAGCTTGACGAAGTTCTCAACCGTTTTCGAAGCATCCGATGCATACAGTTGGATTTCGAACGTGCCGAGTGACGTCTCAACGACCGCCACGTTTCCCTGCGCTTTCGGACTCTTTTGAGCCAGTGCAGGCTCGTGCGCAACCGCCACAAGCATGGCAGCAACCATCAATAGGATGACAAGTGTGTTTCGCATGCGATTCCTCCATAATGAACAGTGAGGGTAATGGAACAATGAGCACGATTAGAGATACACCGCTACACCCAGTCGAGCACCGATGCTGAAAAAGTGCAACGACGTGACAAAGCTTCCGCCGGGAGAATTTCCCGAAGCGTTTTTCAAATCGCCGACAAAATCCCACCGAACTTGTGTTCCGAGATGAGCAAACACGTTTTCGCCCAATGCGGTATTAGCTTCGAGTTCGATCAGCGTGCCGACGCCGGTGCTGGTGTACTTGCCATCCACCAGCGAATACCGCTGGGAGTACGCCCCAAAGTGATAACCACCGCCAACACCGACTTTGAAGTTGTACATCCGTTCGCTGTGGAGCACGTACTGTCCGATGAGTGTCGGCATGGCAACGAAGTAGCTGAATTCCGCGCTGCCGAAGGACGTGCCTTCCAAGTAGGAAGCAATCAAGTGAGCATACTCGAGCTTCACCACCCATTCGGTGGAGAGCGGAACGCTGACGGAACCGAAAAACTCCACGCCCGACTTGAATTCATCGACCCGGCGCGAGACGACCCCGCTGTTGTTGATCAGCGCAACAATGTCCTGGGCATTGTGGAGGTTCACGCCCATTCCCGCCGCGAGAGCAACCCGTGGAACAACATCATCGGTTTGCCCAACACCCGGGGTCGAACCCGCTAATGTGACGACGAGCAGTCCGATAATGCCAGCACGCCGACGCGCTGAGGTTCGATACATTGGCAGGAGGTGTGCCCTCATGGTAACCGCTCCGATCCTTTTCCTACTGCTTCAGCAACCTTGAGATGATCTTTGACAAAAAAGTACAATCCGATGATCGTTATGCCGAGATATCCGAACCCGTGGGTGAGTGTTGCATAGCTGAGTGCCACAGCTTCTGAAACGCCGAATAATTTACTCAAACTCTGGGACGCAAACACGTGGTACGAGCCTGTGCCACCGGGCGTCGGGATAGCGACACCGATGCTGGAGATGGCTTGCACAACGATTGCGGCGTTGAAATCGAGCGCGAGGTCGAATGCGAAGAAGGCAACCCACACCATGCAAATGTAGAGAAACCAGATGGCGATGCTTTGTCCGACGATGAGCGCGTAATGTTTCGGCTCTTTCAAGAAAAGAAATCCGTCGAGAAAGTGGTGCGTCAAATCCCGCGTCGCCAACGCAAGGCGCAGTGGCAGCACCTTACCCACGAGCGAGACAAGCTTGTCCGTCCAATCGCGTCGCACGAGCATGAGAACAACCACACTGATGAGCAGCCCCGTTGCACACGTGAGCACAAGGCTAGCGTTGTCGATCCACGGAAAGGTCTCCCTCAGGGGTCCATCGTACACCAACAACATAATCGCTATCAGCACAAGGAAGGCGATCGTATCGATGATGCGCTCGACGATGATGGTGCCGAACGCCGCACTCTTCGGAAGCGCTTCGAGTTTACCGATCGTGTAGGGGCGAACAAGTTCGCCGGCGCGGGGAAGCACGTTGTTCATCATGTAGCCCACCATGACGCCCGCGATCAGATTTCGCATGCCGATACGCGGCTTGATCGGTTCGAGCAGATAGCGCCATCGCCACGCTCGGACGATGTGGCTGGCAACCAAGAGCGCAAACATCGCGAGCAGCCACCAGTAATTCGCTCGTCGCAGTGAAGCGACAAACGCGTCGAGGTCGGTACCGCGAAAAGCCAGATACAAGAGGCCGATGGTGAGCAGCGCGCTGAAGGCATAGCGAAGGGATTGTTTCGTCATGATGCAGACAACCGGTGATGTATACAACGCAAGGAACAATCACCGCAGGTCAATTGCCTCGACTCCTTCGGGAATGGTATAGGTGAAGTGTGAATCGGGAATGCCCGTGTTCACTTTGATGTCCGCTACCGTATAGATGGTTTGCTTGCCGTCGTCGTCGGTCAGCTCCACCTTCTTGATCAGCCACGTCGTTTCATCCACCCACAGCTTCATGGTGCGGACGAAGGCATGAGAGTCCTTCGGCAGGAGCTTGAGCACACGAGTCGTTGCCGAGCCGATGTTTTCCGTACCGACGATCGAGGCGTAGTACTCTTTCGGTGCGGCGGCGAGGATTTTTTCGGGCGTGACGACATTGGGATCGACCTTGAAGTGATCGATCAATACTTGTCGCTGATGGGGATTGTACGACCATACCGTTTTTCCGTCGGTCACCACAATGCGGTCGGAATACTCCACACGATACTTGTTCTGCTTCTTGATGAAGAGTGTCCCCGTAACGCGCTGCTCCAGCTTCGAGACCTCGTACTTGGTGACCTGAGCAAATTTCAGTTCGGCGTCGTTGATAGCGTCGTACCGCCTTTTCACTTTCTCCAACACTTCTTGAGGGGTTTCTGCACTCAGTGCAGTACCGTACCATGCGAGTGCCAACACGATCCACAAAACACGGTGCTTCACAGATACGCCTCCAAGTCTGCTTCCGATTCCACCAACACCTCGCGCGCTTTGCTTCCGTCGAAGGGTCCGACGATACCTGCGGCTTCGAGTTCATCAACCAACCGAGCAGCACGCGAGTAGCCCACCTTCAGTCGTCGTTGCAGCAACGATACCGACCCTTGCTGATGGCGCACGATGATGCGCGCCGCTTCTTCGAACAATTCGTCGCGCTCGCCAGTACCGCCGCCGTCGCCGTTGCGCTTCTTTTCTTCGGGCGAGGGAAGCAAGTACGGCTTGCTGAAGCCCTGCTGTTTCGCAATATGCTCGACGAGCGCTTCGACTTCGTCCGACGAAATGAAAGCGTTCTGCAAGCGAATCGGCTTCGGGCTGCCGCTGGGCATGTAGAGCATGTCGCCGTTGCCCAGCAATTGTTCTGCACCGTTCATGTCGAGAATGGTGCGGGAGTCGATGCGTGATGCCACCTGATAGGCGATGCGCGCCGGGAAGTTTGCCTTGATCACGCCCGTGATCACATCCACCGACGGTCGCTGTGTGGCAACGACCAAGTGAATGCCCACCGCGCGCGCCAGTTGTGCCAGCCGCGCAATCGGTTCTTCCACCTCGCCTGCCGCCGTCATCATCAAGTCCGCCAACTCGTCGATGACCACGATGAGATACGGAATGCGCTGGTGCGTGATCGTCTCCGTGTTCTTCAGCTTCCCGGCTTTGAGCTTTTCGTTGTAGTCCGCGATGTTCCGCACTCCTGCCGCAGCAAGCTTATCGTAGCGCCGCTCCATTTCCAATTCCACACTCTTCAAGGCAATGACGGCATTCTTGGGGTTGGTGATGATATCTTCTTTGATGTCGGGGCAAACGGCGAGGAAGTGATGCTTCAGTTTGGTATAGGCCGTCAACTCGATCTTCTTCGGATCGAAAATCACCACCTTCAGATCCGACGGGTGCATCCGAAAGAGCAAGCTCGCGAGGATAGTATTGATGCCTACACTCTTGCCCGATCCGGTTGACCCGGCAATGAGCAAGTGCGGCATCTTCGTGAGATCGTCCGTAAAGACTTCTCCTGCGATCGTCTTGCCTAACGCTAACGGAAGTTTTGCATCGGTATCGCGGAACTTTGAGGAGTTAATGACGCTACGGATGCTGACAAGCGATGGTTTGTTGTTGGGGATTTCGACGCCGACGGCAGACTTGCCGGGTATCGGTGCGATGATGCGAATGCCTTTGGCGGCAAGTTTCAGTGCAATGTCGTTCTCCAAACTCACAATGCGACTGATCTTCACGCCGCTCGACGGCACAAGCTCGTAGAGCGTCACCACCGGTCCGGTCGTGACGGTGATGTTGTCGATCTGCACGTCGAATTCAGCCAGCGTTGCACGAAGCAAATCGGCGTTGGCGCGCAATTCTTCTTCATCGATCTTCTCCGCACTTGGACGCGGCGGATCCAGCAGTTCCACGGAGGGAAACACATAATCGATATCCTCAACCTCGTTCGCATCCACCTTTCGCTCGTCGAAGTTCACCTCCGGCTCCGCCGTTTTCTTCTCGATCGCAAGCTTCACATCGCCGTGAATCACCATCGTGTTCGGTTCCTTGCCGGCATCATCGGCAAGCTTGGAGGGTGCTTCTCGTTGCGCTCCGATCATCGACTGCTCGTCATCGGCATCGCGTGTGGCAAACGATTCTTCGTCGCTCACCGCAGCAATGCGAATGCGTGAGGATTCGGCGGTGTCGCCTTCGTCCTCTTCCTCCTCCGGCTTTCGATGATCTCTCTTCCAGGCACGAACACGCTCGACCCCTCCTTGCACGACGTTCTTCACCCAGCGCAGCGAGCGTCCGAACACTTCTCTCATGCGATCGGCAAGCGCATGGAGATCGAGATGAGCTGCAAGCACTGTGACGGCAGCGAGCGATGTCAGCAGGAGCAACGTCCCGCCCGTTTTGCCGAGAAGCTGCGACAGGACGAGCGAGAGAACATCACCCACGACACCGCTCCACTCCATGCCGATCAAGTCTCCCTGCGAAAGCATCCGAACCATCCCGAAGGCGGTCGCGATCAACACGGCATACACGATGGTGTAATTGGTGATCGTAAAGACGCGACGAAGCGGCTTGCGTCGGAGTATCGCCCAGCCGTACACCATCAAGAGAAACGGCAGCGCGAGAATGCTGTAGCCGACCGTGGATTTGATGAGAAACTCGGAGAGCATCGACCCGATGAGGCCGAGCAAATTGTGCGCGGTATCGGCTTTCGCCTTGATGATGGGATCGCCGGTAAACACTTTGTACAGGTCGGTGAAGCGCACATCGGCGTTCGCCTCGTCGGCGGGGTCGTACGAAACGAGGGCGAGGAACACCAACAGCGCCAGCGCCATCAGCAGCAATGCTGCAACCGATGTTCTGCGCGCCGGGGATTTCGGTGCAGGCTTTGCTTTTGCCGTGGAGCGCGCTTTGTTCAATTCGTTTTGCACGCGAAGGTTGTGAGCCATACTTCCTCCTGCGATGACATCCTGAACGCTATGCCGGAACCGTTATCGGTTCGGACGACTTCAGCTTCAGTACATTGCCCGTCAATGCCGGCACAACCGGCATGGTATCGATGCCGGCACAGAATTTCACGTCGTTTCCGTAGCCGATTTCCTTGAGATACGTGCCGTGCTCAGACTTGGCAAGCATGCCGACGAGCGATCGCTTCTGACTCTTGTACAGCAGCAGCGACGCCGCGCCGGCATCGCCGTAGGTAATGCTTTCCGTGTTCGTGTCGAGAAGTTTTGCCAGCACCATACCGGCACAAACGGCATCTTCCATCGAGAAATCGCCTTCACGACCTGAACACAGGATCGTCAAATCGCCTCTTGCCTCACGCAACTCTCTAACGACGGCCGAGATATTAACGAATGCACAGACCAGCACTTCCTTCGCGTACCGTGCCTTTGCCAGTGCCTGTGAACCGTTGGTGGATGTGAAAACGATCGACCTTCCTTTGACGCGTTCCTCCGTGTATTCCAACGGAGAGTTGCCAAGGTGGAAGCCTTCGATCATGTTGCCGTTGCGTTCACCCCCCAAGAGTGTCACCTCCCCCGAACGATCGCCGACGATTTTCATTGCCGCCTCGACCGTCGGCACCGGGATGAATTCTTTTGCGCCGTTGTACAGCGCCGTTGCGATGGTTGTGCTCGCCCTCAGCACATCGATCACGACAACTTTCCTCCCTCTCAAGTACAATTCATCAACATGATGAGGGGTGAAAAATACCTCAAGCTGCATCGCACGCCCCCGTTGTTCTCTCCACGATTCTCCGTTATGATTTCTTGACGAATGGTAGCGTCGTTACCACAGCCGGCACTTCTTTGCCTCGCACGTTTACCGCGAGGGCCGTTCCCGCTTGTGCATAGTCAACACCGACGTAGCCCATGCCGATCCCCTGTTCGAGTATGGGTGAGAAAGTGCCGGAAGTAACGTCGCCGATCTTCTTGCCGTTTGCATGGATGCTGTACCCATGCCGCGGAAACGCCTTGTCCGACAGTGTGAAGCCGACCAACCGACGCCGCAATCCTTCCGCTTTCGCCTTCATCAACGCTGCGCGTCCGAGAAACTCGCCTTTGTCGAGTTTCGTGATCCATCCGAGTCCTGCTTCGAGCGGATGTGTTGTTTGATCGATGTCGTTTCCGTACAAGCAAAAACCCATCTCGAGACGCAGTGTATCGCGCGCGCCCAAGCCTACCGGCGTGATGGCAAATTCCTTACCCGCTTCCATGATCGCATCCCACACCTTCTTGCCGGTGACGACATCCGAGGGGAAGTACAACTCGTAGCCAAGCTCTCCCGTGTAGCCTGTGCGGGAGATCAGCATCGATACTCCGGCAAGCTCTCCTGTGGTACAATGATAGTAGGGAAGCGTCGAAAGATCAAGCGAGGTGAGCTTCTGCAACACGAAGCGCGAGTGCGGGCCCTGCACGGCGAGCAAGGACATTGCGTCGCTGCGATTGTCGAGCGTAACGTTCCCTGAACGATGCTTGTTCAGCCACGCAACGTCCTTCTCGATGTTTGCTGCATTGATGACGAGCATGTATCGTTGCGGTTCCAAACAGTACACGAGCACGTCGTCCACAATGCCTCCGTTGTCGTAACACATTGCCGAATACTGCACGCGGCCCGGCGTAAGCTTCGCGACATCATTGACGGTCACCTTCTGCACGAACGCCAACGCCTCTGGGCCGTACACTTCCAGTTCGCCCATGTGAGAGACGTCGAACAGGCCGACGGCGGCGCGAACGCGCTTATGTTCTTCGACGATGCCCGTCGGATACTGCACGGGCATCTCGAAGCCTGCAAACTCCACCATCTTCGCACCGAGTGCGCGATGACGATCGTAAAACGCCGTTCGTTTCAAGCCCATGCCGTGCGCGCTACTTGAACTGATCGGTGATGTCCTTCCCCTGTTTCACCGAGAGAAAGTGGAAGTCGCCCGGCGGAATGGTCGGGTCGGTTTCCAGCTTTACGTGGACACGGAACTTGAACATCAACTTCGTGAGCCTGCTGATGCGTCCCTCCCGTAAGACGGAAGCGATGGAGGGGTTGACGCGCAGGATCAGACGAAACTCTTTCGATTCAGCCTTGAAGCGCCGAATCCATCGCTCGAGCTGATTGAGTGTTGTGGTGCGTGATTGCACGATGCCGGTGCCGCCGCAGGCTGGACAGGCTTCCGTGAAGCTGTGAACAATGCTCTGACGAATGCGCTGACGCGTAATCTGGACGAGACCGAATTCCGTCATCGGCAGGACGGTGACTTTTGCACGGTCCTTACGGAACTCCTTCTTCAATTCTTCATACACTTTTCGCTTGTTCTTTTCGTCTTCCAGATCGATGAAGTCGCAGACGATGATGCCGCCGATGTCGCGCAAGCGAAGTTGACGTGCGATTTCTCGCGCAGCTTCCAAATCGGTGCGGAGCGAATTCAACTCTTGCTCCTTCTTCGCAGCGTAGCGGCCGCTGTTCACGTCGATCACCACCATCGCCTCGGTCGGTTCAATGATGATGTAGCCGCCACTCTTGAGCCACACCTTCCGACTGAGGGTGGTTTCGATTTCCTTCTCGATCCCATACACGTCGAAGATCGGCTGGCGGTCCTTGTGCAACTCGATCTTGTCCAACATCTCCGGCGAGTTGTACTTGATGTACGCGCAGATTTCCTTGTACAACTTTTTCGAATCGACAACCACACGCGACACATCGTTCGAGAAAAGATCACGAATGACGCCAGAGGTGGTTGCGAGATCCTTGTAGAGGAGTGCGGGAGGCTTCTCGGTTTTCACTTGCGCTTCGATCTGACGCCACTTTGCGATCAGATCTTCCAAATCTTTCCTGAGCGCTTCGTCGCTTTGCCCTTCGGCAACGGTGCGAATGATGACGCCAAAGCCCTCGGGCAAGATGCTTTGCGCGATCTTTCGCAGGCGGCGCTTCTCTTTGAAGCTGGAGATTTTTTTGGAGATGCCGATCTTGCCGTCGAAAGGAAAAAGGACGAGAAACCTGCCGGCAAGCGAAACCTCGGATGTTACTCGCACACCCTTCTTGCCGACCGGCTCTTTGATCACTTGGACGATGATGTCCTGACCTTTGGTGAGATTGATCTCTCTGCGCTGCGGTCGTCCGTTCTCACGACCCCGCCGCTGTGGTGCTTCGCCGGGGGCACTGGCACCAACCGCCTCGATGCTCTGCATGCTTCCACCTTCTGCCGCAACGGCTTCGGCGACGGCAGCTTTTTCCTCCTCTTCTTCCTCCTCATCGCCGATCATTGCGGTGTATTCTTCCAGACTGTGCCCTATATCCGAGAAGTGTAGGAACCCATCCTGATGCAACCCCAAATCGATGAATGCTGCCTTGATACCGGGCATCACTTTCGCCACTTTGCCCAGGTAGATGTCCCCGACCATTTTCCCCTTGTTTGCCGTTTCGACAAACAGTTCAGCGAGGCGGCCGTCCTCAGTAATCGCAATGCGGGTTTCGTTTTCGCCCGCGTTGATCAAGATTTCCTTCTTCATACAACCCTGCTCGTTCCAAAGACTCTATGGAATACCGTTGAATGCGTGCACGAGAGAACGGAACGACGCAGGCAAACTCTTCAGCCGCAATCGGCAAGCCGCCGATCAGCAGGTGAGAGGAAACATTCGTTAGGTACAATTTTACCTCCATCGTTTACCGTATCAGCCAACAGACATGCCTTCAGCATATCTGTCGCACTCATGTACTGCTTCAATCATTTCATGAATTGCTCGTGATTAAGTTAGCAAAAAACCTATCGCTATGCAACCAACTCGCTCGACCGAACGGAAGAGGCTTTATCAGGTCAAAGAGACAGCTTTGCTTTGACGGAAGATGTGTGTGGAAGGAAAAGGCCGACTGGAGGGCAATGAACACAAAAAAGAGGTCAAGCTTCCCTGCGTCACACGTTCGGTAACTGACCGTTGCTTCCTTCCGGACCTGGCGGGGTTGGGCTACGTACAGTTGCGCAGGACTTGACCTCTTATCTGTGGAGCTGATCGGGATCGAACCGACGACCTCCTCGTTGCGAACGAGGCGCTCTCCCAGCTGAGCTACAGCCCCAATCTGCTCGGCTTCAAGATACAAAACATGCAACGCGTCCGCAAGTCGTCTCCACCCTTGCCGAGGGAAAAATTCGAGCTTCTCACTTCCACGCAAGCTCGATTTGAGGACGCGTATCTCGTAAGACAAATTTGTTGTGCGTTGGTAATCCCTTCCAAGCGGAGGAAAAGCTGAGAGATCAGCGGCAAGAAGCCCAAGAGCTTTCAGCGAAAAATGTTGTTCGTGTCGATGCCAAACTGCTTGCGGTGGTAGGAACATCATGGAACACTGTGTCGTCAAAAAAAGGAGGTTGCGATGAAGCGCGCCATTCGTTCTTTCGCTGTGCTCATGATGAGTATGCTGACGATCCTTGCCTGCAATCATGCAACCAACGAGCAAGACCCGCCAAGCTCGTCTGAATTTGCTATCGTCCAGCCGGCCCCACAGTCGCTCGTCGAAGGAACAGTCAACATTACTGTGAACCTCAAGAGCATCGTTCCGACTGCCATCGAGTTCTACGTCGATGGTGAACTTATTGGAACGAGTACTGCATCTCCCTGGCACGTAGCATGGGACGTGTCGGGTCTTCCGTCCCAATCTTATCACACACTTCGGGCACGAGCCTACAACGCGAGCAGGGCATACAAAACGACGACTGATGTTGTGGTGAAGATAAAAATAGTAAGCTCACTTCGTCGAATAGCAACGAACGCTCCTGCTCACAGGAGCGTTTTCTCTTTGTGGAGGCACCAAAGGCATGTTCGAGCACACAAAAACGTTACCTTGACAAATGCCCATAGAATCGTTATTATTTCGTTGCATTCTTAGGTAGGGATCGAGAGAAAAAATGGCAGAGCTGAACGAACGTGAGCGGACGGTGCTGCGGTACGTGGTGCATGACTTCATCGAAACCGCTGTGCCGGTCGGCTCCCGCTACATATCAAAACGACATGAAGACGAGTTGGGCTTGAGTGCGGCTAGCATCCGCAATGTCTTGTCCGACTTGGAGTATTTGGGCTATATCAACCACCCTCACATCTCCGCAGGACGCGTGCCGACGGATTTGGGCTACCGTTTCTATCTCGATTGCTTGATGGAAAAGGAAGTCCCGTCCGAGCAGGAACAGCAACGCATCAGAGAGAACCTCCGAACCGCGGAAGAAGAAGAGGAGTTGTTCAAGCAAACCTCCAAAATCCTCAGTCGGATTTCGCAGCAACTCTGCGTGGTCACCTCACCATACCTCCGTCGCGGCATTTTCGATAAATTGGAGTTGGTGCAGATCAACTCCACGCGGCTCATGGTGATCATTTCGCTCAAGCTGGGGTTAGTGAGAACGCTGATGATGGAAGTGGCAAGCGAGATTCCGCGGGAGGAACTCGAGCAGATCACTCGCTTCCTGAACGAACGACTCTCGGGCCTCACGCTCGATCAAATCCGTGAAACGTTTGCCGACAGGGTGAAGGATGCCGATGAGCAGTCGAGAGGATTGATACGCTTGTTCATCGATTCGGTCGATAAGCTCTTCGCACCCGGGAAGGCAGAACGACTGCACATTGCGGGTACCGATGTGATTGTGGAGCAACCCGAGTTCGAGAATCCAAAGAACTTCCGAAGCATTATCGAACTCATCAACAACGAGGAGATCATCATCCACGTGCTCGAAAAGAGCACGCAACCCGACGGGGTAACCGTCACGATCGGGCAGGAGAACAAGGACGAAAAGCTGAAGGACTACAGCGTCATCACCGGCACGTACACCGTCGGGACGGTGCAAGGAACCATCGGTCTGATCGGACCGACGAGGATGCACTATGCGCGCGCCATTCCGCTGGTCGATTATGTTGCGAAAACGATCTCCGAAATGTTCTCTCATTCGTATAAGGCATGATGGCAGACGATTTGACCTCGAAAGACGGGACAGCACAACAGACCGATGGGGAAGCGACGCAGGCCCCCGAGGAACCCGAGGCTCCATCGGGACTGGACCAACTCAAGCAGAAGGTCGATGAACTGCAAAAGTTGGCGGACACGTACAAGGATCAGTTTCTGCGGAAGGCGGCGGAGTTCGAGAACTTCAAGCGCCGTACAGAAGCAGAGCTGGCAAACGTCATTCGCAACGCCAACGAGGGGCTGATTGCCTCGCTTCTTCCCATTCTCAACGACTTTGTTCGCTCTTTGAAAGCAGGAGCAGAGAACAAGAACTATGACGCATTCTACAAGGGCGTCGAATTGATCTATGAAAAACTCTCTAAGCTACTCGAGAGTCAAGGTCTCACGTCGTTCAACTCAGTGGGCAAGCCATTCGATGTCGAGTACCACGACGCATTGTTGCAAGTGCCGCGGGAAGACGTTCCGCCTTACACCGTGATCGAAGAGATCGAACGCGGATATAAACTCAATGACAAGGTCCTGCGGCATGCCAAGGTGATCGTCTCGGCAGCACCCTCCACCGAGCAGTCAGCCGAGACCTCCACGGAAGAACCGAAAGCATAAATGGCTAAGCGAGATTATTACGAAGTCCTCGGCGTACCGCGCAACGCCTCGCAAGAGGAAATCAAGAAAGCCTACCGCAAGCTTGCGATGCAGTATCACCCGGACCGCAATCCGGGTGACAAGCAAGCCGAGGAAAAATTCAAAGAGGCGGCTGAAGCGTATGAAGCCTTAAGCGATCCCGAAAAGCGCCGACGGTACGACCAATTTGGCCACGACGGGATGCGCGGCACCGACTTCCGTCCGTTCACCAACGTCGAGGATATCTTCAGCACCTTCAGCGATATCTTCGGCGGAGGAGCCTTCGGGAGTTCCGTCTTCGACGAGGTGTTCGGACGCGCCACCGGCAGCACACGCCAACGTCAGCGCACAACGCAAACAGGTCAACCCGGCTCCGACTTGAAGGTGCGCCTGAAGCTGACGCTGGAGGAAGTGGCAAGCGGTGTGGAGAAGAGGATCAAGATCAAGAAGATGCTGGTGTGCGATACCTGCCGAGGCAGCGGTGCCAAGTCCTCAAGCTCGCACATCACCTGTCCGGTGTGCAGCGGCACCGGCGAGATTCGTCAAGTCTCGCGTTCGGTGTTCGGTCAGTTCGTGAACATTTCAACATGTCATAACTGTGGTGGCGAAGGACGCATCATCAAAGATCCGTGTCCGACGTGTCGGGGTGAGGGACGCATCCAAGGCGAGTCCACGATCAAAGTGGCAATCCCTGCAGGCGTGAGCGATGGGAATTACATTACCCTACGCGGTGAGGGAAACGCGGGCATTCGTGGCGGCCCCCCCGGCGATGTCATCGTCCTGATCGAAGTGGAACCGCACGACGTGTTCACGCGTAACAATGACGACGTTATTCTCGATCTGCTCATCAGCTTCCCGGAAGCAGCATTGGGCGCAGAGGTGGAAGTGCCGACGCTGACAGGTCGAGCAAAGTTGAAAATCGAACCCGGAACACAATCGGGGAGAATCCTTCGGATGCGTGAGAAGGGCATCCCGCATCTCAACAGCTACGGTCGCGGCGATCAACTCGTGCGCGTGAATGTGTGGGTGCCCACCAAACTCAACACCGAAGAACGTGCACT
Source organism: Ignavibacteria bacterium (assembly GCA_040290295.1). Classification (GTDB taxonomy): domain Bacteria; phylum Bacteroidota; class Ignavibacteria; order UBA10030; family UBA6906; genus CAADGV01. Next base: position 47,563 of record PSMW01000023.1, read on the forward strand.
GTTACGCCAACTCGCAGAGTGTGAGAACGTCAATCCCAAAGAAGGAGACAAGTCCGCCCATTCGGACAAGAGCTTCTTTGCGCGGATGAGGAAAGTGTTCTCCACATAACTACCCTGTCCTAAAGCTTTCTCATGCACGCGGTCCCCTTTGTGCCCGCGTGCGGCGGTCGTATCGGGGGAATCAGGTCACACTCGGTGTAGGTCGCAGCGTCCTCGTCGAACTCCTGACGTTATGAGCTTGCTCGGCACCCTTCAACAGAAGTGGGGATTTACCCGCAAGGAGGCGGTAGCTATCCTTACGCTCTCGGCAACATTTCTTGTGGGCTTGGGTATTCGCTGGCTGCATCGTGAGCCGTCCCGATCGTCAGTCGTGCGTGTGTTCGACTACTCCCGCACCGACAGCATCTATGCTGCGCTCGCCCGCAACGCAACCCAAAAGCCCTCGCCAGCAGTAGGAACGAAAAAGCATCAGCGCCCGCTCAAGAACAACAGTGTATCACCCGCACCGATCAACTTGAACACGGCTACCAAACAACACCTGATGAGCTTGCCCGGCATCGGACCCGCCTTTGCCGAACGCATTCTCGCCTACCGAAAACAACGCGGCGCCTTCACGTCGGTCGACGAGCTGGTGAACGTGAAAGGTATCGGAAAAAAGAAATTGCAAAAGCTGCGGCAATTTCTGTACACGCAATAACCTACAGCCTCGCCCTATGCAGAAACAATCTCCAAGGCGGCAAAGCACAAAAACATCTGGGCAACGAAACAACCACCTGCACAACTCCCCACCTTCTG
>PSMW01000024.1:0-48014 GCA_040290295.1 Ignavibacteria bacterium
TTCCGGGTGGGGAATACCCTGACCCTCAATCTGGGGAATTAACTGACCCTTGACAAGTGCGCCCAGCGCAGGTTTGAATCGAACCAGAGTGGAATTGAAACATTTGAAAAACGATCATCGCATGATTCACCCGAGCGGTACACGAAGGGAGTCATGAGTGTGAATCCACTTGTTGCACGCTTCCATAATCTCTTTTGGGAACTCCGCCTCGGCATCTCCACACATGGGATCGTGGAAACCGGTGTTGGAGACGCATCACATTACGCAACGATGCGCTATGCAACGATCAACCGCATTCTTGACCATCTGAGATTGCGGCCGGATGATGTGTTCATCGACGTCGGCTCGGGCAAAGGGAGAGTGTTGTGCTGCGCTGCGCGTTCCATCGTGCGGGAGGTGGTCGGTGTGGAGATTGTTCCTGAGTTTTGTCGAATCGCTGAAAGGAACGCACAACGGATGCGTGGGCGGAAATCGCCGATCAGGGTTTACAACGTCAATGCCCAACAGTGTGATTACTCTCGTGGGACGGTTGTCACGTTGTTCAATCCTTTCGGTGCCGATACACTCTCGGCGGTGATGGGGAGAATCGAAGAGAGCTTACAAGCCAAACCGCGCCCACTTCGCCTGGCGTACGCTAATCCGGAACATGACAGTGTTATTCGTCGCTTACCGTGGCTAGAATGTTATGACGAGTGGTCGAAAAACAATCTTCGGATCGAACATTCGGTGACGTTCTACCGTTCACGCCAAAGTCTATGATCGTTGTCCTGCTCCTCTTTGTTCTCTCGTATCCGCAAACACTCCTGCATGCCGTTGCGCAGCCGGAAGTGCACCCCAAGACCGATCTGGTCGAGATCGTGCAGTTGGACTCGTCGATCAAGTTGGACATTCGGTACGCAACATCCAACAACTTTATGCGACGAGCGATGTACACGCATGCACATGCCTTTCTGCAGCGCCCGGCTGCCGAGGCATTGGTACGAGCGCATGCGAGGCTGAAACGTTTGGGCTATGGCATTCTGGTTTTCGATGCGTATCGTCCGTGGTCGGTGACAAAGCAGTTTTGGGACGAGACACCGCCTGCACAGAGGAAGTTTGTCGCCAATCCCAAGGAAGGCTCGAAGCACAATCGGGGATGCGCCGTCGATCTTTCGTTATATGATCTGACGACGGGAAAGGAAGTGAGCATGCCCAGTGCGTACGACGAATTTACCGATCGGGCAAGCGCCTCCTATCGGGGCGGCACCGCACAGCAACGCCGGCTACGAGATATGTTGCGGGCAGCGATGGAGGCGGAAGGTTTTTCGGTCAATCCTCATGAATGGTGGCATTTCGATTTTCACGCATGGCGTGAGTACCCGGTTCTCGACATTCCTCTGGATCGTCTTAAGTAGCATCGCGTACCCTCGCTGTGCGTCCAGCACGCTCTGCACCAATGTGTGCACTTCGTCATAGGCACGGCGGATTTCGTTGACATTCAACGTGGCAATGGATATATTTTTGCGCGGTTTCAGTCAGGTCACGAAACGGCGAGACAGTTTTTTTCATTGGGATGAAATCCCCCCATGGCCATAACATCGGATGCGCAAGAACGACGCAGGAAGAGCGGTGAATTCCTGAAGTTAGCCGATAAGCTGTACAAGATCGGCGACTACGAAGGCGCGCAGAAGCTCGTCGAGCAGGCGATGGAGGCAGATCCACAGAATCCCTATGCCCTTGCTTATCACGAGCGCGTCGACTTGGCGCTGCGAAAAAAGCGGGGCGAGCAGACCACATCTGCTCCTGCCTCTCCTCCACCTGTATCAACCCCGACAAGTGCCGCTGCACGACCGTCCCAACCAACGCGTGCTGCTGTGGAAGAGCCGATCGCGCCATCCCTCGAAGTACCTCCGTCGGTCGTGAGTGAACCGATGCGGGAGATGGAAATACGAACGACGTCGCAATTAGAGCGCACCGACGAACAGCTTGTGACGATCGAGCAGGATTTGTTCGCCGAGGTTCTCCAGATTGAACGAGAGGCGATCCGTCGTGCGGAAGAGGAGGAGAAGCTTCGCCTTGCCGAAGAGACGCGCCGCAAGCAAGAAGAGGAGTTGGCTCGCCAGCGAGAGATTATCGAAGCGGCGCTCAAGGCGGAAGAGGAGCGTCGTCGGCGCGAGGAAGAAGAAGCTCGCCGTCGGGCTGAGGAGGAAGTGCGCAGACGAGAGGAAGAGGAGGCGCGCTGCCGCCAGATCGAGGAAGAGCATCGCCGGGCGGAAGAAGAAATTCGGCGCAAGTTGGAGGAGGCGACGCGGAAGTTGGAAGAGGAACGGCGCCGCTACGAAGAGGAAAAGCAGGCGCGCATTCGAGCCGAACAGCAGATGAAGCGCGAAGAGGAGGAGCGGCGTCTGCAAGCAGAGCGTCAGTTGCGGGAGGAGGAGGAACAGGCACGTCGGCGCATCGCCGAAGAGGCGCGCCGGCAGTTAGAGGAAGAGCGTCGACGGATCGAGGCAGAGGCGCAAGCGCGTTTGGAAGCTGAACGCAAACGCATCGAAGAGGAATTGCGCGCGCGTATGGATGAGCAGCACCGGCGATTGGAGGAGGAACGAAGAAGGATTCAAGAAGAATTCGAGGCGCGGCGCAAAGCCGAAGAAGCAGAACGGAAGCGATTGGAACAAGAGCTGAAAATGCTCGCCCAGAAAGCGCAAGCGGCTGCGCGCGAATTGGAGGGAATGCAAGCGCAACCCACCGCCACAGCCGAGGAAACGGTCGCAGGAACCGAAGGTGATGCCGCTCGCAGCGAACAGATCCGCTTGGAAGCCGAGCAACTCCGTATGGCCGAGGAACTGCAAGCTCGATTCGAAGAAGAACGCCGCCGCCGCGAACAGGAAGAGGCAGCGCGCCGACAAGCACTCGAAGAACAGCGCCGCGCAGAAGAAGCGGAACAACTTCGCATGCAGTTGGAATACGAGCGGAAGTTGGAGGAAGAGCGCTTGCGGTTGGAAGAGGAGCAACGGAAACTTCTTGCCGCAGAACAACTCCGCATCGAGCTTGAGGCGAAACGGAAAGCCGAAGAGGAGGCGCGCCGGCGTGAAGAGGAAGCGCGACGGCTCATCGAAGAAAAGAAGAGGAAGGAAGAAGAGGCGGAACGCCTTCGACAAGCCGAGCTGGAACGTCTCAAGCGTGAAGAGGAAGAGCACACGCGCAACCATCAGGAAGCGGTGCGACAAGCAATCGCCGAAGGCAGACGCTTGGCGCAACAGAAGAAAATGCGCATGTACTTCGAGTCGGCTCGCAAATTCCTCGCCGAACAGAAGTTCGAAGAGGCCGTCAAAGAGGTGACGAAAATCTACCTGATCGCACCGGACAACGAAGAAGCCAAACAGCTCGAGGGAGAAATCTATCAGGCGCGGCAGCAACAGAAGAAGCGGCGGGAAGGCGCGCAACGATGGCGGGAAGAACATCTCCGGAAAGTCGAGGCACTGCAAAAGGAGTTGGCGGAGTTTGCCGTCAAGGAGCGGGAGGAGCAGGAGAAGCGCGCAATTCGCAAAGCCAAAATCGACGCCTGCCTCAAGCGGGTCGAGGATTTCCGCCGGCACCGGCAGTACGACAAAGCGCGCGCGGAAATCGAAACCATCTACGCCATCGATCCTGCGAACACGCGCGCACAGGATTTGGAGATGGATATCCTCACCGATCTCGACCGGCGTGAAGAAGCCAAGCGCGTCTTCACACAGCGCACAAATCGTGGATTGGTATGGAAGCGTGAGGAGGAAGCGAGCATGCGTGCCTTGAACGAACGCCGCTTGGCGTTACGAAAGGATGCCGTCACGCTCTATCGAAGTTTTCTCAAACACTCGTGGGCGGAAGGAAAACCGGGCGACGAGGAAACGGCGCTGCTGAAAGCCGTGCGCACATCGTTGGGCATTACCGAGGATGACCATGCAATCATGGAACGGGCGGTGAAGCGTGAGGCGTACGCCGAGGCACTGCGCCGGGCCACAGCGGAGCAGCACGTTGCGCTGAGCGATACCGCAGCCACCGAGCGCTTGCGCGAAGAGTTCGACATCCCGCTCGATCAGCATCACGCTATCGTGCAGAACCTCATGAAGGAGAACGCTCCATCCGAGTGAGGCGTCGCCGAAGCGCGAATCTGCGGTACAACACCGCGCCGACAGCAAGGAGATTCCCTCCCACAACATTCACCACAAGATACTCCTCCAATCGGTGCAGCAACGAGAAGAGCGTCAGCATCCCTAACTCCGTTCCCATCCCCATACATCCCGAAAGCCGCAACGCAGTTCGATCACCGAACCACATGTTGGCGCGCTGATCGCCGAGTTCACCTCCACCACGGCACCAGACGTCCAGCCGCGCAATCAACCGATCTTGCCATCCATACACTACCAAAAAGAATCGTTGGAGGTGCAGCGTTTTCTTGTCCTGCAAATCTTCCTCACGAATGTCCTCGACGAGTCGATTGATGGTGTACGTGTCTTGGAGATGCAGAAACGCGGTATGGTAGAACACGTGGTACGAAACGCGCATGGTCGTGCTGAGGAATGCAAGGGCGCTGAGGAGGAGCAGAGCAATGGAGCCGGTTGTATGGAAGAGGGTGAAGCCGATTGCTGCAAAGAGCGATGCATTCACCGCGACGTCGCCGAGCGAGTCGAGAAACCTGCCGAGCCGGCTGTAGCGCTGCGTTGCACGCGCCAATTGGCCGTCGGCGGAATCGAGCACGTCCTTGAGCGTGACAAACAAGCCTGCTGCCGTGATTGCGCCGTTCGTACCTTGGGCGTAGAGATATGCAGCGAAGAAGCCCGCACACAGTGATGCGATCGTCACCTGATTCGGCGTGATGCTCGTGTAGGTGAGGGGCCAAACGATCAACCCTGCGAGCGGCCGAATAATGTAGGTATTGATGGGTTCATCCGACTCGTTGGACTTCAGCGAAGCGGAATACGAATAGCGCGTGCGTGTCATTGCAGATTGGATGCAAGGTCCTCTGCTACTGCCAAGTCGTCCGGCGTATCGATCTCCATACAGGGCAGATTGCCCGCCTCGATGGCGTAGAGACGAACGCCGCTGTCGATCATTTCTTGGAACGATGCCTCATAAAACTCGTTATGCACATGACGTCGCTCGAGCACTTCGAACAGGCGGCGGGTGGTGGAAGCGGAAAACTTTTCGATGCCGAGCGATTCTCCCGCCGCCTTGCTCGGATCAAGGTACTTTCCGATGCGCAGCACGGCTCCCTCGCCGTCGAGTTCGCATTTGATCTCCTCGTTGCCCAACGTGTTGCTCTTACGAATGATGAGCGCATCGCGGTGCATCGAACGCAGCAAACGATCGAGAATCGTTCGATGAAAAACGATGTCAGCATCGAGCAGAAGGATCTCCTCTCCATCGACCGCTTCCCGTGTGAGCCACAGCGAGTAGTTGTTGTTCGTATGCTCGTATGCGGCGTTGTAGATAAAAGCGAGCTCCAGCGGGAGACACAGGGCGTTGGCGAACCTCTCGATCTTTTTGTGGAGATACCCCGTGACGATCACACATCGCTCGATGCCGGCACCATGCAACGCTTCGAGCGTGCGCTGGAGAATCGGTTTCCCGCCCACCTGCAGGAGCGATTTGGGAAGCGAGTCGGTGAGCGGGCGAAGCCGCGAAGCGAGACCGGCTGCAAGAAGAACGCCGGTCATGCTGTGGTCCTTACGGCGTGCGCTGTGGAGTGTGCAACGATCTCTTTGAATGCCGCAATCACACGCTGGTTCTGGTCGCGTGTGCCGATCGTGATCCTCATGCAATCGGTCACGCCGGGATCGTCCAAGAATTTCACGAGGATTCCCCTTCGCTTCAACTCTGTCTGCAACGTCGTCTTCAATTCGAGAGGATAGCGTACGAACATGAAGTTCGCATCCGAGGAGAACGCTTTGAACCCTTCCAACGCATTCAACTCCCCGAAGTACATCGCCTTGTCCTCACGCATGTACTGCGTGATGCGCTCGTAGTACTGAGTGTCCGAAAGTGCCGCGAGAGCGATCTTCTCTGAGAGTTGATTGTAGCCAAGATATCGTGCGCTGAACTCGATCAGGCGCTGGAGGTCCGCTCCGACGAATGCAAATCCGATCCGCAAGCCGGCAAGTGCATAGTACTTCGAAAACGTGCGTAAGACCACCAGCCGGCGATGAGCATCGAGCAACGCTTTCAATGTGTCCTTCCCCGACGTTTCGAAACCGAAATATGCTTGATCCAAAACGATGAGGGAGGAGGAGCATGCATCGGCGAGCCGAGCGAGATCGTCGCGCTCCATGGTGCTGCCGGTGGGATTGTTCGGCGAAGCGATAAGAATGAGATGGGGCTTGTGCTTCCGAGAGAGCGCAATGATCTCCTCCACGTCGAATTCGAAACGATGACCTCGTTCGTACAGCGGATACTCGACATGTTCTCCGAATACCTCCTGCGCGATCTTCTTGTAGTACCACCACGATTGTTGAGGCAACAACAGTCGCTCTCCCTCATGGAGATAGCAGTGGACGACCTGCTTCAGCATGTCTTCGCTGCCATAACTCAGCAGGACGCGCTCTTCGGGGATGCCGAATGTCTCGGCAAGCCGTTGGGAAAGCTCGCTCTTTCTCCCTTTGGCAAAGTCACGTGAGTACAGACTGAGCTGTTCAAGATTCGCTTCTTGAAGAACCCGATAACACGCGGGAGCGGGCCCGTACTGATTTTCATTTCTATCCAAAAGAAGTTGATCCATGATGCGTTCCTTGTTGGTGGATGAATGAAACAACATTGTTTGGTTATGCGGTGACAGGCGCAGAGCGGCTGCTGTCGCGTACGGCTCGATCGAGGCGTTGTTGTGCGCGACTCTGCCATACCATCATCCCAACCAAATAGACATTGAGCGGAAATATGACGATCCAGCAAAACCAATCGGGGTGAGAGAGTATCCCCGCGATGATCAACAGGCTACGGTTCGTCGTCGGCCCGAGCCACGTCCACCAGCGCATGATGTGCCGGTGGTGGGTACGATAGGTTTCTCCCGAACACACTGTCGGGGTGTGTTTGGTGTTCTCGGTTTCCTCTTGCACTTTCAGGTACCATGAATAGACCGCAAGCACCAAACGGCGAAAAGGAGATCGTGAGCTATGGAGTTGATGCTGGATCTTCGCATACTCACGCTGAAAGAAATTCTCTTCGTTGCGAACCGCGGTGATGTATTCTTGTTGGCGCTTATCGAAGACCATTGCATGATAGCCCGACAGCACTCCTGCACCGATGGCGAGAAGCCAATACAGAGGTGAGCCGAAAAATGCCGACATGCCGACGCCCAGCCCGTAAAAGATCGCGATGCTCGATACCCAATCGACCACACCATCAACAAGACGGCCCAGAGGCGTACCGCTGCGTTGCAGGCGCGCCAACATTCCGTCGCCACAATCGAGCACGTTTGCGACGCCGTACCAGATTGCACCCCAAAGGAACCCTTTCGCTGTTCCCTGTGCAAATTGCATTGCGGAAAGGAGTCCCGCAACAAGTGCCGCATAGGTCATCTGATTGGGTGTAATGGGGAGGCGGGAGATGATCTTGACGATGATGAACGCAAGAGGTCTGTAGAAGATCAGGTCGAGAAGTTCCTCTGCCTCTGCCATCTTGAGCGAAGCTTTGTATTCCTGCATGAGTGTCATGGATTCCCTCTAAGGAAGCAAACAATTTAGCGAAGGGCAAGATGATGGTGCACGAACGCAGCAGCGCCGAGCACTCCTGTGTTGTGGTGGAGCGACGATGGTAACAGTCGTACGGTTCCCTTGTACACATTCAGCAATGAGTGTTCGAACCATCGCTGTGTCGGTTCCAAAAGCAACTCGCCCGCGTTCATCAGTCCGCCGAAGAGAAAGATGGCTTCAGGACTTGTGTATGCCACAGCATCGGCGAGAGCGGTGCCAAGAATTTTCCCTGTGCGTTCGAACGCTTCACGTGCGATCGGGTCATCGTTTTGTGCCGCTTCGGCGATAGCGGCAGCGGTCATGGCGTCGAACGCCAAGTGACGCAGTGTGCTTGCCGTGCTTCGCTCTGCCAGCAGCTCGACCGCTGTTCGCTTGATGCCACCAGCGGATGCGTATGTCTCGAGGCAGCCGCGGCGACCGCAGCCGCATTCACGTCCGTGTTCGCGCACGATGATATGCCCCAGTTCGCCAGCAAAGCCACTCTTGCCGTGCACGAGCATGTCTTGCACGAAGAAGCCACTCCCGACACCGGTGCCCAACGTGACGACGATGAAATCGGTCATGCCTTGCGCTCCGCCAAATATTTTTTCGCCCATCGCGGCGGCATTCGCGTCGTTGGTCAACACGACCGGCACGTGCACTCGCTCGTGCAGCATTGCCGCCAGCGGTACGATTCCTCGCCAGCGGAGATTCGGCGCGTGCTCGATGGTTCCCCGATAGTAGTTACCGTTCGGTGCGCCGATGCCGATCCCGCGAAGCTGATCCGCACAGGAGAAGCGCTCGAGCAATCGATGAATGTGTAGGTGAAGGTCATGAACAAATGCCTCGGGCGTATCGTACGTGCCCGTCTGAAGGGTTGCGCGCCCAAGGCAGGAGCCTGTGTGATCGACGATGCCGATCTCCGTGTTCGTTCCGCCGATATCGATGCCGACGACGACTTCTCCCGAGTTCATACAATGCAGATAGCGTCTTGACGAGGGGGTATGTGGAGAACGAAATGCTCGGTGGTGCCGGTGAGCCTTGCGAACAGTTCCAATGTACGAAACGAAGAGAAGAGTTGAAAGAGCGTAATGCGCGGCGGACAATGAAGGCGATTTCATCTTGGTTGCGCTTGAATTGAGCCCGCAACTTGCAGATATTATGAAGAGTTATCGTGAACAGAAAACGTGGAGGTCACTGCATGAACCGACATGCCGTTGTTTGCTGTGCGCTGTTCGTTCTTTCCGGATGCGCTGCGTACAAGGAGTTGTCTCCCAAGCCGGAACTTTCTCCTGTAGAGCGCGGGTATATCGAGCTGAAGGATGATGAGAAGTACTTCATGCTCGAGAAGGACAAGAAGTACTACATCAAATTTCCGCGGCCCGAGCGCAATCAATTCTCTCTTGTCTTGAAACTTTCCTCGAAACGTTGGTTGGAGACGTATCTGACCACAAGCTTCGAGGAAGAGGAGAGGACGAAGCGGATGGTGCCGGACGAAGCCGCCGGGAGCGACACGATGAGCGTGTACGCGGTGGACACGTCTGTGCCGATCTACTACTGGGTGATCGAAACCGTGCGCAACGACGGCGAACTGGTGATGCAGTATCGGTACGTGCCGCGGTGGCGCCTCACGTTCGAGAACAAGTATGCACAATTTCAGAGCATGCTTGCGAACAATATGGTCGATCGTTCTACCTATAACACGATCGACCGCAGTTTCGATTTTGCAGGTTTCCCGTTTACCGAACGCATCGCGTTACTGAACACGACATTGGCGAATGTGCAGGGGCTGCGCAGTGAGCTGGATCGGCTGCAAAGTGTCTTTCCTCCCAACATCGCCGCCACGCGCGATACGGCGTACGAACAGTACCTCGCGTTAAAGAACCAAACCGAGAACGAACTGCAATTCCAACAAAACTATCTGAAGGTGCTTACCGTCTTCAGCAAAGAACGGGAGACGCAAGGCAACACGGCGAAGTTTCTTGCCTCTGCGCCGCTGTTTGCCGAGTTTCTGGGCGAATCGTCGCGGTACCCTTCGCCACTTCTTGAGAAAGCGCGCGACGTGTTCACGCGGCGCATGGGTGATGCGCCGGGCTATTTCGACGAACAACTGCGCAGCAAGCGCGATGCGTCGAAGATCGTCATCGATCCACCCATCACCCACGCGACGATGCTCTACGAGGCGTTGGGCGTTGCCGTTCCTAACGAACTGAAGAGCATGACGCAGTTTGTGGATCGCTTTAACCTCGAAGCGTCCGCGATGCAATCCGTGAATGAACGATTTCGACAAATCGATAAAGCCCTGGCGGTGAGCCCTCCGTGGGCGTCCGAAGCTTTCTACGCCGACGTGCTCGGAAAGATTGCCGACATCAAGGCGCGCGTTCCCGAATCGCGCGCGGCGGCGTTCGACCGATACGGTGGATATACCTGCGCAATGATATTGGATGGCGACATCCGCAACGCAACCCTGCGCGCCGAAGCGCTCGAGAGAATGTTCGGGTTGGGGCAGACCTTCGTGCAACATCTCAATGCGAACGCATGGGGGACCGCTGAGGCGACCATGAAGGAGCTTCACCTCACGCCTGTCCCCACGGGTGCCGCCGTGGCTGATCAAAAAGCAAAGCTGGTCAAAGCGCTCGAGGCGGAACTGTTCAGTCGCGTCAAGCTTGCCTCGCGAGAGCGCGTCGACGCCTTCGTCAAAGCACACGAAGCCGCGATCGACAACGTCCCCGCCCTGTACAAAGACTCCGCCTTCCTCCCGGTGTATGATATCACCTTCAGCACGCTCGGTGAGGCGGAGGTCCAACGCAAGCGGCGCGATGTGCAAGAGTACATCGACAAGTTGAAGTTCTACGATTTCCCTGCCGCGTCCATCCGAGCGATCTATCGAGATTTCTCTCGCAACATCAACGATAAGGGAGTCGAACGCGCTCGAGCGATCGTGGAACACGGCAAGTACTATAAGGGCGACGACAAACAACTTCGTGCTATCCTAAACGAGTGCGATCCTACGGTCGCGAAGTGGATCGTGAAGCCGAAGGAGTACCGCAAGCTCTACGCTCTACCGATCACCAATAACCCGCGTGGCTCGAACGAGTACCTCTTCCGCGTGCAACTGCAAATCCCTACCGAGGCGCAGTTCCCCGTGTTCGAAGTCAATATTAAACTTCCCGAAGAGCTTGCCGCCAAGGCAGCCACCGAGCAATGGTTTGAATCCATTACCATCAACAAAACTCCCATAAGAAACGAGGGACGGTTCACGATCACTGCACCGACGGCAGAGAACAACTATGAGTCGCAAATCTCGCCTGTGCAGATGGACAAAGAGGGAAAGAACATCCTTGAAGTGCGCTTCCGCTACCCCGGCTTCAGGGTGTTCGAAGTCAGTACCATGGCGCAAGTGCCGATCATCCGAAAGAACTAACCTGGAGACGTACACATGACCACTGGACAGCAGACCGCACCGACAACGCCCGATTGGCAACCCGCCGGCGCTATGCAAAAGCCGAGACGCAAGAAGCTATGGTACATCATCGGCGGCATTGTGCTGGTGGCTGGCGCCGTGATCGTGTACCTCCTGACGCGCGCCGATTTGCGGGGCTCCATCGTTATTCCGTACATCGCGCATCAAAAGCCGACGATCGATCCCCACTTGCCCAGTTCCAACGCTCTCTCGGATAAACTCGAAGAAATTCAATTCGATGGTTTGTTCAACATTTCCGCCAACCCCAGCGGCGTGATCTACGAAGATGGTTTGGGCGAGTTCTTGGGGATCGACGAGAACAACGTCGTATCGATTCGCCTCAAGACGAACAAGTACTGGCACGACAGTTACGCCGTGCAGATGGAGGACGACGAGGTGAAAACCATCAACCGAACGCGCGACCATCGCTTTACCGCAGCGGACTTGCACTTCACGCTCAAACGCATCCAAGCGCTCGGCAGCCTCTCGCCCGATTACATCCTCGTATCGCAAGCGCTCGATCCCATGGACTTCGAAGGACCCGACGCCGGCAACGTGATTCGCTTCCGTTTCAAAGGTGACCGCATTTGGAAGGACACCGATATCAAGGAGGTGCTGTCGTTCAAAATTCTGCCCGACGGGTCGGACATGAATGCGTTGAACTATACCGTCGGCAGTGCGGAGTATCTCGCTTTGCCACCGAAAGAGAGCGTATCGAACTATCGGAAGACACCCGACGGCATCGCGCATATTGCGAATGTGGTGCTGGCGCCGTTCATCGATAACAGCACGTTCACGACGGAGTTGCGCAACAATCGCATCAACGTCTTGCTCGATACGCCGTTCGGCGCGCTCTCGCCGGTCTTGAGCGACACCACCGACTTCTTCACGAAGTCCAATGTGAGCACAACGTTCTTCGCTCTGGTCTTCAACACCCAACGGCTCGCACGCGAACAACGGCGCGAACTTCGCAAAGCGATCGACGTGAAGCGCGTGCTCGATCGTTTCTACAGGATCGGGACGGAACAGCAACGGAACATCATCGATTACAAAGGAAACCGCAACAACTATCTCGACTATGTGAACTACAGCGTGTTCCCTTCCTCCACCTACTATATCGAAGAGAACGTGGTGGAACCGACAAGGGACGAAGGCGCACCACAACTCTCCGTCCTCCCCGACACGGTGCGGATCAGCGCATGCGTCAACTTCGGTTTTCGTGAAGAATACAACGAACTGATCGAGATCCTCAACTCGCCCGGGATCAGCAGCGCGCGGCTGAAGGTGACCGTTATTCAGAACGAAGAAATCCGTGCGGGCAACTACGATGCGCTTCTGGTTGCCTTCCCCGGCTATCGCAGCAACTTCTTGTTCGATCTGTACAACGTATTCTTGCGCGAGCCGGATTTACAGACCTACACGATTCATCTCCTGACGCAGGCGGATGCGACAGGAAAGGAAACCGTCAGCCCACGATCGTTCACGGCGGACAAGAACTTCTTCCGTCTCGATCCCGAAGTCAATGTTGCCGAACGCGACGATATCCTCCAACTCTTGAACTATGTGTACGGATTCATGACAACGCGTCAGATCGGCGATAAACAAGAGTACGCGCGCAGAATCGATATGTTAGAACATCAGATGGCACTGGCGAAGTGGCTGTTCTCACTTCCCTCACTGGCGTACTTCTCCACACAGTTCGACCCGAACAGCATCGATCTGTACGGCGTCGCATCGCAACTCTCGACCATCGCGAAGTGGAAGGAGTCTGCACGATGACCTGCAACACTTCGATGAAACACCGTGCGTTGGTTGGCAGTGTTGCAATCCGGCAGGTCCTGCGCGTGGGGTTGCTCTTCCTGATCACGCTCTTGGCGCCGTTCAGCAAGGCGCGAGCAGCAGATTTTATCATTGTCGAACGTCCTTCTCGCCTGCTGCTCTACAATCAGTATCAACAACGAGCATCGACCGAAGAAAGCGCATCTCTCCTACCGTTTACTCCATTTCGCATCCTTATCTTGGATGATGTGTTGGGCGATGGCCTCACACCGTGCATGAAGGTTTCCCACAACGGCACACTTTTCTACCTGCAAAAGGACGACAGCGGAGCTTTGGTGAGAAGGTGCGAAGCGGGCTCCATTCGTACCATCCGTGATGCGGTGGCGTTGGGCGATACCGTGGAGGTGGTGACAGCAGCGGGCTTGACCCTGCACGATCCAGCCGAGCGCGTGACGAAGGTGTTGCCACGAGGGAGCCGATGCGTCCGCATCTTTGTGAGCGAAGGAAAGATCTATGTCCGAGACCTTGGAACAAAGCTGTATGGATGGCTGGACGTAACAGCCGGCGGAGAGGGAAAGCTGTGGCGTGTCGTGAGAGAAGGACCTCGTGCTGAGGATGAGATGACGCGTGTGTTGCCGTCAATCGTGCAGCGCGTGCAGGAGGTCAATACCAAGTTGCGTCTGTTGTTCGAGTACTATGGGGAAACATTGTCGGGGGAGAGATCGTCGCGTCGGGTTGCTGCGCCGCAATGGCGTATCGAGACGACAGCACAACGGATGAGGTGTGTATTGGAAACCACGCTGCCGCTTGAAGGATTTCGCGAAAGCAGCGAACTGTTGGCGAAACGAATCGAAGGTGCGGTTCTCGGTACGCGACTCCGAGTGCAGGCGATGCCCGGCTTGATCGAAGTGGAGCGAGAGACGGCACGATGACCAAGAGAGTTGTCGAGCATCTTCTCGCTATCGTCGTTGTTGGTGCTGTCTTCGGGGTGCTCATCGCACGGATGCATGAAGAGGAATCCGCTCGGCGTACTGCACTGGATCCTGCTGTGCAGGAAGCGTTACGTCTTCCATTCCTCGATTTCGGCGACCCGCTCGATCGTGCCCTCTTCCGAGAGACGCTTGACGCGCTCGCCCCTCATCACCGTTCCCGTCACAATTCTCTTCTGCAGAAGATTGCAGAGGTGCGGCGCGAGCAGTTCACAACCGAGGCGTATAAGACCGGCGCCGAGGAACGAGGCATCACTTCAGTAAAACTTCTCCGCGTTGGTGCCATGTATCTGCAATTTATCGCTATCTACGTGTTGGTCATGGCGATAACCGTGTACGCGTCCGAAACGCTCGGCGTGTATCGCTTCGTACGGATGAAGCAGAAGAAATCTTCCTCCCTTACACGCTGCTTGGAAGTGGTGCGAGACGTTCGCCTGCCGCATGCGCGGCGGGTCGTCGAGGCGGCACGGCATCTTGCTCTTGCCATAGCCAAAGGACTGCTCTCGATGGTGTTGTTTTCCCCTGCGTATGTGATTGCCTATTCGTTCAAGACGCGATTCGATACAGACTCCGTCGTGTTCATGGTGGTGCTCGGCGTGCTTTCCAACGGTTTACTCATAACATACGCCCACAAGTTCACCACATTCCTCGTCGCCGAGAGTCGCAAGGGATATGTGGAGACAGCGTTGGTGAAGAATCTCTTTCATTCGTATGCCGCGCGTATACCCGACGGTATTCCACTGGTGGCGATGGTTCGGCTTCGCAAGCGGTTTCCGGGACACGTCTTTCACCACATCTATCTGAATGCTCATCACCAGTATCTCCCCGCGCTCAAAGAACATGCGTCGTTGTTGATTTCGGGATTGGTCATCATCGAGATGGCATTGAACATTCAAGGGCATCTCAGCTACGAGATGCTGAAGAACATTCTGTACCGGCAATATGACGTCGTGCTCCTGATCGCCTTTGGAATGTATCTTTTGGTAAAAGGGACGGAAGTGACGGTGGACCTCATGATGGAACGCGAAGCTCGCCGCTTGGAGAATCGAGCGTCGATGGGAGGGAATGACCGATGAAGGCGGCACCAGTTTGGCAACGCAAGGACACGCTCTGGCTTGCCGTTTGGATCGGCGGGTTGACGGTGCTTGGCCTTTGGGATGTTGCCTTCCTCAATCGACCTGCACTCTTGCGTCTTGCGTCAGCGTCATGGAACACGGCGATCATTGGGTGTGCGGTGGTGGTTTGCGCGTTTGTCTTCGGATGGTCGAGCGCGCTCGCCCTGCATGCTCTCGATCATGCTGGTCGGCGTTGGGGATACTTCGTCGTTACGTTCTTCTTGAACCTTATTCGTTCGGTGCCGCAAGTTGTCGGCATTCTCCTCGGTTACGTTGTTCTCACACTCCTGATTCGCGAAGAGATGGTGGGTAGCCAAACAACACAATTGATGGCGATCGCGCTGGTCATCAGCATCTTTGTGTTCCTCGAAGTCACCGACTTGATTCTCGAACGAATTCGATATTTCCGCAAGTTGGATTTCTTCGACGCCATGCTCGTCAGCGGCGTGCGAGAGAGCAGAATCATCAATCTCGATATTCTCCTTAGGAATAGTCGTGCGCATCTCGTCCACAAAGCGATTCAACTGTTCGGCTCATCGGTGTTCTTGCTCTGCAGTGTCGATTTCATCGTGTCGGTAGGGCTTTCGACCGATGTGAGTCTCGCGAATTTCCCACCGACGCTCGGTGGATTGTTGGCGACGATGGATAGCAAGCAAGATATTCTCGCTATCAGCACGGTGTTGACCGATCCACTGAGCGCGCCGAGGTTGCTTTTGGAACATCTGCAAGGGATCAGCACGGCGTTCACGATCGTCTTCACCCTGCTGTGCGTGTTCCGCATGTCATCGGCGTTTGTTGCTCGCAGGAGATTGGAGTAGTGTGATGCACCGCGGTCGTACCATCCATATCGCGTCCGGTGAAAGAACGCTCGTGGCGATCGACGGATTTGCCGTCGCCCCGCAACAGATCACCATCCTTTTCGGAGAATCGGGTATCGGGAAGTCGCTCATTGCGAAAGCGTTGTACGGTATACTCGATCCCGAGGAATTGACCGTGACGATCGATGGGATGTCCTACGAGCAGTATCGTTCGCTTCCTGAAACGCAGCAACTCCAGGCAGAGAGTTTCTTCGTCTTTCAAGAACCCTCGACGCACCTGAACCCGTTGATGACGTTGCACGAGCAATTGAATGAGGGAAGTCTTGCCGCAGCGCCACACGAAGCGGAGATTCTCCGCCGCCTGTGGAGTGCTTCGCTCGAGGAGGAGGTTTCTGCTCTCCTTCGTCTGTATCCGAAGCCGTATCGCCCCAGTGGAGGTGAGAAGCAGCGTATGCTGCTCGCTATGGCATTCAAGAAAATGGATGCGATCATCGAAGCCGGGAAGGGGAAGAATTCGTTCTTTGTGTTCGATGAGCCGTCAGGAAGTCTCGATAATACGTATCGCGATGTGTTCTTGGAAATGCTCTTCGATCGCTACCGCACCGCGCCGATGACGATTGTGCTCATCACGCACGACTATTCGACGATTGGCACGATCTACGAACATCACGCCGATCTCTTGCCTCGCATGATTTTCAAGGAACTGCGTCTGGATGGTGAACTCCGTCTGCATACGTTTGCGCCGAAAGACTATCTTCGCTGGCTCGATCAGCTCCGTCCGCTTGCGCACGCATCACGCGAAGCTGCTTTGACGATCGAGCCTGAGGTACACGTTCACGGCCGCCTTCTTCGCATCACACGAGACCCGCAGGGGAGAGAACCGTGCACGATGGCTGTCCCCTACGGTGGCCTTGTCTATCTCAAGGCAGCTAGCGGCGTGGGCAAGACAACGTTGGTCAAGACAATCACCGGCTTGGTGCGCCCTCAGCGCATGAGGGCACGTGTGGCTGGACAAGAACTCGATGAGCGAACGCCGATTCACGTGTGGCGTAAGCACTTGTGGGGTAAGATGATGACCTTGGTGTTTCAGCATGCCGATGAAGCGTTCAATCTCGAGAGCAGTGTGCGAGGCGTGTTTGCGGGTCTCCCGATTTGGCGGAAGCGCCCGGCGCCATCGCTGGATCGCATCCTCTCGGACTTGATGAGCGAAGCAACTGTTTTGTCTTTTCTCGACAAGAAAGTGAAGCAACTGAGCGGAGGGCAGAAGCAGCGACTCAATCTCGTGCGCGGAATGTGCCTCGATACGACTCTTCTCATACTCGATGAGCCGCTGAATGGGCTTGATTTCGAAAGCGCCGGCAAGGTGATCCAAATGGTGCAACGAAAACAGGAACAGGGGAAAGCTATTCTCCTCATCTCCCACAACGAGGACATCTTCGATCGCATCGTCCCCAAGGACGATATCTACTACCTCCACGCTGTCACCTCAGCTTGATCTCCGAAACCTTTGTTCTCAGCCCTTGCGGTGGATGCCCATTCATGAGCCCCCCGCATTGGACAAAAAAGTACTTGACAAGAGGGTCGTGATAAGGTGTTGGTGATCGGTGGTGGGTTTGTTGCGTTCGATGCTGCACGCACAGCTCTGCGAGGAATACCGGATGGTGAAGGCGGCGATATTCACGCTGCCGTCGATGCAGCGCCACCAGCCATACTGGCAGGCGCTCAAGAAGTACACATCGCCAGCCTTGAATCGTTCGAGGAGATGCCCGTGTTGCGCACAGCACAAGGGCACGAGGAGTTCGAAGAAGCCAAGCGCGAAGGGATCGTCTTCCATCCGCAACGCGGACCGCGCCGCTTTCTTGGCAAGGACGGCAAAGTACACGCCGTCGAGTTCATCGGTGTGAAGCGAACCTACGACGAGAATGGACGCTTCAATCCTGAGTACAAGCCCAGCGTGAGCGAGCTGTTCGAGACCGACTCGGTCATTCTTGCTATTGGTCAGCAAACCGACCTGTCGTTCATTCGGCCGGAAGACGGCATTGAACTCACCCCGAACAAGTTGATCAAGGTAGAGCCGGAGACGCTTGCTACGACGGCAGCGGTGGTGTTTGCCGGCGGCGATGCGGCGTTCGGTCCCCCGCAACATCATCGACGCAGTTGCGAACGGGAAGCGCGCCGCACTTTCCATCGATGAGTACCTTCGTGGTGTTGCACCTCACACCTTCTATCACCTCTCGATCGAAAAGATTCCGACGCGACGGTTCACCCGTCCGAAAGAGTACGAGCAACTGCCGCGACAAGCGCCGCCGTCGATCGATCTTCAGCGTCGCACGGGCATTTCGGAGGTCGAACGTGGTTATACCGAAGCACAAGCTCGCACCCAGGCAGAACGCTGTTTGGCTTGCCACATTCAAACCATCTATAATGCAGAGAAGTGCATCATGTGCAACCGCTGCGTGGACGTTGGTCCCGAGTATTGTCTGAAGCTCGTGCCGCTCGAAGAGTTGGATGTGGATGATCAGACCAAGAAGGCGCTGCTCGACCATTATCAGATCGATCCGTTTCAACCGGCGTCCGCGATGTTGAAGGACGACGAGACATGTATCCGCTGCGGTCTGTGTGCTGTACGATGCCCGACCGATGCGATGACGATGGAAGTGTTCTCTTACGAAGAAAGAGAACTGATATAAACCTTCACGCTCAGTCAATCCGAACAGCATCCTTGGAGTATGAATCATGAAATGGTTTGGTGAACCACCGTCGGAGGAAAAGACTCCGACGCTCGTCGAAGGGCGGCGGTCGTTTCTTCAAACGATCGGTGTCGGCGGGCTGCTTGCAGGTCTCGTGGGATTTGGGTGGCAGACACTGCGTTCGCTCATTCCGAACGTGCTATACGAGCCATCGATGAAATTCAAAATCGGGCATCCGTCGCAGTTAGCGGATGGGGTGACGTTCTTGGAAGGCAAGCGGCTGTATGTCTTCAAAGAAGGGAGGTCCTTCTACGCCATCTCGGGCGCGTGCACGCATCTGGGCTGCACTGTCAAGTACACGAAGCTCAATCAGGCAAAGCAGGTGGAGATCGGCGGCGAGAAGAAAAACGTCACGTTCGAATTTCACTGTCCGTGTCACGACTCGAAATTCTATGGCGACGGGACCAACTACGCTGGTCCTGCGCCCAAGCCGCTCCATTGGTACAAACTGGAAGTCGCTCCCGATGATGGGCAGCTGGTGGTCAACATGAAGGATGAAGTTGAACAAAACTTCCGTCTTATAGTTTGAAGCGATAAGGAATCCGACGATGAACATCACTGAAGCAACCCAACGCACATACAACAAACTTTTCTGGACGTGGAAGCCAGCAAGCGAGAAGGAAGCGGGCGATGCTGTTGTGAAAAATCTCCTCCTCCATTGGTTTCCGAACAAGATCACCAAAGCCAGTCTCGCGTGGAACTATTCTTTCTATTTGGGCACGATCGCTTTCATGCTGTTTCTGATCCTCACGATCACGGGGTTGGTGTTGATGTTTCTGTACGTACCGTCGGTAGAGCGGGCGTACAGCTCAGTGAAGGACATCGAGTACGTTGTGTCGTTCGGTTGGTTGTTACGTGGGATGCATCGGATCGCTGCCCATCTTATGGTGGCAGTCGTGTTTCTCCACATGGTGCGCGTCTTCTTGACGGGCGCGTACAAGAACGGAAGTGCCGTTGGGGCGAATCGGCCGCTGAACTGGATCATCGGGTTGGTGCTCTTGGTGGCAACATTGCTGCTCTCGTTTACGGGCTATCTCTTGCCCTGGGACCAATTGGCGTATTGGGCGATTACTGTCGGAACGAACATTGCGAGCGCTGCGCCGTTGGTTGGCGAAGGGATTCGTTTCTTCCTGCTCGGCGACAACACGATCGATCAAAACGCACTCCTTCGCTTCTACGTCCTTCATGTGTTCTTCTTGCCGATGCTTGTGGTCTTCCTCTTCTCCTGGCACATGTGGCGTGTGCGGAAGGACGGCGGTCTTGCCGCTGTTGACCACGAAGTGTTACAGCAACGAGCCGAACGTGTACCGCCGGTGAAATCGAAAACCTATTCGCTGCTCGGCATCACCAACGGCACCACCGTGCACGTCCACAACACGATGGTGGATGAAGAGAAAGAGACCGTGCCGTCGTCGCCTCATCTTACGCGTCGCATCGGCATTGTCGGTGCAGCAACCTTCGTTGTGACGCTGCTACTGACGATTGTGTTCCGCGCGCCGCTGGAGGCTCCGGCAAATCCTTCGGTCACGCCCAACCCGGCGAAAGCGCCGCGGTATTTTCTCTGGTTGCAAGAAATCGTTACGGATACCACGGTCACCATCGGTTCCGTGACCATCAACGGTGCGTTGATCGGGGGCATCCTGTTGCCGAGTGCGTTGCTTCTGCTCGCCGCGTGGTGGCCCTACCGGGATCGCTCTAGCATCGAGAGTGTCGGCGTGTGGTTCGCAGCCGAGCGAAAGCGACAGAATATGGTGTTCCTGGCAATCTGCTTGCTCGTGGTTGTCTTCACGATCATTGGCACCTACATGCGCGGACCGTATTGGAACTTCTATTGGCCCTCTCGAAAGCTGGCCCGACATGCCGGTGAAGTTTTAAGGAGGACGGATCAAACCGATGAGATCGATGAGTATGCCGCTGCTTCACCCATACGTCGAAGACGGCATCCCTGTCCTGACCTACGATGCGGTGAGGGATGCCGAAGTGAACGTCGGGCTCGGGCCTTTGCACACCCAGTTCGACGACAAAGGATACGCCTACACATCGCTGTTTGTCGAGAGTGCGATTGCCAAATGGAAACTGGGGACGTGGGAGGTGGTGGACAAGATTCCCGTGTCCTACAACATCGGCCACTTAACGGCTTCCGAGGGGGACACGAAGAATCCGACGGGCGAGTATCTTGTTGCGCTCAACAAACTCTCGCATGGACGCCATCTCAGCGTCGGTCCCTCACAGCCCGAATCGTCCCAACTCATCGATATCAGCGGCGAGAAGATGAGCCTGCTCTACGATGCGTTCACCGAACCTGAGCCACATTATGCACAGATGATCAAAGCCGACAAACTGAAGCCCATCGAGGTGTATCCGAAAGAAGAGAACAAACATCCGAAGGCAATTTGGGATGTGAAGGATACGAAGATCGTCCGCAGTGGGAAGAACGTCGAGGTGTACATGGTGGCCGTTCGCTCGACACTCGAACCGACTGCCATCGAAGTGAACAAAGGCGATAAGGTGACGATCTATCTCACCAACATCGAACACTCGACAGATGAACTGCACAGCTTCGGCCTCAGCGAGTACAACATCAACGTCGTGGTCGATCCTGGCGAAACCAAGACGATCGAATTCACTGCCGACAAGGCGGGGGTCTTCCCCTTCTCCTGCACCAACTTCTGCTCAGCGCTCCATCAGGAGATGCAAGGCTACTTGTTGGTGAAAGGCACCGGCTCGGTTGCCTCATCCAAGAAGAAGACTCAAGGCACGTCGCTTGCACAACAATAACGAACCACGACGTACGAATATCACTTCCTCCGAGCCTCTCGCACTGCGGGAGGCTTGGAGGAGGGGGAGAAAGGAGACACGATGCAAAAGCTGATTGACAAGGCGACGTTGTTTTTCGAAACGCCGATCGATCTGCGCAGTCGCTTTCTGATTATGCTGGCTGCGCTGATATTGTTGCCCACGTTTTTTTCCCGTTATGGAGAATGACCCTGTACTCCAATCAATTCCCAGACGGGCTGGTGCTGAATATTTACTCCTACAAGCTGGAAGGAGGGAAATCGCCGAACCGCGACGACCTGAAAGAAATCAACGCGCTCAATCATTACATCGGCATGAAGCCGCTGAAGGAGGAGGACTTCACCGAATTCAAGTGGATACCGTTCGTGATCGGCGGAGTGATGCTCTTGGCGCTGTGCGTGGTGGTGTTGGGGAAGATGTCGAAGCTTGTGTACGTGTTCGTCCTCTTCACCTATTTCGGGTTGTTTTCTCTCTGGAGTTTTTATCACAAGCTGTATCTCTACGGGCACAAACTCGATCCGACCGCTGCGGTGAAGGTGCCGCCGTTCACGCCGCCGATGTTTGGCCACGAAACGATGGCGAACTTCGAGGTGTACAGTTTTCCGGCGGCAGGCTCGTTCTTCATGGCGGTCGTACCGTTCGTGCTTCTTGCAGCGATGTGGTTATCGCGCAAGGCATGGTTGAACAAGAAGCGTACAGCATGACGATCAAGAGTCGGCAGGGCGAACGATGAGAGCGATGATCCCGAAAGAACACGGTGCATGGGCGGTACTGTACGTTCCCATGCTTGTTGCCGCTGGCCTTGCAGGCGGACCGACATGGAACGTTTTGTTGCTTGCGCTATCGGCGTTGGGGGTGTTCATGAGCTACGTGCAGATGCACATGCTCTTGCGACACGTGATGGTGATCCCGTTGCCGAGGGAACAGCTGCGTGGTGCCGTCGTCTGGAGTGTGGTGTATGGGGCATTCGGTGTCGTCTTCATCGTGCCGTTGTTGATGCAGAGCTACTGGCTGTTGCTTGTCTTGGGCATTCCGGGCGTCGCGGCATACGTTCTGAAGTTTCTTCTCACGCGCCGATCACCGAAAACCGTTGCGAGTGACATGGTAGCGGTGTTCGGCTTGTCGCTCAGCGCACTTTGCTCGTGGTACGTGGTCACGGGCGTTCTCGACGAGCAGGCAGTCATCGTATGGATGCTCAACCTGCTCTTCTTTTGGTGTGGTGTTGTGTACGTGCACATGAAGTTGCGCGCGGCGGCGACAAAAGTGTCGGGCTTGAGCCGCAGCAATGCGTGGTCGCTTGCCAAGCTCAACGTGCTGTACCATCTCGCGGTGATCATGATTGTTGCTGCTCTCGCATGGTATCGCACCTCGACACTCTCTCTGGTGATTGCGTTTGTTCCAATGACGGCGCACGCGCTGTATGGGACTTACAAGCTTACGCGTCGCGTGGCTTTCCGACGGCTCGGTTTCTTGTTGTTGGCTCACTCGATTGTCTTCGCGGTGTTGTTGTGGAGGACGTGGCAATGACCCTTCGGCATACGTTCGTGTTGGTGCTTATCATCCTCGCTGCATGGATAGCTCCTGCCGTGTGTGAAGGAGGTGCAGCCGCATGCAGTATCATTGTCGATGAGGGGAAGGCAGTACCGTTGCAGGCGGTGCTCGATCGGGCAGCCACCGGCGACACCCTCATCGTGCGTGAAGGAGTTTATGAAGGGAACATTGTACTCAGAAAGCGCCTCGTGGTGATTGGTGAGAACGCGCCTGTTCTTCGAGGGGAAGGGAAGGGAAGCGTTATCACCATCGAGGCGGATTCGTGTGTGGTGCATGGTTTTGTGGTGGAGCATTCCGGTTCGATGCTCGTCAACGAAGATGCCGGTATCCTCGTCAAGTCATCGCACAATCGCATCGAGCAGAACTCGCTGCGCGATGTGTTGTTCGGCATCTACCTTCTGCATGCTCATTATAACACGGTGCTCGACAACACGATCGTTGGGAGGAAAGAGGTAGAGGTCGGGCAGCGGGGTACGGGCATTCATGTCTGGAACTCTCTCTTCAATCGTTTCATCGGCAACGTCATCACCGATACGCGCGACGGCTTCTACATCCAAAACGCGAATCATTCGTGGATCGAGCGCAACAACGTGTTCGGGGTGCGGTACGGATTGCACTACATGTACGCCGACTCCAACGTGTTTCTGCTCAACACCTTTCAAGATAACGTCGCGGGCGCGGCGGTGATGTATTCCCGCGGCATCGTGGTAAAGCACAACGTGTTTTCTCACAATCGCGGGATCTCCTCCTTCGGCATTCTCTTCCAGGATTGTCACGGCCTTGTCGTCGATTCGAACGTCATTACCGCTAATGTCGTAGGGTTGTTCTTTGAAGCATCGACGAACAATCTCTTCCGCCGTAACATCATCGCGTAGAACGACCTCGCACTTCAAATGTTTCAGAACTCGGTGAACAACACTTTTACCGAAAACATCTTTCAGGGCAATCTGAGCCCTCTGGCGATCGTGGGGAAAAGAACGGAAACACGATGGAGCCTGAACGGACGCGGCAACTATTGGAGTACGTACGACGGGTACGACCTCGACGGTGACGGAATCGGCGACATACCGATGAGGGTCCAGAACGTCTTTCACTATTTGGAAGGGCAGAATGCGAACGTCCGCCTGTACTTGTACAGTCCCGCTTCGCAAGCACTAGCGGCCGTGGCGAAAGCCTTTCCCAGTATTATGATCAACGAAGAGACCGATGAGTATCCCTTGATGCAGCCGTTGACCGTGACAGCGTTTCCCGCGATGAGCGCTGTTCAGCGGGGAAGCACGCAACGCGGAAGCAGTGTGCAAGCATGGTTCGCGTTGCCGATCGTCGGGTTGGTTGCTCTCAGCATCGTCTATCATCGCATGGCGAGGAGACTGTTATGATTCAGGTAGAACATCTTGTCAAACAATTTGGAACGTTCACCGCCGTTCAGGACGTGTCGTTCACCGTCAAGGAAGGTGAGGTGTTCGCGTTTCTTGGACCGAACGGCAGCGGAAAGACCACGACGATGAGGTGCATCGTTGGCTTGAACGTGCCGACGTCAGGGCGCGTTCTCATCAATCGTTTGGATGTGCAGCACTTTCCCAACGAGACACGCGGGTTCATCAGTTATCTTCCGCAGCGTGTCGTGTTTCCCGAACATCATACGGCGCGAGAGGTGATGCGTTTCTACTGCAAACTCCGGAAGCTGCCGTTGGAGCGAACCGACGAAGCCCTGGCTCGTGCGCGGTTCAACGGCTTTGCCGATAAACCCGTGAGTGAATTCTCCGGCGGTATGGTCCAACGTCTCGGTCTTGCCGTCGTTGCCCTTCCCGATGCGCCGATCCTCTTGCTCGACGAACCGACAGCGAATCTCGATCCGGCGGGCGTGAAGCGATTTCGAGAGTGTGTTCTCAACCAAAAAGAAGAGGGTAAGACCATCATCTTTTCCACGCACCTGCTCCACGAAGCGGAGCAACTTGCTGACCGCGTCGGCATCTTCGTCGGCGGCAGAATGGTGGTGGAAGAATCGATCGAAACACTGCGCAAGACGTTCCGCGCAAGCAACTCCATCGAAGACATGTACCTCCATTATGTAGGAGACGACGCAGATGAACACTGAACACGAAACGAAACGGCTCACGCTCGTTGCTGTTCTCCTTGCCGCGGTGCTCGGAGGATGCGGCGCGACCAACAATGAGCCGGTCGCCATTTTTCCAGAGGATATTTGCGGGCAATGCCGCATGGCGATTTCCGACGAACGCTTTGCCGCCGAAATCATCGACAGCGACGGCGAGGCGTACAAGTTCGACGACATTGGTTGCATGGTGAAGTCCCGCTCCCGGCACACCGACATGAAGATCAACGCGATCTTCTTGAAGGATTATGAGACGAAAGAGTGGATTCCTTATGAGCGCGCGTCCATCGTCGAGACGAGCATCGAGACGCCGATGGGGTCGGGAAAGCTTGCGTTCGGCAGTGCTGAACGCGCACGAGTTGTCCACGAGCGCCATCCGGCTGCAGCGAAGGAAGATGGATGTTCGATACCCTGCGGCGATTAGCTTGGGTTGCCGCGCTGCCGCACAACAGAATATCCATGCAGGAGATGTCGTATGGACATAGAGGCGATCTCCATTATTGCGAAACAGGAATTGCTCATCAATATTCGGAACAAGTGGACGATGCTCTTCGCCATCGTTTTTGGCATTTTGGTCGTGAGCCTTTCCTATGCCGGCATCATGGCGGAGGGCTTTTCGGGTATGCAAAGCTTTACGCGCACCTCGGCGAGCCTCCTCAACTTAGTGCTGTATATTGTGCCGTTGGTTGCGTTCACGATGGGAACGCTCAGCTTCACCGGCGATAAAGGCTCGACCGAACTTCTCTTTGCTCAACCGGTGTCCCGCAACGAGGTGATGATCGGGAAACTCATCGGGGTGTTCTTTTCGATTGCGCTCTCGACGCTCGTCGGGTTTACCGCAGCCGGTAGTGTGGTGATTGCGGGGAATGGCGGCGAGGGATTGTCGCGGTACGCAATGTTCGTCTTCCTGTCGCTAGCCTTGTCGTTCGTGTTTCTCAGCATCGCCGTGCTGTCCTCGACGATCAAGAGAAGGAAATCGAAAGCATTCGGCTTCGCCCTTTTCCTCTGGTTCTTCTTTGTGCTGTTCTACGATCTGCTGGCGCTGGGAGGTGTGATGGTGCTGAAGGGGAAAACAGCCAACACGTTTCTCTTTCTTTCGGTCTTCGGGAACCCCGTGGATATGGTGCGCGTCGCGACGTTGATCATTCTCGACAACGTGACCATCTTTGGGGCGGCCGGTGCAGCGCTCTTGCGCTTCCTCGGCGGACAAACGGTAAGCGTGCTGTTGCTCGTGCTCGGCTTGATGGCTTGGGCTATCGTTCCGATCCTCATGGCGGCGCGGCTGTTGAAACGTCAAGATATCTAAGCGAACGGCAAGGCATGAAGCGGCTCGTTATTCCTGCTGTTGCCATTGCTGCCGTCGCTCTCGCGTTGGGAGTGGTACTGCTGGCGAACCATGATCGTATCGAGCAAGAACGATTCGAGCGAGGAGAGAGCGAGTTGATTGTCAGCAACCTTGCACAGTCGAACGCGGTCGTGTTCAAAGCAGGACGCACGCTCGACGATACGGTACGCATAGCGGCGGTCGGGCGCAACCATCTCTGGCTTCCACCGGGCAATTACATCGTTCGGAGCGAAGGTACGTCGTGGACCCTGTTCTATCCCGTTCCGTTAACGGGCTATCGATGCGGTCCGGACGAAGACGGTTCCTACCTCGTTACGGTTCGCTCACTTCCGCAACGCTTTCCACCCAAGCTTTTGCCAGCGTTACCCGAGTTCGTGTTTATTCCGAGTGGAACATTCTTGTTAGGAGATCGGCAAAACCCACGCGAGCCGCACTATGTCTGGTTGACCGGATTTTTCATTGCACCGTTCGAGGTAACGAACGAAGAGTTCCGCGCATTCCTTCATGCTTCGGATGGATACAACGATGAGGCGAACTGGACGGACATGGGGAAACGTTGGCGAAACCAGAATGGCTCTCACGCAAGTGCACTCCTGACGCCGACCGATCGTGACTACGAACGGTTCGGTGCGGAGGATCTTCCCGTGACGCGGGTGACGTGGTATGAAGCGAACGCCTTCCGCAAATGGCTGACACGAAAATTTCTCGGTTGGCTCTTCACGCTTCCGAACGATGCAATGTGGGAGAAGGCGGCTCGCGGTCCGGATAATTTCGATTACTCCCTCAGTCGATACATCAGCGATGAGGAAGCACTGCTCCACAACTGGCGCAAGAATTCCGACGCACCTGTGCCTCTGTTCGGCATGCGAAGTTCACTCCAGCGTTTCCGGCCGAACCGTTATGGCATTTACCACATGACGGGTAATGTGGTGGAGTGGACGCAATCCGTCGAGCAGCCGTACAATCGTGAGAGACCGTATGTGAATAACAAACGCAATCACGACGACACAGCCGGCAAGCGCACGGCGCGAGGCGGCTCGTGGTATAGCGCCGCGACATCCTACCTGTACATTCCCTACCGCGATAGTTTTCAGCCGGAACACAGCTCGCCAGATGTCGGCTTCCGCATCGTGGCAAAGCCATTGCCGTGAAGCAATTGTTTAAGCGGTACGCTCCACTCTGCTCGTTTCGTCAAGAAAAAAAATCCCGACTGGGTGTAGTCGGGATCTGGTGTGCGGCCGAAGGGAGTCGAACCCCTAACCCTCAGCTTCGTAGGCTGATGCTCTATCCAGTTGAGCTACGGCCGCGTGCAGTGTTGATCGACAGGAAACAATTTAGGAAAAAGGCTTCTGATTATCAATGCGAGGCGTGACTGAAAAACGAACACGTTCCACCTGTGCTCGATAGATGGAACGTGTCGAAAGCGTAACCGGAAAGTGCGTCAACGAGTAACGTGGAACTCGACGCGCCGATTGTTTGCGCGCCCTTCCGGTGTTGCGTTCGTATCGATCGGATCGCTCATGCCATAGCCTTTGACAATGAGCCGCGAAGGATCGATACCTCTGCGTACGAGCCAGTCCTTGACCGCTTGTGCTCGGCGCAATGACAGCGCGCGGTTGATCGCAGGGTTCCCGACATTATCTGTGTAACCGGCGATCTCGATACGAAGCGTCGGGTCGGCAACAAGGGCGCTATACACACGTTCGAGCGTACGTTCCGCAGCGCGCAAGAGTTTTGAGCTGCCAGAGATGAACGACACGCCTTCCAGCGAAATCGGTTTACCGCCTTCTTCGAGCATCTGGAACGAGCGCTGTGCACCGCTGGGTCGGTCGTCTCGTGGGTTGAGAGGATCGGTCTTTCGAAGAACTTCGGCGCCGTCGTTCACACCGCCACCGTCGGTATCTGCCCGCAGCGGATCCGTCTTGTACGTTCTGATCTCTTCAAAATCCGTCAGCCCATCGCCGTCGGTATCGGGGTTCGTCGGGTCGGTGCGGTACGAACGAACCTCATCCCAATCGGTCAGACCGTCGCCGTCGGTATCCGCCTTCAGCGGGTCGGTGTTGTACTTCAACACTTCGTCACCGTCGGTGAGGGTATCGCCGTCGGTATCGAGCTTCAGCGGATCGGTGCCGTACTTCAGTACCTCGTCTCCGTCGCTCAAACCGTCGCCATCGCTATCAGCCATTCTTGGATTCGTCTTATATCGTCGCACCTCTTCCCCATCTTTCAAACCGTCACCATCCGTGTCCGGATTCTTTGGATCAGTGCCGAGCCGCTCTTCCGCTGCGTTGGACAGCCCGTCGGTATCGTCGTCATCCATAGCGCCGGAGCCAAAATAGAAATTCAGTCCGGCTTTCACACTGCCGTACCAGTCGATCGACTTGAAGACGTAATTCTCTGTTTTGTCGTCCAACCCGCGCGCGCTCGCTTCCATCGTGAAGGAGAGTCCACTCTTGATGAACGACTCGAACCCGACACCCACGGGCAGGTGGATAGACGTGTAGTATTTGTTCTCTGGATAATGGTAGATCGTATTGGTCCGCTTGTATGCCACCGCTCCGGCGCCGGCGTAGATGTACGGCGAAACGGAACGACCGGGCGCAAGATGAATCCACACGAGGAAGCTCAAATGGCTTGCTCGCAACTTGAGGTAGTTCTCCGGCAGTTGGGGAACGAAGATGGGGTCTTGATACGCCTTGAGGTCTTCGTATCCGCCTTGAACACCGAGCGAGAGAATCGGTGCGACACCATATCGAAGAAACACATCTCCGCCGATTCCGACCTTTCGCTTGTTCATGTCGTTGACCCAGAGGTTTGCGCCGCCATGGAGCCCGAGTGACCATCGTCCAGCGGTGCTTTGTGCAAGGACTGCCTCATGCGAGCTAAGGGAAAACAGGCACGCCATCGCCGCAAGGAGCTGAAGTGTGAAGCGGTGTGTCGTCGTCACGAAGATCTCCTTCGGATTGTTTCAATGGAAATGAATCAGACTACAGGGGAGGCACAAATGCCAAATAAATCGGAAGCAAGATATTGTATTCGCGAGGAAATGTCAACGGATGGGCGTCACACAACTGAAGCGCAGTTGTTTTCTCACCAACACACATCCACAATTCATTCGCAGGAAACACGCCTCAGGAGCATATCTAACGCCCAAGGCTTTAATAGTTGATTCGAACCATAAAAGCAGGAACGATGTACGTGTCGTATTGCCATGAGGAAAGGCGCGAGCTGCGGAACGCCTTGAAATAACGAAGATCGACTCCCACCATGTTGCTGACGATCAGTTTTGTTTTCAGCCCGAAGTAACCGTAACCTTCGCTCAGATTGTAGTTGAGGAACGGGGAGATGTCGAATTGCAGCAAGCTGCCGTCGTGTGCGATGCCGAATTCGAGGAAGGGGAGAAAGTTGTTTCTCGTCGGTGCAACACGTCCCGGCTCTCGTCGTTCGGGGATGTATCGTGAGAACCGATGCAGATCGTGCCAAGCAAGTCCGCCCCCAAGATGAAACAATCCCACATGACGAAGCTGAGCCATCAACACAATACTGTTGCGTACGGAGTAAAACGTGTCGGGGATGGTGGCGGCATAGGCAGATTTTTCATGGATGCCGAGTGAGAGCTCGAGTGTGAGATCGAGTCGTTCGCCGCCGTCGGTGGTCAAGAGGCGGAGATTCGAGGCAGGCGTCCACGTCGTTCGCAGGAAGAACGCGTCACCCGATCCTTGCAAGATGCGTTTCTTGAAGATCGACGTTGATGTAAACTGGTCATCACTGGGCACAGAAAAATTGTTGACGGCTTCGATGCCCGCCGTGATACTGAACGTACTGTACTGCCGGTCGGTGATGGTGACGTCGTCCACGTAGAGAACTTCGAGCGCAGCAACAATGCTGGACTTGAACCAAAAGGGAAGGGCGAGATAATCATTGCCTAAGCGTCCGACTGCCGAAACGCGCCACCATTCGAACGTTGGGGAAGTTGACCACAGCATGATGCGCGGTTCGAGAGGATCGAGATAGATATCGTACTTCTTTCCTTGGGTTGAATCGAAGCGATCTTTGTAACGCCTCGATTTGACGAGCTCGTAAGTCTCGTCGCCGAGGGCATCGCGCACTAACACATAACCTTCGATACTTCCCAGCGTTCTGGCAATGCTCGAGGAAACTTCCTGAAAAGCAATCAGTTCTATCTCATCATCGTAGTAGCGCTTTCTACAGAGGACTCTGACTTCGCTTCCCGATGTGGTCATCAATGCCGGTTCAGTTCGTCCGATGAGGGCGTACAACGAATCGCCGGCAAGTGCATTCGACGCACGGCGTTTGAGCTGCGTAAAGATCTCGCGGACAAGGATAGGGTCCACAATCACCCAATGTTCCTTGACACTGTCGAACGCTCGTGTATCGACCGTGATGCTATCGTACAACGCACGCAGGTCACCACGCGTCTGCCCATCAGTTTCAGAGCAGAGCCACCAACTCAAGAGCAGGAGTGAGAGGAGCGATCGCACGTGATAGTTGGGGTGGTTCATCGTTACAAGCCGTAGCGATATCGTACATAGAGCAACGAACCCTTTTCGACTTCCCAGGGTTGCGGCGACCGCCCGAAGACTCGGGTCAACCACACGAATTCGAGTCTCACTTCGTGAGGATCACTACGGTACACTTTGATCCATGGGTGCACTGTAAGGCGATTGTCGAACAAGCGGAGGTTCAATCCAAAGCGTGCGCTCCGCGAATCGTGGAGATACGCCAATGCCAAGAGCGGTCGCAACTGGGTGAGAGGCACCAGTTGGGTGTACGAGCGCGAACGCCCTGCGCTGTCGAGTTCTGCTATCCAAATGTTGTAGGAACCAGCGCCGAGGTCGAACCGCATCGTGTTGAACGCTTCGCGCTCGAGTTTCCAATAGTAACTGAGGTATGCCTCCCATTGAATGGTGGAGTAGTAAGCGATGTCGCGATCGTGTGAACGGAGCTTCACAAAGGGTTGGTCGAAGTCCTTTGGTCCGCCGGAGTAGTAGAACGTGACAAACGGTAGCCGTTCGCTGAAAGGTCTTCCGGTTCGCAACTCGATTGCGGCACCGCTCGTGACGTTGAGAACGTTCCGCTCGAGTGCGGACAGTGGAGAAGCATTGCTTAACTTCAAGCGCTCGGCGAATCTGCCGGTGTTGACAGGGGAGCGACCGAGAAGACGCAAATCGAAGAAAAAGTTGTTTTCGATGTTCGCGCCCCTTCCGCCGAAGAAGATGAGCATTCTGCCGCCCCAGGAGAGGTACGGCGATTGGTAAGAAAGAAGGCTGAGCACCCGATCGCCAAAGCCCACCTCCACACCAAAACTGTGGATGCCAAGCCATTGCTCCTGCGAGGCGAAGCCGAGAGAAAGCTTCAACGATGACCACGTCGCGTCGAGCGCATACGGTTCCTCTCCGTGCGGATTGCCGACGTAGCCCTCACTGAGCCGAACATGACGCAAATATCCTTGATTCCCCTCCACAGCCAACGTACTATCGACGTAAGGATTACGGCTAATCTTGCTCCCGAGCGGATGACCTTTGCCGGCAATGTGATGGCGGTAGAGTTCGTCAACGAGTTTCTTGAATCCGGGGTCTTCTTTCATTCCCATAAAATCCCGTACGTCGAAGAAGGTTCGGACGGCGGTTGTAGGTGCCACCGAGCCTTTCGGCGCGCGTTCGGCTTCGGTAAGTCGCTCTTCAAGAAGCAGCGGGACAAGCGGGAGTGAAAGTTCGCCGAAGGAAAATGGGGCAGGAAGATAGATGAAACGGTACACATACTCTCGCACTACACCGCTTTTAGGAATCGTATCGTTGGCAAGCGTGCGCTCGAGTCCGGGTCGACGAAGCGTTTGAACGGTGAGATTCGGACGCTTGAGGTCCATGTAGTACAAGCGCGTGTACGCGGAATCCTGCATGACCGCGCGAAGGATTCTTCGGTACTCGATGTCGAGAGAATCTGCCCGGCAGAGGCTGACGAGCGACCGTGAAATCAGCAACGCGATGATGAAATGGTGACGAGTCATGCCGACGTCTTCCGTTACTGATGAAGATAGACGCGCGCTTTGTACGTCCGGCTGAACAAGGTACCGAACTGGTCACGAAAGCGGACGGTCAGTGCCACTTCGAGTGGGTTGCGCGCTGAGCGATCACGGAGCAACTGTTCCTGCGGTTTGATGACCAGCACGCGCCACGGATCATCGCTCCGCCACGCGACGCTCGAGAGAAACTCTGGCGGGTTGCTCAGCACTGCAACATCGCGCACATCGGGCAAGAACATGAGAAAACTCATGCGATTGACCGCGTAGCTGGAAAAGCGAAACTCTCGCGGATTGTACCTCCCTGTTTTGTTGATGTTGAGGGGGAGAGGTGCGAGTGTGTCCCAACGATCCTCCGCCTTCAGACGGTCGTAGGTCGAGTCGATCATCCACAATGAGACGTCTTCGATTTTGTTGGGACTTTTCAACTCGAAGCGCCAGAGAGATTCTCGCACTTGGTGTGTCAAGGGGTCTTCGTACAGGAAGGATGTACCACGGTATTTCGCTCGGACGGTAATCGTTCTATTCAACTCTTCTGTCGGCAACTCCCGCCAGATACGTTCGATATCTACGGTTGCGCCTTGCTGGGTAAGCAAAATTTGCCCGCCACTCTCGACGTCGAATGAGTAGCTTCCATAGTTTTCGTGTCCGGCGGCAAACGTGAACGATGCCGTTTCGCCATACCAATACTCATTATCAACCAGTGGGTGCAACCTAGGCCACCGCACATGCATCGTCCAGACGTCGCCATAGCGGAAGAGTCGGTTATCAGGACTGTGTCCCTCGACGATGCGGAGCACGTGGTATGTCCCCGCAGTATCGAAGCGAAGCCGAGAATGCACAATATACTGCACCCCGGGCTGGTTGCCCTTCTTGACGATGCTGACAGCGTTCGAACTACGCGTTTCGAGGCCGTTCTTGAACACGCGCAGTACGCACGTCGGAACGTCACGCCAGTTCCATTTCGGGTCGGTCAGTGTCACCGTTTCTCCGGCAAGCATTGCGATCGTATCACGCATCGCCAAGAGGTCCAGCTTGAACTCACGCCGGAAGTCTCTTTCCTGTGCCTGCGCAGAGACGAAAGTCGCGGCAGCGAAAATGAAGAGTGCGAGTGCTGTTTTGGTCGATGAATCGTGCATATCAACAGGGAGTTCTGAAATCGACGGCACGGACGGTAACTTCGAACCGCGCTTCTGTTGTGAGTTGTTTGCCCTTGATGTTCGTCAGCAGTTCCTTCACACATCGCGGAAGATTCTCTGGGATTGAACGTCGAACGCGAGCGATCACCTTATAACGAAACGTTCCCGTTTGATCGAAGGCGTGAGCAATCGTGCCTGTTCCCGACGCTGGATTTGTAGTGCACGAAAGCGCCGGCGCATCGCCGATAGGTTCGACGGTGTACGTGAGGGACTGTCGCTCCTCCGGGGAGATCAAACCTGTAAGCTGGATATGTATGATTGTCGTGTCAACACGTTTTTCGAGCACGCGATCGCCCATTGTCAATCGCGGGAGTTGCGTACGAATCACTGCCGGAACATCGATGCCGATGGGTTCAGCGTACACGCGTGCAAGGCTATCCGCGAGCGCATTGCATGGGATGCGACCACCTCCCGCTGCAGGGATGAGCGCTACGATCGCAACGAGGTAGAGCACGAAGTAAATAAAAAGAAAGGATTGCTTCATGATGTACCTACCATTTTCACCGTTGCCAATACTCAAGAATACCGTGCATGTAGCCGAGTTCCGCTCTGAGTTTCCCAATCTCATCCATAACGCCGTGGGATGAAGAGGTCGCGGGGGAGTTCAGCTTGTCGACGACAGTGTCGAGAATCTTTTTGCTTTCATCCAACTTGGATTTCAGATCTGCTACTTTCCCGTCGCCGTTGTTGTTCTGTCCCCAAATATAAAGCACGCCGATGATGATGAGCATGAGGCCTTCAACGCCGAGTGCCGAGTAAACGAGGTAAAGGGGGATAGCATCGGGATTTATCCCGCGTAGCCCGACTACAACCACCAGCAAGGATGCGAAAATGAAAACCAATCCTTGAGCTAATCGCATTTTGTCCATACGTGTTCTCCTTCCATTCATGTCTCAGGTAATGCTGCGAAGCACGAGGCGCAGCTTGCCGTCAAACACAGGCGCGGCTGAACGGCACATCAAGATAGTAACATTCATTTGCTGGTTTTTCAAGTGCGTTTCGAAAACTCATTCGATAAAGAGAAGGTGGTCTCGGCGCTTGGCAATGACCTTGAAGGTTGGGAAAAGAGAAATGAGATTACGAACAAGAAGGCGTGCACGTTGTCACTCGATTGTCCAACGGCAGGTCGTGACCGGAGCTCTCGAACGGTGCACGTTGACTTTCCATGCCGTTTTGAGTAAATTTTTTCGCCAAATCTCTTGCCCCGTCGTCTAATGGTAAGACGGCAGACTCTGGATCTGCTTATCGAGGTTCGAATCCTTGCGGGGCAGCAACCACGCGAGGCTCGGCGCTTTGGAGTGTCGGATCGATGAAATGTGGAAGTGAACGCGTGGTTTCGACAGGATCACCTTTCTGGTTTGGACATCCATCCAACACTCCATGTCCGATGATCCATTTCGTTTCTGGCCCTATCGTCTAACGGTTTAGGACGCAGCCCTCTCAAGGCTGAAATACGGGTTCGATTCCCGTTAGGGCTACTCCAAAAACATCAAACGGTTAGCACTCGGTCGAGCGTTAACCGTTTTTTGGTTCTCGTGCTATAGGATCATATGCAACGGCAATTCGAGCGGAGTGCTCATCGGTAGTAGATAAAAATATCCACCGACTGCGTTGCACTGCCGCCCGCATTGTCGCGCACGGTAACGCGAATGAGGTTCGATCCCGAACAACAAAATGAGGCAGTGTAGCGTACTGTCGCTCCTTCGCCGATGATATCTCCCGTCGAGGCGCTCCGCTTGTACGTAAGCGGCTGATTGTCTGGGTCAGTCGCATCGACGGTGACGTTCGCGCTCGATCCGACTACCATCACCGATGGCTTCACGACAAGCGAGTGAATAATAGGATTGCGATTGCCTGCGACACCGCCCGATTCGTTGCTCGGATGGACACAGCACAATGCGCCCAACAGGAGAAGTACCACACCGCCTCGCTTCATGCCCGTTCCCTTTTAGGCTACTTTGTTAAGTTCAATGTTCAGGGTGGTCGTCACCGTGTCTCCGGCAACCAAGCCTCCTCCTTCGATCGCCATGTTCCATTTCAAACCGAAATCGAAACGGTTTACCGCTGTTACGGCTCGCCAGGCGTACACGGTCCCGTTCGGGGTTTTCATGGAGCCATTCAACGTTGCTTCGAATGTTACACGCTTGGTCACGTTTCGAATCGTCAAGTCCCCCGTGATCTTGTACTGATTCACTCCCACTTTCTGGAACGAGGTGCTCTTGAACGTGATATCCGGATATTTTTCGGCGCTGAAGAAATCGTCCGACTTCAAGTGCGCATCGCGCTTCTCGTTTTCTGTGGTAATGCTCGCGACCTTGATGGCAGCAACCACCATGGCATCCGAGAAATCATCCTTCGTCGCATTGAACGTGATCGTGAAGTCGCGAAACTTGCCTGTCACTTCGGAGATGACCAGATGCTTCACAGCGAAGGAGATGGATGTGTGGTCGGGATCGACGCTCCATCCTTTTTCCATCTTGCCGCACGGGTTACAGGGATTCTCCTTCATCATTATCCTTCTTCTTGCCACAGGGATTGCACGGGTTCTCCTTCTTCTGTTGTGCATATCCCATGGCTGTGGAGAGCAGCACTGCCGCGATAAGGAATCCTTTTGAGAATGTGTACATGGGTGTAGCTCCTGTATGTTGGTGATGGGATAACATTATGGATTGTGTGATGAAATGGCTTTCGCACAGCGAAAGCCGACGTTGTTGAAACTCGAATTCTTCGGACTTCTTCCGCGAAAAGCATTGCGGTATCCGCCGCAGTACGACTCGCTGCAAAACCATGATCCTCCGCGAGCAATTTTGTGCGTTCCCACCGGAGGACCGCCCGGATCGGCGGCGGGCGAATAGGCGTAGTAGTTCTCATCGTACCAATCGGCACACCACTCCCACACATTGCCCACGATGTCGTAGAGTCCGAACGTATTGGGAGGAAAACTTCCAACCGGCGAGGTGTAATAGAATCCATCGTCAAGATAATTGGTGTCGGGCCAGGTGCCTTGCCAGAAATTTGCTCGAGGTTTTCCGTCGGGCATCAATGCGTTGCCCCACGGAAAGGTTTGCCGCTCTTTGCCGCCGCGTGCCGCGAACTCCCACTCTGCCTCAGTGGGGAGTCGTTTGCCTGCCCATGTGGCGAAGGTCTGCGCGTCGTGCGGTA
The DNA here is from genome assembly GCA_040290295.1 of Ignavibacteria bacterium. Classification (GTDB taxonomy): domain Bacteria; phylum Bacteroidota; class Ignavibacteria; order UBA10030; family UBA6906; genus CAADGV01. The sequence continues at coordinate 36,803 of PSMW01000024.1, forward strand.
CGCCGAAGAGTTCGGCAAGATAAAGGGAGGCATCATCACGATCACGATGCATCTGACGCATCAAGAGATCGCGATGCTCACCGGCGCCGCACGACAGACCAATCACCACGACACTCAACGAGTTCCGTGCTCAAGGACTGATCGACTTTTCCCGGCGGAGGATGAAGATTCAAAATCTGGAAGCCCTTCGACGAATGGCAGGATAGTCTCTGCGGCTGACCGTGTTCTTGACGGTTCTCTTTGTCTAAACCTTGTCTCAACCGCAAAGGACGCGAAGCGCTGATGAGATTTTCTCTCACCGCAACGGACGCCAAGCATTTTCCCCTTTGCGTTCTTTGCGTCCCTTTGCGTCTTGGCGGTTATATTTTATGAGAGCGAGGATTGTCCTCACTCATCACTTCGTCGGCTCTTGGCTTTCTCCCATTCCTCAGGCGTGTTGATGTTCTCGAGCCGAGCGGCAAAGCGCGAGAAGTCCAATACCTCCATCCCTCTTGCTTCCAACCAACCAGACACGCTGCGTTTGCCCACCAGGAGCGACTGTTCGATCTCGGTGCGGAGTGCAGTGGGGTACACGCCGAAGAGCGAATGAGTACGCATGCCGTCGGAGACGATGGTGACGGCGTGTTTGTGCGCTCGAGCCAACACCTCACGAATCATCGCTTCGCTCACGAACGGCGTGTCGCACGAGACGATGAAGACATGGCCGGTGGCGCTATGCGCGAGAGCAGAGTGAATCCCGGCAAGTGGTCCGGCGTCGTGCACGATGTCGGGGTAGCAAGGAAACTGAAGGAAGGCGTACCGCTCTCCACGATCCGCAATCACGATCACCCTGTCGAAAACGCGCTTGAGGACATCTGCGATGCGACCGATGAGCGTTGCGCCGTTGATGGTCAGCAGCGCTTGGTCGGTGCCCATGCGGCTGCTCTTGCCGCCTGCAAGAAGCGCGGCGGTGAGGTTGGTGGGATGGAGCATCTCAGGATGAAGAAATGTTGATGGCTGCGAGTCCGTAAGTATGTCGGCGCTATCAGAATCTACGAGAGAGTGGCGTGAATCTCAAACACCGCGATGCCCAGCGCAGATAGGCGTTTGAGCTTCGCTTCGAAGATCGTATATTCAAGGCGGTTGCAAGTTCATCTTCTTTTCACGTCACGTTATGCACGTCGGCATTCGTTTGGTGTCCATCCTCTTGTGCACGTGGCTGCTATCGAGTTGCGGCAAGAAAGCCATGCAGCCTCAACCTGTTGTGGTTGATTTCACTGCCCCTTCGCCGGCGCCGGCAAGCGACTCGACTTCCAGGCACCAGTTGAACGTTGCTATCTCATCGATGATTTCGCCTTGCGAGACGTTTTCCTACTATCAAGACTTGATGCGGTACATATCCTAACAGATGAGACACTCCAAAATGCTGAGACAAAAAAGTGAAAGCGGCGAAGCTTCTCGGCTTGCCGCCTTCCACATTGCGCACGAAGATGGAGAAGTACGGAATAACTTGACGGGTTACCGCTCGACTTCCGTTGTCTTGCCTGCTTCTACCACGACGCGAAAGCTCTCGGCTGTACCGCTATCGTGCCGGATGCGGATGATGTAGAGTCCCTCTTTGAACCTCAGTGTGCGCGGCACATCGAGGCTTTCGCCCACACTCTGCAGTTTGGTTCCGTCTTCCGTGTACACCTCATAGCCGGCGTACTCTCTCCGCCACATGCCGTCGTCGTATCGGTCTGTCGCGGGGGTAAAGATTGTCAAGTACCCCACCGAAGGCTTGTACGTTTCCAATTCCTCACTTCCTGTCTCACCTCGTGAAGTTGAAAGCGGTGCAGCAGTTGCAATGAGTGCTGCGCAGAGAATGTGTTTCATCGTTTTTTCCCTGTGGGATTGTGGTTGATGGATGGTTCAGTGTTCGGCAATAAGATATGAGGGAGATGTAATCGCCCGATGCACGGGGCTTTATGATTTTGTAACGGATCGACACCGAATGGGGTCGTCGGAATTCTGCCGCCGGGCGTCACCTACCGCACGGTGCCGGATTTGGAGACCGGCGAGTATTTCAACGTCAAGCGCTCCTTCATGCCCACCAAATACATGCAATGCGCAAACGCCCTGTGCATCGAAGCAGCGAACAAGATTATCCCCAGCGCGATGACACGCCGCGCCAACGGTATCGTCGTCATCAACTACAAGAAGATGAAGGGCAAGAAAGTGTTCGAGGCGGCAAGCACGGCGTGCCCGTATCCGAATTCCCTGTGGTTCGATGAAGGAAAGAACTACACCGACGGGACGCCTGCGGTGCAGCCGTACGAGAAGCGAGCGGCGAAGGAGTACGGCGGCGAGTGGTCGCGCAAGGACACGAAAGGCACGACGCGCAGGTGTCACTTCTGCACGCAGCGGATCGACGCCGGTGTGTTGCCTGCTTGTGTTGCGACATGCACAGGACAAGCGATGCACTTCGGTGATGTGAACGATCCCGATGCGTTGGTGAGCAAGCTGTTGAAAAAGAGCAAACCGTATCGTCCCAATCTTGCAGCAGGTGCCGAACCGGCTGTGTTTTACCTCGATGACGATCCCGAGGCAACGTGTATGACATGCCATTCATAGGAGGAGGCGCCAGTATGAAACCGATAAACGAACACGCGAAGAAAACCACGCCACGGAGAGAATTTCTCAAAACCTTCGCGCTGCTCGGAGGCAGCGCCGTCGTCATGAGCCAACTCGAATGGGCGCAGAGCATCGTTACAAAAGCACAGGCGGAAACGCTCTCGCCGGCAGAATCCTACGAACTGTCGAGAGCCGAGAACATTCTGAGCACCCTCTGCCTGCAGTGCAACACTGGCTGCGGTATCAAAGTGAAGCCGCTCAATGGCGTTGCCGTCAAGATCGACGGCAATCCCTACAGCCCGTGGACGTTGGTGTCGAATATTCCCGACACCACACCGCTGAAAGAGTCCGTCCCGATCGAAGGGGCACTCTGTCCGAAAGGGCAGTCGGGCATTCAGACACTGTACGATCCCTATCGGATCGTCAAGGTGTTGAAGCGAGCGGGCAAACGGGGAGAGGGAAAATGGCAGACCATCCCGTTCGAACAAGCCGTGAAGGAGAGCGTCGAAAACGGCAAGCTCTTCAAGCATGTGAAGGGAGAGGAGAACCGTCACGTTGAAGGTCTCAAGGACCTGTGGCACTGCGCGACCCGAAGATCGCCAAAGCAATGGCTGCCGCGATCGAGGACATACGAAAGAAGAAGACGCCTGAAGAGAAGAAGGCTGCGGTCAAGGCATTCAAAAAGCAGTTCGCCGATCATCTTGGTGTGCTGATCGATCCCGACCATCCTGATCTTAGTCCCAAGAACAATCAGATGACGTTTATGTGGGGACGGCTCAAAGCGGGACGCGCCGAATTCATCAAGCGTTTTGCAAACGAATCGTTCGGCACTATCAACACGCACGGCCACACCACCGTGTGTCAAGGCTCGCTCTACTTCACCGGCAAGGCGATGAGCGACCAGTTTGTGGAAGGCAAGCTCACGGGGGGCCAGAAGTTCTATTGGCAAGCCGATACGGGGACCGTAGCCTCCTTTTCTGCTCGGCATCGGTTCGGCGTACATCGAAGGAGGCTACGGTCCTACGCACCATGCGCGCAAGATGATGAAGAATCTCGCGGAGAAGAAACTCAAGAGCGCTATTGTCGATCCTCGCTTTTCGAAGATCGCGTCGAAAGCCTGGAAATGGGTGCCGATCAAAGCGGGAACCGATGGTGCGTTTGCCCTTGCCATGATTCGTTGGATCATCGAGAACAAGCGGTACGATGCGAAGTTTCTCGCCGCTGCCAACAAGGCTGCGGCCGCGGCGGCGGGCGAGTTGTCATGGACGAATGCAACATGGCTGGTGAAAGCCGATGGCTCGTTCCTGCGCGCTTCGGAGGTGATACTGAAAGAGCACATGCCCGATGGGAAAGAAGTGGAACGCCCGCTCGCTTCGAAGGAGAAACGCACAACGAAGGATGGTAAAGAGTGGGAGTTCGATCCGTTTGTTGTTCTGAGCAACGAAAAGCTTGTTGCTTTCGATCCGAACGATACGAAGAACGCCGTAACCGGCGACCTGTTCGTCAATACGAAGGTGGAGAGCTTCGATGTGAAGACGGGACTTCAGTTGGTGTACGAATCGGCTGCCTCCCACACCATCGAAGAATGGGCGCAGATCTGCGGCATCGCTTCGGAGGACATCGTCGAGCCGGCGCGCGAATTCACGTCGCATGGCAAGAAAGCAGTCGCCGATCCCCACCGAGGCGTGTCGCAACACACGAACGGTTTCTACAACGTTCTTGCTGTCTATACACTCAATGCAATGGTAGGGAATTGGGACTGGAAAGGCGGGCTGATCAAAGCCACAACGTATGCGATCGACGGTTCGAAAGATGGCAACCCCTTCTCGCTCGATACGATGCATCCGAACAAGATCGCGCCGTTCGGCATCAGCATCATCCGACACGGTGTGAAGTACGAAGAGTCCACTGTGTTCGAAGGGTACCAGGCGAAGAGGCAGTGGTACCCGTTCTCGAGCGACATCTACGAAGAGATTCTCCCGTCCATCGGCGATGCGTATCCGTATCCCACAAAAATCCTTTTCAGCTACATGTCCGCAGCGCCGTATGCATTGCCGGGAGGACAAACGAACATCAATGTTCTGGTCGATGTCAACAAGCTGCCGCTGTACATCGCCAACGATATCGGGATCGGCGAGATGTCCATGTATGCCGATTACATCTTTCCTGATCTCAGTTACTTGGAGCGATGGGAATTCCATGGCAGTCATCCCTGCATTGCGCAGAAGGTTCAGCCGATTCGCAACCCTGCTGTTGCTCCGCTGACCGAAACGGTGACTGTGTTTGGCGAGAAGATGCCTCTTTCACTCGAAGCGATGTTGTTGGGTATTGCCGAGAAAATGGGTCTTCCCGGTTTCGGGAAGGATGGGTTGGGTGAAATCATCGACCTGCGTCGTCCCGAAGATTTCTACCTGCGTATGGTTGCAAACGTGGCGGCAGGGGAGGCACCGGGAGACGAAGTGCCGGATGCCGATGAGGAAGAGCTGAGGGTGTTCGAACAAGCGCGTCGCCATCTTCCTCCTACCGTGTTCGATCCTGCCCGATGGAAGGCGATCGTAGGTGAGAAATGGTGGAGGAAGGTTGTGTACGTGCTCAACCGCGGCGGGCGCTTTCAAAATTACGCCAAAACGTTCGACGGCGATAAAATGAAAAACAAGTACGGCCAGCTCATCAACCTCTATTTGGAGAAATATGCAAAAACCAAGTCGGCAATCACCGGCAAGAAGCTCTCCGCTGTTGCCACCTACCTGCCGATTGCCGATGTGCATGGCAAGGAGATTCATGACGAGAAAGAAGGGTTCGATCTCCACATGATCACATTTCGCGACGTCACGCAAACGAAGAGCCGGACGATTGTGGATGACTGGCTGAGTGCAATTCGCCCTGAGAACCACATCGTGTTGAACACTGCCGATGCGTCGCGCTTGGGGGTCGCCGAGGGTGATCTGGTGAAAGTCGTCTCGAAGTCCAACCACGCCGGCGAGTGGGATTTGAAGAATGGAAGGAAGAAACCGATGGTCGGGAAGGTGAAAGGAGTCGAAGGGATGAGACCCGGGATCGTCGGATTCACGTTGGGTCACGGACACTGGGCAAACGGCTCGTCCGACATGGTGATCGACGGCAAGCGGGTCAGAGACGACTCGCGCCGAGCGACGGGCGTGCACGCAAACGCTGCGATGCGGCTTCACGATTACCTGCAGAACACCTGTTTGCTCGATCCTGTCGGCGGAAGCGTTTCGTTCTACGATACGAAGGTGAGGCTTCTCAAACAGTAGCGTACGTCGATGCCGACAACATGTCGTGCATCTCTTCCATCTCTTTCGTAAGTTCATGCCGAGCTGGTTCCTCGCGCCAGTGGTAGGAGACAGCTCGGCGTCGTATCGGAGTTGGGGTCGCTCGATCCATCATTCCACATTCTCGGGAGAATTCTATGGCACAACCACCCAAGCGTTTTGAAAAATTTTCCGCCGACTATCCGAAAGTTGTCGCTGCGTACGACTCGTTCGGCAGCGCGGTACATAAGGCAGGACCGCTCGATGAGAAAACCCGTGCGCTCATCAAGATCGGTATTTCCACCGGTGCGCGACTGGAGGGTGCAGTCCACTCGCACGTTCGCAAGGCGCTCGATGTCGGCGCAACTCCTGAAGAGATTCGCCACGCTGTTTTGCTCGAGCTGCCGACGATCGGACTTCCTTCGATGATGGCGGCGATGAGTTGGATCGAAGATACGCTCGGCGGTAAGCGACCTCGACGCAAGAAGAAGTGACTCTCTGCGCCTGGTGGTGCTCCTTGGCGACAACGGGTTGCCTAAACCGGGGGTGAGCCAAAAATCGTCCCCGATGTTCACAAAAACTACCTAAACGCGCGATTTAAGGTCAGTATACTTGCCTTGTTTCGCGCTTGAAGCTGAATCCACGGCTCGCGAACGCCTATTCTGCACAATTGTAATTCTGACAACGATGATCGACATCTCCTCCAAAATCAACACACTGCGGACTGCAACAGCGTTTGCGCGATTGAAGCTCAGCGCCGAAACCATCGCGCGCATTCACGCGAACACCATCCCCAAAGGCAATCCTTTGGAGGTTGCAAAGGTTGCCGCGGTGCAGGCAGCAAAAAATACCGCGATCATCATCCCGTACTGTCATCCGCTGCCGATCGATTACGTCGGTGTGGAGTACGAGTTCGGTGAGCAGTGGATTGATGTGCGTACCACCGTGAAGGCAATCTACAAAACCGGCGTGGAGATGGAAGCACTCACCGCCGCGGCAGCCGCCGTCCTGACGCTGTATGATATGATGAAAATGCTGGACGACACGATGGCGCTCGGTGAGATACGCTTGGTGGAGAAAACCGGCGGCAAGTCGGATTTTCGTACCTCGTTCGGGCGACCGCTGCGCGCTGCCGTGCTGGTCATGTCGGACTCGATTGCCGCAGGGAAGAAATCCGATCGTTCGGGACAACTCATCGTCGAGCGGCTGAAGCGTGAAGGCGTAAACGTCGAGGACTACCGCATCATCCCCGACGACACAGCGCAGATCGTCGGCTTGCTGAAGAAGTACGCGGACGAAGACAAACTCGACTTGGTCATGACAACGGGAGGGACGGGATTGACGCCACGCGATCGTACGCCGGAGGCGATGGAGCACGTCATTGAACGAGAAGCTCCCGGCATTGTGGAAGCGGCGCGTTCATACGGACAGGAACGCACACCGTATGCGATGCTTTCTCGCGCACGCGCGGGCACGCGCGGTACAACGCTCATCGTCAATCTTCCCGGGTCAAAGAAGGGCGTTGCGGACTCTCTCGACGCCCTGTTCCCCGGGTTGTTGCATGCCTTCATGATGATACACGGTGGAGGGCACGAACCGTGAAGAAGCTGCGGACCGTGTCCGCTCGTATCGGCGTCGGGCAGTGCTGCTCATGAGTTCGCGGCTCGCCTTCAATCGCAACGAACTTGCCGGCGCGTTCGGCGACATCGGCACCGACCTGCCGCTCATCATCGGCATGATTGCCGCTGCGCAACTCGACAGCGCCAGCGTGCTCGTCATGTTCGGCGCTATGCAGATTCTCAGCGGCATCACCTACGGACTCCCCATGCCCGTCCAGCCTCTCAAGGCGGTTGCTGCCATCGTCATCACCCAACACGTCGCTGGCGATGTTCTCTTCGGAGGAGGACTCGCTATCGGCGTTACGATGTTAGTGTTGAGTCTTTCAGGCGCGATCGAGTTTCTTGGCGCGCTCATCCCCAAAATCGTAATTCGCGGCATTCAATTGGGATTGGGACTTCAGCTCTCGCTCATTGCACTTCGAGAGTATCTTCCTACCGATGGCGTGCCGGGCTACATCCTAGCAGGGCTGACGCTTGTGCTTGGTGTAGTGCTGTATGCGAATCGTCGGTGGCCCTCTGCTTTGTTTATGATCCTCTTGGGCATCATCTACGCACTCCTCTTTACGGTTGATCTTCGCTCGTTGGCGCCGGTCGAGGTGCGCTTGCCCTCGCTGCGTACACCATCGTGGGAGGCTGTTGTGCAAGGATTTCTGCTTCTTGCGCTTCCGCAGATTCCTCTGTCGCTGGGTAATTCCATTTATGCCACGCACCGAATCGTCAGGGATTATTTCCCCGAGCGCGAGATCGGCGTGAAGAAGATCTCTCTCACTTACTCCATCATGAACATGATCAATCCGTTCTTCGGCGGCATTCCCGTGTGTCATGGTTCAGGCGGCATGGCAGGACACGTCACCTTCGGTGCGCGCACGGGCGGGTCGGTGGTGATCTACGGAATGCTGTATTTGGTGGTTGGACTGCTTTTCAGCCACGATTTCAATTCCGTCTTTCTGCTTTTCCCGAAGCCGGTGTTGGCGGTGATCTTGTTGTTCGAAGGAACGGCATTGATGTCGTTGGTGAAGGATGGAGCCGAACAGAAAGTGGAACTCACCATTGCGTTGTTCACCGGCGTCATTGCGGCAGGCGTGCCGTACGGTTTCCTCGTTGCCATGATCGTGGGGACGGTGCTCTTCTACGCGCAACGAAGCCTGAAGTGGTGAGAACCGCGCACAGTGTCACGGATGCTTTCAGGAACAGGTGTGGGTGAACGTAGGGGATACACAACCGTCTCGCTCCTGCTTTACGTATGAAGGAGTGTCCTGAATTCTTACATCCATTGTTCACATCCTAACGGAGACCAGTATGTCCTTACCATCGATCCAACCCATAGGCACGCGGTTTTTTTCAAGAGCAAGACCGGCTGAGAGGTGAACCGGCAGATGAGTTGTGTGCTCAAAACTATGTGGCTCACATCGGGGGAAATCCCCGTATGACACTCGATGGGCAGAAACAGTTTGCGCGCGCGTTCTATGGAGCTTTCCCGGACCTCTCTCACACTGTCGAGGACAGCATTGCGAGCGGCGACAAGGTGGTTGTTCGGTTTACATTACGCGGTACGCACACAGGCGAGTTCATGGGCATACCCGGCCACGGGTAAGGCGATATCAGTAGGGGCGATCGCGATTGTCCGTATCGTGAACGGCAAGATTGCAGAGTTGCGTGGCCAGTTCGACCAAATGGGAATGATGCAGCAACTCGGTGTGATTCCTACGGCAGGATAATCATCGTCTTCTGAATGGTTGAATGCCGCGTGGACGAGCGAAAGTGGTGGTAGATGGTCGGAATCAATGGCACCATGAAGTGCATCGTGAAATCTTGTTGTCGGTCGATTCGCCAGACTCGACATGATGGCTTGGTGGAGCGCTGGTGTTCGGGCGGGACTGGCGTCCCTACAGATAGTCGAATGAGGATGAAGAGAGAAATTGACAAGTGGGTTCAGACTTCGTGGAGGAGATTGGAAGGTTGCCGTGCTAACGCCATACATCACCCGCCGTCGAGCTGAACGAAGCTGGTCAACGTCCGCTGCAAGCGTTGCCTAACCCTACACAGGGACAAGGGGGCGAACATGGAGAATCTCTTCATAATGCATTGGGCGTATATCTGCTTCAGTCAGGGTTACGACAGCAACCGTTTTGCCTTCACCTGTGACAAATTCCACTTCAAAGGTCTTCCCCATCCGCATAACAATGAACCACAGCGCCTACATCGCCCGCTTTGAGAGGGTATCCTTCTAAATCTCGGGCTAACACTACGGTATCAAGCTCTCGAAACATTTTGTTCACTCCTGATTACGCAATGGGGTACGCAGTGGCAAATCGCGGTGTTTCTTGTTCTGTCTCGATTATCCACCCAGTTCGTACGCGAACAACAATTCCGCCTGGTGTTGTCATTGAGCCATCAAGCACCTATTTTGTACCGTGCGGCGAAACGAAGGCGTCTTTCACATGCTCCGTCTGTGCAATTGACAGTAACTCTTGCTCAAGCTGGGGGACGTTCGTTTCATCGAAGCCAAGCGAACGGAAGAATTTAGCTTTTGACTTCCCAACAGCATGCTTCTCTGAAAGCAGATAATCTTTAAGTTTGGACGAGGGGATATGAGCCCCTGTTGCATTTGGGAGCTGTATTCAAACTCTTTATCGTCCATCTGGATTCAAGATGGCTAATTTGATTGTAGTCGAATTCCTGTCGCTTGTCAACGATACTTGGACATTGCCCACCTAACGTTTGCGCCAAGCCGCGCGCGTCAGCGCCTCGTTAGACCTCGACGCGCCGCCACTAGAAGTAAGAGGGCGCTTCAGGTAACTGCTGCCCGCAGTTGCACACACCCGAATTCTTCTTGTAATCATTCATCTTGCGGCACACGGTACACCGGACCCACAGCAAATTGATGTGATCGGGAACCCATACACTCGTAAAGGCAGCGTCGCCCAACTCGGCCCAGAGCTTTCGCATCGCTTCCGAATGGGCACCGCCTCTCATTAGCTGCTTTGTGTGCTCCGGTTTCTCCCACGCAGAGATCGTTACACCCCGGCCACCAATCCTAAAGAAAGACACACCGATGAACCCTTCCATGCGCAACATCTCCGTTGCCGTCGCCCGAGTCATCGCGCGAATTTCCTCTGTCTGTGCGTCATCGTTCCAAATCGTCGTGATGCCGAATGCGCCAGGTTTTGCTTTCTTGCCCGACTGGACCGAAATCGAATTGCCAAAAGAAAATGGACCGACCGTGAACGGCTGTACGAGCACTTGTAACCCCAATTGATCAGGAACCGCCCGCGTATCGAAGTAACCTTTCACGGCTTTAATTCCGTTTGCGTCGATCTCGATCACATCGATGCCTGGAAGCGAAATCGAGCGGCGGGTTGCCGGCAGCCCCTGAAACACTCCGGTGTTCGTACCTTTCATGATCCACTCAGCCACAATCCTACTCGCGCCAGCTTCTGCAAGGCTGACGATCTCAAACGACAGGTCCGGAAATGCGTCCCATAGGCGCTTCGCATTGGCACCGATCGCATCGCCTGAAATTTCGCCTGTAGTGGGATCGCAATAGGTGCCGTCGTCAGCGAAAGTCTTAACAATCGCATCAACGTCGTGTGCGTTCCATGCATCAAGGTATTGTTTTGCTATGTCTAGGCAAGTCATCACCGGAGCCTTTGTTTTTGTGGAGGTCTAACGATTTCTATGTTCAGTGTGTGAAGCAAAAAGCGGCGGGGTGTCCCATCCCGACATAGA
>PSMW01000025.1:0-5656 GCA_040290295.1 Ignavibacteria bacterium
GTGCTGCCGCTGTTTGCAGTGGCTACGTTGGCAGGGGAGAAGGAGGGCCAACGGGATACGGTGTACCAACTTTCGCCGGTGATCGTGACGGGGACGCAGGCGAAGGAGCGGGAGAGTCCGGTGACGTTTTCGAATCTTGGCGTGCGCGATATACGTGAGCGTTACTCGGTGCAGGATATTCCCGTGCTGCTCTCGGAGCTTCCGTCGATTACGACATACTCGGAGAACGGGAACGGCATCGGGTACAACTACATCAATTTGCGCGGGTTCGATCAGCGTCGCATTTCGGTGATGATCAACGGTGTGCCGCAGAACGATCCGGAGGATCACAACGTGTACTGGGTGGATTTCCCGGATCTGTTGGCGAGCACCGAGAATATTCAGGTGCAACGCGGTGCGGGAAGCGCATTCTACGGTCCACCGGCGATCGGCGGCTCGGTGAATATCATTACCAATCCGTTCCGCATGCAGCCGAGTGTGACGTTCGAAGCGATGGCGGGCTTCCAGGAGTTTGGCGATAGCACAGCGCGGCTTGTGCTCAACACGCGCAAGTATGCTGTTGCCATCAACTCGGGTCTGGTGGAGGGACGCTATATGTTCTACGGGCGGTTGGGCAAGATTCTGAGCGACGGCTATCGTACGAATGCGTATGTGAACTTCAATTCGTACTTCCTCGGCGCGATCCGCTTCGATGAGAATATGACGACGCGGGTGCATTTCTTCGGTGGGCCGATCGAGGATGGCTTAGCGTACTACGGCTTACCGAAATTTGTGGACGAGAACAAGCGCTTGCGACGCCAGAATCTGAATTATTGGAAGGTGGATTCGACGGGGAGGGCGTACACGTATGTGCAGCCTCGGCGTGCTCAGGAAATCGAAAACTTTTCCCAACCGCACTACGAACTGATCCATGATTGGAAGCTCTCACCGCGAGCGATTCTTCACAACACGCTGTTCTACTACACAGGCGACGGCTTCTTCGATTACGATGCGTCGTGGGCGGATACGAGCATGCTGCGGCTTGGTGTGCAGTACGGCATCCCCGTTACGAACAACCCGACGAACACCTTAGTGCGTGCGTTCGTGGGAAACAAGCAATGGGGCTGGCTGCCGCGGATCGAACTGGATCATGGCAGCGGAACGCTAACCTTGGGTGCCGAAGTGCGTTTCCATCGCTCGACGCATTGGGGACGGATTCAGTTTGCCGAAGGTTTGCCGCATAATTTCGATCCCGACTATCATTTCTATGAGTATAACGGCGAGAAGGATATCCTCTCCGTGTATGCTCACGAGTTGTACCGCCTCGATGAGCGCACCACGCTGATGGGCGATGTGCAAATTGTGCGCAATCGGTACGGCATCAAGAATGAAAAATATCTTGGCAACCGCTTCAGTGTACCGTATGTGTTCGTGAATCCGCGTTTCGGGGTAAACTACAATTTCACAGAGGAGTGGAACGCATACGTGTCGGTTGCGTACACGTCACGGGAGCCGCGGCTGAAGAATTTGTACGCGGCGGAGGATTCGTGGTTCGGGCGAAAGCCGCTGTTCAAGGTGATCGACACAACCGCCGGCCGCGTGCGCTATGATTTCGACGAGCCGTTGGTGAAGCCCGAGCGTTTGTACAACCTGGAGCTTGGGGCACGTTACTCTTCGGATGCTGCGACAGGCGGTGTGAGTGTGTATTGGATGGAGTTCAAGGATGAGTTGGTCAAGAGCGGTCAGGTCGATATTTTCGGTTCGCCGGTGACGGGCAATGCCGAACGCACCCGACACATCGGGGTTGAACTCGACGGCCGGGTGAAGCTTACCGAATTCTTGACGCTGAGCGGGACCATGACGCTCTCACGCAATTGGCTGGTGCGTTACACCGTGTACGACAAACGTGGGCGGGCGGTGGTTCTCGACGGCAATCCGGTTGCAGGGTTCCCCGACGTGCTAGGCAATCTCCGGCTTACCTATCGCACGGATGACTTTACCGCCTCGGTGCTGACGAAGTATGTCGGCTCGTTCTATACCGACAATCGTAAGAGGGAGGATCACAAGAACGATGCGTACGTGGTGGCGAATCTTGATCTGACGTACGCGTTGCCGGTATGGGACGGTATTCGTGTAACGCTCCGTGGCGAGGTGCGCAACATCTTGAACAATCTTTATTTTATGAATGGCGAAGGCGATGCGTTCTTTCCCGCGGCCGAACGCAACTATCTCTTCGGCGTAACGCTGCAGTTGTAAGTGCGCAGAGCAGGCGCGAAGGGAAGCGGTTCACTCCCCTTCGTCTGTTCGTGCATCCTTCAATCGTCTCACGCTCAGTGCATTGTCGTGCGGCGAGGAGCGACGCGAAAGCTGATGCGAAGAGCACGCGCAGTGTGCATTGACACGAAGCGGGATGAAATCGCCTCGGAGGCGATCGGTGCGTTGGGTCGAACAACGCTCGGCACTCGACCGAGCGCAACGCAACACCAACGCGAAACATTCTTCTTGCACAACACACGGAGTCTCATGCACGGATACGCATTGCTTTTCTGTAACGGCGAGCCGCCGAAGCGGGCGTTCGCGAAGAAACTTGCCGCGGGTGCATCGTTCATCGCTGCTGCCGATGGTGGTGCGAACATCGCTCGCTCATGCGGCGTCGTTCCCCATCTTGTGGTGGGCGATCTCGACTCGGTGAAGTCCTCGACACTCACGTGGTTCACCTCGCGTCGCAGACCGAGGACGGAAGTCGTGCACCTGACTCGACAAGACAATACCGACCTTGAGAAAGCGCTTGACCTGTTTCTCGAGTGGGGCGTCACGCGTGCGCTTCTTCTCGGCGCTACAGGTCGGCGATTGGACCATACGCTCGGTAATCTATCGGTGATCTGGAACTACACGCAGCGGATAGCGATCACCGTGGCAGGAGATGACTGGACTGCGTTGCCTATCGGTACGCTGAAGCAGGTGCGCGCCAAGCGCGGCACCATCGTGAGCATCATTCCGTTCGGCGCGTGCAGCGGCGTAACGTTGGCGGGTTTGCGTTACCCGTTGACCGATGCCGAGATGCCGGTGGGCAGCATCGGGTTAAGCAACGTGGTCGTGCGCTCGCCGTTCAGTATTCGTGTACGCGAAGGGAACTTGTTGATGGTGGTGCAAGCCGATCTCTTCTCGCTTCGCATCCTTTCGTCATGATCACGCTTGCGCCGATCGATCTTGCGCTCATCGGAGGCTACTTCGCGGCGGTCTTGCTGATCGGATTCTCGGCGAGAGCGAAGACGGAGGCAGTCGATTTTCTGCTTGCCGGTCGTTCGCTCACACTGCCGTTGTTCGTGATGACGCTGGTCTCCACGTGGTACGGCGGTATCCTTGGCGTGGGTGAGTTTTCGTATCTCTACGGCATCTCGAACTGGGTGGTGCAAGGGGTGCCGTACTATGTGTTTGCCGTGGTGTTTGCGCTTCTGTTGGCGAAGCGCATTCGCGCCTCTAATCTTACGACCATCCCCGACAAGCTCCACGCCGCCTACGATATGAAAACCGCGCTGTTGGGTTCCTTCCTTACCTTCATCTTGATGACTCCTGCGCCGTACGTGCTGATGTTGGCGGTGTTGGTCCAGCTTGTCACGGGCTGGAGCTTGGTTGTGTGTCTGCTTGTTGGCACTGCGGCTACCACAGCGTACCTGTATTTCGGTGGTTTCCGCGCCGATGTGTACACGGATGTGTTCGAGTTCGTGCTGATGTTTCTCGGTTTCGGCGTGATACTGCCGTTCGCAGTCGACAAATTCGGCGGGTGGGAGTTCATTCGGCACAACGTCCCGCAGCTCCATCTGACGTGGCACGGCGGTAACTCACTCCAATTTGTGCTGGTATGGTTCTTCATCGCGCTGTGGACGCTCGTCGATCCCGCGTTTCACCAGCGATGTTACGCAGCGAAATCGGGCGAGGTAGCGCAGAAAGGCATTCTCGTTTCGATCATTTTTTGGTTTGTGTTCGATGCGATGACCGCGACGGCGGGACTCTATGCCCGCGCCGCGTTGCCCCAACTCCCGCAACCGGTCATGGCGTTTCCGATGCTCGCGGAAGTGACGCTTCCGTCGATCGCAAAAGGTCTGTTCTATATCGGAATGTTGGCAACGATCATGTCAACGCTCAACACACTCGCGTTCGTTTCGGCGACGACGTTGGGGCGCGACATTGTGTGGCGGATCGTTCATCCGCACGATGCTTCGAAGGAACGACGCTACACGCAAGGGGGGTTGATCGTAACTGTGCTCGTATCGATCGTGATTGCCATAGCCATACCGTCGGTGATCAAGCAGTGGTACACCATCGGTACGGTCGTGATTCCCGGGTTGCTCGTTCCGTTGGTCACTGCTTACTTCGAGCGATCGAAGGTGAGTGCGCGCTACGCATTCGGGGCAATGCTCTTTGGGTGGCTGACGTCCACGGCATGGCTCCTTGCCGGATGGACGCAGCGGATCGGCACTTCAGAGTTCTACCCGCTCGGCATCGAGCCGATGTATCCGGGGCTTGCCGTGTCGCTCGCTGTGTGGGGTTGGGGGATGAGAGAACGCACGGCTTTACGAAGAGTGTTGCACTGAGCGACGGCGATACAGGATGAGTGTGTAGGATGGGATGCCCCCCTCGAAGTCTAACGGCTGCGCGATGAGAGAGGCTTTGCCATCTTCACGCTTGTGGCTCACATTTTTCAATCCATCTGGTTTTTATGAGAAGTATTTGCTATAGTTTGTGCAATTGGTTCAGTGATTGACGATGCAACGCATCCACCATCTCTGGACAGTGAAAGCACTCGTCGTTGCTTTCTTCGTCGCTCCTGCCGCCCTCGTTGCACAAACGCCGGTAACGACGGTGTACGCGCACATCGACACGGGAACGATCGGCCATGCTCGATACCAAATTCTCATACCACTGCCGGTGTCAAAAAGGTTGTTCTGTACGCTCATGGCTATCGTAGTTCGTGGGAACCACCTCTGGCATGGGGTCGGCCCTCTCCGATACTGCAAGCTTATCTCGAGAGAGGGTTCGCCGTTGCGCGGTCAGAATATCGTTGTCAAGGATGGGCGGTGCGCGAAGGTATCGAGGACACGGAGGCACTCAGGCAGTACATCGTGGCGAAGTATGGCAAGCCGGAGACGACATTCGTCTCCGGAGGTTCGATGGGCGGACTGATTGCCTTGGCGCTGATCGAGCAGTACCAGCAGCATTACGACGGCGCGTTGACGCTCTGCGGCGTGCTCGATGGGACGCTTTCTGCCGGGATGCGTGTGTTCGACCTGCTCGTTGCCTTCGATTACTTCTTTCCCACTGTGATGACCACACCGCTCAATCGGCTTGGCGATGCCTCGGTGCCCGACACGTTGCCGCTGCTTCGTGTGAAAGCAGCAACAGAGCGTGATTCGGACGCGGCGCATCTGATCAGTTCGTGCTTCGGTCTTGCCGATCGCGACCTGCCGAGAACCATTGCGTTCGCCTATGAACTTCTTCGCTCCCTGATGCTTCATGCAGGAGGGCAACCATTCGATACTCGTAACACTGTGTACTTTGGGTTCGGTGCCGATAGTACGTTCAATCGGAGGGTGCAACGCTTCGCTGCCGACTCTGCTGCGCTCGAGTCGGTCCTCACGTGGTACACACCGACGGGCAAACTTCAGCTCCCATTGGT
>PSMW01000025.1:5679-47976 GCA_040290295.1 Ignavibacteria bacterium
ACCACATACGACAACATCGTTAGTCCTTCGTCGCCGAATGGGTATGCACTCTGGGTCATGAAAGAGCGGCGTGAGCGGTATTTCGTCCAGCTCTTCTCGACTGCCCGGGGGCACTGCGCATTCAGCGTGGAAGATCGAGGGCGGGCGTTCGACCTGTTGCGGAGTTGGGCGTCAACGGGCAATCGCCCAACAGCCGGAGAGCTGCGCGGCGGAAGATGAGGGGGGACATCCATCCCCCCTTGCCCCTTCCCCTTGTGGATTGTATATTTCGGCAACGCATCCGTACCGTCCATCATCACATCATCGGTCTTTGATCATCATGAACTTTACTGCGCGCGTGTTTTTTGCTCTTCTCTCGTTATCATCCATGTGCAATGCTCAAGGGTTCGAACGTGTCTTCTCTGCCAACGGTACCGACGTGTAGGCTGATGGAAAAAACGGGAACGTGTTCCGCTCCTCGAACGGCGGCGTTGCATGGGCAACCCAAACACTCGGGACTGCGACACTGCGTTCGGTGGCGGTCACCGGTGCGACCGTCGTGATCGTGGGTGACGGCGGAGTGTGTTATCGCAGCACGAACGGTGGGGAGTCGTTCACTTCTCAGGTGATCAGCAGCGGCGCGCTGCGTGCTTCACCAGCAGTAGCATCGGCTACGCGGCTGGTGATGGCGGAACGCTCTTGAAGACGACCGACGGTGGTGCAACGTGGAGCCCGCTGTTCTCGCAAACAACGAACACGATCACCTGCATCACGTTTCGCGACATCAGCAACGGTTGGTATGCCGGCGATGCGGGAACGGCAGCCCTCACTACCGATGGCGGCACGACGTGGCATCTCAAGGCAACCGGGTTCAACAAAACGCTGCTTGGGGTGGACTTCAACGGCGCAGAGGTGTACGTCTGCGGAGTGGAAGGCTTTGCCGCAAAGAGTACGAACAGCGGCGGATCGTGGGTTGTCATGGATTTCAAGTTCGATGCGCGCTCGGATGTGAACGACGTGTGCTTTGCCGGCAGCGCGATCTTCTTTTGTGGTGGAGGAGGATTCATTCGTAAATCGACCGACGGCGCGGCGACGTTTTCGCATCCACTCAATCCGATGCTCGGCGACCTGCGTGATGTTTTCTTCTACGATGCGGGCATCGGTTGGGCTTTCAGTGGGAAGAACAACGCCATCCTCCGCACAACAGACGGCGGAACGACCTGGTTGTTGCCTACAGGAACGACACTCACGTTGTCATGGTCGCAGAAGCTCTCGGTTACCACGACTGTTCGCGGCAACACATTCGCCATCAATCCTTTTGACCGCAACATCGTTTACTGCGTGCTTGGCACGAGCGGGTACGCAAGTTATAACCGTGGTGAAACGTGGTTGCAGATCGCTACCATGCCCTCCGGCGGAACGAAAGTCAATTCCTTCTACGTCTCTCCCAAGGACTCGAACCTGTGGGCTGCAGCTTACGGCGCGCCGGACAGAATCGTTCGCACCACCAACCGCGGCGCGTCGTGGACCTCAACGATCACCATCAACTTTACTGAATACGGTATGCCGTTGGAGATGGACGGCTCTCATCCCGACACACTCTTGTTTGGTCCTGAAGACGGAAAGCTCTGGGGTTCGACCAACTTCGGACTGACCTGGGATTCGCTCAGCATCCCCGGCTTCCGCAGTCCGTGTGATATCGTCATCGTGCGCGATAATCCCAGTGTCGTTCTGGTAGGAGATGGCGTGACCGGATCGGAAATTCCGACGATCGGCAGTAGCGCGATCGACAATAGGCTTGCGTTTGCAACGGCGTGGGGATCAGGCGGCGTGATGAAAACGACCACTGCCGATAGCGGCTGGACGTCGGTTGCAACGACTGGCTCGACCTGGGGGGTGGACATTGCGAAGGACGATCCCAACGTTGTCATGTACGGCGTGTATAGCGGCAGCACTTCCTACCTCTCGACGAACGCGGGGAGTTCGTTTATCACTGCATCACTCCCGAATGCCAACTACGCTCTCTACTGCTACGACCGAGGAACATTCTTCGCCCAACAAAGCTCTGGTATCTACACACTCAACATGACGTACACGGTGCCGACAGTTCCCGTACCTATTCAACTCGCGAGTTTCACCGCGCGGATCGTTGGAGGTGGGGATGTGCTGTTGGAATGCATGACGGTGAGCGAAGTGAACAACTACGGCTTCGTTGTACAGCGACGCAGCGAAAGCTCCTCACCGTTTGCTGATGTGCCGAACAGTTTCGTGCCGGGCAACGGCACAACGAACCAGCCCCATTTCTACTCTTTCGTAGATACCTCCGCGAGCGTTGGGACTTGGCAGTATCGCCTCAAGCAGATCGACTTGGACGGGACCATCCACTACACCGATTCGGTTCAGCTTACTCTGTTGACGACCGTGGAAGAACCACGCGTGCCGACGACGTACTTTCTCTTGCAGAACTATCCGAATCCTTTCAATCCCTCGACGATTAATCGCTACGGACTGCCGCGACCATCGAACGTGGTGCTCGAGGTCTTCGATGCGTTAGGACAAACCGTTGTACGCTTGGTTGATGCAGTGCAAGAGCCGGGGATTCGATACGTAGTGTTCGATGCATCAGGCATCGAAGCACCGACAGGGCTGGCGAGCGGAGTGTATGTGTATCGCATCGATGCGCGAGACGTGACGAGCGGCGCGAGGTTCGTGGATTCGCGAAAACTTCTTCTTATCAAATAAGCATCCGGGCAAGAAAAATCCGGATCTGCTTGCGCTTGAACGATGCACCCGTTCGCGGAGCGCCACCAAGCGACGTCGATGGCTGCTTCGGATGCGAATCGAGTATGTGTTTTTTTGATGGAAGGGATCCGGTGTTCGGGAACGGGAAAACTCTCCTGGCGAAGAATATTGCGGCTCGGTTAAGGGGAGTATCCATAATCCGCGCGGTGTGCGCAAATTCCAATGCTCAAGCTAGCGCAAACTCCAATACTCAAGCTCCAAGCTCCAAACGCTGAACACCCAACGCAGTCCAGTTTGCTTCGCTTCATTGCGCTGAATGTCATGTGTGGTGGGGTCGCGTTTTTATGCGATGGACGTTCCGTTCATCAGGCTTGAGAGCCTCAATCTGAAAATCTGTAAGATGAACATCCAGCCACCAAACTTCTTGTGCGTTTCTCACGTTTCGCGTTGATCCGTACGATGCCTTGCGCTGCTCCCCCGTTTTCCGTATCTTTTCGAGGCTTAAACGTTCGGTTCTGCCGTTGGGTGTGTTCCTCCCTGCTGCATTATTCCCGAAGTCCCATTGCGAAGCTAAGAAAGACGCTTTCTCATGAGTAGCAGCGAACTGAAGGTCTTTTCAGGACGTTCGAACCGTCGGCTGGCAGAAAAGATTGCAGCAGCATTGGGCAAGCCGTTAGGATCGTGCGAGATTCGGGATTTCAGCGATGGGGAGATGTGGGTGAAGTACAGTGAAAATATTCGCGGCGCGGATGTGTTCATCGTGCAATCGACAAATCCACCGGCAGAGAATCTGCTCGAATTGCTTATCATGATCGATGCCGCACGCCGAGCGTCGGCGCGTAAGATTGCGGCGGTGATTCCCTATTTTGGTTATGCACGGCAGGATCGGAAGGACCAGCCGCGCGTTTCCATTACCGCCAAGCTTGTGGCAAACGTATTGACCGTGGCTGGTGCCGACCGCGTGATCACCATGGATTTGCACGCACCCCAGATACAAGGCTTTTTCGACATCCCGGTTGACCATTTGTACTCGTCGGCAGTGCTTGTGAAATATTTCAAAGAGCATCCGATCGAGAATCTCGCCGTCGCATCGCCAGATGTTGGGGGTATCAAGATGGCGAGGGCCTATGCGAAGCGGCTCGATGCAGATTTGGTGGTGATCGACAAGCGGCGTCCGAAGCAGAACGAAGCCGAGATTATGAACATCATCGGTACGGTGAAGGGGAAGAACATTTTGATCGTTGACGATTTGGTGGATACCGCCGGTACACTCGTCAACGCAGTCAAGGCGCTTCTCGAAGCGGGCGCGCGTGAGGTGTACGCCGCGGCAACGCATCCGGTGCTCTCCGGCACCGCGGTCGAGCGAATCGACGCTTCGCCGTTGAAGAAGATCGTTGTGACCGATACATTACCGTTGAAGACGGCGTCGGCGAAAATTCAAACGGAATCGATCGCACAACTATTTGCCGAAGCAATCAAGCGGTCGTACAAGCATCAGTCGATCAGTTCACTGTTCGATATCGACAAAGGATAAGGTTCATTCATCGATCATTGGTAGTTTAAGAGGAAGGTATGTCGGAAATTGTTTTGGAAGCTGAACGTCGTGAGGCGTTGGGGAAGGCAGCCAAGCGCGTGCGTGCCGCGGGAAAAATTCCGGGCGTGTACTACGCACACGGCGAAGAGAACATCCCACTGCAGGTACCCAGCTTGAGCCTCAATCCGCTCATTTATACCTCGGAGACTCATGTCATCGAACTCCGCTTGAAGGAAGGGACGAAGCGCGCGATTCTGCGCGATGTGCAATTCGATCCCGTCACCGATCGTCCGATCCATTTCGATCTGCAAGGCTTGCGGGAAGATGAAGCGGTCACGCTCGAAGTACCGGTCGTGCTCGTGGGGGGAACGCCCATCGGCGTGCGACAAGGAGGCTTGCTCCAGCACATCATGCACAAAGTGAGGGTGTCGTGCTTGCCGAAGTTCATTCCCGGCAAGATTGAAGTCAACGTCTCGCAACTCGGTATGAACAAGTCCATTCACGTGAGCGACTTGAGCCTGCCGAACGTGACGATCCTCGAGTCGCCGGAGGATCCTGTTGTTGCTGTCGTGCCTCCAACGGTTCAGAAGGAAGCGGCTGCTCCAGCGCCCGCGGCTGAAGCAGAAGCGCCGAAGGAACCCGAGGTCGTTGCCAAGGGTAAGAAGGCGGAAGAAGGGGCAGAAGGCGAATCCAAGAAGGCCTCCTGAGCGGAGTACACAGTGCTGTGCTCGCAAGCGACAACACGAGGGTGCTCGTTGTCGGTCTGGGGAACCCGGGGTTCGAGTACGAAGACACACGCCACAACATCGGCTTCATGGTTGTGAATGAAGTGAGCGTTCGGCATCGTTGCCTGTGGGAACGTGGAGAGGGGGAGTACCTTCTTGCGCACACAACGGTCGATGATAGGCCGTTGTTGCTGATGAAGCCGATGACGTTCATGAACAACAGCGGGCGAGCGGTTGCCGACGGCATGACTCGCTATCGCGTTCCCCTCAGCAATCTGCTGGTGGTGGTTGACGATTTTTGGTTGGATGCCGGAACGATCCGGATTCGGCCAAAAGGCAGCGATGGCGGGCACAACGGCTTACGGTCGATCATCGAGCATCTGCAGACGGAGGAGTTTGCACGTGTACGGTGTGGTATTCGCAAACTCACGATGCCGCCAAAGAGCGAGATGGCGGAATTCGTTCTTTCACCCTTCGATCAGGACGAAAAGCAGATGGTGGACAGGATGATCGACACCGCAGCCGATGCGGTGGAAGAATTCGCGCGGTGTGGTATCGAGCCAACAATGAATCGGTTTAACAGTACGGTGTAAACCACGGGGAAGCTTTTGCATCACGGAAGCCCCTCTACTCTTCAATAATTTGCCGCCCGGCAATTATTGAAGGGTCACTCAACATGAACACTGAGAAGTCCAAAGGGAGGTGACAATCATGGACAAGCAACGCATGTATGAATCGACGGTCATCATCAATGCATCGTTGGAGGATGCGCAGGTGGAGGCGGCGATCGCGCGGATTGCAGACATCATCACGAAACATGGTGGCACGATCACGGAGCTCAACAAAGGGGGGCGCAAGCGCTTGGCGTACCCGATCAACAAGAAATCGAACGGGTTCTACGTGAACTTCGAGTTCAACGCACCGCCCGCTGCGATCGGTCCGCTGGAGCGGTCCTACCAACTCGATGAAATGATTCTTCGCTACTTGACCGTTCAGGTGGACAAGAAAGCGATTGAGGCAAAGAAAGCTGCGGTCGCTGCGCCGCCACCTGAGGCGGTCGAGGTCTCTAAACGCGAGCCGCTGTTCAGCGAACCGAGCGAACAAGCATAGCAACGCTCGCATCAGAAACGAACGCAACCACGTGTATACATCGAATAGATAGGACATCATGATCACAACACAACGCAAATCGCGTCGCGAAAAAGAAAGTCAGGCAATGCGCAAGAAGCGCACCTGCAAGTTCTGCGACGCAAAGGAGATCTACATCGATTACAAGGACGAGAAGAAGCTTCAGCGGTTCATCACCGAGCAGGGCAAGATTATCCCGAAGCGCATCACGGGAACGTGCGCCAAACATCAGCGCCAACTCGTTACCGCGATCAAACGGGCACGACATCTTGCGCTGCTGCCTTTCGTTTCCGACGTTGTGCGATAAGGAGGCGCCATGAAAGTTATCTTACGTCAAGAGCATGAGAAGCTGGGTTCCGTCGGGGCCATTGTCGAGGTGAAGGACGGCTATGCCCGCAACTACCTCATTCCTCGCAAGATTGCCTATCCTGCAACGAAGGGTGCCATGGCAGCACTCGAGGAGGAGAAGAAGCAGGCAGAACTCCGCAAGGCGAAGGAGTTGAAGTTCGCCGAACGGCTTGCTGCCGAGTTGGAGAAGGTCTCCGTCACGATCCAGATGAATGTCGGAGAGGACGATAAACTCTTCGGCGCCGTCACCTCACAGATGATTGCCGAGGCTCTCAAGGAGAAAGGGTTTACGATCGATAAACGCGTCATCGACCTCGAGGAGCCGATCAAAGCGCTCGGCATCTACACCGTGAACATCAAGCTGCACCACAACGTCACGGGGAAGGTGAAAGTGTGGGTCGTGCGCGAGTGATTGTTCTGCGCACAACCTCGTACGCAGCGCCCGTCGGTGTGTTCGCCGATGGGCGTCTGTTTTTCCGTTCCTTGACTTTCCTTCCCAAAGACGCTATTTTGAATCAGGCACTGTTGCATTTCTTAACAGGTTTGACATCACCAAGAGATCGACTTCTTGCAACGGGTCGATTTTTTTTTGCTATCAATTGATGAGAGTATCATGAAACGCGAAATCAAAACGTTGGATGACGTCACGATCCGTTTTGCCGGCGATTCGGGCGACGGTATGCAGTTGACGGGAACGCAGTTCACAAATACGGCGGCAGTTTTGGGCAACGACCTCAGTACGCTTCCCGACTACCCTGCCGAGATTCGAGCGCCTGCCGGCACGACGTATGGCGTGAGCGGGTTTCAGATTCGCTTCGGCAGCCGCGATATTCTCACGCCCGGCGATACGTGCGACGTTCTGGTGGCGATGAATCCGGCTGCGCTTATCACCAACCTCAAATTACTGCGCGAGAACGGCACCATTATCGTAAATGAAGACGCGTTCAACGAGAAGAACCTGAAGCTCGCGGGACTCACGAGCAATCCGCTGGAAGACGGCTCCCTCGCCAAGTATCAAGTGTATCGCGTGCCCATCAGCAAGATGACGGCGAACGCGATTGCGGACATGAATCTCTCTCCCAAATTCGTCGATAAGTCGAAGAACTTCTTCGCGCTCGGCTTGATGTACTGGATGTACAACCGTCCGCTCGATTTCTCGGTGAAGTTCATTCAAGAGAAGTTCGGTGAAAAAGATCCGCAGATGGCGGAAGCCAACTTGCGCGTTCTCCAAGCCGGCTACAACTACGGCGACACAGTGGAGATCTTCACCACGCGCTACGAGGTGAAGCCTGCCAAACTCCCACCGGGAAAGTATCGCAATATCATGGGCAACGTGGCAACGGCTTTGGGACTGGTGGCTGCTGCGCGCAAAGCAGGCTTGCAGTTATTTCTGGGAAGCTATCCGATCACTCCTGCTAGCGACATCCTACACGAGTTGGCTCGACTGAAGAACTACGCTGTGAAGACGTTTCAAGCAGAAGACGAAATCGCTGCTATCTGCTCTGCAATTGGTGCATCGTATGCAGGGGCGCTCGGTGTGACAACAACCAGCGGTCCCGGAATGGCGCTGAAAACCGAAGCGTTGGGACTCGCCATCATGTTGGAGCTGCCTCTGGTTGTGGTGGACGTTCAGCGTGGCGGACCCAGCACGGGTCTCCCAACGAAAACCGAACAAGCCGACTTGCTTCAAGCCGTGCATGGTCGTAACAGTGAAGCGCCGCTGTGCGTGCTCGCTGCGGCGACGCCCGCCGACTGCTTTGCAACAGCATACGAAGCTGCCCGCATCGCCATCAAGTTCATGACGCCGGTCATCTGCTTGACCGACGGCTACGTTGCCAATGGTGCAGAGCCATGGCTCATTCCGAAAGTGGAAGAGTTGCCTGAGATCCCTGTGAAGTTCGCGACCGACCCGAAGACGTTTCAGCCATACGCACGCGACGAGAAGACTCTCGCGCGTCCGTGGGCAATTCCGGGAACGCCGGGACTCGAACATCGGATCGGCGGATTGGAGAAGCAGCACATTACCGGCAACATCAGTTATGATCCCGACAATCATGACTTCATGGTGAAGATGCGCGCTGCAAAGATCGAACGCATCGCCGACGATATCCCACCGCAAACAGTCGAAGGCGACAGCGAAGGCGATCTGCTCGTGTTGGGTTGGGGCAGCACTTACGGCTCTATCAAAGCGGCCGTAATTCAAGCGAGGGCAAAGGGCTATTCGGTTTCACATGCGCATCTGCGCTACCTAAATCCGTTCCCGAAAAACCTCGGCGAGATTCTCTACAAGTTCAAGACGGTCCTCATCCCCGAAATCAACAACGGACAACTGATCAAACTGATCAGATCGAAGTACCTTGTGCCGGCCATCGGTTTCAACGTCATCAAAGGATTGCCGCTCAGGTCGGAAGAGATCGAACAAAAAATCTATGAAACCCTTGGAGTCCATCATGACTGAGACACTCACACACGAACGTTCGGCAGCGGCAAAGCTGACCGTCAAAGATTTCCAGTCCGATCAAGACGTGCGATGGTGCCCGGGCTGTGGCGACTATTCCATTCTTGCACAAGTCCAACGCGTGTTTCCGGAATTTCCTCACCCGAAGGAAAACTTCGTGGCAATTTCCGGGATCGGATGCTCGAGCCGCTTTCCGTACTACATGAACGTGTACGGCTTGCACGGCATTCATGGTCGCGCACCCGCCATTGCATCGGGCGTCAAGATGGTCAATCCCCAATTGGATGTGTGGGTCGCGACAGGCGACGGCGATGGCCTCAGCATCGGCGGCAACCACATGATCCACATGTTGCGCCGTAATCTCAATATCAAGGTGCTGTTGTTCAACAACCAAATTTACGGGTTGACGAAAGGACAGTACTCTCCCACGTCCGAGATTGGACAGATCACCAAATCGACGCCCTTCGGCGTGATTGACTATCCATTCGTGCCTGTTTCTCTCGCGTTAGGAGCAAGCGCCACGTTCGTGGCTCGCACGATGGATCGCGATCCGAAGCATCTTCAGGAGATGGTCCGACGAGCAGGACTTCACCAGGGTTCGGCGTTTGTCGAGATTTATCAAAACTGCAACGTGTTCAACGACGGTGCGTTCGTCAAATTTACCGAGAAGGAAACGCGCGACGAGAACGTTGTGTACCTCGAGCACGGGAAGCCTTTGGTGTTCGGCAAGCACAAGGAGAAAGGCATCCGCCTGAACGGCTTTACGCCGGAAGTCGTGAACATTACCGAAGGTCAGTACTCGATTAACGACCTGTTGGTGCACAACGAGAAGGACTCGACGCTTGCTTTCATTCTTGCCAACATGATTCACGATCAGAGCCTGCCGCGTGCTATGGGTGTGTTCCTTGCGCAGGAACGCCCGACATACGAGCAGCAGCTCGAAGACCAGATCGCACGCATGAAAGCGAAGAGAGGCGTCGGTGACTTGGAGAAGTTGTTGGAAGGGGATGAAACGTGGATTATCCAGTAGCATGCCGCATCGCGAGAGTGTAAGCTCGCGAGCAAAACACCGAGGGCTGCTCGGTACATCGATCGGGCAGCCCTCGTGCATTTCTTCACCTCTACGTCCTCCACGCTATCGTGGAACGACGATGTACCTCCTCACCTTCGTGGCGCACATCAGCCGACCACTGCCGTTCTCGAAATCGAATTTCAGGATCGCATCGAGAGGCTTTGCCAGCTCGACAGTAAAACGCGGACCGATCGGGTCCATGCAGTGATTATCGAGCGGTAACCACCCTTGCACAACGGGAATTCCCGCCAACCACAACTCCATGAGTACAGAGTCGGAATTGACTTGCGCATACTTATAGTGGAACATTCGTGACTCGTCGAACACTTTCGGCAGACTTGTCACGGAAAGAGTGGTTGAGTGAATTGCCGGCTGCTCCACGCCGGTGGAAGACTGGCACGCTGCAAGCAGCGTCATGAGAGCGAGAACTGTGAAAAGGCTTACTGGTCGTTTCATACGTCCCTCCTTCGTTTATGGTTGATCGATCAACACTGACGTCGTGAAACCTTCCGCACACTTTAACCCGCATCGCGCTGCAGAAGGTTCCCGCTTCATTCTTTCCTCCCCCCCGCATCGTGGTGGGTTGCAAGCTACCTTTTAACTTGTCTCATGTTTGAGTATATTGACCTACGTTGATGCAACCATTTCGTATTCAAGGATGCAGCAGGCCCTCGAAGCAGTAGTTGAACTTCTGAAGCAACACCGCACGTTCGTTCTCACCACTCATGTGAATCCGGACGGCGACGGACTCGGCTCCGAGATCGCCCTCGCTGAATGGCTGATCGCACACGACAAGACTGCTCACGTCATCAATCATAGTCCTACACCGGACTTCTATCGCTTTCTTGACCCGCACCAGCGGATCAAGGAGTTCGACGAGCGATCGGATGCCCCACTGGTTGACGAAGCCGACGTCATCGTGGTGTTAGATACGAATCAGCCCGATCGCCTGCGTTCGATGCAACAGTTTGTGATCGAGAGCCGCGCTGTGAAGGTTTGTATCGATCACCATCTCGATCCGCATCCGTTCGCGCACCATTACCTCTTGGATGACGATGCGACCTCCACCGGCGAAATCGTCTATCGCCTTCTTCGACATCTCGATGACGGCCTCTGCACGGCAGTGATTGCTCAGGCACTCTATTGTGCGATCATGACCGATACGGGGTCGTTTCGCTTTCCTCGAGTGGATGCCGACATCCATCGCATCGTTGCGCATCTCATTGAATGCGGCGCCGATCCTGTCGCCGTGTACCACAACGTGTACGAGCAGTGGTCTCCGGGACGAATCCAGCTTTTGGGCGACGCACTCGCCAGTCTCAAGACGGCATACAACGGGAAGCTCGCACATATTACCATCACGCAGCGCCATCTGCGCGAAACGGGAACGACGGAAGTCGATACCGACAATTTCACCGTGTACCCGATGAATGTCGCGGGTGTCGTTGCCGGCATCTTGTTTCTCGAAATGCCCGATGGCGTGAAGATCAGTTTCCGATCGAAAGGAGATGTGCCGATCAACGAATTGGCGAAGGAGTTCGGCGGCAACGGGCACAAGAACGCCGCAGGTGCACGCCTCTACAACTGCACGCTTGCCGAGATACAACCGAAGGTGCTCCACGCAGCGGGGAAATATCTTGATCAACAGAAAGGGTGAGGGATGATCGCACTCAGCGCCGAACGCGTTCCACTTGCGAAAGCCAAAGCCGACGTGATTGCTGTCCTCGTCGTCGAAAACGCCGAAACCGACGCCGAAGCATTCCGCCGGCAACGTACCGGCCTTGAACGCATCTTCGAAAGCGTCAAGCCTGGACTGAACGCGGAAGTGTTTGCCGGACGGTTTCAGGAAACGCTGACGCTCTTCCCGACCGAAACGAACGCCAAACTGCTCTTGGTAGGATTAGGCAGATCGGAGAAGCTCACGATGGAGCGGCTTCGCCGTGTTGCAGCGACTGCCGCGAAGACGGCGGTCGGGATGAAAGCAAAGACTCTCGCCATTGCATCGCCCGATGCGCGCATGCTATCGAACACCACGTTCGCCGACGACAGCGAAGCGATCGGCGCTGCCCTTGCTGAAGGGGCGGTGTTAAGTGTGTACAAGTTCGGAAAATACATTACGGATGCTGAGAAGAGGAACACTTCGCTACGCCGCGTGCACATCGTGTGCAGCGACGGCGCGTCCTTGGCAGCGTTGCAGAGAGGAACAGAGCGAGCACGTGTGGTGTGCGAGGCAACTTATCTTGCTCGCGATCTCGCCAACGCACCACCGAACGAGATCTATCCGGCAACGCTGGCGCAACGTGCGAAGGCGACCGGGAGGCGTTTCGGGTTTTCGGTAAAGGTTCTCGATGAACAAGGCATTCGAAAAGCAAAAATGGGAGGCGTGCTCGCCGTGGCAAAAGGCAGTGAGCAACCCCCACGCTTCATCATCATGGAATACCGGCCGCGTCGCCGAAGGCGCACGCGGATTGTCCTCGTCGGCAAGGGAGTGACGTTCGATGCGGGCGGCATCTCGATCAAACCGGCTGGAGGAATGAGTGAAATGAAGATGGACATGGCGGGCGCGGCAGCCGTGATCGCGGCGATGAGTGTCGCCGCGCCGTGGAAGCTTCCTCATCATATCATCGGACTCGTTCCTGCGGTTGAAAATCTCCTCGGAGGCGCGGCGATGAAACCCGGCGACGTCATCACGCATCTCAACGGCAAGACCTCCGAGGTGGATAATACGGATGCAGAAGGTCGATTGATACTCGCCGACGCGCTCGCTTTCGCTGCACGCTATGAGCCGGATGTGGTCATCGACCTTGCCACACTCACCGGTCACGTGGTTGTGGGTTTGGGTCATCACGCAACCGGCATGATGGGCAACGATCAAGAGGTGATGGATGCCCTTCGAGAGGCGGGCGAACGAACGTACGAGCGCGTCTGGCACCTGCCGATGTTCGAGGAGTACGAGAAGCAAATCAAGAGCGACATCGCCGACGTGAAGAATTCCGGCGGCAGGCCCGCCGGTGCCATCACCGCCGCACTCTTTCTGAAGCGATTCATCGGCAGGTATCGCTGGGTGCATCTCGATATTGCCGGCACCGCCATCTTGAATGAATCGCTGGACTACATTCCGAAAGGCGCATCCGGGGTCGGTGTACGCCTGTTAGCGGAGTTCCTCCGCACTTGGGAACACTCTGAGCATTTCAGGAGCTGATCGATGAAACGTGCAGTGGTGCTCATACTTGCCCTCCTGACGGCAGCGATGGGTTCAGCGCAGCAGCCGTTGCAAAGTCAGCCTCAACCGCAGACCGAATTGCCCGAGCCGACTCCGTTCTACTTTCTGGAAGCGATCAATCTTGCATCCACCGAACCGGGCGAGGCGCGATTAGATATTCTCTACCGCATCGATCTCCAATTCTTCGTTCCCGTTCGCAACACCAATCCTACCATCCCCTCTCCGTTCGTCCGTCGAGGAGAGATTCTCGTCGAGCTGTTCGACGAGAACGATGTTTCGAAGGCAAGGGAGATTCGCCACTTCGAAGTCGGCGAGACCAACCCTAATGGCGACATGGAGGTAAAGAATTGGCGTGAAGGGGCGGCATCGTTCTCGATTCCCCCCGGCGAGTACACCGTCGTGTTCGAGATCGACGATCTCGAATCGACACGCAAGCATCTCGACAAGAAACGGAAGATCGAGGCGCGCATCTTCAAAGGAGAGGGCGTCGCGACATCGACCCCGCTGTTCGTGTTTCCGCCACAACAGCCGGATGTCATCGCGCCGATCAATTTCGGTGGCAACGTCCTTTTCGGCAAAGGGGCGGCGCTATTCGTTCAGATCACGTCGCCCGCGCTGACGTCCGACTCGGTGCGTGTGGAGTACACGATTGCCACGCAGCGCTTCTTTTTGCAAGAGCCGAGATTCGTCACGTCCGATACGCTGCGCGTTGTGCCGCTGAGCGCGTCGTCGCCGGTGCGACAAGCCGATACGCCGACATCGTACAAACTCGAACCGTTGCCCGAGGGCCAACCGACGCGCGCACTCCTCCTCCCGCTTAAAGCAGAGCGCCTTCCGCTCCGGCCCTTCACGCTTTCAATGAAGATCGTACAGGGAACTCTCACGGTCCCCATCGAACTGAAGTTCAAGATGGTCTGGCCCGATATGCCGCTCTCGTTGCGCGATGTGGATTTCGCCCTCGAGGCGCTGCGGCACATTACGCGTCCGGAAGAGTTGGACTCGTTGAAATCAGGAACACGCGACAGCCGCCTCGCTCACCTCGAGGAGTTTTGGAGGGCAAAGGACAAGACGCCCGAAACCGAATACAACGAGGTGATGGTCGAGTACTATCGTCGTGTGGATTACACGATGCGCGCATTCAGCTCTCTTCGCAGCGGTGACGGCTACAAGACCGACCGCGGTCGCATCTACATTTTGTACGGTCCGCCGACAAGAGTGGACCGAGTGCTCGATCCGCAAGCGGGGTATCAAGAAATCTGGACGTACGAGAAACAGAACAAGCGGTTCGTGTTCCTCGATCAATCGCGCACGGGCAACTATGTGCTCATCGCAACGCAAACACACTGATGCCACCCCACGCCGATAAACCGCGGGTCGCGATCACCGTTGGGGATTTCAACGGCATCGGACCCGAAGTAACATTGAAGAGCATTCGCCATCCGTCGGTGCGTGCGGTCTGCGTTCCGATGCTCGTCGGTCCGATGGAGGTGTTCGCCGGCTACGCTCGACGCTTGAAGATGCCGGTCCATTTCGCCGGTTGGGCCGAAGAAACTCGCCTGGCGTCCTCGACGATCACGGTAATCGAGACCGGAAACGATCAGCCGATAGAGATTTCCCCCGGCATGCTCTCTCCCGAAGCGGGACACGTTGCGGCAGCAGCAATCCAGAAAGCCGTTCACGTAGTGCAGAGCGGAACTGCACACGCGCTGGTGACTGCGCCTGTATCGAAGCAAGCGCTGCATCTGGCAAAGGTGGACGTGCCGGGACAAACGGAATTGCTCCAACAACTCACCGGCTCCCCGGCGGTTGCGATGATGCTAGTATCGTCAACGATGCGTGTTTGCCTTGCGACGATCCACGTGCCGATTCGGAAGGTGTCGGAAATGCTCTCGCGCCAAACATTGCGCGAGAGGATCGTGACCGCCTACGAGGCGCTCAGACACGATTGGAAGATACGCTCGCCGAGGCTTGCCGTGCTCGGGTTGAATCCTCATGCAGGCGAGGGCGGAGACATCGGTACGGAAGAGCGCGACGTCATCCTGCCTGTCGTGCAGGAACTACGCAAGGCGCGCATGAGAATCGAGGGACCATGTCCGGCTGATGCGTTTTTCGGAAGATACTCACCCGGCATGTACGACGCGGTCGTCGCGATGTATCACGATCAAGGGTTGATTCCGCTCAAGATGTCGTCGTTCGGGAAAGGCGTGAACGTTACCGCCGGCTTGACCATCGTCCGTACCTCGCCGGATCACGGCACGGCATTCGACATTGCCGGCAAGGGTGTCGCCGATGCGGGCAGCATGATCGAAGCGATCAAGCTGGCTGCAGCACTTGCGGTCCATCGAGGAGTATTTCGAAAAAGGAAGGTACGATGATCCAGTTCTCCAACGTCACGGCGGCGTTCAACGGACATAACGTTCTCGAGAACGTCTCCCTGCACATCAATCCAGCAGAGTTTGTTTTTGTCGTCGGGCAGACAGGAAGCGGGAAAAGCACGTTTCTGCGCTTGATTTATATGGACGTGATGCCGAAGGAGGGGAGCGTGATCGTCGGGAGGTACAATTCACAAACAATCACTGCACGAGAGAAACCGTACCTGCGCCGCACCTTGGGCATCGTTTTCCAAGACTTCCGTTTGCTTGAAGACCGCACAGTATTCGACAACGTCGCGTTCACGTTGCACGTCACCGGCACGCCGAGCAAGGACATCAAGAAGAGTGTCTTGCGTGCTCTGGCAGACGTCGGGTTGAGCCATCAACGGAATAAGATGGCACACCAGCTTTCCGGCGGAGAGCAACAACGTGTGGTGATTGCACGCGCGCTCGTCAACAACCCCCTGTTTCTTCTTGCCGACGAACCGACGGGAAACCTCGACCCGACTACCTCGTGGGACATCGTTCAGCTTCTCAAGACCATCAACACGCGCGGCACCGCCGTCATCATGGCAACGCACAATCATGAGTTGGTCAAGAAGGTGAATGCACGCGTGTTGGAAATTCGCGACGGAAAGATCATCGAGGCAAAGGATTTTTGATCGGCCATCAGCGGTCGTCGCTTTCATGTCCCTTCGCCTCTCGCACTGCATTCATCAGTCCTCTCCAATATCTTCATTCCACACATCCTGGTGCAGAGCGATGAAGTCCCGCAGAAGCCTCATGCACTCCGCGGAGTACACATCGATCACCGCAACGTCACATTGCTTCAGCCACTCGACGCCGCCGGCAAAGGTGACCGCCACGCCGACGACCACGGTTCCGATCTTGAACTGGCGGATGAGACCCGAGCAGTACCAGCACGGTGCGAGTGTCGTGACCATGATCGTGTCGCGAT
This sequence comes from Ignavibacteria bacterium, assembly GCA_040290295.1. Lineage (GTDB taxonomy): Bacteria > Bacteroidota > Ignavibacteria > UBA10030 > UBA6906 > CAADGV01. Next base: position 22,219 of record PSMW01000025.1, read on the forward strand.
ACGTACGTCGTCTGCCCGCTCGTCGAAGCGCATCGGTCTCTGCGTGCATGGCAGGATCGCCGTCTTGAAGGTGGCGGTTATTTCCTCGCCCCAGCAAACGGCCGTTCTGATCGAAGAGCGCAGCACCGATCGGAATACCGCCTTCCGCCAAAGGTATCCGCGCCTCTTCGATTGCCAAGTGCAACATCGTTTCATACTTCGTCATTGGCGATCTCCTTATGAAAGGAATGTGTCGTAGAAGAGTTTGAGGATCATGGCAGCAACGACGGCGATGAATGCCGGCCGGATGGCCGCAGCGCCGCGCCGCAGCGCAATGCCCGACCCGAGACGCGCACCCACCACTTGCCCCACAGCCATCGCAAGTCCGGAGGCAATGAGCACGTGACCTCCTAGAGCGAACGTGATGAGCGATGCGATATTGCTGACGAAGTTCATCAAGCGCGTATAGCCCGTGGCTCGGCGCAGACTGAAGCCGAGAAGCGTTATGAACGCAATCGCCCAAAACGAACCGACGCCCGGACCAAAGAAGCCGTCGTAGAATCCGAACGCCGCCCCCGCAACGATGAAAAATGTTGTCGGCGCGATGCGACCATCGGTTTCCTTTTCGCCGAACTTTGGTCTCACCACCGTGTAGATGAGGATGCCGGTGAGCATGAACGGAACGACCTTGCCCAATGCGCCCGCTTCTACTCGCTGCACAACTCATGCGCCGATGATCGCGCCGATAAACGTGCAGACCACACCGAGTCGCGCTTCGTGCAGTGAGACATTCCATCGTTGAACGTGGTAGAGTTTCGTGGTAAGGCTTCCAAAGCTCGATTGAAACTTATTGGTGCCGAGCGCATCTTGTGGCGCAAGCCCGACACTCAAGAGCGCCGGCAACGTGATCAGCCCGCCACCACCCGCGATCGAATCGATGAACCCCGCGATCGTACCCGTTACAAACAGCAGCGGTATCAGAATGGCTTAGTCGGTCACTGCGAGGAAGGATGGTTGCGGAGAACGCCATTCGCTGCTGCGCCCGGCTGCGCGCGCAATGGTTGCGGCAGCACGCCAAACGCCTCGACAGCTTCCAACACCATCAGCGCGGCGTGTTCATGCCCTTTCACATTCCAATGACCGTCGATCTGAAAATACAAGTCGGGTCGTTCCGCTTTCGAGGGGAACACGATGGATGGTACATCGTAGCTCTCGAGGATGTGTGTCATTACTCCTAAACGATCCGGTTCATAGCCGACAATGAGCACGAGCAGGGGAAGGCGCGCATTGACGCAGAAGCTCACACAGCTATCCACGATAGCGTAGGTAAGTCGATCGAATGGTTTCCGCAATTCTGGATCTGGAGGTATCTGAGGCGGTCGCGTCGTCATCCAATACGCTTCGCGAACAAGACCGAAGAGATAGGAGTATGATAATCTCGGGATTGCCTCGAACACATTCTGCACGAGGCGAAGCGTGTGTGGAGGCTGAGGCGATTGCTCCACGAGCGTTCCTGTCTCCGAAAGAAGAAACAACTGTTCTTGGATGTTCTCGGAAAAATCGTTGTTCATCAATTGCAGCACTATCAGTCGTGGCTTGTACCGATGGACTTCACGATGAAGGAATTTCAAACACCTTCCGTTCCCGTTGTTGCCGACCCCCGCGTTGACAACAGGAACAGCATTCGGTCCGAATCGTTGGTCGAGGGCACGGCGCACCACATCCGGGAACTCCTCCCCATCATCCACACCCAAGCCTTCGGTGAACGAATCTCCGAGAAACACGATCCCGTGTTCGGGAAACGCCGGCGGCTCCGGACCACGATGGCCGAGGGAATTGGTAGTGAACGTCATCCGAAACTCCGGCGTGATGCGTTCGCACGAAAAATTCTTCTTGTGAGACTTTCCGTACACGGCATCGTACACCGTGAAGGAGGGTCCGACGTTGCGCACCGAAACGAAGAGGCGCACGATCATCTCGTTGAGCAGCAACGCAGCACACATGCTGACGAGTGCGAGTCGAGCGGTTTTCCAAATCATGACGAAGTCTCCATGCCTCGGATTGATGGAAGGTATCTAGGCGCACCCGCTGCACTCACTCAAGAGCATCGAAAAAGCAGCAGAAAGAGGATTGGAAAAGAACGCATGAAAATGTACAAAAGCCAGAAATCGTACGCAAGTGGTTAAACCTCGATTCCTTTAGAGAATCTCACGCGACGGTGCGAAGAACGACAACCCACGCTTGTAACGATCGACGTTTCACTGATCCCCCCCCGCAAAGCCTCGCCTTTGCCTCGCTGGGCAATTCTTTGTACTTTGAACCGGCAAACAGACGAAGAATGGACACCGCATTGCGTACCGATCGTTTTCGCATCTGGCTCGCCTTTGCAACGGCGTGCATGGTTTGGGGATCGACGTGGCTTGCCATCAAGATTGGTCTCGACGGCGTGCCTCCGTTTTTGGGGGCGGGGATCAGGTTTCTCCTTGCCTCGGTCATCCTCCTTGCGATCATCACACTCGGAGGCATCAACGTACCCAGCACGCCGGAAGCCAAGCGCGTGTATGCCGTGCTCGCAGTGTTTTCGTACACCATCCCTTTTGCGTTTGTGTATTGGAGCGAGCAGTACCTCCCCACTGGGCTCGCGAGCATTCTCTTTGCGGCGTTTCCGTTTTGGGTCGGCATCTTCTCGCACCGCATGCTCGAACACGAGCGGCTGAACAGCTTCAAGGTAGCGGGCATTGTGCTTGGCTTCGCCGGCATCGTCATAATTTTCGCCGGCGATGTGCGCCTCGACCATCCCCACGCATTCACCGCTATGCTGATGATGCTCGTCAGTCCCATCATGCAAGCGTACTGTCTGGTGTTGGTTAAAAAGCTCGCACAGCCTCTGAGTCCGTTCGCCTTCACATTCGTCGGGATGTTCTTCAGCAGCGTTGCGCTGCTGACGTTGAGCGCCGTATTCGAACACGATGCCGTCATCGTCTGGAATGCCTCTGCGATCGGTTCGATTGTGTATCTCGCTACCGTTGGCTCGGTGATCGTTTTCGTGACGTACTATTGGTTGCTCAAACGGGTGCAGGCAGTGTATCTCTCCCTTATGAGTTTCATCACGCCGATCATCGCGGTCGTGCTCGGCGCTTGGGTGTTGGATGAACGCTTACAGACGAGCGTCTTCATCGGCGCCGCATTCGTTCTTGCAGGTCTCCTTGTTGCAAATGGAAAGTACGTGTATGGGAAAGTCAGCGAAGCCTTTGACTAACATCCGTCTGCTTCTTCTCATCGTGCTCGTGCACTTCGCCGTTCAGTGGGGAGAAGGAGGCGGTACCACGGCACAACAGACGGACAGTATGCACGCCTCCGCTGTGTGTAAGTCGCGCGCGCCCTCGATCGAACCTTCACACTACGATGGACCACATCCGTTCGATATGCTGCACTATCGGCTCGCTCTTTTCGCCGCCATGACGACCAATGCATTACAGGGGCGTTGCGAGATGACGTTGAGATTGAAGGAGAGCGTGGACTCGTTGGTGCTCAACGCTGTCGGACTCGCACTCGACACGGTGCGCGTCGACGGCGTGCATCGGATGGCGGTGATCGATACAGCACGCGAGACGTTTACGATTCTCCTGAACGGCACACGCACGGCGGGAGAAACGCTGCGCATCGCAATCGACTACCGGCGATTGCAATCCTACCGCCGGCAGAGTTCACGACAGGGTTACTACTTCTTTCGTGATACGATCGGGTTGCCGGCGAACCTCGGCTACACGTTCTCCGAGCCATCCGATGCGCGCTTCTGGTTCCCCTGCTACGATCAACCATGGGATAAGGCATCCGCCGAACTCCATCTCACCGTTCCCAACGGCTACGTCGCTGCTTCCAACGGCAAACTTCTCGGCATCACCAACAACGGCAACGGAACGGTTACGTGGCATTGGCAACAGGGGCAGCCGATCGCAACGTATCTCCTGTGCATCACGATTTCGCGCTTCAGCATTTCGACTCTTCCTTACATCACGTCGAGAGGTGACACCGTTCCCTTGCAGTATTATACCTGGAATGCACCGCCGTTTGTCGATTCGACATGGACCGCAGCATTATTGCCGACCGTGCGCTCGATGGTGTCGGCGTTCGTTCAGCGCTTTGGCGAGTATCCGTTCGACAAGTACGGCATGACCGCCATCGTCCCCTTCGGATATTTAGGTATGGAACATCAAACCTTGACGACCATGAATCGCTACTACGCGACGAGCCACCGTGTTGTCTCTCACGAACTTGCTCATCAATGGTGGGGCGACGACGTAACGTGCGGTACGTGGGCAGACATCTGGCTGAACGAGGGATTTGCCACCTACAGCGAAGCACTCTGGCGCGAACATCTCGGCGGCGCAGACTCGCTGAAAAAGTATATGCGCGATACGCTCGCGACGTTCCAGTTTGTCTCCTGGCAGGGCGCGATCTACGATCCGGTCGGACAAGGATTCAACCTGTTCGATCAAGTCGTGTACACCAAAGCGGCGTGGGTACTGCACACGCTCCGCGGCGTTGTCGGCGATTCGGCATTCTTTCCATGGCTGCGCGCATACCGATCGAGATTCACCGGCAAAAGTGCGACCACCAACGAACTGAAGGAGGTGGCGGATTCAGTCTTCGGCAGAGACATGAGCTGGTTTTTCAACCAGTGGATTTATGGGAGAGGATGGCCTAAGTACGCCTCGCTGTTCACATGGTCGGCAGATACGCTCACGCTCACCATCCGACAACAGCAGGATGCAACTTGGCAAACGTTCACCATGCCGATGCGGGTTCGAGCGTATCATGCCGGTACACACACCGATTTCCTCGTGTGGGACAGCCTGCGTGTGCAGAGCTTTCACCTGCCGCTGGCAGTTCAACCCGATAGCGTCGTGCTCGATCCCGACGGATGGATTCTGAAACAGATCGTAGCCCCAACGAGTGTGCAAAGCGACGAGACGGGACCGACCGTCATTCATCTCAGCCAAAATTATCCGAACCCGTTCAATCCTTCTACGACGATCACGTTCCGTATCTTGAATCCCAAAACCAAAACTCATGTTACGCTCAAGGTGTTCGACGTACTGGGGAGGGAAGTGCGAACGTTGGTGAACGACGTTCTCGCTTCGGGGTTCAAGTCAGTGGAGTTCGATGGGAATGATTTGTCGAGCGGGGTGTATTTCTATCGGCTCACGGCGGGGACTTTTTCTCAAACCAAAACCATGGTACTGTTGAGGTAAGCAACAGCATGTACAAGCGCCTTGCACACATCGGCATCGCAGTGAAGAATCTCGATGAGGCCACGATAGTGTTCTCTCAACTGTTCGACCTTCCGCCATCGCACGAAGAGGTTGTGGCGGAGCAGAAGGTGAGCGTGAGGTTTTTTCAGATCGGCACCAGCGGGATCGAGTTGCTCGAAGCGACGAGTCCCGACTCTCCGGTCGCGAAGTTCATCGAGAAGCGCGGACAAGGCGTGCACCATCTCTCCTTCGAAGTGGAGGACATCGAGGCGGAAATTGCGCGCCTCCGACAGGCAGGCTTCGAGATGGTGGACGAGAAGCCACGTGAAGGTGCAGAAGGATACCTTGTCGCTTTCCTCCATCCCAAATCCACCAACGGCGTTTTGATTGAGATCAGCCAACGAACAAGCCCGGCATGAGAACGAACGCGTTCCCGAATGCGAGTTGCAAGTCACCGAGTGAATCTCTACCATTGAACTGAAAGCGATCAACGAGCCGTACGCAAGCCTGCTACCACCCCTGATGGTAGGAGGCGTCGGTCTTGAGATGGAACATCGACCCCTTACCATACACATCGCGGCGGAAGCCGCAACGCTCGAGGAGAAGCTCGAAGCACTGCCTACCGGGCCGGGTGTGTACTTGCACAAGGACACCGAAGGTAAGGTGCTGTACGTCGGGAAAGCGAAGAACCTTCGCAGTCGCGTCCGGCAGTACTTCCAAAGGTTCCGCTGCGTGGACGCACGCATCGAGCGCATGCTGGAGAAAGCCACCGACCTCGACGTCATCGTCACCGACTCCGAAGTCGAGGCGCTCATTCTCGAAGCGAATCTGATCAAGAAGCTGAAGCCGCGGTACAACGTCAACCTCAAGGATGACAAGAGCTATCCCTACATCGTGATCACCAATGAGCCGTATCCCCGCGTGTTCGTGACACGACAAGTACGCAACGACGGGTCGCGGTACTTCGGTCCGTACACCGACGTCAAGAACGTGCGCGCCGCGCTCAAGACCGTCCGCGATATTTTCCGCATCAGGAGTTGCAATTACTTCATCGACGATGAAGTAATTCGCAAGCGCAAGCTGAAAGTGTGTTTGGATTATCACATCAAGAAATGCGATGGACCATGCGAGGGATTGATTGCGGAAGCACAGTACAGGGCGATGATCGATCAGGTCACGGCGCTGCTTCAAGGCAAGACCGAAACACTGATAGCAATGCTGCGCGAAGAAATGGAACGGCTTGCCGCCGCGATGCGCTTCGAGGAAGCCGCAGTGCTGCGCGATCGCATTAAGGGACTTGAAGCGTACGCCGAGAAGCAGAAAGCCGTGGCGCTCGATCCGCTCGACCGCGACATCATCGCCTACGCTGCCGAGGGAGACGATGCATGCGGTGTGGTGTTCAAGATTCGCGATGGCAAGATGATCGGGCGACAACACTACTACATGAGCGGCGTCGAAGGAAAGTCGGACAACGAAATTTTTGAAACTCTCCTCCAGCAATACTATCTTGAATCGGACTTCATCCCGAAAGAGATCTTCCTTCCTTCACCCATCGAAAACGCCGAAGCCGTACAGCATTGGTTGACGGCAAAGCGCGGAGAAGCCGTCGGGCTGATCACTCCCACAGAAGGAGAAGAAGCAAAACTCATCCGCCTCACCCAGAACAACGCGAAGTTTCTGCTGGATGAGTTGAGGATTCAAAAAATGAAACGTGCGGATTACGTGCCGCACGCTGTGAAAGCATTGCAACGCGATTTGCGCCTGCCCCGCTTGCCACGCAGGATCGAGTGTTTCGATAACTCCAACATTCAGGGAAGCGATCCTGTCGCTTCGATGGTCGTGTTCGCGGACGGCAAGCCGAAGAAGAGCGAATACAGAAAATTCAAGATCAAGAGCGTTGTCGGTCCCGATGATTTCGCAAGCATGAGAGAAATCATCGAGCGACGCTACCGGCGTGTGCTTGCCGAAGGTCAGGGGCTTCCCGACTTGATTGTGGTCGATGGCGGCAAAGGTCAACTCTCCAGCGCCGTCGAGGTGTTGCACACGCTGGGCTTGCACGATCAACCCATTATCGGATTGGCAAAACGGTTGGAGGAAGTCTTCGTTCCGGGGAAAAGCGAACCTGAAGCCATACCGAAGACGTCGTCGGGGTTGCGCCTGCTGCAACAGATTCGGGATGAAGCACATCGGTTTGCCGTGACGTATCATCGCTCGCTCCGCGCGAAGCGCACGCTCCAGACCGAACTCGACTTGATCGAAGGTATTGGTAAGAAGCGAGCAAAAGAACTGCTCGAGGCATTCGGGTCGGTGCAAGGAGTGAAGTTTGCAACGCCCGAACAAATTGCCGAAGTTGTCGGAGAGAAGATCGCCGCAAGGATTGCCGAGTATTTTTCTCTCGCCGATGAAGAGCCGACCAAGAGCGAAACGCCTGCCGAACCATAGCAGCGCCTTGTCCCCTCGGCTCGCCTCTCCATCGTTCGCACGAATACTCTAACGGCGTCTGTTCATTTCCATAAAGAGAGGTACCTCATGAGAGCTGCGTTTCTCCTCGCAGGGATGGTGTGTGCAGCCCAGCTTGCCCTTGCGCAAGGATTGTTCAGCGTTCACTCGCCCAACGGCAGTGATGTGTGGGCGGTCGGGAAGCAAGGGACGGTCTTCCGTTCCTACGACGGCAGGACAACGTGGTCGTCGTTCCAGCAAGGAACACAGAGTTTCCGGAGTGTCGCCACACGCGGCAGCATGGTGTGGGTTGTTGGCGACGAAGGAACAGCGTTCCGCAGCACGAACGCGGGAGATGCGTGGACGAGCATGATCGTCGGCGGTGTCCAAACGCTGCGTGCGGTCGAGTTCCCTACACTCACAACAGGATGGATTGCAGGTGATGGAGGATCGATGTGGAAAACAACCGATGGCGGTCTCTCCTGGATCGCTCAATCTTCTGGCACCGTTGAACAGATCAACGCGCTCGCATTCATCGATTCACTCACCGGCTATGCCGTGGACACCAAAGGCGTCGTGCTGAAAACGACCAACGGCGGAGCGAGCTGGGTCACGATCGGCGTTCCGGATTGGCGTACGGAACTGACGGCAGTTGCCGCGCGAAGCCAGACCGTGTACGTTACCGGGCTTGATGCCTTCTGCGCTAAGAGCGAAAACGGCGGCGCGTCGTGGACGCTGCTGGACTTCAAGACCGTTGCGCAATCGGACGTGAACGGCGTGTACGTTACGAATGACTTTCGGGCGTTCTTCATCGGCGGAGGAGGATATATCCGGCGCACGTCGAACACCGAGGCACTCTTCGCATGGGCACAGCATCCGCTGCATGCAACGCTCAGCGATGTGTTCTTCTCCGACAACGTGCGCGGCTGGGTTTGTTCCGACAAGTTCAACGTGGTGATGCGCACGACCGACGGCGGCGGCACCTGGCTGTTGCCGCAAGGAACGAGCGTGAACATGGCGTGGCAGCAGACGCTTAACGCTTCCGGCGCGATCGGCATGGGCATGATGATCAACCCATGGAACAAGAACCGCATCTCCGTCGCGCTCGGCAAAATGATTTACATGAGCAACGATCGCGGTTCCACGTGGGTGCCGACATCATCGGTCGCGCCCACCAGCGGCTCGACGCATTCATTCTACATCTCACCTAAGGATACCAATCTGTTTGTGGCGGCGTTCACAGGCGGAGGCGACCACATTCGCCGCAGCACCAACCGGGGATAGACGTGGACCGTCACCATCAGCCGCGCTTTCAGCGCATTCGGCATGCCGTTAGAAATGGACGGCTCGCACCCAGACACGTTGTACTTTGCGCCTGAAGATGGACACATCTACCGCTCGACTGATTTTGGAGCAACATGGAACGACTTAGGTCCGAAAGGATTTACCAGTCCGTGCGACCTTGCCGTAGTGCGCGACAGCGCCAACATCTTGTACCTTGGCGATAGCGGACCGTCACGCATTTCGCGCTCGACCGACGGTGGCCAGACGTGGTCGCTCATTCATAACGGATCGAGTTCGGAAATCCCCACGATCGCGATTAGCAGCCTGCACAACAACATCGCGTATGCCACGTCGTGGGGATCGGGCGGGGTACAAAAGACCGTTACCTACGGCGCATCGTGGTCGCAAGCAACCTCCACCGGCTCTGCATGGGGCGTCGATATCGCGAAGGATGATCCTCACGTTGTGATGTTCGGCGTTTACGGCGGCGGGCAGTCGTATCTTTCCACCAATGCAGGGCTCACCTTCTCTCCGGCGACACTTTCCGGATCGAACTACGGGATTCTCGCGTACGATCGTTCCACGTTCATCGCGGAACAGAGCGGCGGCATGTTCAAACTCAATATCACCTACATGGTTTCCACCAACAACCAACAGACGGCGGCATTGCTTTCACCGAATGGCGGCGAGAACTGGACGTACGGTTCGGTACGGAGCATCATCTGGGCAACGGGCAATATCAACAATCTCAAAATCGAGTACAAAACATCGCCGACGGCGCTGTGGCACAGCATCGCAGCAAGCGTTCCCGCATCCAGCGGATCGTATGCATGGGCCATCCAGAACGCTCCGTCAACACAAGCTCGTGTGCGCATCAGCGATGCGTTGGACGGCACACCGAGCGACTCCAGCGACGGAACCTTCACCATCAGCGTCCCCTTCATTGCTCTTGCGCCCGCGGCAATATCGTTCGGCAACGTGAGCGTGCATCAGACGCGGCGCGATACGCTCCGCATCACGAACAACGGCACCGCCGCACTCGTCATCTCCAGCGCCACCACTGGTACCCCGAACTTTGTTGCAGGCAGAACGTCGTTCACGGTACCGCCCGGAACATCCGACACACTCGGCGTGAACTTCACCCCAACGGCAGTTCAGGCGTATCGTGATACGTTGCAGCTCGTGACAAATTCCCCAAGCGGCATCGTGCACGTTCCGTTGAGCGGCAACGGTACACAAACAGCGGCGATCACTGTCGTTTCTCCGAACGGCGGGCAACGTTGGCGTGTCGGGTCGGTACAGAACATCATGTGGAGCGCGGTGCTTGTGGATTCGGTGGCATTGCAGTATCGGGTGTTGCCGGCAACAACGTGGAACCTCATTGCCTCCGGCGTGCCTGCAAGTCCAAGCTCATATGCTTGGACTATTCCGAACACCCCCGCCGAAGAGGTTCTCGTGAGAATCGTTGCCACGGCGACTGGGTCTGTGCAAGACGAGAGTGATGCCCCGTTTGCCATCATTCCCGCCACAACGGTGCAATCCGATCGCGGGCTTCCGCCGACATACGTCTTGCTCCAGAACTATCCCAACCCATTCAACCCATCGACAACCATTCAGTATGGCTTGCCCAAACAGAGTAACGTCTCGCTGCGTGTGTTCAATGCACTGGGTCAGGAAGTTGCACAACTCGTCAGCGCGGTTCAGCCTGCAGGTTGGCACTCGGTGGAATTCTCTTCGGCGCGAAGCGACCGAGAACTTTCATCGGGCATTGACTACTATCGTTTCCAAGCAGATGATGTTGTGAAGACGATGAAGTTCGTCCTCATCAAGTGAATGCCTTTGTAGGACGAGCAGGTTGCTCGCCCTCCATCCTGGTGGAGGTCGGGACGCGCGCGTCCCGACCTACAGGGATCGATTCTGAAATTCCAATTCTCAAGCTCCAAGTTCCAAATGTTTGAACCTCAAAGCCCGAATCTCAAACTACAAACCTCTAACCTCTAACCTTCGAGCCTGAACCGCCAAACCTCGAAACCCAAGCCTGCACATTGCTTCTCTTTCTATCGGTTTGTAGATTGCTTCTGCGACGCTGGCGTACCTTAAACGATTTTGAACAGCGACTCAACAGCCTTTTTATGCGACACATTCGATTGCTCGGTTTCATGTTGCTGATGGTGTTCTCCTCACCCCTTCTGCGTGCGCAAATGGATTGGTCTGTGCTTCCACCACCGACCACAAAGCTTTTGTACAAGCTTTCATTCCGCGATAGCCTTCGAGGATGGGTAGCGGGCTTCAACGGAACAATCTTGCGGACAACCAACGGGGGCTTGACGTGGCAAGAACAAAATTCCGGCATCACGAACGACATTCACAAAATCTTTATGCTCAACGACCGTCTCGGCTGGGCGTTGGCGCACGAGCAGTTCGTGGACACGGCAACTTGGTACGGCACGAAAATCCTGAAAACCACCAACGGTGGCCAAGTTTGGACGAACGAGCAGTATCCCAAGTCGGGCGAGTTTTTCAATGCAGTGTTCTTTTTGGATTCGTTGCGCGGGTGGCTTGCCGGCGAGTTCGGACACATGGTGCGCACGACCGACGCGGGCATTCACTGGATTCCCGTTGTGACAGATTCGAGCCCCAACACACAATGGTCGTTGGTGAACGTGAAGTTCTTTACTCCCCGCTACGGCTTTGCGATGGGAGGAAGGATCGACATCATCGGGGTAGTGTGGCGAACAACCGACGGCGGAATCCACTGGCGAACCGATCAGGTCAGTCCCGAGCCTGCTCACGATATGGTGATGCTGGACTCGCTCCACTTGGTGGCAATGGTCGGGGATATGGATTACGGCGCAAGCATGATACGCACGCGCAACGGCGGCCAGACATGGCAGTACACGTTCCTCAACATCTTCGGATTACCGCAGGCACTCTCCTTCCGTACGCGCAATGAAGTGTGGGCGCCGTTGGGCTTCGTCGGTCAGATGATGTATTCGTTGGATACAGCACACACGTGGACGGCGCTCGATACCCCGTTCCGTCGTCCGGTGTACGACCTTGTTTTCACCGATTCGCTGACGGGATACGCTGTCGGCGATTCGGGCACGGTGCTGAAGTTCAAGAAGGGTACGGTGAATGTCGCGCCCTCGGTGCTCACGCCGCCGTCGCGCTTCGCCTTGCATCAAAATTATCCCAACCCGTTCGGTGAGGCGGCACCTTCGCGGCAACCATCGACGACCATCGCGTTCGACATGCCCACGGAGAACGAGATCACGCTCTCGGTATTCGACATTCTCGGACGCCATGTCCACACCATCATCGAAAAGCGGATGCAGCCCGGACAGCATTTCGTGACGTTCGAAAGCGGAACGTTACCCGCCGGTGTGTACTTCTATCGCTTGCAAACAGGCGGATACTCCGCCGTGCGCAAGATGCTCATCGTGCGATGATGTTTTTGCTCAACGAAGAAGAATCATTTTCTTCGTTATCGAACGTCCGTCGGCAGTCAGGCGATAAAAATATACTCCGCTGGGAAGATCCCTCGCATCGAACTCCACGGAACGGAAACCAGAATCCAGAACTTCATTCACCAGCGTTCTTACCTCGCGCCCCAGGACGTCGTACACTTTGAGCGCCACATGGGTTTGGGGTTTGAGCGTGGGGATGCGGAACGTGATTCTCGTTGTTGGATTGAACGGGTTCGGCGAGTTTTGGTAAAGCGCCAACTCCTGTGCTGTGCCTGCATCGGGTGATTCGTTCGAACCAGAAGGACGGAACGCAGATGCAAAGCGGAAGAACCTCGCGTCTCCGACGGCAAAGAGGTCGCCCCTTTGCGATGCCGCCATCGACCAGCTTCCCGCTGCTCGATCGGGAGCGTAGATGGTTTGGCTTCGCCTCCAGTTTATGCCTCCATCATTGGTCTGATAAAAATTGTACACCGATTTCGTCACGCCCTGTGCGGAATCGTAGAAACAGAAGCGGGGGACCTCCTGCATGACACCTTCCCAAGAACGCGCGCCGTTGGTCGTGCGATACAACCGCCGGTTGCCCGCAACAAAACCGCGAGAAGGTGAAATCATGGCAACCTGCTCCAATGATCCCGGGAAATCTTCGATGCGCCAATTGCAACCGCCGTCGGGTGTGGTGAAGATGGCGTCGCGTGCACCTGTGCTATCGTAGTACGCGCCGACCCCAACCGTCCGGAATGGTTCGACGATGTGTTGATTGTTGAACCATAGATTATACGGAATTGGTTCGCTCTGCCAGGTGGTGCCCCCATCGGAAGATGTCCATAGCCCCCCATACGTCTGCACAGCCAAATGGTTCTTGTCGTATGCATCGAATCCTCGTACAGCAGAGTAGCCGGGTCTGAAGATATTGCTCCACGTTTGACCGAGATCGGTGGACTTGTAGAGTGCGATCTGTTCCAGCACAACGTACATGACACCTTCGACGATACGCACGCCACTGGCTCCCCAATAGTGATAGGACGCGGGGAAACGTTTCGGCTGCCAGGTGAGCCCGCCGTCGGTACTCAACAGACAGGAAGTCCCCGTTGCAGGAGCAACGGCACGTTGTTGAGATGGAGAAGAGGGCATTCGTTCAAAAGCGATGTCTGTTATCCAATAATCTCGATCGGAGGTCGGAGGTGTATAGGTCAAACCGCCGTCGGTCGATCGGTACCAACCGTTGTAGTTTGTAACGAGAATCGTATGGAGGGATTCGATCGAGCCGGCATACATGGCAAACATATCGGGGAGCCCAGGAGAAGTCTCCTGCCACGTCGCACCTGCATCCGTCGTCCGGAATTGAGCAATGCGACTGGTGCCACTAATGTTTCTGAGCGCAAGAACACCCCACACACTATCGGACAAGGGACAGAGCCAACTCGTCCAGCACGTAGGATACTCCACGACACTCCAACTCGTCCCGAAATCCGTTGTGCGCTGAATGAACATGGTTTCGATGCCGGTCGACGCTCGCCTCACACGACCGATGGCGAATCCAAGACCGGTTGCGCGAAACTTCATATCGTGGTACTCGACGGAGGTGTTCGTATCGGGCATGATCGCGGTGTTGAGCCGAGACCAGCTCGTTCCTCCATTCGTGCTCTGCCAGATGGAGCCTTCGATCGGCCGCCCGGCGTAGAAGCTTTTCGCTACCCACACGCGGGATTGATTCAGCGAGAATGCCCTCGAGTACACCCCGCCGCTCCAGAACGGAGCGTTGAAAAGCGTTCACGTTGCTCCCGCGTTCGTCGTCTTGTAGCTTCCGCCGTCGCCAAACTTCCACCCGACGGAAGACGATCCGAATATCACGATAGTGATATTCGTGCTGGGTTGGGCAATCTGTCGCCACGTATTGCCACCGTCGGTGGTTCGGAACTCGCCGTGCGCAACATCCCCAACTACCCCCGTGAGGCTGTCGGCGAACGCGATGCCCTGCTGAGCGCAGCAGGTTGCCACGTTATTGATCGGCGCGTAGGGAGGATAGATGGTAAAGGAGTTGCCGCCATCGAATGTCGAGAACACGACGTTTTCGTCTGCCATGAAATATGCGCGCGTACCGGTCACAGCCATCGAGAACACAAAAAATCGCGGCGGCATCGGCGCAATCAACTCCTATCGCGTTTGAGCGACAGCGCACAAGGGAATCAACCCGAGCACCGCCACCGACAGCATTCTTCTTGCCATAGTCACTCTTCCTTCCTCAAGACAATGTCACGTTGAATCAACACTGTTGGATACACATCCACCCAGAGCATCACCGATCGATACCCTCGACGCATCACCATGAGCGAGGTGAAGTTGGTGAGACGAATCGGGAAAATGTCCTCACCGGTGTAGCTCTGCCATACGGTATCGCCCACCAATGCGTGGCGGGCATCGAAGTAGTAGTAGTAGCCGAAAGCGTTGCTGACAGCGTTCGGAGTGCCGAGCGTGCTGACCACGAACAATTGCTTGCTATCGCGGTAACGAATACCGGCACCCGCGTTGGCCTCCACCGTGTACGTGTAGGGCCCATTCCGCAGCTTGAGACTATCGACAATGTTCAGGTAGAGTTGATACAAACCCGGGAAAAGAGTTTCAAAGTACGTATAGCGCACCGAATCATCTAACCGGTCTTTAATGGTGATGCGAACATCGGCATATCGGGGAATGGAAAAACGCATGTAGGTATCAACCCAGAACGGATTGGGGAAATTCTGGTACACACGAAAGCCGAACGTGTCCACGCCGCTGAGACGTGTCAACACCGGGGTATGCTTTGCTTGAGAGCGAGGAGGGGAAAATCCATAGAAACCAAAGATGGAGACGCTATCGAGTAGAACACCCGCGGTATCCAGCACGCGTTCGTACAAGCCGGCGTTCGGCGGTTCGACAAGCGGTCCCGTACTCTGCGACGTGCAGGCAGGAAGGAACGCCGCGAGAGCAAACAAGACGACAACACAACGGAGAGACATCGTGAACAAACAACCACACACACACCCATGCAGCTCATGGCTTAACCTCCTTTCGGCAGGTGAAAAAGGGATTTGGATGGAACCTCTACGCGGATGGTGTGGGACAGCAGCGCGATGAAAAAGTAAAGAATTGGAAACGGCGAATCAAGAGGCTCCGCTGCAACTGCTACAGCAGCTTTTCCTTCAACGCTTTCGCTACCGCTTCGCTACGCGAATGGACTTGGAGTTTTGAGTAGATGTTCTTGATGTGTGTGTCGATCGTGTAGTAGGCAAGAAAGAGTTTCTCGGCGATTTGACGTTTCGTCAAGCCTTCGGTGAGCAGGCGCAGAATATCCCGCTCGCGGTTGCTGAGGCCATAATCGGCATTCGGCAGAACGAAGCGCGTGAACATCGAAAGGACTTTGCGCGCAATCTGGGCATTCATCGGCGCGCCGCCACGTTGTACTTCGTGGATCGCTTGGATGATTTCCTCCGGTGTCGAGTTCTTCAGCAGATAGCCGTCGGCTCCGGCACAAATGGCATTGAAGACGTCTTGGTCGGTTTCCTTGATCGTCAGAATGATAACGTAGGTTGCGGGAGAAAGTGCTTTGATGCGCCGAACGCCCTCGATGCCGCTGATCCCCGGCAAGCCGATATCCATCAACACAAGCTCGGGCACGTCTCCATTCTTGATCGCCGCCAGCGACTCCTCGACCGTCGAAAACCGTCCTGTGCAAGAGAAGCCCCGCGTTTCGTTCAGCAATGCCGCGATCGTGTTGCGATAGAATGCGTCGTCCTCCACCATCCACACATGCAGGGCTTCGTCTTGTGGTTGGGTGATCCGTTCGTCTGGCATGGGTTACTCCTCGGGGCACTGTTCAAGACCATACTGAACAACCAGGACATTATTCTCTTCAATCATGTGCAGGAGTTCCACCCACACGCTCGGCGGCGCGCCATCAACGCCTGGAGTGCACCCGCGGTTTTCTGGATTGCCGGGAACGTCGATGCACCAATCTTCGCAGTCCGGCACGCCGTCACCGTCGGTATCGCCCGGCGCTGCGGACACCGTGCGCTTGGCGAACTCTGCTGCGTGTTCACTGCTGTCGCTGTGCACCGACCAAAGGAATCTTTTCAGTCCGCTCGGCGGTTCGATGGACACGTTACCGTTGCTGACCGACACGGTAAACGTGCCGATACCTTTGATTGGTTTCCGCGCAGTCGTGTCGCGCCAAATCTTCTCCGCAACAATCGGGACACGCACTGCAGGCGACTCGACGGTTCTTGCCTTTTTCTCCTGCTGCGGGCAACCTTGAAGCAACAGAGACAGAAGTACTCCTCCAAGGAGGAGGTGCACGACGCGAGTCTTCACACTATATTGTTTCCTTTGATGGTGGTTGAGGGGTAAGGTAACAACGGGTGAGAATACCCGCATACCGCGTTTACGGTATTTTGAACCGCACCTCCGCTGTGGTGCCCTGGCCGGGCGTGCTTGCGATAGTGACTGTGCCCCCGATCTGTTCTGCACGGCGGCGAACATTGTTCAGACCATGACCACGGGTGATGGAGGCTTCGTCGAAGCCTCGACCGTTGTCTCGCACATTGAGCACAAAGACGCCGTCGGCTTGACGAACCGTTATCTCCACTTTCGTCGCCTGTGCATGCTTGGCGATGTTGTTGAGAAGCTCTTTGTAGATGAGGATGATATTGCGGCGCTGTTCCATGTCGAGAACCCGCGAAGCCTGAATCCCGTCCGTCTCGAAGGTGTAGTGCATGTGCGCCAGGAGTTTCGACGCGGCGTCTTTCATACGGAGGAGCATGTCCTCCACCGTTTCGTGTTCGGGATTGATCAGCCACACGATGTCGCGCAAGGAGTCGGCAGTCGTGTGCGCAACCTGCGCAGCGGCAGCAAGCCTTTCTCGTTCGATCGAACTGGACGGCAAACTTCTTCCAACCATTTCCGTTATCAGTGCGATCGCACTCAAGCTGCTGCCAACATCGTCATGGAGATCGCCGGCTATGCGTAGGCGGAGCCGTTCGATCTTCAACAACTGTCCGATGCGATAGTTGTAGATGGCAGCGAGGATGCCGATGATCGCCGCGAGCGCCAAAGCGGCAAACCATGGTGTTTTCCAAAACGGCGGTGTAATGCTGATGCGCAGCGTGGCCCCTTCACGATTCCAAATGCCGTTGCTGTTCGCACCCATTGCGGTGAACAGGTACGTACCCGGATCGATGTTCGTGAAGTTGGCAAATCTGCTCGTTCCGCTCGATATCCACTGCGGGTCACCTTCCTTCGTCATCGTGTACGCGAAGCGATTGCGTTGGGGTCGATCATAGTCTAACACGGCAAAGGAGATTGAGAAAAAGTTTTGATTCCACGCTAACGATCCAATCTCTCGCACGAACGGCATCGCTTGCGGCAACGTGTACGGATTGTTATAGACCGTAAAGTCCGTGAGCACAACCGGAGGCACGCGCGTCTGTTCGACGAGACTATCGGGATGGAAGATATCGACGCCATGCGAACCGCCGGCGTACACATGACCTGAGCGCGCAAGGAGGTAGGCATCGTTGAAGACAAAGTTGACGAACCCATCGTGGTGATCGAAGCGGACGACGCTGGTCCGATCGGGAGAGAGCCAAGCGATGCTGTTGGCTGTCATGACCCACAAGTTCTGCCGCTGGTCTTCGAGCAAGCCTTTGATGTAGTCGGAGGCAAGGTCATTCTGTACTCGTTGAAAGCTTCGTGTCGCAGGATCGTACCTATTCAATCCGTTCGCTGTTCCTACCCACAGCATCCCGCGATGGTCTTCCAGCACCGCGTAGACAAGATCACCACTCAAACTTGTCGTGTCGTTCGAGCGAGATCGAAAATGCGTGAAGGATCGAGTCGTGGGATCGAATCTGTTCAATCCTCCTCCTTCCGTTCCGATCCAAAACGTTCCGTCCCGTCCCTCCCATATCGCCGTAACCCTTCCATGACTGAGCGACTGCGGATTGGACGAGTCGGGGAGGTATTGCACCAACACATTGGCGCGAGGATCGAACATCTTCAGTCCATGATCGACCGTTCCAATCCAAAGCCTTCCTTTACGGTCTTCATGAAGTCCATCGATGATCACATTTGCCAGACGTTGAAGATGAGAGGACACGTGTGAAAAGGGAACAAAGCGTTGCTGTGCGGGATCGAATCGGCCCAAGTAACCTCTGAACGTTCCGAGCCACACTGTTCCCGTAGGCCCCGTGTGGAACGCGGTCACGTCGTCATCGCCGAGACCATGATTGGTGTGCCTGTTCATGTGCGTAAATGTTTCGGTCCTCGGATCGAAGCGACACGCCCCTCCGGCAAACGTTCCGATCCAAAAATTCCCTGACGAATCTTGCGTCAAGGCGTATACGCCACCTTTGGGGAGCGAATTGGAATTCGAAGGATCGTTCCTCCACGAGCGGACCTTCTTGCGCTCGGTATTGATCTTGCTGACGCCACCTTGCAGTGTCCCGATCCACAGTGTTCCTGTACGATCCGTAAAGAGGCAGTTGATGTTGTCGTCGCTCAGACTCGTCGGATCGCCGATCACGTTCTTGAAGACGGTGAACGTATGTGTTCGTTCATCGTAGCGGTTCAGTCCATCGCTGCGCGTCGCGAACCACACCGTTGTATCGGCACCGACGCAATGGATGCCGATACCGTAGATGCTTGCGCCGCTGAGTCGTGGAGCCGACGCCGTATCGAACCGCGTGAACGTACCCGTGGCGCGATCGAGGAGGTTGAGACCGTTTTTTGTCCCCACCCACAACCGGCCACGATGGTCTTCGAAGACCGTCACAACAATATTGTTGCTGAGTGAACGCGGGTGAGCCGGATCGTGCACGAATCGCGTCCATCGCCGGCGGGACGAATCGAACGCGCACAAGCCGTTTGCCGTCCCAACCCAAAGGATACCCGAACGATCTTCGAGAAGCGAGAAGATCGTATTGTCGCAGAGACTCTCCGCATTCGACGGATCGTGCGTAAAGACCCGCGCGGCATTCGTCGAGAGGTCCAGCATTCCCAATCCTGCCCCAAAACTCCCGATCCACAGCACGTTCTTCCTGTCAACGTAGAGCGCTTTGATGGGCACTGCGTTGAGTGTTGCCGGAATGAGAGGACTGCTTCCCAACCGCGTAATCTTCTCCGACTTCAAATCCATTCTACTCACGCCACCGGTGTATGCGCCGATCCACAGATGCGCGCTCGTATCCTCACACAGTGACCAAATCGCATTGCTGGGAAGGCTTGCCGAATCGATGGGATGTGTTTTGTATGTCCGCATCGTCTGTCCGTCGTACCGGCACAATCCTGCATCGGTCCCGATCCAGATAAATCCTTTGCTGTCCTAATGGACGACCGTCGCTGTGTTGCTGACCAGTCCGTGCTCTACGGAAATTCGATCGAAGAGGACAGGATATTGAGCGCGAGCAGGAATGGCGAACAGGAAAAGAAGGACACGAAGAGCGTGCAGACCGAGACGGATATGCCATGAGAGCGAACGGCCTGCAAGAACCGTTCGACAGAACAAGTTTCTTCTCGGCGAAACGAATTGCATGTGAGTGGTAGGGTGAGCGTCGCCATAATTCTAACGAATCGAACATCCAAAAGCAACAACGACAGGCGCATCGCGTCGCTGATGGAGAAGGTGCGACAGCGTATGGCACTTCGTGATGCAGCAGATGCGGGCGACCGACGGGGCTCAGGAGGTCACTTCGTTCCCAACTCTTTCCCCTCTTGCAACAAGCGCTCATATTCCTGCTTGTATTGTTTGATGGCTTTGAAGATCGCCTCGGCATATTGCTGTTGTCCATGCTCGCTCTTGAGCAGCTTCTCATCTTGGAGGTTGGAAAGATACGCGGTTTCGATCAAGACGTTCGGCATGGATGCACCGACGAGAACCAGAAATCCTGCCTGCAGCACGCCGTTGTTTGCGGTCGAGAGGTGGCGATCCAATTCGCGGTTGACAAGCTCAGCGAACCGTTCGCTCGATTTCATGTGTGCGCTTTGCGCCATGGTCACCAAGATAAAATTCTCGTCCGTCAGCTTTTGGTAGCGCTGTTCGTAACCTTCCTCGAGTTCGATGACGGAGTTTTCCCTCTCCGCAATGGCGATGGCTTCATCGGTTCGACCGGGCCGCAGCAAGTACACCTCGAAGCCCCGCCGCGGCGACGGTTTACGCGGCATGGCATTGCAATGCACGCTGATGAAGAGCTTGCCATTCGCCTCGTTCGCGATTCGCCCGCGCCTATCCAACTCGACGAACGAATCGGCCGTGCGCGTATAGACGACCTTCACATCCTTCATGTTTTTTTCGATCAACCTACCGAGCTTCAACACGATGCCGAGAGCTACGTCCTTCTCCTTCACGCCCGTTACGCCGATCGCCCCCGGGTCTTTCCCTCCATGTCCTGCATCCAACACGATGACGTCAAGTTGGTATTTCTGCCGATGACTTTCCAGATTTTTCTGCACCTCGCGTTTCGGCGCTGTCTCGCTCGTGGGTTGGAGAGCCGGAGCTTGTGTGTAGATCGTGATGAGGATGTCGTTCGTCGTTTCGTCCTGTATGAGGTCGGCTGAAGCGATCTTCCCTTCCAATTTGAACGTCAATTGCACTGATGTTGCCGATTGGAACGCCAAGATGCGCTTGACAAAGCCCGAGGGCTTGATCTTGTTCAACGACGCCACATCGGCGCTTGCACGCGGGATGGTCACATAGAGCCACCCATCCTTCTTCAGGAGCGTCTCGCAATCCGGAAAGCGCCGCGCCGCCGGCACTCGGATGAGCATGCCGTTGGATTTCACTTCGAACTGCAACGTTGTGATGTCGAACGCTGGCCGCTGGAATGTACTTCTGCCGATCCGCAACGTGGAGGTTTGCGGATGATACGTTACGGGTATGCCGAGAAGATGCTCGAAGAGGGGAGGGCACGATGAGAGAGGGGCATAATAGGCATTCGCCGCCACGATGACGTTGGCGAGAAGTTGGTGCGTTGATTTCTGTCCCGTCAATCCGCTCAGCACAGCGAAGGGATTGTCGGCAAAGAAGCGTGCCTCACGTGTTCCGAGCGACAGCGAGACAAAGCGCGCCACACGATCCTCTTGCACCGTGAGCGAGCACAGGCGGGCGACATCGTTCAGCGATACGTACAGGATCCCTTTCTGACGCATGCTCGTGAGCGTGGTGCTGCGAGAGGGTTGCTGCTCGAAAAGGATTTTGACAAGAGGCGTTTGTGCTTGCTGCAACGAAACACTCAGGAGAAGGAGGATCATCGTCGCGCCCACGCGGCGTGCTCCCCTTGGCGCTTGCAGCCACCATCGTTGCCCCAATCGCGCTTTCACGTTCCCTTACCGGTAGTTGGTAAATTGCACGGCGAAGGACAAGTCCGCTTTTTTCAAGAGGGCGATGACCGATTGCAAATCGTCTTTGACCTTGCCGTTGACGCGTACCTGATCACCCATGATCTGTGCTTGTACCTTCAACTTCGAGTCCTTGATCATCTTGACGATCAGTCGTGCATCGTCTTTCGACAATCCGACGCGCAGACGGATAGCCTGCCGAACTGTTCCGCCTGCGGCCGGCTCGATTGCACCGTAGTCCAACGCTTTGATCGGCACGCCGCGCCTGATAAGTTTGGTTTGGAGAATATCGACCACGCTTTTCAACTTGAACTCATCGTCTGACACAATCGTCAACTGTCGCTCCTTCTGGTTCAGTGCGATGGAGCTTTTGGAGTTCTTGAAGTCGTACCGCTGCCCGATTTCTTTTTGTGCCTGATGGACGGCGTTGTCAACTTCCTGCAAGTTGACTTCGGATACGATATCGAAGCTGAACGTTTCCGCCATGATCTACCGAAACTTGATGGTGAAGAGTGCACGCACGAAAATCTTCAACAGCTCCCACCGAGGGTGGCGCGTCGTCAGCATGTAGTTGAATTGGATGTCGCGCTGCTCTTTCGTGTCTTTCGTTGCAATAGAGACTGTAAGTGGATGTTCGGTCACCGCCATACCTCCGTGACGGTTTTGGTAATCTTCACGTTGCGCTTGGCGAGTTCATCGATCATGAGCTTACCGGGCACGCAGAGTTCGGGCACGAGAACGCCGCGTTGCGTGATGACCCCGTTCGCCAGCATTTGTGCCACGATCGACGTTGGAAATGCGGTCGTCCGCATCATGGCTGTCATCTTCGTGGCATCGTCATAGTAATCTACAAATTCATACACCAGCGTCTTTTCTGCTGTCGCCGTCTTGCCGGTGATGGTTGCTCGCGCCAATACCACATCCTTCTCACCGTAATCGAGCTTCTTTCGGAGAAGGTCGGCAAAGAACTCCCGGTTGGTCTTCACACTTCCGCCGACCATCATGGGTTCGTTCGTTGCAAAGCCCAAGTCGAGCAACGTTTTGAACTTCTCGCAATGCCCCTTGTAGCGGATCGTCTTGTAGTCGAGATTTCTCACCTTCCCCGCGAACACTTTTGTCAGCATCGAAAGTCCACCCGAGGTATTGAACGCTTCGAGCGTGCCGAACGGCGGAGGAAATTCGATATCCTCCAGCCCGGACATCGGGTCGATGAGCTTCAACTCGCCGTCTTGAATCACGATTGCCTTCTCGACGTATTCGTTGATCAGTCCCTCGACCGAAAAGACGATCTGATAGTACAACGGTGGCTTCGGATTTTGCGGCAGTCCGCCGACGCGGAGATGAATGGAATCGAGCGTTTCGAATTCTTTCGATCCTTCGACCGCGAGAATGTTGATGAGCCCCGGCGCCAATCCGCAATTCGGGACGATCGTGACCCCTTCGGCTTTCGCCGCCTCATCCAACGTCATTTGTTTTTCGACGACATCGTTGTTGCCGCCCAGGTCGCACATCGACACGCCGGCTTCGATTGCGGCTTTGCTCATGGGATAGTTGACGGAATAAGAAACCGCGCTGATCACGGCGCCGGCTCCTTCGATCAGCGTGATAACATCTCTTGTATTATTGACGTCGATGCGTACCGGCTGCACATTCGGTCCGATCGCTGCAGCAGTATGTTTTGCCTGTTGAATGTTGATGTCGGCAAGAATGATCTGGTCGTTGGGATTGCGCGTCGCTAAATCATATGCAGCCGCGCTTCCCATCATCCCAGCACCGATAACAACGTATTTCATCGTTTTCCTTTCATCGTCAAAGAAGATTGCACGCGACAGTGAGAAATCGTTTCACTTCAAAATCTGCCCCGTCTCGTTGCTCCAGAACAGCAAATCCACTTCATCCATCGAAACGCCGAGAGTCTGAGCGAAGCGACGGAATCGTTGTTCGATAGCAAGATAACGCTTTGCCGTCAAAGTTTTCGGCAGCGAGCGAATCACGCCGTGGCGCTGGAGATTCTTCAGGATGTGGCGGTCGAGGATTGCCAGATCGCGATGACCGACGTTGCGAAGGAAATGCGACGCTTCCTTCCATCCTACTCCTTTCACATGTTGCACGAGCCATCGGCGTCGCTCGAACGCATCGGTGCCGTTGTTCAGGACGGCAGCGATCTGATCGAACTGCCGCATCACGGCGACAATGTGTCGCGCCTTCGTTCGATGGAAGCGAATGTAGTGCTCGCGGCGTGCCAGCACGTCGGTAATTATGCGTTCGTCGTGCAACGCGTGTTCTGCCTTCAATGCTTCGAGTGCTCGAGATGCATGCACAGCGCTCGACTGAGGCGTGAGCATGCAGTAGATCAGTTCGTACAAATAGTCGGAGGGGGGCACGGCGGCGAACTCTTGCAGTCTGCTCTGAATTGCTTCGCGCAGCGTCTGATAGCGTTCCAACAGTGCTTCGATATGTCGGTAACCGTTGCCACTCATAGCTCACGCAAATGAAACGTACATCGTCGCAAGTGAACCGTTTCCTCGAAGACGAAGCAGTCCATCCTTTTCGAGTCCGGCAAGCAATCTCGTGAACCACGCGACATGGCGTCGCGAGAAGCGAGGATGGACTCTGTTTGCCAAGATGTCGGCGCGTACACTACGGCGGCGCAAGCGAAGGTGCTCGATGACTCGCCCCCGATAGATGCGATTCGGAACACCGTCGATGCCTGCTTCGCTTTTCCGCCTCCGGAGCGACGTGTGCGCCATGCTGTTGCGAGAAGCACACCACGTCTCAGCGGGACACAGCGTGCAGTGCGGTTGCCGTGCCGTGCACACCGTAGCGCCAAGATCCATCAGTGCCTGGTTCCATTCGTACGCGTGGTGTTTGGGAAGGAGTGTCTGTGCGAGAACGGTAACATCGGTGCGAGACTGTACGGTAGCCATGGTCGGCATCTTCCAAAAAATGCGTGAAAGAACGCGCTGAACGTTTACATCCACCGCCGCAACGGGCACACCATAGACCGACGACAGAATCGCATCGGCGGTATACTCTCCGATGCCGGGGAGAGCGAGCAAGTCATCACGTCGATTGGGAACTTTCCCGCCGAAGCGCGACACAATCAGGTGAGCACACTCGTGTAGGCGCACCGCACGGTTATTGTAGCCCATGCCTTGCCACGCTCGCACAACTTCGCTGCGCTTTGCCTTAGCCAGCGAGCGTACTGTGGGGAAACGACGGAGGAATCGGGGATATTGTTCGAGGACGCGTGAAACTTGAGTCTGCTGCAACATGACTTCGGAGAGAAGGATGCGGTAGGCGGCGTTCGTGCGCACGGCGCCGCGGGCAATGGTACGCCAGGGAAGAGTTCGACCATAACGCGTGTACCACGCCAACACGGCGCGGACAACGTTACGCTGTTTCGTGCGTTTGTGCATATTGTACAAGTCGCTCGACAGCTTCTCGATTCCCTTCCAGAATATCCATGTATTGCAATTCGGCAGGTGTGGTCCATCGAATCTGCTCGAACGCATAGTTGACCGGCTCGCCAGAAAACTCTCGCACCAAAAAATAATACACACGATACGCGCCGTCGCGTTCAGGGTTACTCATCCCTTCCTTATACACCCACTCCTGCTGGAAAAATTCACGGTGTCCAACAGCTTTGATGCCGAGTTCCTCGCTCAACTCACGAACGAGTGCGTGTTCCGGCGATTCACCAGCTTCCAACTGGCCTCCGGGAAACTCCCACTTCAACGGATAGCGCGCTGTCCGTTTCCGTTGACACGCAAGCACCTGTCCGTTCCGAACGATAATACCGACTGCGACTTCTTTCATGCAACAAATCTACACAAATAGCACGAAAGCTCAAAGAGCAACGGGCAGATCGCGTGTTCCGTTCACAGCAACACTGCACACGCGCACGCTTGCATATTTCGCGTTTGATGACGATACTATGCCACGGCCTTCTAATGAGGCGCATCTCT
>PSMW01000048.1:0-10220 GCA_040290295.1 Ignavibacteria bacterium
TGTGATACTGGTGTTCGTCACCCTGAGCGCAGCGAAGCGGAGTCGAAGGGTGACGGGCGGACGGAGGCGCACATTCCAATTCTCAAGCTTCAAGCTCCAAACTGAGTACTGCTGTAGGACGAGCAGGCTGCTCGTCCTACACCCTTTTGTGGGTCGGGACGGGCGTCCCGACCTACAACGCTTGAGGCGAAGTTCCAATTCTCAAGCTCCAAGCTCCAATAGGGTGAACCCCCATTGCGAGTCTCTGTCGTTACGGATGAGCGTGGATGGTTTGTAGAAGCTCAGCGGTTGCGTGCGTTAGGTGCCCGGAGGGTGGCGCTGTTTTGCAAGCGCCAGTGCCGCTTCGTGGCGTAGGCAGGCGAAGGCGGGGGGAACGCCCAACTCACTTTAACTGGTTGCCTTTCACTTTCTATAAGGATGTTTTGGTCGTCGGCTCGTATGCAACCGGAGAGGCGGTGTTGAACGCGTTGAAGAAACTGCCACCAAGTAGGCTTGCCTCCATCGTGCTGATGGATATCGGCTTGCCTAAGATGTCGGGCATAGAGGCGACCATTGCGCTGAAGGGGATGTTCCCCGAGATCGACGTGATGATCATAACGGTGTTCGAGGACGATTCCAAGATCTTCCAATCCATTCAAGCACGTGCGACCGGGTATTTGCTAAAAGACGATCCGCCGGACCGCATCATGGACGCATTACGCGAACTCGATCGTGGCGGCTCGCCGATGTCACAATCCATCGCCCGCAAAGTGATAACATTTGTGCGAGAGCAGAGTAAAAGCGAACGGACTTCAGCCGGGCGTGAATCATCAACCGACCATACGAGGTTGACACTCTCCACTCGTGAGGTGGAACTGCTCCAAGGACTGGTGCATGGTGAAACATATTCCTCTCTTTCGAAAAAACTCTTCATTAGTCCCCACACGGTAACGACTCACATCAAGAACATCTATAAGAAGCTCCACGTACACTCGCGAGCCACGGCGCGGTTCGCGTTGCGCTGGAGCGAAAGTTGGTGTAGACCGAGGTAGCAGCGTCAAAATACCCTCAATGGGGTATTGCAATCTAAAGCCCTCTTCGAAAAACTGATGAGCACACCCTCACGCAAGAGGGACGGCATATACATTTCCTCACTCACTACATAAGGGGGAACCGTTATGAACTTGCTTCGAATTTCCAGTGCCACGTTGCTGCTGCTGCTCCTCATCGGTTGCAAGAAAGACGAGAGTAACCCTGCGAACAATGGCACTGGGGGCAACGCCATCGCTTCGCCTATAACACACGGATCGGGAGCGACCGGAATTACCATTGTCGAAAGGGCATCGACCGAACGTACGATCACCGCTGGCGTCGAATACGGGATCTCGATCACAGGGTTAGATGGGACAACTGGGTGGAAAGAATTCACGCCGTAAGTCGTCGCCGTAAGCCATCGACAGCGTTGGACGGTCAGCGTTTTCGGGGAGATGAGCGGCACGGAATTACATTGAGAAGGTCGGGCGCGCCTGACCTTCTCCGTTTTGGACGGCTAACAGTCACCTGTTGAGCAGTCATTCTGCAAAGCGAGTCATCGAGGACCATCCCGATTGGCGCTTCACCCCCTTGAATGGTTTTGAGGACGAACCCCGGACCAAAAATGTTTACGTCAGCGAATTCAAGAGAGGGCGTGGCGAAAGCAAAGTTTCTTTGTGATGGTGTAAGATGACACGCGGTAAAAGTCAGAGGGTGATCATGAGCGCGGAATGACCGAGGCACCATCAACACGGGGTGTATGGATGTGCCTCATTTCGGAACGTCAGCTTCCTGGAAATCCGGGCAATCGATCCGCAACTCGGCGTCGCCGAAAGGCTTGTCGATGTATGCGCAGTGATGTGGCTTGCTCGTGTTCGGATGCGCGTTCGGTCGAAAGTACGTGCACGCGGCGCACATGTGTGTCGTCGAGATAAGCCCGTCCTTCTCAAACGCGGCAATAAGGTGCATGAGGGAGGCAAGCAAGAGGGGCTTTGCCTCGTCGTCCAATTCGCTGACATGCTGCTGGAGGGTGTTCAGCCAGGCACCGAGTTTGCGTGCAAGGCGCTTTCCTTCCGTTGAGAGCGAGAGAACGACCGTGCGTTTATTGTCTTCGCTGCGTGTACGGACGAGTAACTCTTTGTTCTCCAATGCGGTGAGTGCATCGCTCACTGTAGCGGGTGTGAGATTGTACCGCTGAGCCAGAAGACCCACCGTCCATTGCTTCTCCGGCTGGCAAACGAGCGCGACAAGAAATTGGATTTGGATGGGACTCAAACCCGTGGTCTTGCTCTGTTCCCAGAGGAGGGACTTTAGTACCTGTGAGATACGTTCGATACCGACGGCAATTTTGCGGTCGAGATTGTGCTGATCAGTTGGATCGAAGACAGAAGCCAGAGGAATCCCCTTTTTGTTGGTGGAGTAGGTATGCTTGGCGAGGTGATCTCTCCCAGCATGTTGTCGTTATCGTTCGAGACGGTACGTACACTCGCATTGATTCTTGGTGCCCCCAACGTTGACCATGGTGTAGGTAGGCTTGTCTCCTGTTGCTACAAGCGCGGCTGCTACTGCAAGCAGAACCGCGGCGAGTATCACAACCATTTTGCTCTTCATTGTGGTTTCACTCTTCCATTTTGATCCAGTCGCGCGCTTACCATCGCTACACCTTTCTTGTAATCGGCAAGCCTCAGCACGGGTCGTTCCTTTGGCGACAGCGAGAGGATATGAGCCACCATTGCCCAGCGGTCTTGTTCGCTTGGTACAGCATCACGATACGAAGGCATGGGGGTACCATTCAAGCCTCCGAAGATTGTGCGGTACACATCCTGCGGCTGATGACCATTCTTGAATACCCATTTGTACGTGAGGTCTGTGGGAACAATGGAATGCTCCCATGCATCTTTCAACTCTGCTGCCGAGGGTCCATCACCTTTGCCGCTTTCGCCGTGGCACTTTGCGCACTGGTTATGTTTGTACAACTGCTCGCCACGCGCAACGAGAACATCGAGGTTGCCGGGCACGGGCGGAACAGGCAGGGCGGACGGTTTGGCGCCGCTCTTCCATGCAGTAACAAAATTTTCAGAGAACGTGATGATATAACGCGCCACATCCTGAATTTCCTGTTCAGAGAGAAATTGACTCCAGGCAGGCATGGTGGTATTGGGAACGCCGACGCGAATGATATGCTCGAGGTCTTCGATTGTCGGCAGCTCGCCCGTGAGGGTCGATCGGAATTTGTACCATCCCTGGCGAAAGTCGCGTGGCTTCACCTCGAAACCCGCAGCGAGGAATCCGTTGCCGTCGCCCATCACGCCATGGCAAGGCGTACATTGACGCTTATAGACATCTTGACCTCGCAGAACCGCCTCGCGTTCAGGAACGTCTGCCGGAATCGGAGGGGATGGAGGGTTGGGGTTGTATTTCACCGGCTTGGCTACACCGGGTTTGGTGGACCACTTCGATACATCATCCGCCAAATAAATGCCGCGTACGTGCGCGTTCAATTTGTTCTTTGCCCAGCCGCCAAGCGCAGCGAATCCGGGCCCGTACGTATCGTACATTTGGAAGAACTGAAACGCCTTCGCATCGGTAAGCACTTCACGTACTTCATGATAGTACCGCTCGAATGTATATTCGAATCCCGCTCCCTGCCCTCCAAGCAAGTAGATCCGGTCGCGTACAGGATCGACCACGGCTTCTTGATGGAAGAGATAGCGATACAGAGGACTATTGGCACCACCACCGTATTCGAGGAAGAGAACCCAAGGAGTAGGGGACTTCGGATCGATTTCAACAGCACGATCCTTCACATTAACGCCGTACACTCCCCCGAGTGGTTCAAAGAAGTCGGGGAACATCGTGTCCATCCATTTATGCTCGCCGATGACGTGCCCCACGGTAAAGCCAAAGCTTGCCAACGTGTGTGTCTCCCATCGGGAGCCGGGTGCCCAGTGGAAGATGATTCCACCTTTCGGACCTTCCCATTCAGTTCCTCCATACGCTTCAACCTGATGCTCAGCGACCTTGTTGTTCAAACACCAGAACACAAAGTCCAACCAGCGTTCGTCTCCGGGAACAATCGTCAATTCGGTTGTGCTCAAATCATGATCGGGGTTGTAGCTTGTGCGAACACCTTTGGATTTCTCAGCCCACGTTGCTGCATCCCACGCGAAACCGCTGATGTGATGGTACTTGTCAGCGCCGCGCTTGTTGCCGTACATGTAGGCGGCAATCCCTCCCACGAACAAGCCGACGATGAGCCAAAGCCAAGGTTTCATGACCATGCTCCTTTCATTGTATTGGTTGAGTCGAACTGTCGGGTGACCGCACTGACGCTGCGGTGTGATGTTCAAACAGCTGCGAGCGGCGCGAGCGCTGTGCCTGCTCGCGTCGCCCGCGGATTTCATTGCTGATATTTCGAGAAAACAAAATCACTTTCTTTCTGCGATGCGTGGCAGTTGAAGCACTCCGTCTTCGCATCCTTCACGTTTCCTCCGGACTTGGAGTTTCCCTTGAAAACTTCCCAACCCCAACCGCCGGTATCTTTGTACTTCTTTGCATCCTTCACCATCAAGCCGATAAACTTCCGATCGGTTGCCACGTACGCTCCGCCGTCCTCCTTTACATCGTACAGATCGAAGACGAGGATGGAACCGTCGGGATACTTCCCTCCCGACTTCAATGCCTTCAATCCTTTATCGTTCACATACACATGATGCAACCCGCCGAACGGATCGTACAGCGGATGATCTTTGCTGTGAATGAGCATGGACGTCACGTGCGTCCAGCTACGGTAGCCCTCAGGATATGTGAGGCCGTGTGAGTCAGCGCTCACGCGTTGTACGAGCAGCGCTGCACCCACAAGAACAACAACGAATGCGAGCAAGACAGCATAACGCTTCATAGGATTACTCCTCCTTAATTGTTGGATGATTGTTGTGGATTAGGGTGAGAGTGCATCTCCTTGACGTAGCGGGCAAGGATTCTTGCTTCTTCGGGACTGATCCACCGCTTGTCGTACCTCCGCATTGCCTCGACGAGCGAGTCGGCTGCGGCTGGGCGAACCGGTCGCATCGTCATGCGTGCATCGTGGCAGCGGAAGCACTTCTTCCGGAAGAGCCGAGCTGCATCGTCTCGGTCAACATCTCCTCTTGTGAAGCCGACGGTGGCAATCACGAACAGAGCGAGAAATGCCGCAACGAAAAGGAGCAGGTGCTGTAAGTGTCGTGTCATTAGGAATCCTAATGAATGTACGAAAGCCGAAGAGGATTGTCAAGAGGCTGGGCGAGTAAAACTTCACACTCGATGAGGCATGCGGACCATCCCTTGACAAGAGGCGGGGGAATCCATAAACGAAGGGTGTTCTTCTTACACGCACCCAAGAATTTTATCCGCTTCGCCTCGGCGCCGAGACGAACACATCGTCGGAGGAATTATGAATCGCTACGCACTGCTGCCTTTGGTTTGTCTGAGCTTGTTGCTTACCACCTGTGCACAGCACGACAAGCCCACATTGGAAGAGTATTTTGCACCATCAGGAGAGGTTGTTCACACCGGCAATGTCAAAGTCATCCCCATCGAGACACCAAAAGGGGTTTTCAAGGTGTGGACAAAGCGATTCGGGAACAATCCGCGCATCAAGATCCTGCTCCTCAACGGCGGTCCCGGCGTGACGCATGAGGCCTTCGAGTGTCTCGAAAACTTTCTCCCGCGAGAAGGCATTGAGTTCATCTACTACGATCAGTTAGGATGCGGCAATTCGGATAATCCGAACGACACCACTTTCTGGGATCTGCCGCGCTATGTCGAGGAAGTCGAGCAGGTGAGGAAAGCGTTGAACCTCTCCAAGGACAATTTTTACCTCCTTGGTCATTCGTGGGGTGGACTTCTTGCCATGGAGTACGCACTCAAGTATCAAGACCGCCTGAAGGGATTGGTGATTTCGAACATGATGGCGAGTGCGCTCGACTACGATCGCTATGCGGAAGAGGTGTTGGCAAAGCAGTTCGATCCCGACGTGCTTCGCCAGATTCGAGAATTGGAAGCGAGGAAGGATTTCGACAACCCGAAGTACATGGAACTCCTGATAACTCACTACTACACCAAACATCTCCTTCGCATGCCGTTAGAAGAATGGCCCGAGCCGGTTGTACGCTCCTTCAACAAGATGAACAAGTCGCTGTATGTCACCATGCAGGGCCCCAGCGAGTTCGGTGTGTCCGGCAAGCTCGAGCAGTGGGATAGGAAAGCAGATTTGAAAACGATCGCCGTTCCGACGTTGGTCATCGGTGCTACGCACGACACCATGGATCCCGAACACATGAAGTGGATCGCCAAAGAAGTGCACAACGGGAGCTTTCTCCTCTGCCCCAACGGCAGCCACATGTGCATGTACGACGATCAACAGACATACATGAAGGGCTTGATCCAGTGGGTCAAAGCGGTTGATCAAGGAAAATCGAAGGTCAGCCTCTGATCGCCGGCGACGAGCGCAGTGCAACGAAGTGCGCTTCAGCGATAGTAGTAGAAGAAGCTGAGACGGGCAACGATATCGGCTTGTTGAGATCGCCGCGCAGGACTCTTGTCTGCGAAGAAATTCATCCACACGTTCGGCATGAAGTGAACATCCTTGACCGGCATGTAGTCGATTCCGGTCGTGACGAAGAATTCGCGAAAGCCGACATTGGCCAGCTTGGCATCGGGATCGAACAGGTCGAACCGACCGAATGCACGAAGGTTGCCAGCGATGTCTCCCCAAGCAAAAGTCGAAAGACCGAAGGGGGTTTTATCCCTGCCTTGCAGTGGTTGGTTGTGGTGTCGCTGTTGAAAGACCTCGATTCCTGCGGTGAAATGCTCTGACTGGTACGCGGCAAAACCTCTCAGTGTGAGCACGTGCTTTTCACTGCCTGTAGGCTCGAAGTCCGCATACGCTTCGAGCACGAATGGTTCGATGGGTTTCGCGCACAGAGAGGCATAGTACTTTTTGTAGCGATTGTTCTCAGGTCGTTGTCCTGTTCCGTTGCCTACCATCACAACATAGCTGATGCTGCCACGTGCATCGGAGCGCCCTCGCAGTTGCATACCGATGTCGGAGGGAATGCCCAGCCCGCGGAAATCAAGAATGGTTTTCTCGATGGAGCGATAGTTCCAAAGTCGCTCGGTAAGGGTCGACCATGTCGGTGTCGGCACTAAGCCGATGAAGAAGCTGTGATTGGTCAGAAACTCCTTCCATTCCAGATAGGCCGTCTTGACGAACACTCCATGTTTCCCATCTGTAAATGTTTTGTCGTTTCCTTCTAGAAGAAACTGCGCCGCAAACTTGTCGCTGATCGTGTGGTCGTAGATGAGGTAGAGGCGACGGAGTTGAAACGCTTGATCGTCCTTTCGACCAGAAGAATACTGCGAGCCTGTACCTGTCGAGTCGCCATTGAGCTTGTAGAAGTAATCGCCCATGACGTAGCCGCTGAGTTTTCCGCCGGGTTGATCTTGGGCTGATAGATGTTGTGCACATAAGAGGGCGAGAACAAGAATGAGCGAACACTGGAACACGGCATTATTTCCGGAATTGCTGGATAAAGACAAATACCAATGTAGGTGACATCAATCATTTTGAGTTCATCCGTAATGGCGGAGAGCTGGCTTATGAAAGCGTTGGCGCCTATAATTTTCAGCCGAAGGCTTCCGAATCTAAAGTAAGAGGTTTTGTGAATGCAGAAGCCACGGCCAATGCCCAGAAGTTCCCTTTTGATCTCTCAGGCTTGCCGAGAAATACAAGCAGTGTTACGGTAGGCGCTTACGAAGGGAATTAATCAGAAACTTTTTTTGAATAAGCGGGGGCCGCTGATCACTTTTTGATGATCTCCACCCTCCGGTTCTTCGCTTTTCCTTCCTCGCTGCGGTTGTCGGCGACCGGTTTTTCCTGGCCCCATCCACGGCTTGAAAGTCTTGCCGCCGCGATGCCTTTTGCAACCAGGCTCTCCTGAACGGCTTTTGCCCTCCGCTCGGATAATTTCTTATTTGCAGCGGGGTCTCCTGTATTATCGGTATGACCTTCAATGCTCACTTTCATCTCCGGCTCAGCTTTCATAGCCTGGGCCACCTGGTCGATGAGCGGCTGCGATTCAGGCTTGATTTGCCGGTGTCGAATTGAATGTCGAGCGCAATAAATCCTTGTGATTTCAGGGCATCCAGGATATCCGTGGCCGTCACTTCCTGCTCCATGGCCGCGATCTCCATAATAAATAGTGTATATAACATACCGGGACCGCCATTTCCGTTATTGTCGTTGCCCACGTCGCCCACGTGTACCCAAATCGTCTTAGCGTCTTTCTGTATTTTTCCTACGTACCACATACTGTAACCGGGTATGGTACATTCGGCCACTTTAACGCCTCCAAGCTTTGTGATGGCATTGGCATAATTGCGCATCACTTGCAGGGTGGAAGGACACTTTTTGCCGGACTCACTGTCAAATGCATATACGATGCGTGTTAAATTGCCTTCAAGGGTTTTGCCAACATTCTCATCTGTTCCTTTTTCCGGAAAAACGTGAGAGTTGAAATTGGAATAATATTCGTAAATGTAAAACCCAGGGATGCGCGAAAGCATGGGATGATCTTTTGCTCCCTCTGCGTCGGGCTCCTGGGCGTTCGCCCTGAAAAACAAGGTCATTGCGCATAAAATGCCGAATGCCTTTCTATTAAACAAAAACATAAACATCATATTCATAGGACTTACCCACAAATGTATAAAAAGGAATAGAAATAAACAAACGGTTGTGGAAAATATTTTTAATGATTCGTGTTTAAAAAGTGCAAGAACAGCGATAATGGAGTCCAAAAAGAACTCCTATTAAAACAACACTAAAACTTTATTGCCAATATTTGATGAGCAGCCATACTTTATACAGCCCCTAACACATTAACTCTGGCAACGACCTACTTTCCCGCACCGTCGCCAGTGCAGTATCATTGGCGCTGGAGGGCTTAACTGCCGAGTTCGGAATGGGATCGGGTGTAACACCTCCGCTATGGTTGCCAGAAGTTGTGCAAAACAATAGGAAGAGTATCGATCGTTCTGCGAGCTGACACGCAGAGTCGATCATCAAGCTGAATGCTTGCGCTTTCCCATAAGCTTATTGATGCACCCTCGTCCTTGAAAGCTCTTGTAACTGAAGAGAGAGCATGTCGGAGAAGAGAGCAAGTTCCGCATCAATAAAAACTTTGGTTAAGTCGCACGACCTATTAGTGCCACTCGACTGAGTACATTACTGCACTTACATCTGTGGCCTATCAACCTCGTCATCTTCGAGGGGTCTTCAGAGGCGCCTCTCGGCGCCTGGGGATACCTCATCTTGGGGTGGGTTTCGCACTTAGATGCTTTCAGCGCTTATCCCGTCCGGACTTGGCTACCCTGCGTTTGCCACTGGCGTGACAACAGGTACACCGTAGGTCCGTTCACCACGGTCCTCTCGTACTAATGGCGACGCCCCTCAAGTATCCTGCGCCCGCATAGGATAGGGACCGAACTGTCTCACGACGTTCTGAACCCAGCTCACGTACCGCTTTAATTGGCGAACAGCCAAACCCTTGGGACCTTCTCCAGCCCCAGGATGCGATGAGCCGACATCGAGGTGCCAAACCTCGCCGTCGATATGAACTCTTGGGCGAGATCAGCCTGTTATCCCCGGAGTAGCTTTTATCCTTTGAGCGATGGCACTTCCACATGCTACCATCGGATCACTAAGTCCTGCTTTCGCACCTGTTCGACTTGTAGGTCTCACAGTTAAGCTCCCTTATGCCTTTACACTCGACGCATGATTACCAACCATGCTGAGGGAACCTTTGAGAGCCTCAGTTACAGTTTATGAGGCGACCGCCCCAGTCAAACTACCCGCCTAGCACGGTCCCTCTGCCGGATGACGGCAGGAGGTTAGAATTCAAGTAAAGCAAGGGTGGTATTTCACTGGCGACTCCACGGAGGCTGGCGCCCCCGCTTCAACGTCTCCCACCTATTCTACACATGTTTTACCCGAACCCAATGCTAAGGTATAGTAAAGCTTCACGGGGTCTTTCCGTCCATATGCGGGTAACCGGCGTCTTCACCGGTACCACAAGTTCGCCGAGCCCATGGTCGAGACAGTGACCAAATCGTTACACCATTCGTGCAGGTCGGAACTTACCCGACAAGGAATTTCGCTACCTTAGGACCGT
>PSMW01000003.1:0-40087 GCA_040290295.1 Ignavibacteria bacterium
ATAACAATGTCCACGCTTTATATCACTTCTTCCTCAACTAATTGGGAGAAGAACCCTGAATCAAAATCCGGAATTCGAGTACAAGGCGCTGGTCACGGCTACGATCGAAGACTTGAACGATCCGGCAAGAGTGTTCAACAAGACGGAAAAAGTTTCTCAGCACGATAACATGGATGTCGTCAAATCCACATCGGAAGTGATCGCGATTTCGGGAATGACAAACGGCTACTTGACACTCTACTTCGACGTAGATGGCAAGTTCTCGCTTGCTAACATGGAGCTTGGCGAGGGCAATTCCTACCAACCCGGCTGGCAAGGAAAACCATAAACCCAAGTGAACACAGCAATGTGCACAATGCCCTGAGACTGTCAGGGCATTGCTTTTTTCAGGAGCGCCGTCTGCGAGGTCATGGCTCCTGCGCGCCATTCGTTGCATGAGAAAACGAAAAGGAGTATATTGATTGCGCTTCGACGACCGCCGCTCGATATATATGTCATTCTGTAGGCACAGAGGAACAAGGGCCCCGTAGCTCAACTGGATAGAGCAACAGCCTTCTAAGCTGTAGGTTCCGCGTTCAAGTCGCGGCGGGGTCACATCATTTGAAGCAGGTGTACCGCGAGCAGCCACCTTTATGCATCATCATGATCCTCCCCGCCCCCATCGTCTAGAGGCCTAGGACACGAGCTTTTCAAGCTTGGAACACGAGTTCGAATCTCGTTGGGGGCACTCCATACTCCTTTTGTCGCGCAAAAGGAAGATCGATCTTCCTTTGCGCCGAGCGACTGGATCGATCATAAGCAGGCTTCGATCGATCAAAGATTCGTCCCCCATCGGCGGTTCCTCTACACGCGAAGACGACAGCGAATCCAAGCGAGTCAACGCAAGTTGAACGATCTCAGTGGAATACCCTCGTGCCTTGGTTCCGCTGAAATGGGTTCCGTAGCGAAGGATTTGTGTTAAAAAACTCTTCCGCAACCAGAGCATCTCCCGCGATTCATGGCTATTCGCCGGTCCCCCGCACACGAAGACTACCGTGCCTCATCCAGAACGATACGCGCCCATCACAAACAGAAGTCTGGAGCTCTGAAATCGCTCAGACGTCTCGTCAAGATCTGGTTTGTCAACTACTTTTAGTCTTTCTCTATCATGGAAACGAGTGGCTTGCTTGATTGCCGATAACTTTGCAAGTACGGAATCGGCGGCTACGGTGTAAAGGCACTGTACTGGAATTTGCGCCATCCAAGCCCTTGTATGCGCTGCTGCAGCCAAAGGCGCCCATTGAGTGCTTCGTCCCGCCTTCATCCCGCCAACGGCGGACTACGGCGGGCTTTGCATGACAGTCGATCTAGTTCGCGCATTTGCTTATCATTCTGAGCGAACGCAGCGAGCAAAGAAACTACTACCGCAACAAACGCAAGCGGTTCTCATCGAAGCTGAGCGCAGTGAAGCGACTCGAAGTCGCAACCTGATCCTCGCGAAATATCCCAGACGACATGGGACCTTCCCATCACGCTTGTGGAGCAATCTCATACATGCTATCTTGTAGATACCATTCGTTCATTCCTCCAATCATAAAGGAGACGACATGTTCCAAGCGCTCGTTCGACCGGCGGTGCCGGCCGACGCAGAGGTAATCCTGAGGCTTGTCGATGCGCTTGCCGATTACGAGCATCTAGCACGACCCGATGCCGAAGCCAAACAACGCCTCATCCGTGAAATGTTCGGCGAGCGACGCCGCATCGAAGCCTTTCTGGCAGCGTACGAAGGCGAGGCGGTCGGCTACGCTTTCGTCTTCGAAACGTACTCAAGCTTCCTTGCACTGCCGACGCTGTATTTGGAGGACCTCTTCGTCCTGCCGCAGTACCGCGGCAAAAAAGTCGGCTACGCGCTCTTCACGGCAATGGTCCAGGAAGCATACCGCCGTGGCTGCGGCCGCATGGAGTGGGCAGCCCTGGATTGGAATCATCTTGCCATCGATTTCTACCAACGGCTCGGTGCAACCCACATGAAGGAATGGCAATTGTACAGATTGCTACGGTCCGACATGGAAAAACTTCTTTCTCGCCACTCATCATCGATGGATACGACGCGGAGCGAATTGTAAATCTTTCACCACCTCGCCCGCATCGTCTCGACACCATCACCCGCCGGTGCTGCTTCTACGTCCCTGAAGTATCATCATCGGTCTTTGCATCACTGCACCTGAGCGCGTTCTTCGGCGTAGATATTGATGAGAATGAGATGAACGGAACTTCGATGAGGAGATCATGGATATTCTCTTAGTGGACGACAACGAAGACTACTTGATGTTGATGAAAGACATGCTCTACGCCAACGGTTACTCTGTCATCACGGCGACCGACGGGCTGATTGCTTGCAAGATCCTCGACCTGAAGCATGTCGATCTCATCATCTCCGACATCAAAATGCCGAAACTCGATGGCATCACGCTTCATGCGTACGCTCGAGAGCTTGATGAATATCGAGACACGACGTTCATCTTCATTACAGGCTACAAGGATGTTTTTGAGGATGTCCTGACGCTTGATCCCTCGAAGGATTTCTTGTTGGACAAAACAACGCCGGCAACGGAGATCATTGCCAAAGTCAACGCCCTGATGTTCGGGAAGTTCATCGGCTCGCACGAGTCGTAGCATGGGCAAGGGGAGCGATCTCCCTTGTTCGTTTCTACAATGTCCACATCGAGCGCTCACCGCCTTGGTTTCTGCCTCACGTTTTTCACTCTAAAGCCAAAAAAAAATTTTGGCAAGCCTTTCGCATGTCACGACTGCGTTGAACGGAAGACGAAAAGGTTATGGATATTCTCTTAGTCGATGACGATCTCGCATATGCGGAAACAATGTGGGAAGCGCTGCATCATCGGGGCTACACGATCTATAGAGCCGCCGATGGTTGGGAAGCGTGCAGGGTACTCGGTGATGTTGCCGTGGACGTGATCATCTCCGATATCCACATGCCGAACATGAACGGACTAAAGCTGCATGCGTGGGTGCGGGGCAACCAGCACATTGCAAACACCAAGTTTATATTCCTTACCAGTTACGCGAACGACTTCATCGATGCGTTGCACCTCGACCCCTTACGCGATTTTGTGCTCGAGAAAACCATGACGCCCGATCAGGTGGTGCGATTCGTCGATCGGCTTGTCTTCGGCACATTTGCCGAAGTGTGGAGGTAAAGACAATCTTTGCATAGGTGGAGAAACCATGAAAGTTCTTGTTGTTGACGACAATGAAGATTTCTTGCACTTCATGAAAGAAGCTCTCTTTCTCAACGGCTACACGGTGTTCACCGCAGCCGACGGGAAGGAAGCCTGCACGATCCTCGAAGAGGAAGAGATCGATCTGATCATCTCGGACATCAAGATGCCGACATTAGACGGCATCATGCTGCACGCATTTGCGCGCGAGCTGGATCGCTACAAGCGGACGAAGTTCATCTTCATCTCGGGCTACGGCGATGTGTACAAGGACGTGCTCGCACTCGATCCTGAAATTGATTTCTTCTTCGACAAGACCACGCCCCTCGACGAGCTGCTGAAATTTATCGACAACCTGATGTTCGGCGAGTGTGCTGGCAAGTGGGTATGAGGGGGACATACCTGCTTGTAAGCATCCTGAAGACGCGAGGCGCTGCCTCGCGTTTTCGTTTTTTATACCGAGGCTACAGCTTCGCTGCTACCACCACCACCGCCTTTGCCGTCTCCACGACACCGCCGCGATCATCGATCGCTTCGAGAAAGACGATGTAGATGCCGACCCGTGCTCGGCGCTTGTCATCGTCCAATCCATCCCACACCAGCGTACCTCGTGCGCCGCTCGGTTCGTTCGATGCAAGCGTCCGAATGCGCCTCCCCACGGCGTCGTAAATACGCACGCGGATCATCGCCACGGTCAAGGGCATCTCGTAATGAATCACCGCAACATCGTCCCGTCCATCACCATCCGGCGAGAAGGGATTAGGCGCAATGGCAATGTTCGAAAACGACGGGAGCGTCGCCACGTACACACTATTTCGACTCCCCGGCGTCCCTCCTTCCGGCCGAACACACGTTGTCCAGTTCCTCCCGTCGTGCGAAGCAAGTTGTGGTTGGATCTTTTCCAACGAGCGGCCCGTCACGTCCGCGATATTCGGGTTGTGCCATGCAGGCACGTAGCTGATGCTATCGATGACATGACCGCTCGGATCGATCAACACCACGTCATCCCCGTCGTTGTTGAGACTCAAACTG
This sequence comes from Ignavibacteria bacterium, assembly GCA_040290295.1. Classification (GTDB taxonomy): domain Bacteria; phylum Bacteroidota; class Ignavibacteria; order UBA10030; family UBA6906; genus CAADGV01. Next base: position 4,254 of record PSMW01000003.1, read on the forward strand.
GAGGCGTTGACGATGCTCAGGCGAACGGTGTCGAGCAACGGAAATCTTCGCAACACGCTCGAATCCGATGCGAGCACAAAGAACTCGCCCGGCTGAACGATCATCTTTCTTGATGAGAGCGAAAATACATGCGCACTTCCCTCCCTTGTCAGCCGGTCTCGCACGGTCCATCCTTTCAGATCGATCGGCACTGTACTCGTGTTGTTCAGCTCGATGAACTCGGCGTTGTCGGTGAATGGAGCGTACATGATCTCGTTGAGCACGACAGCGCGCGCGGGATACGCAACACGAACCGAAGTCCACGCCTGGTTGTTGGCAATCCGCTGATCGAGTGAATAACGAACATGTGCCAGCACCGCATGCGTACCGCTCGCCGGGGTTTGCCACTCGACCGCTACCAGAACCGATTCGCGACGCGCCAGCGACTGTGCAATCGCTTGCTGTGCGAAGACCTCCGCCGGGCTTCCGATCGAATCTCCGTCGGCATCATCGTAGAGGAGAATCTCGAACGACTGTGTCGAGCGTCGCCCGATATTTTGCACCACGACGCTGAGATGAGCGTTCTCACCGGGTAACACCGTATCCGAGACTATGCGCACCACCTTCAGATCATGATCCATCACCACATGAGAGTTCGCTCGCGCAGGCGTTGCGCCGAGCGAATCGACTGATGACGCCCAGTTGGTCGAATCATTCGACGGGTCGAACGGGTCGAGACGTTCCAGCGATCTTCCGCCAACACCTCCCCACGACGAACGATACAAGACGGAATCCATCATCACACGCCTGTCGTCCAGCAGCACCACTGCATCGCTGCTGTTGTTCCAAAGGAATGTCGGGAGCGACGTAACCTGCACGATGTTCCCGCTGAGCCGAGGATACACTGCATGGAGCAGCGCCGTATCCTTGCTCACCACTAACCATTGCTGCGGAGCGAGGATTGCATCTGCGGGCAATTCATAGCGCGATGCCGAACGATTGCCGATGAGCCATCTGTGGATGCGCACCGTGTCTGTGCGAGTATTGAACAGCTCGATCCACTCAGGCATACCTGTGGTAGGTGCGTACATGATCTCGTTGATGACCACCGAACCGGGCGGCACGCCGACGCGTAAAACTTTCGATCGAGTATTATTCGTGGTGTCTTCATCCGAAGGCATCTCCACCCTTCCGATAATTGTGTGTGGCCCGACAGTCGCTCTCCCGATGCTCAACACAACAGGCGTCGAGTCTAAAGGTGCCAACGGCGTCGCAACCACCAGAACGGCGATTCGTTCAAACGGCTGCGGCAGCGAATCGGCGTTCGCATCCTCGAAAAGCTCCACCGTAAATGGTGCCGACAGCTCCCTCCCGCGATTCTTGACGAGGAGAATGACGACGATGCTATCATCGATCAGCGGTAGTAGCGGCGCGAAGGAAAGCGAATCCAACGAGAGATCGCGATCTTTGCGAGCGAGCGTGTTGCGTTCGCCGGGCGTGCTGCGATTGACGCTGCGGCTCGTTCCCCAATTCTGTCGGACATTCGAAAGCGCAAGCGGATCGACCCGCTCCAGCGATCTTCCTCCGGTATTTCCACCCCAACTCGCAAAATATCGGACGCTATCCATCGCAACTCCACGCCCATCGTAGAGGATAACGGCGTCGCCGGCATTGTTCAGCGAAGGAAAACTGGACACACCTATAATCGCCGCCGTCACTGAAGGATGAATGTTAAGAAGGGCGGAAGGATTACCGGTGAGTAACAGATAGCCCTGCGGAGGAACCTTGATCTCCTGCGTCGTAATGCGGCGCTGAACGCGACTGCTATCGGCGATGAACCAGTTCTTGAGACTGATCGAATCCGAGCGCGTGTTGAACACCTCGACCCATTCCGGTTCAGGGCTTGTCGGGGCATACAGGATCTCGTTGATGACGAGACTGCCCGTGCGATATCCTACGGTCAGCGGAGCAATGCGCATATTGTTCGCGAGATTTTGATCGGGAGGATACACCACTTTCACCATGACGAGGCGAATGCCCGGATCGAGTATGCCGATACTTGCCGACAACTCGGCTGAGTCGGACGGCGCGAGCGGGGTTGCATTGCCGACGCTCGCTCGCAACTCGGATAACTGCGGCAACGAATCGTTGTTCGCATCCACATAGAACTCCGCGAGGAACGAGAGTGCGCTTTGTTGACCAAGATTTATTATCTTTGCATGTGCTGTCACCGAATCGCCTTCGGTGGGGGATGCCGGTTGAAAACGCAACGCTCCGGCGGACAGATCGTTTGTACGCAACGCGGTAACGAGGATGTCGTCCATGCGCAACGTTGCCGTAGCGCCCGCCGTCGGATCGCCGATAATGCGCCAGCGTAACTGCACTCCACGCCTTCCTCTGGTGGTTGGAGGCAAAGCGAACGCGAGTCGGATGTACGATGTTACGCCGGGGTTACGGATCGAATCTCCTATTTGCGTCGCAAATGTGGCACCGCTATCGGTGGAGACTTCGATGAGCATGCGGGCGGTGTGCGTACTCGATCGCGCGACTCGAAAGACGATCGATTCCGGCACTGCTGTGGAGAAATCGAAGAGCGGCGAGAAGAGTGTTTGCGAAACTCGCGCATTCGTCGTCACCACTGCATGCGGTGGCGAATACGGATTCGTCGTACTCGTGACGAAGTCATTCGTCGTGGAATCCCGATTGCGACTCGAACGCCAACCGGCGGGCAGCGCTGGCGGTTGCACCGAATCGAAGGTTTGATGGTAGGGGAAAATGGAAATCTGTGCACGGCTGTCGGCGGCGATGCCCCCCACACTCGCCACGACAACGAGCAGAAGAAGTCGTTGTCTCATGGCGTTGCCTTTGGCATGATGGGACAGAACAACGGATGTAATCTATAATTCCATACGAAAAAAGCAACAACAATTTGTTTAGGGGAACTATGAGCACTACCGCAACAACGGAGAAACAAAAACGGGTTCTTGTTGTCGAAGATGAGCCGGGCTTGCGGATGGTCGTCGAGTCGGAAATTGCGCGAGCAGGCTACGCCGTCGAGTCGATCTCTAACGGACTCGATGCCATTGCGCGGCTTTCGAAAGAGAAATTCGATCTGGTCATTGTCAACGTCAAGCTCCCGGGGAAGACGGGGACGGAGGTGCTGCAGTACATCAGAGAGAAACGTCTGCCCACGCGCGTCCTGATGATTACCGGTATCGACACCCTCCCGATCGCCATCAAAGCAGTGCGCCTGGGCGCGGACGACTACATCCCCAAGCCGTTCGATGCCGCGTATCTCCTCTCGATGGTGAAAACGGTACTGCGACAGAGTTCTGCAGACATCCGCACGGAAACAGCTTGACGCTTCTCTTACAAAAAAGGCGATCCATGTGGATCGCCTTCTGGATTCTTCGCCGCCATGTCAGCTACGTTCCCGCGCTGTAATCTTCCATATACTTTTTTTGTTCGGGCGTCAGCTTGTCGATCGTGTAGCCCATCGTCTTGAGTTTCAGCGCAGCAATTTCCTGATCCTGTTCGACAGGAATCTCATGGATGCCGTTGGGCAAGCGATGACCTTTTTTATGTACCGAGGCGAGCCGAATCTGCGAAAGAAATTGGTTTGCAAACGACATATCCATCACCTCCGACGGGTGCCCCTCCGCTGCGGCAAGATTGACCAGTCGCCCTTGCGCCAACACGTAGATGCGTTTGCCGTTCTTCAACGTGTACTCTTCGTTGTTGTCGCGAATCAGACGCTTCGCTTTGGTCATCTTTGCAAGATCGATCAGATTGATTTCGCAATCGTAATGGCCGGTGTTACAGACGATCGCTCCATCCTTCATCTTCTCGAAGTGGCGTCGGACGATGACATCTTTGACGCCGGTTGCGGTAATGAACACATCGCCGATACGCGCGGCGTCGTTCATTTTCATGACGCGCATTCCGTCGAGCGTCGCTTTCAGTGCGGCAGTCGGTTTCACCTCTGTGACGATCACGTTGGCACCGAGGCCCTTCGCCCGCATCGCGACACCTTTGCCGCAATGCCCATATCCAGCGATCACCACGTTCTTTCCGGCGAGCAATACGCTGGTCGCGCGCAACACGCCGTCGAGTGTTGACTGACCTGTGCCGTACACGTTATCGAAGTCCCACTTCGTCTCCGCATCGTTCACGGCGATAACAGGGTACTTCAACGCGCCGTCTGCCGCCATTGCGCGCAAGCGGTGCACGCCGGTCGTCGTCTCCTCGGTTCCACCGATGACATACTTCTCCGCGTATTCAGGATGGTTGTTGTGGATGGTAAAGATGAGATCCGCGCCGTCATCGAGAGTGAGATTCGGCTTGATCTTCAACGTCTCTTCGATGCACCAGTAAAATTCCTTGACGCTCATGCCATGCCACGCGAAGATCGAGATGCCTTGGCGGGCGAGAGATGCGGCAACAGCGTCGTTCGTTGAGAGCGGATTACAACCGCTCCAACTCACCTCGGCACCCGCTGCCACCAACGTTTTCACGAGCACGGCGGTTTCTTTTGTCACGTGCAGACAGCCCGCGATGCGATAGCCTTTCAATGGCTTGCTCGTACTGTACTGCTCGCGCAAAGCCATCAGCACGGGCATGCGTGATTCTGCCCAATCGATCAGCTTGTCGCCTTCGTTGGCGAGTTTCATGTCGCGTACTTTATACTTCCCCGGTTTGTAATCCATATTGCCCTTCAGTAATGATTGTGAACAGGATGACCACGACACGAGTCGCTACGCGCTTAGCGCGCCGCTCGTTTGAACATTCCCACAAGGTCGAGTTTTTCCCATGTGAACTCTTTTTCGTTGCGCCCGAAGTGCCCGTAGGCGGCCGTCTTCCGGTAGATCGGACGCTTCAGATCGAGGCGCCTGATGAGTCCGGCCGGCGTCAGATCGATTTCTTTTCGTACGATCCGTTCCAACTCGGCGTCGGGAATACGTCCCGTGTTCTGGGTGTTGACGTGCACCGACACCGGCTCGGCAACGCCGATGGCGTATGCCACTTGAATCAAGCACTCGTCCGCCAAGCCCGCAGCCACAATATTCTTGGCGACGTGGCGCGCGGCGTACGCTGCACTGCGATCGACCTTCGAAGGGTCTTTGCCCGAAAACGCGCCGCCGCCGTGCGGCGCGCGACCACCATACGTGTCCACGATGATTTTCCTTCCCGTCAATCCGCTGTCGCCGTGCGGTCCGCCGATCTCGAATCTGCCCGTCGGATTGACGTGCACAATCAGCTTCTTGTCGCGCAGCTCCGGCGGGATGACATCGTTGATCACGTGTTCGATGACGTCCTCTCGAATCCGCTTCTGCGGAACGTCGCCATCGTGTTGCGTCGAAATGACCACAGTATGCATACGCACGGGACGGCGACCCTCGTATTCGATCGTTATTTGAGACTTAGCATCGGGGCGAAGGTACGGCATCAAACGGGGGTGGTGCTTCCGAATGTCCGAGAGACGCTTCACTAACTTGTGGGCGAACAAGATCGCCATCGGCATGTACTCGGGCGTTTCGTTCGTCGCATAGCCGAACATCATCCCTTGGTCGCCTGCGCCTTGCTTCTTCTTCTTAACGCTATTGACGCCGCGAGCAATGTCCGGCGATTGCGCATGGAGCGCAGTGAGGATGCCGCACGAGTGTGCCTCGAACATGTACTCCGCTTTGGTGTAGCCGATATCCCTGATTACGCCCCGAACCACATCGGGAATGTTGACCCACGCTTTGGTCGTTACTTCGCCCGCAACCACAACTTGACCCGTTGTCACCAGCGTTTCGCACGCAACGCGCGAATCCGGATCCTGCTTCAACATTTCATCGAGGATCGCATCAGAGATCTGATCGGCAACTTTGTCCGGATGTCCCTCCGATACGGACTCCGATGTGAACAAATACGGCATAGCTATCCTTTCTTTGTCAAGAAAACAATATCGAAACGGCACCTTTCACATCAATACACAGAGAGCGGGCGGAAGAGGCGTCGGCAGGTAACGCGGAAGATGAGGGTAAACGCGCTCAGTAGAAGTCAATCTCGGACGAACCCCCAACATTGATACGTTTGTACGTCCCTTTGACCACCGAACCGTTGCCGACGATCGAGTTCTCCAGCATGGCACGATGCACACGTGCCTCTTCGCTGATGATCGAATTGCGGACAACCGATTCGCTTACGATCGCTCGATCGCCGATGGTGGTGTTCGGACCAATGACACTGTGCTCCACCTTAGCCGTCGGCGCAATGTACACCGGCGGAACGACCACAACGCCTGCCAAGGGCGGCGTGAATGCCATCTTCGCGAGCAACGCTCGATTCGTCGAGAGCAACGTCTCCGGTTTCCCGCAGTCGTACCACCCTTCGACCATAAAGGTCGTCATTTTTTCGCCGCGAGCAATCATCAACTGCAGTCCGTCGGTCAGTTGATACTCCCCCTTGGTACGTATGTCTTTCTCGATCAGCTCGTTCAGGCAATCAACCAGCAGGGGTGTGTTCTTGATGTAGTACAACCCCACCATTGCAAGATTCGATGTTGGATGTTCGGGTTTCTCGATCAACTTCGCGACGTAGCCGTTGTTCGTTTCTGCAACGCCGAAGCGTCGCGGGTCCTCGACCGATTTCACGCCTAACGCCGAGGTGGGCGACCTCAACACCGGACCCAACTCCACATCGAAAATCGTATCACCGAGCACGATCAACACCGGCTCGGTGCCCATTGTGCCGCGCGCAAGGTAAAGAGCATGCCCCAAGCCCTGTCGTTCTTCCTGCTCGACAAAGTCGAAGTGAAAGTGCGGATACGCTTTCACCAAGTGCTCGTGAATCATCTCCCCCATGTGCCCGATGATGATCGTCGCCTTGCCGATGCCCTCGGCGATAATCTTGTCGAGAATGTGATAGATGATCGGCTTGCCGGCGACGTTCAGCAGCACTTTGGGAATGGCAAAGGTATGTGGACGCAGCCTACTCCCGACACCGGCAACAGGGATGATCGCACGCATGCTCAACCGATGAACGACTGACGTGATGGTTTTTGGGAAAATTTTACTTTCAAAGGTACTCAAGAAGGGTTAGAGAATCAAGAAACCGACGTCATCCCCACAGCGCATTCACGATCCACACCGAAGCGAGAATGCTCACCACATCGGCAACGATACCGGCAAGGACCGCATGGCGCGTTTTGGTGACGGCAACAGAGCCGAAGTACACGGCAAGCACATAGAAGGTCGTCTCCCCACTTCCCATCATCACGCTCACCATCCGGCCAATGAGGGAATCAGGACCATGCGTCTTGATGATCTCCGCCATAACGCCGAGCGCGCCACTTCCCGACAAAGGTCGCATCAACGCCATCGGGAGTGTTTCGGCGGGCATGCCGATCCAAGCGGTGAGCGGCGCAAGAAGCCACGCAAGAATATCCATCGCTCCGCCTGCTCGGAACACGCCGATTGCAACGATCATGGCAACCAAATACGGAATGATCCTCACGCCCACATGGAATCCTTCCTTCGCGCCTTCAACAAACGCTTCGTAAATCTTGACTTTCTTGATGGCTCCATAGACGACGATGAACAGCACGAGTGCCGGAATGGCAACGATGGAGATGACATTGACGATGCTGTGCACTGTTGCCATCACGCCTCCTCGAGTTGGTTCTTGTACACAGGGAGTTTCGCGAGGAGCTTCACCACCACCACGCCGATGATCGTCGAGAGCGTCGTGGCGAAAAGTGCAGGGCCAAGAACCTCGGTCGGGTTGGAAGAACCCGCAGCGGCACGAACAGCGATGACCGTGGCAGGAATGATCTGAACGTTACTCGTATTGATGACAAGGAACGTACACATCGCATCGGTGGCGGTACCGACCTTGCGATTGAGCTTGTTCAATTCTTCCATCGCCTTCAAGCCCAATGGCGTTGCAGCGTTGGAGAGGCCCAGCATATTCGCAGCGATGTTCATGATCATCGCCCCGATGGCGGGATGTTCGGCGGGAACGTCGGGAAACAATCTTGTGGTGAGCGGCTTGAGCACTCGCGCAAGTTGTGTGATGAGTCCGGCTTGTTCGGCAATCTTCATCACCCCCAACCATAATGCCATGATACCGATAAGCCCAAGAGCAATCTCCACCGCCTTCTTCGCCGACTCGACCATCCCTTGATTCGTAACGCGCTGCAGATGTGCATACGGCGTAGAAGAAGAGGGATCGACAGGCTGCGTGAGATCCTTCCCCGCCGCTACGAGGATACCGATCACCAGCAGAGCGAGCCAAATGTAATTGAGCATAAAGAGAATCGGAGATTGTTTTGAGTGAGAGACACTTCTTTTTGCATCATCACAATGTTATCCTCATCCTCACCCCCATGCCTGACGGCGCGTCGGCAGGGATGTGAGGCATCACCCTCACCGAAAGATCGTCGCCGACGTTGAAGTCGAACAGACTCGCATCGACATAGGCATCGACAAGATTGACGATATAGTAGATGAAGATATACCACGAAAACGTATCGCGCTGATCCTTGTAGAACTCACGCAACTGCAGATAGCGACTGTTCCCTCCGGGGTTATCGGGACTGATGCTGCGCGCAAAGAGCGAGCGATAGTGCTTGGTGCTGTCGTTGAACTCTATCCAACTTTTCGCAAAGTAGTAGCCGAAGCCGAGCAGGATGGGAATCTTCCAATACGATTCGTTGTAAAACTGGCCCGCTCCCGGCACGACTGTGGAAAGGGCGAGCGCCAGCAGCGGAGATTTCGTTTCCTTGTACGGCACGGCGATCGTATCGGGAGTACGCGCCTGTAGCGGGGATGATGCTGTTGCAGCGGAATCTTCTCGCGTGGATCGTTGCACTGTTGGGTCTGTCGGCAGTGAATCGGACAGCGCTTGTGCGTAAGCCGCGCCGCTCAGAAGGCTCATCGCTGCCACGCAAATCACCGACACGAAGCGTATCATTGCGCCCGGCTATTCCTCTCCTACAAGAGCGATCACCTCGATTTCGACGCGAACATCGCGCGGAAGCCGCGCTACTTCGACTGTGCTACGAGCAGGCGGGTCGTTCGGAAAGTACCCCGCGTACACCTCGTTCATCGCCCCGAACTCGCTCAAATCTTTGAGGAAGACCGTCGTCTTGACCACGTGACGCAGGTCGGTGCCTGCCGCTTGGAGAATTGCTTTGATATTTTCCAGCACTCGGCGCGTTTGCACCTTGATATCTCCCTCGACAATCTGCCCCGTTGCGGCATCGAGCGCAACTTGACCGGCAGTGAACAGGAGATGGTCGTTTACTAAGACGGCCTGACTGTACGGACCGATAGCTGCCGGAGCGTTCGTCGTGCGAATAATTGTTCGCTTCATCGTCGTTGGGCTTTAAGGTGAAATGGTTGCCATCATATCCAACAACCGGTCGAGATCGTCCAGCGAGTAGTACTCGATCACGATCTGTCCCTTGCCATCCGCCATGTTGCGCACCTCAACCTTCGTGCCGAGCTTTTGGCGCAGGCGTTCTTCGATGTTGGTGAGCGAGGTGCTCGTTCCCGAAGGGACGCCGGCGTGCGAGGAGCGCCCACGCTTGCCTTTAGTACTGCTGACGGCGCGAACAGCTCGTTCCACTTGCCGCACGGAAAGCCCTTTCGAAAGAATCCGCTCGAAGATATTCATTTGTACCGCAGGGTCTTCGATCGTGATCAAAGCTCGTGCATGACCCGCGCTCAACTCTCCTTTTCGCACTGCCTGCTGGATACGCACTGGCAACTTGAGTAGGCGGAGAAAGTTCGTGATCGTCGAGCGATCCTTGCCGGTTTTCTGTGCGACCTGATCGATGCTGTAGTGAAGTTCTTCCGTCAAGCGTTTATAGGAGATGGCGATCTCGATGGGATTGAGGTTGGAGCGTTGAAGGTTCTCGATGAGTGCCAGCTCGAGCAGTTCTTCTCGCGACTGCACTCGAATAATGTACGCCGGAATCTGCGTGAGGCCCGCTTCTTTCGCGGCACGCAGTCGTCGCTCTCCTGAGATCAATTGATACCCACCCTCCATCCGGGACACGGTGATCGGTTGCACAATCCCTTTCTCCTGAATCGAGCGCTTCAGTTCGTCCAACTCGACGGGGTCGAAGTCGGCACGCGGCTGATAGGGATTCGGTTTGATTTTGTCGAGGTCGATGCGCGCGATGGTATCGTGCGATACACCGTCGTCCTGCTTGCCGACGATCGGAACAGGTGCGGTGGCTCGCGGAATAAGGGAAGCTAATCCACGACCGAGAACGGGCTTGCTTTTCGTGCTCATGCGTTTCTCTCCCTATGCTGAGCCGGAATGACATGTACCGGCTGGTGATGTTTTTGAAGGAGCTCGTGCGCGAGGTCCATGTAGTTGCGTGCCCCTTGTGAGAGCGCGTCGTAGAGAATGACGGGCTTGCCGTGGCTCGGGGCTTCGCTCAACCGCACGTTGCGATTGATGATCGAGCGAAAGACCTTATCACCGAAATACTTTTTCACTTCGTCGATCACCTGATTCGAAAGGCGCAATCGGCTGTCGTACATCGTCATCAACACGCCTTCGATGTCGAGGTGCTCGTTCAATTGCTTCTTAACCATGTTGATCGTGTTGAGGAGTTGGCCCAGTCCTTCGAGCGCGAAATATTCACATTGGACGGGAATGAGCACGGCATCGGCGGCCGTCAACGCGTTCAGCGTAATCAATCCTAAAGAAGGAGGGCAATCGATGAACACGAAATCGAATTGGTTTCGAATCGGGTCGAGTGCGGTCTTGAGTCTCCTCTCGCGGTCCTCCACCTCCACCATTTCCAACTCGGCTCCCACCAGATTGATGTGTGAGGGGATGAGGGACAAGAACGGCATTTGCGTCGGAACGATCGCCGAGGAAGCAGCAAGGTTGCCCAGCATAAGCTCGTAGGTGCTGCGATCTTCGGCGGAGCCGTCGAACCCCAACCCACTCGTTGCGTTGGACTGCGGGTCAACGTCCACCAGCAACGTACGACGTTCGGCAGCGGCGATACACGCCGCGAGATTAACCGCGGTCGTCGTTTTGCCGACGCCACCTTTTTGGTTTGCAATGGTGATGATCTTTCCCACGAAACGGTTCCTTCGATCACTTCATGCCAGCCGCCAGGAGTATGGCGACGATCGCCAAGCCGACGTTCACACGCGCGAAGCGAAGCAGATGATAGTCGTAGAGATTCTTTTCCTGCTCCGCCTCTCCAGCAGCACGTATGAGTTCGCTGCGCCGCCACATGCGCGCTTGACCAACCGCAAAGAAGACCATCGCTACAAAGACCGCTTGCTTCAATCCGAGCAGCACCGACCACGTGTCGTCATACCGAAAGAACACGAATCGGGGATCGAATAACATCATCGCAATGCCTGTCACGAGGATCGTCCAAATACACATCCACACAAAGGGCTGGAACCGCGCAAACCTTTCTCGCCATGCTGCATCGATGACTCCTGCTTCACTGCGCAGCATCACCGCTTGGAACAACATCCCTCCCAACCACACAATCACGGCAAACAGGTGCATGCTTCTCGCAGCCCACAACAGGAAATCCATGATACGTCGACGTTATGAAAGAGCGTGAAACGATTGAACGTGAAAAAGATACGTCTTTCGTCTATGGTATGCAACGGAATCGCACGCCAGGTTTACTTCAGAACGTCGCCGGAAGCGATCCGATACCCGCGAAGATATTCCTCTACGTTCATCCTTTTTCTGCCCTCCTGCTGTAGCTCGTCGATAGCCAGCAGGGTATCTGCCGTGGCAACGAAAAGCGACGATGGACTCACCGTAACGGTTCCGGGGGCATCGGGCGACGGTTGGTTGATAACATGCGTTCGGAAAATCTTGATCGTCTTGCCGGCATGTGTTGTAAAGGCGGCCGGCACAGGCGAGAGACCGCGCACCAAATTATGAATCCGCACGGCGGGCATGTTCCACTGAATGCGACACTGTTCTTTGAAGATTTTCGGCGCGGGCGAAGCGAGCGCATCATCCTGCTCGCGCGGAACGGCTTTGCCCTGCTCGATGAGCCGAACCGTGTGTAACAGCACTTCCGCACCGATCTTCGCAAGCCTGTCGTGAAGCGTGCCGGCATCGTCTTCGGGCAAGATGGGTATGCGGGCTTGCAGCAGAATGGTGCCGGTATCCACCTGCTCGCGCAAAAAAAATGTCGTTACGCCCGTTTCCGTTTCGCCGTTGATGATCGCCCAGTTGATCGGGGCTGCGCCGCGATACTTCGGAAGCAACGATGCGTGAAGATTGATGGAACCGAGACGAGGAACGGTGAACACCTCCTTTGGCAGAATGCGGAACGCAACGACAACGATAAGGTCGGGTTGCAGCTCTTGGATGTGCTGTACGAAGAAGGGATCTTTCAGCGATGAGGGTTGAAGGACCGGCAACCCGTGTGCGAGCGCCGTCCGCTTCACAGGCGAAGGCACGACATGCATGCCTCTACCGCGCGGCTTGTCGGGTGCAGTGACGACGGCTTGAATGGGATACTGATGCTCGATCAAGATTTCCAGACTCGGCACGGCGAAGTCTGGAGTACCCATATACACAATGGTTGTTGCGACGTGAAGATCCTCCGGTGTTATTTGGTCGCGAGGGAAGAGGCGTTGGCAACGATCGGATATTTCGTAACGATCTCCCCTCGTGCAATCTTGTTCAAGCGACCGCGCAGCAACTTTTGCTTCACCACGCCGAGATGGTCGATGAACAAGACGCCGTTGAGATGATCAACTTCATGGAGGACGACTCGCCCCAACAATCCGTCGGCTTCGAGTTCGTGTTCTCGAAATTCGAGATCGCGGAACCGCACACGAATCGTTTCGGCGCGCGTCACTTCATCGCGAATCTCGGGAATGCTCAAGCACCCCTCTTCCATCTTCCACGACCCAGATGAGGAGAGAATCTCCGGATTGATCATGACGAGTCGTTTCGGCTGCTCGGGACGGACAGCAGAAGGCATAGCAGCTTCGCCAACGCCCTCGTATGGTTTCTCTTCGATATCGGAAATATCCACCACGATCACGCGGTCGAGCGCACCGACCTGATTAGCAGCCAGACCGATACCGTTGGCGTGGTGCATGGTTTCGAACATATCATCCACAAAGCGTTTCAACGCATCGGTCACGTGCTTGACGGGCTTTGCCCGCTTGCGTAAAACAGGCTGACCGTAGGTGTAGATCGGAAGTATTGCCACGATGATGTCTCGGTGTCTTCTCTTGCACTATTGGAGAAACTTAATCCAGAACCCGGCGCGCGCCAACGAACCGCTTCTTGTAGTACGTGCTCTGCAAAGACGACAGCGTGACCCCTTCGACCACGCTGGCATGAGCGAACACATCGTCCTCAAGATAAATCCCGACGTGCGATGGCGATTCGCCGGTCGTATTGAAAAAGACGAGATCGCCAAAGCGGAGCTCGTCCAGCGAAACGGGAACACCTGCTCGGAACTGCTCGACCGCGGAGCGCGGGAGCGTAGTCTTCGCTCCCTTCTTGTACACCTGGCAAGCAAAACCCGAACAATCAATCCCGTCTTTGTCGTTGCCGCCGAACGTGTACCGTACGCCAAGATACCCGACCACTTCGAGCAGGAACTCGTCTCGGTCGATGCCGCCGGGTGTATCTTCGGATGCTGCTCGCCGGTGTTGTTCGCGACGCTTGAACGAGTGGATATCGACGCGCCGATCGTCCTCGTGTTCCTTCTCGCGCTTGATCTTGGCGAGATAAACAAACTCATTCACATCCTGCACGATAGCGGTGGGTTTCTCGAAACGTTCCTCGCGGTTCTCGTCACGTGTTGCAGAAGATGTCGAGCATCCTGAGCCGAAAAAGGAAAATGTCAGCACCGCGCCAACCGCCGCCGCGTTGATGCCGGTGTATGTCCGAAGCATACGGTGGATCGTCCCCCTGATCGTTTTGTAGAACACTGAAGCCTCCGGTGAGGAGGCTTCATCGTTTCTTAGCCGAGATAGGCTCGCAGCTGCTTGCTGCGCGAAGCGTGCCGCAACCGCCGGATCGCTTTCTCCTTAATCTGGCGGACGCGTTCACGCGTGAGCTTGAATGTTTCGCCGATCTCCTCCAGCGTGAGCGAATGCTCACGACCCAGCCCGAAGTACAGGCGAATCACTTCCGCTTCACGTTCGCTCAATGTGGACAGGGCGCGTTCGACCTCCTTGCTCAACGATTCTTTCATCAACTCTGCATCGGGTGCAGGTTGACGCTCGTCTTGAATCACATCGAGAAGCCGGTTGTCTTCGCCTTGTGCAAACGGCGCATCCATCGAGAGATGGCGTCCGGAGATCTTCAGCGTGTCGGACACCTCGTAGAGCGACATGTCGAGTTCTTCTGCAAGCTCGCTGGCGCTGGGTTCGCGTTCGAACTCCTGCTCCAACGTACTGAATGCCTTACCGATCTTGTTCAGCGCGCCGACACGATTTAGCGGCAGCCGCACGATGCGCGATTGTTCGGCAAGCGCTTGCAGAATGGACTGCTGAATCCACCAGACAGCGTAGGAGATAAATTTGAAGCCTCGCGTCTCGTCGAATCGTTTCGCGGCTTTGATGAGACCCAAGTTCCCCTCGTTGATGAGATCGCCGAGAGACAACCCTTGGTTCTGATACTGCTTCGCGACACTCACCACGAAACGCAGGTTCGCTTTGGTCAGCTTCTCCAGAGCCTTCTGGTCGCCTTTCTTGATGCGCCGAGCAAGTTCGATCTCTTCATCGGACTTGAGAAGATCGACTTTACCAATCTCCTGAAGGTACTTATCGAGTGATTGGCTTTCGCGATTGACGTATTGTTTTGTTGCTTTTCCCATTCTCCTCCTCATGGATCATCAAGTCCTACGAACACTCATGGAGACGATGGCAGTTCCCTATCGATCCGATCGACAATCCCAACAATGCTGGCATCGACGGGCGCCATTTCTACAGGTAGCGGGATCGTCGCCTCACGTGCGGTAATGTAGATGACGGTCTCCCCTGGACCCGCGCCGACCGTATCCACGGCAACGATGGGACCGCCCACCTTTACGCGCCGGGCATCGAGTGGTTGGATGAACTGGAGTTTGAAACCATGAAGATGTTCATCCTTCCGCGTCGCCCACACCGTGCCGATGACTTCTGCGAAGAACATTGTCGTCAGTCTGCTATGTCGATCTTATCGACAACAGCCATGATGACGGCATCGACGGGTTTGTTCTTGGTCAGCGTCGTCTGTCGAGCCGAGCTTCCGCTACACAACAGGACGATATCACCGACACCCGCCTGCACCGTATCGACCGCCACCACGAACGTATCTTTCAGCTTGTAATCAAGATCGACGTGCTTCACGATCTGAAATTTCATTCCAACAAGCTCTTCGTCCTTGCGTGTTGCCCAGACGGTTCCGACAACTTTTCCAAGTACCATAGCATACTTTCCCGTAAGTTCAACGATGTTGCCGAGCAGCGTGCACAAGCTCTTCGGCGGTTCGTTCAGCAACAACGCTGCGAGCGGGGACCACCGTCAACATGTCAATGCCGGCAAAATCCCTGCTTCGATCCGTCAGGATTGGCAAACGACTTTCGATGCACAATCCTGCAATCATCACGTTCCAACGATCGCGCTGCCGGTGTGCCGCAACGAGCTTGCCGTACTTGGGAGCGCTCTTCGCATTCAGCCCCAACACTTTCATTGCTGCCAAGGCTGCTTCCACCGCTGCCGCTTCCTCATCTGTCCGAGCGAGTGCAAACAACTCGACTGCCTGAAACACGGTTGTGTAGCAAAAGAACTTGCTCATGACCAACCGTAATGTGGATGGACGCCTGTTGCCGCAAAGATGGTCCACCACAACGTCGGTGTGCACGACGATCTTCGGAACGCTCACGGACGCTTCCCTTCGGCGGCACTTCGGGAACGTTCGGCGCGGCGACGGAATGCCGTGTTGCCGCGCAGGCTTCCTTCCGACAGCAGAAATGTCACCACCTGTTCTCGTGATTCATACTGCACGGCAGCGATGCGATCGATCTCCTCCTCCGTCACATCACGGTCAACCAACGCGGCTGAAAGCTCTTTGCGCGCCAGGCGGACACGCACCTTCTTTCCTGCAAACACCCGTGCCACCGGCGGAGGGACTGCCAACCTCCCTTTCCGATCAATCACTGCGTCGAACTCGCTGCTGGATCCGTGCCCTTGCTTCATGCGAGTATCACCGGTAAGAAACTGGTGCCCGCCAATGAATTCTCGATCCAGAAGAAGTCGGCAATGGTTTTACCCACGTCTGCAAAGGTCGAACGAGTACCGAGTGAGACGCCGGGCTTTTTTGTCTTTTTCAAACACAACAGCGGCACGTACTCCCTCGAATGATCGGTGCTCGGAGTGACCGGGTCATTGCCGTGATCTGCCGTCAGTATCAACACATCGTCATCCCGTAGTGTTTCCACGATTCGGGGCAATGCCTGATCGAACTCCGCCAACGCTCGCGCCATGCCGTCCGGGTCGTTGCGATGCCCGTAGAGCGTATCGAAATCGACAAGATTGGTAAAGATCAACCCGTGTCGCACTCTATAAGATTCACGAATCGTGAATTCGATTCCTTCGGCGTTGCTCTTTGTGTGGAGCTTGGTGAGCAATCCTCGCCCCGCAAAGAGATCATCCACCTTCCCAATGCCTATTGTTTCGATGGCTCGCTCCGCAAGCACATCCAACACCGTCGTTCCAAACGGCTGCAGGGAGTAGTCACGCCGGTTGTTTGTACGGACAAATTTCCCCTCAGTTCCAACAAACGGACGCGCGATGACTCGACCAACGGCATACTGATCGACACAAACGTCATTCCGTGTGCGTTCACAGATCGCGTAGAGTCGGGAGAGCGGTATCACCTCTTGGTGCGCAGCAATTTGGAAAACGGAGTCGGCTGAAGTATAGACGATGGGGAAACCTGTACGAACATGCTCACCTCCCAACTCCTGAATGATTGCCGTTCCGGAAGCAGCTTTGTTCCCCAGGTATCCTACAAGACCGTTGACGTCGAGAAATTTGCTCAGCAGATCTTCGGGAAAACCGTTCGGGAAGACAGGAAATTCCCGCGTGAGGTGCAGTCCTGCAAGTTCCCAATGTCCGGTGGTGCTATCTTTCCCCTTCGACACTTCTGCCATGCGGCCATAGCTTGCCAGAGGTTCCGCTACCGGAAGCACGCCGCGGATCGGGGCTATACAACCCAGACCCAAACGCTCGAGATTCGGAAGATGCAGCCCGCCGACAGCGTGCGCGGTATTCCCCAGTGTGTTGCTCCCCTCGTCGCCGTAGATGTGTGCATCGGGCAACTCGCCTATACCGACTCCATCGAGAACGATCAACACCAATTTCTTTTGCAACGAGATCGTAAGTCCTCCGTGCTACGTGTGGCACAATGCGAAATACAGTTTGCGTGCGCCTTAGGCGTACACTGTTTTCTCGTTGCACTTGCAGACTGACACGCGCTGTTCGTTGAACTTCCACGAACGCGATTGTTGTGAGTATTCCGAAGAGACCGTCAGCAGCGGTTGGTAGATCGTACCGCACACCGGGCACTTTGCACCCTTGATTTGCGCTGCTTTGGCTGCTTTGTCTGCAAACGATTGTTGCTTCGCCATGAGAGTCCTTATGGTTTCGTGATACAAGACATTTGACCGCTCGTCAAGCCGTCGTTCTCAAAACACCCGGATAAGATTTCCTCCACTCTCGATCGCCTTGCGCAGCACCTGCGAGGTCGCCGAGAGGAGTTCATCGGAACTCATACCGTCATTCAAGCCGCACACTCCTCCACTGAAGGTTACGGCACAGCTTTCGCCGTTGATCGAGAAGATCGTACTGGCAATCTGCTTGCGGATCTTTTCCGCCCACAAGTAGGCGTTGTTGGACGTCGTGCTAATAAGCAGGATACTCAGCGTGGTGTTTTCCGTTCTTCCGATCACATCGTATGGACGCAGCGACGAGCGAATTACGCCTGCTACCTGATGCACCACATTCTCTACTCCTTCACTGCCCAAGTGTGTCAGGTGGTCGTGCACATCGTCCATGGCAAATTGCACCAGGGCAAGTTCAGCGCCGAGATCGTTTGCCCGCAAGACCTCCTCTTCCAATTTCTTTCGGAAGTGTTGATCATTCAACGAACCGGTGGGCTGATCGACAGCAATGTGTTCCTTTACCAAATCGTTCAGATAGAGCACCTCGAGCAGTTCGCCTGCTCGTTCTACAAGCCGTTGCAACGTATCCGTTTCTGCCGCCGAGAAATGATACTTACCGGCACTCTCCAACGCCACAACACCATAACAACGGTTGAACGAGCTTAGTGGGATGCACAAGAACGAACCCCTCAGGGGCATCGCTTCGTTGCGTACAAAACGAACGACCGGTTCTTCTTCCAGATTGCCGATATGCACCAAGGCGTTCGTTCTAATCGCTTTGCCGACAGCGCTCTCCGTGTAATCGACCACTGACCGCAGCGGCTGATACGCAACGTTCGTTCTGTTCAGGATTTTTTGAATCGCCCAACTGTGTTGCTCGTCCGAGTACATCGTTACGGTCAACACATCCCAATGTACCAACTTCATCGCCTCGTCGGCAAGTGCGTCCAGAACTGCTCGCTCGGTTCGTTGTCCCTTGACTCGATCTTGCAGCCGCCGAAGTGAGGCAAGGAGTTCGGAATCCAACAACAAATCGTATTTGTTGGTGTAGCTCTTGATCAAGGCTGAGATCACTTTCGTAAACTGACCGAGCATCGAAAGCGTCTCGGTACCGAAGGCATCTTCCGCTTTGCTGTCGGCAATGATGACACCTTCGGGTAATTGCATCGTGTGGGGAGAACCCGTTACGTAGAACACCGGAACGACAACCAACGACCTGATTCCTTCGGTGGCGACATAGTGACGAACAAGCTCCGCTTCAGCTTGCTGACTGACGCGACCGAGAACCTGCGGTTTGCCTGTCCGGGCAACTTGGCTTGCCACGTCATCACCGATCGGGTAGCGCTTGGTCAGCATAAAGTTCAAACTCTCGGTTGCTCGCGCTTCGAGCACCATTTGTTGTTTCTGTCGATTTACCCAGAAGAACGCGACCGAATGCGCAAAGAGCACTTCTTTGATCGCCGCAAGCACCTTGTTCACCACAAAGTGAAATTCGCTTTGCGGCTCGACTTCGGTTCGAAACACATCCGACTCGACATCGAAGAAATCTCCAATCTCGAACTCCTTCACTTTCTCTTCCCGTATCAGGGCAACACGCTGCGCTTTCTTGGTGGAAGGTACAATTGTCTCCTCTACCGAAATCTCCTTCACCACATATCCGTCAGGGGATGGCGGTTGGAAATCGTCGAAGAGCAGTGTCTTCATATCATCCTGTTCGTGTTGTGAATGTGCTTGGCTTTCTCCCGACTGTCGCTTTCCACGTTGGGGAGCATGCGTTCCGATCCGAACGCCCTCACGTTTGGCTACGATGATGATATAAGCTGCTAGAGAGATGAGTCCCAAGCCGCACACCACTTTCCCGACCGGCGACCCAAGAAAAAGACCAATGATGAGCGTGGAAAAAAGAGCTGCCGCAATGGTTCCTTGGACGGTGCGAATCTTCTTCCAAACGAATTGTGCCATTGCGGGCAACGCCACCATCGGTCGTTTTTGTAATAGATATGACGCGGCAATCTAAAAAAGCCGTCAAAAGGTAATCAAATGGACGAGGAAAGTCAATAAACTCCCGTATGTTGAGTAGTTTGATGAAACAAGGAAAGAATGCTCTTCCTCGGTAGGATGCCCAGCCATTCGAAAGGGTGTCGGCTACCCGGCACGGTTCCCCTAAAGGCACTGCAGCCATGTGGATATTGGGAAGGCTACCTTCCTACTTTGTTCTTCACGAGCAGCCAGGCGGCGAGGGTCATTCCATCCCACACCTCACCGCTGCCGATCTTCTCTTCCAATTCTTCCGAGGTCAGTGGAACAAGTTCGAATTCCTCCGTCTCATCCGGCACCCCACCGACATGCTGAAGTTCTCGTGCAATGTACACCTTGCAGATTTCGTTGGTGACGCCGTTGTAGGGATTGAACTCTCCAACGAGGAAGAAGCGATTGGAGGAATAGCCTGTTTCCTCGGCAAGCTCGCGCAAAGCCGTTTCGTCGTGGCTCATTCCTTCTTTGACGCTTCCGCAGGGGAACTCGATGCTCTCACGATTGTTGAGGTAGCGGTATTGCTTCACCAGCAGCACTCTGCCATCCCTCATGATAGGCACAACCATGGCAGAGCCGCCAATGTGCACGTAGTTGTATTCTCCAATCTTGCCGTTGGGGAGCTCATAGGTATCCCGCTTGTACGTCCACCATGCGTTCTTGAAGAGTGTTTCTTCTGAAAGTTTTTTCCAGCGCTGAAGTGGCATCTTAGGACTCTCTTTAGACTGTAAAAACCGACAGTTGTCTCATCCTCATCCACTCAACGTTTTGGTGGTCAGGCTTGAAACTTGCACCGCAAACCCTACACCTCCAGCCTCAACCGTGGATCTAAGTCGAAATCCTCTCCGGTTATGGATGAACACGGAGGCGTGGTCGAAGCTCGGCGCTTGCGCGCGTTAGGTACCCGGAGGGTGGCGCCGGTTTTTTGGCGCCAGTGCCGCTGCTGCTTTGCCGGCAGCGGCACCGAAGCCCGAGCGTAGCCCGTAGGGCACCGACCCCGCCGAAGTGCGCTGCAGGCGGGACGAAGGCGGGGGAACGCCCAATTCATTCTGCGAGGCTTGCCTGCGCCACAAATGGTGTGGTTATGATGCTCGGACCTCTCTGAAGCTTCGAACATAAAACCCAAAACGTGCAGCGTCACATCCAAACAGCTGCACCCTGAAGCATGCCTCCCCGTCGACAAAACGCAACCGAGCGATGAGCGTGCTTACACCAGTTCACTCTCAGCAAAGAAGAACGCCACTTCCATTCTCCCGTTCTCAGGCGAATCCGAACCGTGAACGATATTCTCTCCCTTGTTGTCTGCGTAGAGCTTGCGAATCGTTCCTTCTGCCGCTTCTTTTGGATCGGTCGCGCCGATGAGTGCTCGGAAATCAGCGACGGCGTTTTCTTTCTCCAGAGCAATCGGCATGCAGGGTCCGCTCGACATGAACTCGACGAGTCCATCGTAAAAGGGGCGTCCCTTGTGGACCGCGTAAAATGCCCCGGCGGTTTCCCGCGTGAGTCGCATTTGTTTCATTGCAAGAATGTTGAATCCCGCTCTCTGTATTCGCGCGATCACTTCACCTTGAAGATTCTTCCGAACACAATCAGGTTTGAGAATTGCGAGTGTACGTTCAACTGCCATAGAACTCCTTTGTGATACGTTATGATGATGAAACACCTACCTTTATCTTTTCGCGGAGATTTTCCTTTTTGCAGCAACCTTCGGGACCTTCTTTGGACTTGCGTTCTTGTTGCGCGTGCTTCGTACCTTTTTCTTTGCCGACTTGCGTCCCGCACTGTCCCCCCGCGACTTCAGCAAACCGTTCTTGATGAGCACTTTCTGCATTGTCTCGCCTAAGAGAGCAGGCGATTCGACGACGGAGATGCCCGCTTTGCGCATCGCCTCCATTTTTTCTTGTGCCGTTCCTTTCCCGCCGGCGATAATTGCGCCTGCGTGTCCCATACGCCGCCCCGGAGGCGCCGTGCGACCGGCGATGAAACCGACGACGGGTTTGTTCACGTACTTCCTCACGTACGCGGCAGCTTCTTCTTCAGCCGTTCCGCCTATCTCTCCAATCATGATGATGGCGTCGGTCGCCGGGTCGTCGTTGAAGAGCTTGATGGCATCGACGAAACGCGTGCCGATCACCGGATCGCCGCCGATACCGATGCAGGTGGATTGCCCGATGCCCAATGCGGTGAGTTGGTTCACTGCTTCATAGGTGAGGGTTCCGCTGCGCGAGACGACGCCCACGCGCCCCTTCTTGTGAATGAATCCCGGCATGATGCCCACCTTGCATTCGCCCGGCGTGATGATGCCGGGACAATTCGGTCCTATCAGGACGGTCCCGTTCTTCTTAACATATTCATACGCCTTCACCATGTCCTTTGCCGGAATGCCCTCCGTAATACATACCACCACCTTCATTCCGGCAGCAGAAGCTTCCATGATGGCATCGGCAGCGAATGCGGCGGGAACGAAGATCACGGAGCAATCGGCTGCTGTTTTCTCGACTGCCTCGGCAACGGTGTTGAAGACCGGAACCGGGCGGTTGAACGAATCCTTCTCGCTCCCCTGATACATCGTGCCGCCTTTTCCGGGAGTTACTCCCGCTACCACATTTGTTCCGTACGCCAGCATCTGCGACGTATGAAATGTTCCTTCACCGCCGGTAATTCCCTGCACAACCACTTTTGTTTTCTTGTTGACGAGTATGCTCATGAATTGTTTCCTTCCTGTTGAAGATAAGTCGTTTGCGTCATCCCTTCGATGCGCCTCCGTGTGTTTTACATCTTCACGTATGTCTTCGCCAAGTAGAACACGACATGCTCCAACTCCTCTTGGCGCGCATCGAGACCATTCTCGACCATGCGAGCAACCAGCGCGCGCGCTTCATCCACGGATGCCGGCGGCTTGCGCTCCACGTTCTTGGTGCTGTGGCACTGCGTGCAGGTTTCCTCGAACGTTCGTCGCGCAAGGTTCACATCGAACGCTTTCAGAGCAATCTGGTTTTCAGGCGTCGCCATCGCTGCCACGGCTTGCTGTGCTTTCGCGGCTTCCCGTTCCATCGCCTTCTTCTCGCGGAACCCTCGTTGCAACTCCGGCGAGATAGCAATCAAATACGTGGCGACGCGCCACTGCTCTTCGTCCGATAGCGGACTGAAGACCGAACGCTCTGCCATGCGCGCAACGGTTTGTACCCAATTGTCGGGTGTGCGTGGCTTGAGCAGGACCGTCCGCAGGTCGTGGCACTGCACACACTTCGAAAGCAACACCTCTCGCCCCTGCTTCAGGCTCGCAACTGTTGCCAGTTCCTCAGGCTTTGCACCATCCGGAAGTCCCGCTTTTGGCAAGAGCAATTTGACGCGTTCGACATTCTCGGCACTGAAGGCTGTGCCGCCCTTTGCGCCACGCTCCAACAGTCGCTCTTTCAAAGCGAACGGCACCGACAAGCCGATAAGCAAGAAGGTACAAACGAACAGCACCGTGCCCAGAAACGGCACCAACGTCGATTCCAAATGCTTGAACCAGCGCACGATGGAAATTTTGACAACCAGCAGTACACCAATCGCCATCCCCAGCGTTAGGTGCATGACCGTGCGTGCCGGGAACTCGACTTGGTAGGACCACAAGCGCGGCATCATCTGCGACATGAAAACAATGTAGATGATGCCGTATGCGTAGCCGATAAGTCGATGCAAAAGCATCAAGCCCGGCGGCGCCGAGCTTTTGAGCTTCTCATGGTCGAACGGATACCCCCACAGCTTGAACATCAGAAACGTTCCTGCTGCGCTCAACAGCAGAAACACAATGCCCAACAATGCGTTCGTTGAAGTGTCCATAATCGGCCTCCGCGAGATGTTCGCTATAAAGGGATGATGTCAGATTCGCCTGTGGCTTCCGTTCCGTATTCGAGAGAACGAACGCGAAGATTCTTGCTTCTCTTGCCAGAAGAACCCGTCGGCGATGCGCTTTCGTTGTTATGATCGATCCGACATGGTGAGAGCTTCGATCTGCGCGCCCACTCTCAGCACCATGCCCTCGTCGAAATGCTTTCCGAGAATCTGCACACCCACGGGCAGGTGATTCCGATCTTCTCCGCAGGGGACGCTGATGGCGGGGATCCCTGCGAGGTTCGCCGAAACGGTGTACACATCCGAGAGATACATCGCCAGCGGGTCTTCCACTTTTTCACCGAAACGAAACGCGGTCGTCGGAGTCGTCGGCATCAGAAGACAATCCACCACCGTGAACGCGTTGAGAAAGTCCTGCTGAATCAATCGCCGCACTTTCTGCGCTTTCCGGTAATACGCCTCGTAGTAACCGGCTGAGAGGACGTACGTGCCCAACATGATGCGACGCTTGACTTCAGCGCCGAAGCCTTTACTGCGCGACTTGACGTACATTTCGGAGAGGCTCTTCACGCCGGGGGCACGATACCCGTAGCGCGCGCCGTCGTACCGCGCGAGATTAGACGAGGCTTCCGCCGTCATCAAGATGTAGTAGGTGGAGATGGTGAATGCCGAGTGAGGCAAGCTCACCTCCACAAGCTCTGCTCCTTCCGCACGCAGTCGATCGCAGAGCCGTTCGATCGGTTCGCGAACGTCGGGGTGCAGACCTTCGCCGAACGCTTCTTTCGGCAAACCAATGCGCAAGCCTCGAACATCTTGTTGTGTGAACGAGAGGTAATCTGGGACGGGTACGCGTGCCGAAGTGGAATCCTTCTCGTCGTAGCCCGCGATCACGTGCAACACCCGCGCAGCATCGGCAACCGTCCGAGCAAAAGGACCGATCTGATCGAACGAAGAGGCGAGCGCTACGAGTCCGTAACGCGACACCCGGCCGTAGGTCGGCTTCAAGCCCACCACGCCACAGAACGCCGCCGGTTGACGAATGGAGCCGCCGGTATCCGTACCGAGTGCCGTGTGCCCCATGCCTGCCGCAACCGCCACTGCCGATCCACCACTCGATCCGCCGGGCACGCGTGTTTCATCTCGCGGATTGAGCACCGGACCGTACGCGGAATTTTCTGTGGATGAGCCCATGGCAAACTCATCCATGTTGGTTTTGCCGATGATGACTGCATCTGCATCCAGCAGCCGGCGGAGTGCGGTCGCATCGTAGAGCGAAACGAAACGCTCGAGCATCTTCGAACCACAGGTGGCGATCTCATCCTGCATGCAGAGAACGTCTTTCACAGCAACAACCATCCCTGCAAGCGGACCGGCTGTCCCATCGGCAATCTTGCGGTCAACGTCTTGAGCCTTGGCAATCGCCTTCTCATGCAAGACAGAAAGAAACGCGTTCAAGTGTTTCTTCTGTTCGATGACGTCGAGGAACTGCCGAGTGACGCGCTCGACCGTTGTGTGTCCTGACGCCACGTCCTGCCTTGTTGCCTCAAAAGGGGTTTTCGTCTGTGCCTTCACAAATGATCACACGTTGGTACAGAATGGTTTCGATCATCTGTACGATATGGAGCTATCGGTGCAGCGATACTTCATCGCACCAACTCCAATCGACGTTTGAATGTGGGGAGATCGTGATGATAAGCCGCGGAACGTTTGTACGCAGGGAAGAGCATAACCGACAGCGCATGGGATGGGAAGCTTTCTCGAGTGTGTGCCTGCTTCAGATCGGATTCGAATGTCCTCGATGCCGTTGCTCAGACTCAATCGAAAGAACGCTTGGCTTCTGGAGTGGATCCAACATGCGACTGCGATGCACGCTCCCGTGTGGATCTCCCCATCCGCAGATGCTTGCAACGCACGAAGGGGAAATCGAGACGGACGACCGTCCTACTTCGTGTCGTCGGGCTTCGTAGCGTTCTCGATATCCGATTGGATGCCGCGCATGGCTTTGCGAAACTCG
Organism: Ignavibacteria bacterium; assembly: GCA_040290295.1. Taxonomy (GTDB): domain Bacteria; phylum Bacteroidota; class Ignavibacteria; order UBA10030; family UBA6906; genus CAADGV01. The sequence goes on from PSMW01000003.1 coordinate 29,786, forward strand.
GCGATGCCCTTGCCGAGTCCCTTCCCAATCTCGGGAAGTTTTTTCGGTCCGAAAAAGATGAAGACCACAAATAAGATGACGAGGAGTTCTGTCCCGCCGATGTTCTCGAACATACGTCCTCCCTCTTCGTCCTAAGGCTTCTTGATCGTTTCGTCGATCTTCTTCACTTCCTCGGAGACATCTTCCGACGCTTCTCGCGTTGCTTTTTTGAATTCGCGAATACCTTGACCAAGCCCCTTCGCGAGTTCAGGGATTTTCTTCGCCCCGAAGAACACTAAGATCACCAGAACGATCAGGATGATTTCGGTTGCACCTACGTTTCCCATCCTCTTACCTCCTTTCAGCTCCGACAGCCATCACTGTCTGACCGCCGAGCACATGATGTTGTATGATAGATTGAAACACTTTTTGTCCGTCGGTACGACGCAACAACGGATCGGCTGCTCGTTCGGGATGGGGCATCATACCGAGCACATTGCCCTCTTCGTTGATGATGCCGGCGATGTTGGAGAGGGAGCCGTTCGGGTTTGCGTCGTCTGTGATGTCGCCTGTGCAGGTACAATATCGAAAAATTATTTGATTGTTGCTTTCGAGACGAGCGAGTGTTTCGGGGTCGGCGAAATAGTTTCCATCGCCGTGCGCAATGGGGATATGCAGCACCTCGCCAGCTCGTGTGCGATTGGTAAAGCGGGTCCGATCGTTTTCCATACGCAGATACACGTACTTGCAAACGAAACGGAGGGATGCGTTCCTCAGGAGCACGCCCGGCAACAAACCTGCTTCCACGAGAATTTGAAATCCGTTACAGATACCCAGCACCGTACCACCTTCGTTTGCGAAGCGAATGACTTCCTTCATGATGGGAGAAAACCGCGCAATGGCACCACAACGAAGGTAATCGCCATACGAGAATCCTCCGGGAAGGATCACCACGTCAACATTCTTCATGTCGGCGTCCTTATGCCAGAGAAACACCGCCTTCTGCCCCAAGACGTGTTTGCAGACGTAGTAGGCATCGTGATCGCAATTCGATCCCGGAAACACGACGACACCGAATGTGATTTGGGGTGCATCCACGGCGATTCAGATTCTTTCGATTTCGAAAGCAAAATCTTCCATGACGGGATTGGCAAGCAACTTTCTACATACTTCTTCGGTTGCCGCCCGCGCTGTGGCTTCGTCGGCGGCATCGACCTTGAGTTCGATGTACTTTCCGATGCGCACGTCTTTGATGGCGCCGACGTTGAGTGTTGCGATGGCGTGCTCGACCGCCTTACCTTGCGGGTCGAGTATTGATGGTCGCAGCGTGACTCTGATCTTGGAGAGAAACATCACGCTACACATCCACCGAAGGTTCGACAGCTTCCTCCTCTTCCAATTTCTGTTGATGATGCAGCCAGTGCTTCACGGTCGTGGCAATGTACCGCACGATACCCAAGACAATGAACAATCCGAAAAGCGGCAGCAACGCATCCCCGCCGCTGACGACAACCACAATCACTGCGAGCGCCGCAAAGATGAACTTCCACGGCTCTCGTTTGATCGCCCGCCGACTGATGCGTGGCAGGGTATCGTATTTCACCTTACTGACCATCAGCAGCGACAGCACCACACACAACCACGGAAGCAACGCGGCTGCGGTGGGATGGAGTTCGTACAAGCCGCTCAGCGCGTTTTCCTTTCCATACTTCAGCACGTAGGCGGCAATCGTCAACGCGCTGGCCGGAATCGGCAATCCTACGAAAAACTCTTTATCGAACCCCACGAGTTGCGTATTGAACCGCGCGAGCCGCAAGCCACCGAAGATCAGCAGCAGCGAACTGATGAGGATGCCCAGCGTCCCCAACGTAGAGAGGTGAAGTTCATAGACGAGAAACGCCGGCGCCGCGCCGAAGGAAACTACATCCGAGAGTGAATCGATCTGGACGCCGAATTCGGAAGAGGACTTTGTCAATCGAGCCATGATCCCATCGAGGGCGTCGAACGCCGCCGCGAGAAAGACCAGCCACGCCGCCCCGACGTACCAGCCTTTGCTTGCATAGAGGATCGAGTTGAAACCGCAGAACATGTTCAACACGGTGAACAAGCTCGGAAAGACTGCACGAGTGATTCTCATGGTGTTGCCTTACAAGAGTGCGACACGCTTAATGGATCAGGGCAAGGACCGTCTCGCCCGCAACGGTCTTGTCGCCGACTCGGACTCGAAGCTGCACCGATTTTGGCATCAGCACATCCACACGCGAGCCGAAGCGAATCATGCCGAATCGCTCCCCTGCTTTTGCCTCATCGCCAGCCTTGATCGGCGCAACGATACGACGAGCCACGAATCCGGCAATTTGTTTAAAGAGGACTTTGCATTTTCCATTCTCCACGCCGATATGGGTCCGTTCGTTCCGCAGCGACGCTTTATCGTCGTAGGCGACCAGGTACTCGCCGGGGAAGTATCGAAAATAGCCTACCACGCCAGAGATCGGATAGCGGTTGACGTGTACATTGAGCGGAGACATGAAGATGGAAACCTGAAGGGCGTCCGAGTTGAGATACTCAGTTTCGCGAACTTCTTGGATAAGCACCACTTTCCCGTCGGCGGGAGCGAGAATGAGTCGCTCGTCCTGCGGGACACGACGTTCAGGATCTCGGAAGAAATTGAGCGTGAAGATCAACAGCGCGAGCAACAAGCCCATGAGTCCGAAACGAAGCGCTTTCCACTCCACGAAGTGCCAGCTCACGAAACTGCCGGCAAGCACAATCACACACACAACAAGAACAACATGGTAACCGTACTTCGTGATCGTCAACGGACTCCTCTGCAATTGACAGGATTTCTTCCAACAAGCGCCACACGAAATTACCAAAACACGCTTTCAAAGTCAACGTAACGATTGGCGTGCTTGTATCTCTTCGAACTTCTTTATAGGTTAGATGTGAAAGTCGTGTTCTTTACCGGAACCTATGCAAGAGAGCTTTTCTCTCTGGACTTTCACCCACCGCATCACCATCCCAGCGAGAACCTTTCTTGCCGAAGGTTCATCGAAGCCAATACACAGTTCGACATCAGGAAAGGATTGAACGAGCATGGAACAAACAACCACACAAGCATCACAACAGCCGACAACGACAAAAGTTGACACGCTGACGATCACCGATAACCGTACCGGCAGACACTATGAAATCCCCATCGAACATGGGACGATCAAAGCCATCGATCTCCGGCAAATCAAACTCGATCTAGACGATTTCGGCTTGATGACGTACGATCCCGCATTCATGAACACCGCGGCGTGCAAGAGCAGGATCACCTTTATCGACGGAGACAAGGGAATTCTCCGCTACCGCGGCTATCCGATCGACGACCTCGCAGAACGTTGCACCTATTTGGAGGTCGCCTATCTCCTCATCCACGGCGAACTACCGAACAAGTCCCAACTTAAAGCGTAGACGACGAACATCACGCTGCACACGTTCGTGCACGAGAATATCAAGAAGTTCATGGACGGGTTTCATTACGACGCCAATCCCATGGGAATGCTTGTCAGCACCATTGCCGCACTCTCGACGTTTTACCCGACTGCCAAACACATCCATGATCCCCAGGAACGCTTGCTCACGATCTACCGGCTCATCGGTAAGGTGCCGACGCTCGCTGCTTTTGCGTACCGCCATAGCATCGGTATGCCGTATGTCCATCCCGACAACGAATTGAGCTACACGGAAAATTTCTTGAGCATGATGTTCAAGATTGCAGAACCGCGGTACAAAGCGCATCCTGTTCTTGCAAAGGCGTTGGACATTCTGTTCATCCTGCATGCAGACCATGAGCAGAATTGCAGCGCGAACGCGATGCGCTCGGTCGGGAGTTCGCACGTCGATCCGTATAGCGCAGCCGCCGCTGCCGCTGCTGCTCTCTACGGACCGTTGCATGGCGGCGCCAATGCCGAAGTGCTCTACATGCTCGATGAAATCGGCACGAAGGACAAGATCCCCTCCTTCATCCGCGAAGTGAAGGACGGCAAGCGCAAGCTGATGGGCTTTGGACATCGCGTGTACAAAAATTACGATCCCCGCGCGAAGATCATCAAGCGGCTGGCAGACGAGGTCTTCGAGGTCACAGGACGCAATCCCAAGTTGGACATTGCGCTCGAACTCGAACGCATCGCACTCGAAGACGATTACTTCGTGACGCGTAAGCTGTATCCGAACGTGGACTTCTACTCAGGCTTGATTTATCAAGCGATGAAATTCCCGTGGATATGTTCCCGGTGTTGTTTGCAATCGGGAGGATGAGTGGATGGTTGGCACAGTGGCAAGAGATGTTGTTGGATCCCGAGCAGAAGATTGCGCGACCGCGCCAGATCTATCTCGGATACGACAAACGCGAAGTGCTGCCGCTCAGCAAGCGGCCCTGATGGCGGGCACACGGGTTGTCCGCGGTGTGCGCATAACCCGTGTGCTGTTTCCTTCTTGCTTCCAATTGCTTTCGATGCAAGCAGCCGTACGTTGTTGTCTCGTTCTTTGGCTTTGCGCCGTCGAGTGCCTTGCTCAGCACATCCTTCCGCCGGCGAACGGGACGGCCCAGGACATGTATGAGAAAGAGCTGTTGCGCTCTGCGTCGCTGATGATGGCTTCGTACCCAGCGATCGGCGAACGTGGCTTCGACGTGACGGCGTATCGTCTCGATCTCACCGTGAGTGTGTTGCCGCAATACCTCCGCGGCATCGTCACGCTTCATGCTCGCGCAACACACCTGGCGCTCGACACGATGACGCTCGACTTATCGAGCGCAATGACCGTCGATTCCGTTTTGTGCAACGGCACGCGCACAACCTTCGTTCAGCATCCTGCAACCGTCGCCATCGATCTCGACCGAACCTACGCAAACGGCGAGATGATGGTGGTGGAGGTGTTTTATCATGGCATGCCGCAACCGACGGGTTTCGGCAGCTTCATGTTCGGTTCACACGACGGCACGCCATGGGTATGGACGCTTAGCGAGCCGTACGGCGCACGTGATTGGTGGCCCTGCAGCGATCACCCGACGGACAAAGCCGACTCGGTCGATATCCTCATCACATGCCCCGCCGCGTTCAAAGTCGCGTCCAACGGTAAACTCCTTGGTATCCGATCGAACGCCGACGGAACGCACACCTACCATTGGTCGGTTCGCTATCCGATCGCAACCTATCTGGTGTTCCTCTCGCTGACGAACTATGACGAGTTCACGGACTGGTTCCACTACACGCCGACCGACTCGATGCCGATCGTGAATTATGTTCTCCCACAAGATGTGGCTGCGGCTCGCGACAGTTTTCGTGTGGTGAAAGATATGCTGCGGATATTCTCCGATCGCTTCGGTTTGTATCCCTTCATCAACGAGAAGTACGGGCACGCACAATTCGGTAGGGGCGGAGCGATGGAACACCAAACGATGATCTCTCTGACGCGCGCCGCCTTCAGAGAAGCAGTGCTCGCGCATGAGCTTGCACATCATTGGTTCGGTAATCTCATCACGTGCGCTTCATGGAGCCACTTGTGGCTCAACGAAGGTTTCGCGTCGTATGCGGAATCTCTTTTCTTCGAGGACTACTACGGTGTGCACCAGTACCGCCAATCGATGCAACTGACCATGGCGCTCGCGAAGACGGGGCGAGGTCCTCTCGTCAAATCCGACACAACGAACTTACAGACACTCTTCGAACAAGCAACCACATACCGCAAAGGGGCGTCGGTGTTGCACATGCTCCGACACGTGGTTGGCGATTCGCTCTTCTTCCGCAGCCTTCGAGCGTTCACAGCCGATCCACGCTTTCGATTCGGCACGGCAACGAGCGAGGACTTCCAATCGGTCTGCGAAACTGTCGCCCAACGCTCCCTTGAATGGTTCTTTCGACAGTGGCTCTACGGCGAAAATTTTCCACGCTATACATACACATGGCGAGCGACCGCTGAGAACGGAAGAAGCACCGTCGCATTGACGATCCGACAGACGACGGGAACATCGAACCCCTCGGTGTTCGTGATGCCGATCGATGTTCGCTTCAGTTCTGCATCTCGCGAAACAATACTCACGCTCTTCCAAACCGAGAACAATCAAACGTTTCAGCTTTCGCTTCCTTTCCGTCCCGAACGTGTCGAGTTGGATCCCGATGAATGGATTCTGCGAGACATTCTTCCGCCCGGCAGCGATGACCCCATCCCCACCGCCTTTCGGTTGTCGCAGAACTATCCGAATCCCTTTAACGGAGGAACAACCATCCCGTACGACATTCCGACGCGGTCGTTCGTCGTGCTCGAACTGTACGATGTGTTGGGCAGGAAGGTCAGAACACTCGTGAACGAGCTGCAAGAGCCCGGTTACAAGAGGGTTCAGCTCGATGCCGCAAACCTCGCAAGCGGCGTGTACGTTTATCGCCTGAGGGCATCGGTGCCGCCGACGCAGGGGAAGAGCTTTGCTTCATCGCGAACACTTGTTGTGATACGTTGATCGCTGTTCGAAGGTAACCCGATGAAAAGTCCGAAGCCTCATCTTCTGTTGATTGCAGCGCGCGTGATCGCCTTTTTGTGGGCTGGAGGATGGATGGCATTCGGGATTGCGATGAGCGTCAGCGAAGGACTGAAGTTGGTGGGAGTCCTCATGCACGTCGTGTTTCCCGGCGTGTTGTTCGTAGCAATCGCGCTCTTCGCCTGGCGCTGGCCCCTTCACGGTGGTGTGGTGTTGATGCTGTGCGGCGTTGTGGTGTTGACGGCGTATCCGCTGTTCATGGGCGTGCGCTTTCCGTTCCGAACTGTCGCCCTTGTTACGGCGACCATGGGCTTGCCCCCACTTTTGGCGGATCTGATGATGTTCCTCGACGCGCGGAAGCACCGCCCCACCTTTACATTCAAAACGGAGGATTGAACCTCAGAGGATTTCCCGAATCCGTTCCGGCGGTCGCGCCAGAATGGCTTTCTTCCCCTTCTCCACAATGGGACGCTGAATGAGGTCGGGATAGCGAACCATGAGGTCGATCAGTTCCTCATCCGAAAGGTTCTTCTGTGCCAGCTTCAGTTGCTTGTAGATCGGTTCGTTCGTGCGCAGGAGCGCTCGGGGCTCCATCTTCATTTTTGCCAGCAACTCCTTGAGCTTCTTCTTCGGAATCGGATCGATGTAGTAGTTCATCGCTTCGAAATCCACGCCCGACTCCTTGAGGATCGCCATCGTTCGGCGGCATGTTGTGCACGTGGGTTTTTGATAGATGGTGATTTTCATAACGCATCAGCATTGCTTGCGCAACTTTCCGTCGGACTGCTTACTTGCCCGACGTATAGCGAATCACTTCGGCACGTTCGAGTGTCACCATACCGCCGGACTTGCTGCGTTCGAACAGCGCATCGACAACCTCCATGAACGCCTTGATCTTGTCTTCGGAATCGACAATCTCGACCACGATCGGCAGATCCTCGGACAAGCGTAGGATGCGCGCGGTATGAATGCGACTCGCCGCACCGAAGCCTTCCACCCCGCGCAACACCGTCGCGCCGGCGAGACCTCGTTCCTTCGCCTTCAGCACAAGGGCATCGTACAGCAGCTTGCCATCGACCGTGTCCGATTCGCCGATAAAAATTCTCAGGAGCTTTCCTTCACCTTCCAGTTTCATCGGTGCATCACCGTGTGAATGGTTAGAAGAGTTTTCCCACAGCCATACCGATCCATGTCGCCACCAAACACATCAACATTGTTGCGACCACATTCCATACTGCCGCGGCAATGCTGCCGTCTCTCAGGAGCATGATGGTTTCGTAGCTGAACGAGGAGAACGTCGTGAACCCGCCGAGAATCCCGATCGTCAGAAACACACGTAGCGAAGGGCTAACGAGAAATCGTTCATTGAAGAACGTCATGAGAAAGCCGATGAGAAACGATCCGACGACATTCACGACGATGGTTCCATATGGGAACGTCGGCGGCACCACGCGATAGACGAGTCCTTGCAGACCGTACCGTGCAACGGCACCTATGCCGCCACCCAGAAACACAAGAGCATAATTCATAGCATATCATAACAAACGGCGATGCGAAAGGCAAGAACCCATCGTCCGTCGCCGAGGGCGTTGTTGTGCCTTGCGCGCGTTTTTGGTACTTTGGCTCTGCCCGATCACCGACCCGTATGATTCATCAACCGCTCAACATTCTTCAGACGTGTTTTTCGTTGTCCTGGGGCGGACTCGAGCTGCAAGCATTGGAGGTGAGCAAAGCGCTGAAGCATCGCAAGCATCGTGTATGGCTTGCCTGTTTGCGCAACAGCCGACTCGAACAGGCTGCTCGTGAGGCAAACCTCCACGTCCTGCCGATGAACACCCGTGGCTACCTTCACCCCCTTGCCACCGTTTCGCTTGCACGATGGATTCGTCGCGAAGGCATCGACATCATCCACTGCCAACATTCCAAGGATCTCGCAACGATCATCCTGGCGAAGAAACTTTCACGCGAGCTCTTTCCTGTTGTGCTCAGCAAGCGCGTGGGTTCGTACATCAAGAAGAAGGATCTCTTCCACCGCTTTCTCTACGCCAACGTCGATCGTGTACTTGCCATCTCCGATGTTATCCACCGGAACGTGTTAGAGACCACCACCGTCCCGTTCGAGCGCGTGTTGACCCTGCACGACGCCGTGGATACCGAGCTGTTTTCGCTCGGTCGCGCGAGCACAACACGTGTCCGTGAGGAATTCGGCTTCGACGATGACACGCTCGTGGTCGGTTTCGTCGGACGCTTCTCGCCCGGTAAGGGGCACGAGGACTTCCTGAACGCCGCAAGCATTCTCAACAAAAAGTACGGCAACATTCGCTTCCTGATTGTCGGCGAGGCAAGCTACGGCGAGCAGATGTACGAACAGCGCATCCGCGCGATGTGCAGCGCATTGCGGCTGGACGGGATCGTACGCTTCGCAGGCTATCGAACCGACATCCCCGACGTGATGGCGGCGTTCGATATTTTCGCGTTTCCTTCTCACGCAGAAGCTTTCGGCGTGGTCCTCATCGAAGCCATGGCGATGGAACGTCCTGTCGTTGCCACCAATTGTGACGGCGTGTTGGATATCGTGGTGGACGGCGTGACCGGCATCCTCGTCGAGCCTCGGAATCCACAGCAGCTCGCCGAAGCCATCGAGCGGCTCGGCAACGACCCGGCGTTCCGTCGGGCGATGGGAAAAGCCGGGCGGCGACGCGTCGAAGAGATGTTCGACCAGCACAAACAGATCACTCGCATCGAACAGTTGTACTACGAACTCCTCGAACTCCCTCCCCATCTCGATCCGACACGTTCCGCCTCTCATCTGGAGCCGGCATGAGCGCTTCCCGCGGTCAGTTGCCGGTCACGATCGCCTCTGCACCGTTCATGACGCGGCCGATCGGATAGACGTTGAGCCACGGGTCAGCCCACTTCGAGCGCAGAGAGAACCAATTGAGCCGCGCGTGCGGACTCTTGGCAAACGAGGAATCCGCTTTCAGCTTCTGTTCGAACTCGCTCCGTAGTGCCGCATTCTGCTCGAGCATCTCGGCGGCGATCTGCTCCATCACATACGATTCGGCATATTCCTTCTGCTCGAAGATCGCACTAAAGAACCCCCACGCAATGAATGAGTCGGGCGCACGCGGTTCGAGAAGATGCACGGCAACTTTCGCTGCCCGTTGCGCCGTGCGAATCACGAACGTTCCTCGCGGATACGAACGCACGTCGCGGATCGGCGTGGCTGTGTACTGCACGCCGTGTCGCCCCTCGAACGGACGATCGCGAAACTTCACATCGCTGAACCGATACGACTCGATTTCCAGCGTGATGGGACGAGCCAGACGCTCAACGCGTATGCCATGCAGCGATGCAATCTCTTCGACGAACTTCCACTCCTGAGGAATCAGATACGCATCCGGCACACGGACGGAATCGGTCACGATCACGTCGTCGTAAAACGGCACGGTCAGCTCAACGGGCTTGCCGGTGTAGATGCGGCGCATCGTTCCCGACACGGCGCTCGGTTCGAAGCGCGTCTCGATGCCGAGAAACTTGTGCATCGTGGTTTTTTCGGAGAGCGAGAAGGTCAGCGGGAAGGACGACGTCGAAGCGAGGCGTTTCGTTGCCTCATCGGCGTTCCGTACGACTCTTCGGAGCGACTGCCCGTCGTCGTTGACACACTCGATCATTGCTTTGAGGAAATGATACGTCGCTTCGACACGCGTCTTGTACGGTTTGAGCATGTGCGTTTCGATGAGCATCGTCGGACGGTTCTGCAGTGCGCCGTACCCTGTCGAAAAGCGCGGCGGGGCAGCGCC
>PSMW01000003.1:40228-97123 GCA_040290295.1 Ignavibacteria bacterium
CCCGCATCCATATTCGGCGCTTTCTCAATCGCATACGTGACGTCGTATTGAACGTCGATCCCATCCGTCACGTGACAATCGACGTACAAGTCCGGTAGCCACGCGGCGAACAGTTTCAGCAACGCGCGCATTTCAGGCGCGTCTGCTTTCATGTAGTCACGATTGAGGTTGAGATTCTGTGCTGTCGTTCGCCACCCCATTTCCTCCGGTCCACGTTGGTTGATGCGGTTGTAGGGCCCAAAGCGTTCGTGTCCATCGACGTTGAAGATGGGAACGAACAAGAGGATCGTGTTGTCCAGCAGCGATGCCAGTTGCTTGGTGATCGCGATCTCGCGCATGAGCATCAGCGAGGCATCTTTGCCGTCGATTTCCCCGGCGTGGATGCCGCTTTGGATCAACACCATCGCTTTGCCGCTCGCTTGCGCGCTGCGCGGATCGAACAACCTTTCCTTCGAGAGAATGACGAGCGGTAACGCTCTGCCTTGGGGGCTCACGCCGAACGACGTGTAGTGCACCCATGGCGAGGCGGCTGCCATGCGTGTGCAGTACGCAACGGTTTCGTCGTAACGCGGTGTTCGGACGAAGCCGCTGCGTTCGTAGGGGGTGAGCCACTCGTCGCTGTGTGCAACAGCATCATGGATGAGAGAAACAAGCGTGATGAACAGAACAAGAAGCAATCGGTGCACGATCAATCTCCTTCTCGTTTTGGAAAATGATGAGGGTCTTCGACAACGACATACGCCAAGCCTCGCAGCTCGCAGAAGCGAATGGCTTCTTCGAGCCGCAAGAATTTCTTCTCGCCGATGTACCAATGTTCTCCTCCCATCCAACTGACAATGAGAACAGGAGGGAATGGCGATTGATCCGATGTTGGTGTATGCGTTGTCTTCATCGAACGTCTTGTGTCGATCGCATGGGAGGTGAGCCGATCGGTCAACTACGCGCATGCTGTTTGATGAGAGCCGAGATGAGCAACGCCGACGCAGCTCCCACCACGAGCGTTTCTGCTGCATAGAACAACCCCATCATCATCGGGCTGCGCATCCACGAGAGAGCTTCCAATTGCCGTGACGCCGATGCCAACTCTTCGGGCGATGCCCCGCGTTGTTGGAGATGGCCCAGATAGATCGTTTCATACTGCTCGAAGAACTGTGGATTGAGAAAGCGGATGTACACAAATTCCGTGGCTCCCACGAACAGCGCTGCGGCTGCGGCGCAAAGGACTCCTCTCCGCAACAGTATTGCCCTCCCCACAGGCAAAGCAGCATGCCGGAGAGTCGAGCCGATCGCGAGAAACACTGCAACGAAGAGCACGAGATAGCGGCCGTAGCCAAGAAGCTCCAGTCGATCGATCTCGTCGGCTGAAAGGCTCGTTATATTGCCCACAACCGCGAGCATGATCATCGAGTAAGCAAAGATGAGCCCTCCCGCGACGATGCCGATGAGGAGAACGGCCTTCATGATTCCCGCACGCACGTCATGGACATCGATACTACTCCCACCGAAACAGTTTGACCGCAATGTACACCGCAACGACAACCCACGCGACCAGCCCGGCAATTTGCGGGAACACGTCCGCCAGCGTTGCGCCCTCGATGGCGATGGCGCGCATCGCGTCGGCGAGAAACGACAACGGGAAGTAATCGACAACGGCGCGAACAAATCCGGGCAGCGTCGAGCGACTGAAGAACACACCCGAGAGCATCAGCATCGGCATGGCGATCACGTTGGCGAGCGGCGCCACTTGATCTTCGCTCTTGCTGATGCCCGCAATCGCGAAGCCGAACGAGAGAAACACGACCGCGCCGATGGTCCCTACCACAAACATCTCAGCAAAGCTCCCGATGAAATGCAAGTCCAAGAGGTAGTACGGAACCAACGTCATGATGAGCATCTGTATCATGACGAGCACCAAGCGCATCGCGACTTGTGCGATGATGAAATCATTGGGGTCGATGGGTGTAACGAACAACCGGCGCAGGATGCCGCGCTTTTTCAGCGAGACGAAGCCGAACGCAACGCCGAAAATACCGAGCTGCATAATGGACATCGAAAGAATGCCGGGTGCAACGAAATCGAAGTACGTCACGTGGCGGCTTGCAAGCGGCTGCTGGCGTACGATGAGTCGCGGAATGCCGGCATGCTGTGCAAACGTCAACTCGTCCAATATACGCTGCACAATGAGAACGCCCAACTGCGCCTCGCGCGGCTTCGCGTCGTTGGTGAAGGCAACAACCTCCAGCGTCGATGCCGGGAGGATATGGGCAGGAACGATCAGCACAAGATCGCGCTCCCCCTTCTTCAACGCCTGCAGTTCCTCTTCACGTGAGCCGACATGCAACGCGAGCGTCTTGACTGCTTGGAGCGCTTCCTTGAGCCGTTCACCCGCTGCTCCACCATCCTCCACGAGACCAAGTTCGATGCGACCGATGCCGTCGAATCGAACGAAGCTGAAGAGAACGATCATGAAGAGCGGCAGAAGGAGCGACCAAAGCACCGCTTCCCGCTGACGCATGAGCATCTTGAGCGACGCAACGAACAATTTCCACTTCAGGTACATCGGCATATGTTCTTGTTGGGGAACTCTCTCTCGTCCACGTACAATAGGGCTTACTCCTCTCGCAGCGAATGCCCGGTCAAGCTCAGAAACACATCTTCGAGATTGGCGAGACGTTCGATGCGCTGCTTCGTAAACCCGCCGGCGAGTAAGTTGTTGATAAGCGCTTGCGGCGCGTCGAGCGCAACGATCTTGCCGTAATCCATGATGGCAACGCGATCGCACAGTTCCTCCGCTTCTTCCATGTAATGCGTCGTGATCACCACCGTCTTGCCATCGGAACGGATGCGCTTGATGACACCCCAGAGATGGCGCCGCGACTGCGGATCGAGACCCGTGGTGGGTTCGTCCAAGAACAGCAGCACAGGATCGTTCACCAACGCCGCGGCAATGGAGAAGCGCTGCTTCTGACCGCCGGAAAGTTCCGCAACGTACGCTCGTGCTTTTTCTTCTAACTCGACTTCGGCAAGCAAACGCATCGGATCGACCTTCCGATCGTACATGGCGGCAAAAAGGTCGAGGAGCTCGGTAAGCGTCAGCTTGTCGAAAAACGAGGACGACTGCAACTGGACGCCGATGACGCGCTTGACTTCTTGCGGCTGTCGCTTCACGTCCAACCCGTTCAGCCACACTTCTCCTTCATCGATCGGGCGGAGCGTTTCTATCATTTCCAACGTACTGGTTTTGCCTGCACCGTTTGGACCGAGAATGCCGAAGATCTCCTGCTTGTACACCTCGAAGCTGATGTGGTCAACGGCAAGCACACCGTTGTAGCGCTTGGTCAGATTGCGAACGTGAAGAATGGATTCCATCGAGTTCAGAACAATGAATCTGCTGCAAGTTGATTCAGACGACGTTCCGCAAGACGAACGTACGATGCGTTGACGTCGTAGCCCACGTATCGTCTTCCCGCGAGTCGTGCCGCCAGACAGGTGGTGCCGCTACCGCAGAACGGATCGAGCACGACGTCGCCGCCAAAGGTGTAGAGTTCGATTAGGCGGCGCGGCAACTCCAGCGGAAAGGGAGCCGGATGCCCGACGCGGCGTGCGCGCTCCGCAGGAAACTGCCACACGCTTTTTGTCCACGCCAAAAAATCCTCTCGCCGTATCGTGCTCTGCTTGCCTGCTTTCATACGAGCGAACGATCTTTTCGAGAAGATGAGGATGTATTCATGCACATCCCGCAGCGTCGGGTTGGCGGCGGATTGCCAACTTCCCCACGCGGTCGATGGACTGGCGCTCGATCCTTTATCCCAAATGATCTCGCCTCGCATCAGAAACCCGAGCGAGGTCATGTCCTGGATGATGTGGGCATGGAGCGGAATGTACGGCTTGCGACCGAGGTTGGCGATGTTGATGCACGCCCGACCTCCATTTACCAAGACGCGAAACGTTTCGGCAAAGACGCGACGTAACAGTGCGCGATACTCTTCCAGCGTCAAGTTTTCATCGTACTCCTTCGTCACGTTGTACGGCGGGGAGGTTACCATGAGGTGCACGCTGTTCGACGGCAGCTCGTCCATCTGTTCGCTGCTCTTCAGGAAGATTTTGTTGGCGACCTCCTCGGGAAGTGCTTGTTCGCGCTCGCCGTCGGTGCGCTGGGTGGTATCGGTTCGCAGGCCGTCGTACAGTTTACTCTCATAAAACTTGCTCGCATCGTGACCTACACGCCCCGGGGTGCCGAAGGCACTCGTGGTCGTCGAACGCCGAGTGGACTTTCGTTTTGCACTCATGGTCGTGCACCGAAGACGGCGCCTGAAGGCGCAAGGGTATCCTGCGCGACAACCACCGTGCGGTAGAAGACGTTCGTCCACTCCCGTTGCAGGCGCAGAGGATACGAAAGCGAGTCGAACGTAACGGTGACCCTCTGTGCGATCTTCTGCGAAGGGCGCATGGTACATGTAAGCGGAATATGCAACAGTTCTGCGGGATAGGAGAACCAGACGAATCGCTTGCGTCTGTCCGTTTCGCGCTCCATCGGGTTGGGCGATGCCGCCCCATGTGCCCACGGCGATCGAACGTCGAAAGGTTGCGTGCTTTCGAACACCGCCTCCATCTGCAACGGTCTCTTCGCCGACCGAACGACGATTGTGCGCGAAGCCTCCAGCAGGCTATCTGAAGCAAGTGCGGATGAAGAGTCTTGCGACGCTATCTCCGCCCATGCGCTGTTCACAGGCTGTGGAAGAGCAAGACGCAGGTAGTTCGAGGAAAGGTGCAGCAACGAATCCTTCCCTTCCCACACCGCATGCAGGCCTCGCAGCGACTCTGAGCCCCGCAGCTCGAGCGTGTTGTGGATCGAATCGTCTCCGCCCAACGTCATGCGTTGTTCGACACGAACCACGTTGTACCAATAACGTCCGTACGCAGGTTGCGTTGTGAGGTATGCTGCAACCGCAACCCACGCCGTCCCGGCAACGAGCAGACCCTTCGGCGTTCTGAACCGCTTCAACCACAACAGATCGATACCGCTGCTCCGATACGCTGCGGCAAAGCCGTACACAAGCGGCAACGACAAGAGCGTGAAGACGAGAACGAACACCGCTTCGTACAGCAGTTGGGGCAGCGTGCCGGAGATCGTGTTCATCGAAAAGCCGCGCTGAATGAAGGTCAGCCCATCGAAGAAGACGAGCTTGTAGAGGATGAACGAAGCACACGCAAATGCAATCACCTTCAGCACCGGTTGCCGCATCCACAGCGCGGCGGAAAGACACAGAAGCGCCAACGCTGGGGAGATGCTGAGTTCTGGCGTACGCAGGGCAGCGAGCACCGTGAAGACGACGAGCACAACGATCGCGACACGCGCGAACACCCAAGCGTCGCTGCTCAAGCGATAGCGGCGAACAGCTTGCAACACCACCCACACTCCGATGAGTCCAGAGAGCATGCCGAACAACACATAGCCATCCGTGTGATGTACCCACGGGAAACGCAGTCCTCGCACTGCACCGAGGACGGTCTCGCCATTCCACACGCAGAGCTGGGTGAACCCCGTGGCAAGAAAGAGCTTGAATCCGGACCACTTCACGCGTGTAGCAGGGTCCGGCGCGATCCGACGTCGTCGCATGATCATGAACGTTGCAACGCCGACCATCAGCGCGAGTGCAATAACCGTCCAAAGGAGGGCGTAAGGAATGATCAGAAGCCATCCTTTCATTTCGATAACCTGGTAGCGTTCTGTTGTCCGCGAAGGAACGCCGTTGTCGAACCGTTCAAAGAGCTTGAGCACAAGATCGCCCGAACGCTTCATACCGGATGGAGTGAAATTGTCCCATGAATCTTGCGGTGTGTGAATGGGATAGTTCACATCGCTGATAAAGCCGATTGCGGGAATGCCTTTGTCGATGAAAGGAATATGGTCGGAACCGTAAACGCCGCCGAGCGCTACATTCCATGTTGCCATGCCCGTTTGGTACACCAGATCGTTGCGGCCTAACTCGTTCCTCGAAATATCGAAGGCAGCCTCCAGCAGCCAGGCCGGTGCACTGCGGCGTGTTCCGTCTGGATCGGCCATGAGAAAGCTGGAGCCGTCCGCCATGTCGAGCTGCACCATCAGCACCACGCTGTCGAGTTGGGGAAATGTTTCGAGGAAGTGTGTCGAGCCGCGCAATCCTTGCTCTTCACCTCCCCAACAACAGAACATCACCGTTGAAGCGTTGTCCCGAGCGCAGAGCACGCGCGCAAGTTCCAACACGCATGCCGTTCCGGAACCGTCATCGTTCGCGCCGGGAATTTCGGGACCTGCGCTATCGATATGCCCGCCGATGATGATGATGCGTCCCGTCTTCCCTTTTTTCACACCAACAGCAACACCGCTCTTGGTGTTGACACCTTCGGCAACCGTCATCGGCAGAACGTAGCTTGTATCGCAACCGTAGGCGCGCAAGATTTGGGCAGCAAAGGCGAGTGCACGCTGTTCCGCGGGCGAACCCATCGGTCGTGGACCGATCTCGAGTACGAGCGCCTTGAGAAGCGCTTCGGCGTTTGCCTGCGAGAACTCCGATTGCGCGAACACCGTGCTCGAGAGCAGAGGCAGGAAGAAGCCGAAAAGAACACAGATGAATTTCATTCTGGAGAACGAAGGAGTTAAGACGAACACAGCAGGGTCGGGCACGCTACGGTTTCCATTTCATTTCGGGGATGCCCGCTCGGTGATTGGCGCATCGCGCCAGCACGAACAGCAAATCGGACAGACGATTGAGGTACACCGTCACAGCTTGGCCGATGTCTTCGTTGCGCGAGAGACGCACGACCGCGCGTTCAGCGCGCCGGCAGACCGTTCGGGCAAAATGCAGGCGCGCCGCCACGGGCGATCCCCCGGGCAAGATGAATGTTCGAAGCGGCTTGAGTTCCGTTTCGAGCTTGTCGATCACCTTCTCCAAACGTGCTGCGTGCCTCGCCTCGATGCGCGTGATGGCCTTCGCCGGAACAGACCGTGGCGTTGCGAGATCCGCTCCCAAATCGAACAACTCGTTTTGAATTTCTTCGAGAATCTCATCGAATTGTTCATCGTGATTATCCGCTCGAACGATGCCGAGAACGGAGTTGAGTTCATCCACCGTGCCGTAGGCTTCGATGCGGAGCGCATCCTTCGGCACACGTTGACCGCCGAACAGCGACGTGTCGCCTTTGTCGCCGGTTTTTGTGTAGATCTTCATCGAGTGAACATCGTCGGTAGCTTTTGCGTGCGTGAAAAGGTAGCCAATACCTCCGTGACAATCAACGCTGGAGCGGACATCCTGGAATGCTCATCTGCATCACGTCCCATCCGCCGTACGGCGATCGTTGGAGGCGGAACGTTGCCGTGCCGGTGTGTTCAAGTTCGCGGGCAGCGTCTTGCGCGAGACCTTTCCACGTCAGCTCCGCCTCGGCTGATGCTGCATCACCCTCTACGTTCACGCGTACGTTGGTCACGTTGTGGTGCGTGAATGCGAGGACCGTTTCGTACACTCGTCGAATGGCGTCCATCACTTCTTCCTTCGTCAGCGGTTCGCCGCGCTCCGAAAGGAAGCCGTCGTGCGCAAAATAGTGTGCGAACATCTTCGGTTGCTTGTCGAAGAAGAAGTACAGAACGTCGTTGACGGTGTCTTCGATAGCGAGCCGATCGTTCGGATGAAACTCCTCGTAGATGAAGCGGTGCTGAAACCCGTGCATGCGGATGTCATCGATCTCCACATCCAGCAACTCTTCGGTGATAAAGCGATACTGCTCCTCGATGGGCGTGGGGGCAAGGAAATCGAGAAACACATCGTTGCGGTTCAGAATGCTGATCACGGTGTCCAGTGCCGGTTGCACCTGATCCGGCTGAAGCTTGTCGATGGGTGTGACGGTCGGGTTGCCGATGAAGTGACGCACCGTGGTGCGTTTTGCGCCTGCACAGGCTTGCTCGAAGCGTTCGATGTTGTCCAGCCACTGGCGTTCGACATCGGGCGGCAGGTCGCCGCTTTCGTGAAAGCGTGCATCATACTTTCCCTCAAGCTCACGCTTTTTGGATTCGTTGAGTGCGCGCTGGATGCGTGCCTCGCGTTCTTCCGGGGTAAGAGAGTCGTCGTTCATAGCGCCTCCTATGGAATGTTGTGAAAGGATACCCCCCGCCGTGTGGTCTTGGCGTTCAGTCGATGGAGCGTCAGCGCTGCAACAAACATGAGAAGCAGGAACCAGAGATTCATCGATGTGAGGAAGGCACGCCAGGTTTCGGACATAGAAATGAACGAAGACTTGCGTTGAAAATCTACACTCACCCCAAAAACAAGGAGTGCAATGGAAACGATCCCCCAACGCCGCACACCGCCGTTCTTCTGCGCCAACAACTCCCGAAGCACAAACACAACGCCGGGGACGAGATAGATGAGATGGTGCAACCATGTCACTGGCGATGCGACGACCATAACGGTCAGGTAGGCAAGCAGGAGAAACGCATCTGCCGTCGTATTTTGCTGTGTAAGTTGGAAAACGAGGACAGCCGTGAGGAGCAGTAGCACACCTCCTATTGTCAGCAGACGGATGGTGGCTGCCTGGCCGGGCAAAAGACGCATGAAGAATCCGGCGAGCGAGAGGTTGGCGGGAATACTGGGATGAAACCCGCCTGCGACGGTCCGCGCATAACCCATGTTCGAGAGAAAGTCGAGAAACATGCGCCACGGCTGGATACCGTCGAAACAACGACAAGCGCAACAAGCCCCACCGCGAATCCTCCCAACACTTTCCACCGCTTTTCGAGGAACACGGGCAAGACCAGCATTGCCGGCGTGACTTTCACGAGCGTTGCTAATGCGAGCGCCACACCCGCACTCCAATCGCGTGCTGAGTTGCGTAAGAGAAAGAAGAACCCCGACATCAACAGAAGCACAAGCGTATTGATTTGTCCGAAGAGAAGGTTTTGCCAAAACGGGAAAACAAGCAGCGCAGCACAAACGACGATCGCTCCCGTTACGTGTCGAGTGCGAACCTCGACAGCAGGCCAAGCGGAAAGGTGCGTCAGCAAAAGGATGACCCCGGTACCGGCGATGAATGCCAGTTGCGCTGCATCCCACAGCCACTGCGCGCTTGCCGGCGCTGCATACGAGAGCGGCTGCGCGAAGACTGCTACTATGGGCGGGTAGAGATACGGCAGTACATGGTTCATCACGCCATCCGCTGTGGCGAGGCTGTCCAACACACGCTCGTTGTATATATCGAGACCGCGCGATGAAGCTTTGCCCGCATAGTAAAAGGATGCAAAGTCGGTACGCAGCGCGACGCTACGCGAGGAATCCAGTGCACCGCGGAACATGATTGCATCGCGGCGGGCATCGAAGGGCGGCTCGCTCCATAGTCTCACGCCAAACACAACGAGCGGAAGAAGCACAACCGTGATCACGGCAGCTCGCATTAGCTGAATAATGCCTCCACGTCTTCTTTGGTCAGCGACTTGATGAAGCCTGCATCGGTGGTGACGATGCTCTTAACCAGCTCGCGTTTCCGTTCTTGTAGTGCCAACACTTTTTCTTCGACCGATGCGCGGGTGATGAGTTTGTACGAGAACACTTGTCGCGTTTGACCGATACGATGGGTCCGATCGGTTGCCTGCATTTCCACAGCCGGATTCCACCACGGATCATAGAGGATCACATAATCCGCGGCAGTGAGATTCAAGCCCGTGCCGCCTGCTTTGAGACTCATCAGGAAAAGGCGGACGTTCTCGTCCGTCTGAACGCGTTCGACGCGCTGCTTTCGGTCGATCGTTCGCCCGTCGAGATACTCGTAGGCGATGTTGCGTTCGTCGCAGTAGCGGCGCAACACCGCAAGCATCTTGACGAATTGCGAGAAGAGCAGCACCTTGTGTCCTTCTGCGAGTATGTCTTCCAACATTTCCGTGAACGCTTCAAACTTCCCTGCCGTGCCTTTGAAGTTCTTGTCCACCAACAGCGGATGGCAGCACACTTGGCGCAGTCGCATCAATCCTTCCAGCACCTTGATCTTGCTTCGTTGGAACCCGACGCTTTCGATGCTCTGTAAAAGTTCTTCGCGATAATACCGCCGCCACAGTTCATAAACACGTTTTTGTTCTGTGCTCATCTCACAGTACACGATGGTTTCCACCTTCGGCGGCAACTCTTGCGCGACAGTCTCTTTGGTGCGACGAAGGATGAACGGATAGGTCAACCGTTTGAGCGCATCGGAAGCGGCTTGGTCGCGGAATCGTTCAATGGGCTTGGCGAAGTGTTCGGTAAACTGTCGCTCGGAACCCAGCATGCCCGGGTTGAGAAACGCAAATTGCGACCACAGATCGGTCAGAGTGTTTTCCACCGGCGTGCCGGTGAGCGCAAGCTTGTGCTGCGCTTGTAACGCTCGCGCTGCTTGTGCATTGACCGAGATCGGATTCTTGATGTTCTGCGACTCGTCGAGAACGACATAGTGGAACTTCTGCGCTGCGAGAGTCTCGATATCGCGGCGAAGAATCCCGTAGCTGGTGAGCACGAGGTGATAGTTCGAAAACGCATCACGATGATGTTTGCGCGCCGGTCCTGCGTAGAGTAAGAGGCAAAGATTTGGCGTGAAGCGGTCGATCTCCTTCACCCAATTGAACAGAGGAGAGGCAGGAACGACGATCAAGCTCGGAAGCGTCGCGCCTTCTTCATACACGCTCTGAAGAAGCGCCAGCGCTTGGACGGTTTTGCCGAGACCCATGTCGTCGGCGAGAATGCCTCCGACGCCGAACTCGCGCAAGAAATGCAGCCAGTCGTAACCGGCCTGTTGGTACGGGCGCAGCGTGCCGCGAAAACCGACAGGGAGCGCGCGGGAGCCCACGCCAGTGAAGTTTCGAAAGCGTTTGCGCAGCTCATCGAACACCGCATCCGTTGTCACATCGTTCGCCATCTCCAACACGTCGTCCAGCATCCCGATGTGCGCACGAGAACAGTGGAGTGTATGTTCCTTAACGTCAGCCACCGCCGCAAAACGACGAAAGCGCTCGATCCATTGTTCGGGCAGTACGCCGTAACTGCCGTCGCTCAGTCGCACGAAGCGCTCGCACTGCTTCACCGCACGCATGAATTCTTCGAACTCTGCTTCCGACGTCTCAAACGTTACGTCAAACGAAAGATCGAACCAGTCGATACCGGAACTGACCCGCACACCGAGTTTCGGGGCTGCTGTACGCATCCGATGCTTCTTCAATTCTTCTTGCCCGAAGATTTCGTACCCTTCGCGCTGCAACTCGGGAAGCTTCCCGTACAACCACTCGAAAGGATCGATCGTGGGGAGATAGACGATCCCTCCGGTGGGATGCAGGTAGGCAGAGAGGGATGCAGAAAACAATCGGTTGCTCAGCTCGGCTTCGGCGCTATGCTTTCGCACGATGGCGATCGTCTTCCCGTCGTGCTCGACAAGGTTCGGGCGGGTGAAGGTCGCCGCGCCTCGTGCGTATTCCGGAACTTCGACCGTTCCGTACAGGAACCGAAGCTCGACCGCCAGTTGATCGTCGATCTCACGCAGATATAAGCGCGCACGCGGCTCTCCTTCGAGAGTTCCGAGCGAAGGAACCGCGCACTCCACCTGATAGCGCTCGACAAGGGATGGAAACATCTCCTCGACAAACTCCTCGCGATCACTGTCGGGAATGAGCAGCGGCGTCTGCATCGCTTGCAAGGCTCGTGTGTCTACTTTCCTTGCATTCTCAACACGCATGAGGAGGTCATCGACCACTACCCACAACGGCTGAGCTGTTACAATCACGCTGTGTCGAGAAAACCCCAGCCGCGTGTCGTCCAAATCCAGAACAGCGCTCAGGCGGAGACCGTTCTTGCACTCTTCGATGCGAAGCTTTAGCCACGCGGGCTTTTCGAGGACACGCAACCGTTTCGCATTCAGGTGATCGCCTTCGGCGAGATAGACCTCTTTCCCTACCAACGCTCGGAAGAGATCCGCCGTCATGAGTCGATCGCCAGAATTGAAAGCAGCGAGGCCCACGAGCGTACTGCCGTACCCTGCTTGCCCGCCGCTCTGTACACTCCACTTCGCCCCTCCGCCGAGCGACATCAACAGCAGCCGATCCGTCACGTCGAGATGATCCATCCTTTCTCGTGAGTACAACCGCACCACTGTTGCCGGTGCATCAGATCCATCCTTGTGCTGTCGGATGGAGATAGGATAGAGTTCTCGGTATGTTTTGCTCACCGACAAGCTATAAGCAAGTCGCCATGGTTGCGTCACGGCCGGCAGCAGGTCGAGCGGCCTCTCGGGAGCCAACAGCGCCGCCGCGCGGCGTACCCACGAAACGTGCTTGGCAGATCCCCGTTGGGCAGGCGCAGCGCCGACCACATCACTCAGCTTTGCCTTGTGATACATCGTAGCCAACATCGTTGCAACGACGTGTTTGCATGCACCGGTAAAACTGTAAGGGCAGGTGCACGAAAAGGTGAGGTTCTCCCCCTCGCCGTGAAGCTCCACGATATACTCGTCAGAACCCGCAACAGACGCGCGAACGAAGTCCTCCGCCACCGCCACCAGTGAGACCTTCCCGCGATGAAAGTACGCGCGTCCCCGTTTTACGATTTCAGGAAACGCGATGCGATCGATGAGTTTGAGTGTAATGTCCATAGTTCAAAACGGTTGCCCATGCGGCGCTCGAATCCTTTCTGCAACGAAAACGCGAGCGCCACCCCGCAAGATACGGAGTGGCGCTCAGAAAAACGAGAGGAAAAGGAGAAAGGTTGGCGCTCTATTTTGGTGCCCGCACAAACTTCAGCGCAGCGGAATTCATGCAGTAGCGCAGTCCCGTCGGCTTTGGTCCGTCGTCGAAGACGTGCCCCAAGTGTGCGCCGCAACGGGCGCAAAGGACTTCCGTGCGGATCATGAGCAGGCTGTTATCGGTTTCTTCCCGGACGTTCTCCTTGGCAATAGGTTGGTAGAAGCTGGGCCAGCCTGTTCCTGATTCGTACTTGGCTTCCGAGCTGAACAAATCCGTTCCGCAACACACACACTTGTAGATGCCCTTCTCGTGATTGTTCCAATACTCGCCCGTGAACGCGCGCTCGGTCCCCTTCCGGCGCGTCACTTCGAATTGCAAAGGAGTAAGATGTTTCTTCCACTCTTCATCGCTCTTGACGATCTTTTCCATCGTAACGTATCCTTTCTTCTCTGCCGAATAGAGTTTGACTTGCGTTCGAGCATCGCTCGTTGTCATCATCATGGCAACACCTACAACAAGGAGTGTGTGCATTGTATCTCCTCCAATGATAGTGAATTCCATCTCCCTCGAAGATTCGCATAAGGGATTGCAAGACGCTCACATCGTGTAACGGTTCGATCGCATCTCCTGTTGGATGCAAGACTCGGGCAGAATTGTTCCGCCACGAGCCTGCGTCCAAGGAGCACGTTATGCTTCCAACTTCGCGTCCAGAGTGATCTTCGCCGTCAGCGATTTGGAGATTGGGCACGTCGCTTTCGCTTCGTTAGCACACTCGGCGAATTTTTCAGGCGAGATGCCGGGAACTTTGGCTTTGAGTTCGAGATGGCTTTCGATGATAGCGCCTTGATCTAGGTTGACTGTGCAGGTCACATCGAGCCGCTCGGGCGTGTAACCCGCATTGCCCAGGACGAAACTTAGCTTCATCGCAAAGCAACCGGCATGCGCGGCTGCAACAAGCTCCTCGGGATTTGTGCCCGGACCTTGCTCGAAGCGCGAAACGTACGTGTACGGCTGCTCCTTCAGCACACCGCTTTGCACAGAGAGCACGCCTTTGCCTTCTTTGCCCGAACCTTTCCACACCGCTGTTGCTGATCGTTTCATGATTGTTCCTTTCAAAATAAGGTTATGGAGATATGTGAGTGTAGCGTGGCGTATGCCGTGGTACATAACACCGATAATCGCTGCGCGGTTCATGCGGCCGTTAGGCAACAATAGCCGCGCTCAAGGAATTGATGGGCGGAAGATACGCCATCAAGACCTCCCACGTCTTTCCCTCATCGCGGCTTGAGAAGATGTGTCCCGCCGTCGTGCCCACGTAGATACCGGGCACATCGAGGTCATCCATCGAAACCGCTTGACGATGCACATGGAGAAACGCATGGCGTTTCGGCAAGCCGTTGGAGAGTTTCTTCCAATTCTTCCCGAGATCGCTGAAACGGTACACGGCAAAGCCGCCGCCGAAGGGCGCGCGAAGGTTCCGGCTGCAGAAATTGCCACGAACATCTTGCGCGTATCGGTCGGATGCAGAGCGATACTGTGCACCATCAAACCGCCGGCGCCCGAATTCCACTTATCGCGCGTCGGATGGTTGGTGAGGGATTGCACCTCGCTCCACGTTTTGTCTCGATCGTGCGACACGAACAACGCGCCGGGATCAACGCCCGCGTAGAGCACATCGGGTTCGCTCGGTCGTCCCGGCACCACACACCACACGCGCGCAACACTCTTTTCAGCCTCGGGTGCGAACTTCACCCCTTCGGACTGTTCCCAACTCTTACCGAAATTTTTGCTCGTGTGAACGTTCGTGCCCCACCAGTAAGAGGTAACGGCGGCATAGAGCATGGGCTTTGTGCGTATATCCAGCACCATGTCGTTCACTTCCGCACCTTTCAACAGAGGATCCTGAACGCTCCATTTCTTTCGTGAAGGTGGGGAAGAGAGAATGAAGGCACCCTTGCGTGTGCCGACGAGAAGGTGGACCTGTTTCGCCATGAGTTGACCCTTTGTCATGTGGGGTAAAGACACACTCACAATCGATGATCCTTTCGTGATCGGGAAGCTCGCGTCACAACACATAGGCAGTCAGGAAGATGCCGATCATCAGAAAGACGAGCGCAAATTTCGCGGCGGTGCCGAGCGCGAGGCCGAGCCATGCTCCAAATCCTGCACGCGCGGCTTGCATCGTATCGTTCCGCGCAATCAACTCGCCGATGAACGCACCGATAAACGGCCCAATGATCACCCCAACAAATCCAAAAAACAATCCGATCACCATACCTGCAGCAGCGCCGAAGAGGGCAGAGCGACTCGCCCCCATAGTGCGCACAGCAAGCCTCGTGGTGAAGACATCCACCAAGAACGAAGCGAGGGCGAGAATGCCGAGCACGACGAGGGTTTGCCAACCCACACGCGTAAAATTATCCGCCCAAGCTGCGAGGAGCAATCCGACGAACACGGCAACCACGCCGGGCACTCCCGGCACAATCACGCCGACGATGCCGATGAGAATCAGAAGCAACGCAGCGATCCACAACAGCGTGGTCATGACGAAATTCTCCCCATCGTTCCCATGTTGTATTCCTCGATGGTTTGACTGATTTCATCGATCGTGTTCATGACGAAAGGACCGTACGCCGCAACGGGCTCATCGATAGGCTCGCCGCTGAGAACAAGAAAGGCGGCGTCGGTTGTTGCTGCGATGTGGAGAGTCTCGCCTTCGCGCGAGAAGATCGCAAGCTCGACCTCCTTGGCTTCGCGCTCGTTGTTCAACAGAAGGTTTCCTCGCCGAACAAACAGCATAGTCGTGAACCCATTCGGCAAGGAAAGCTCGATGCTCTGATGCGCCTTGAGTTCTGCATCCGAAAGAATGATCGGCGTGAACGTTTGTGCCGGACCGCGAGTGCCTTCCAACTCGCCCGCAATGATGCGCACACTCGCTCCTTCGCCACCCACCTGACGGATAGGGATAGCCGAGGCGAGAAGTGTTTGATACCGAGGCGGAGAGGATTTGAAGCGAGCGGGAAGGTTCACCCACAGTTGGACCATCTCCAACACACCGCCGCGCCGCGTGAATGCGGCACTATGCTTCTCTTCGTGAACGATGCCTCTGGCGGCTGTCATCCATTGGACGTCGCCCGGACGTAGCGATCCACTGTTGCCCGCAGAGTCGTGATGCTCCAGCTCGCCTTGATAGACAATCGAGACGGTCTCGAATCCTTTGTGTGGGTGCTCGTCAACGCCGCGCGGCTTTTCAGAGGGACCGAACGTTGTGGGCCCGGCGTAATCCATCAGAATGAACGGACTGATGGCTTTGCCGAATGATTGTGGCGAGAAGATCGTGCGAACGGGAAAGCCGTCGCCCACCCACTGGGCAACAGGTTGGGTATGAATGGCGGAGACGCTTTTCCTTATGCTCATGGACAAATACCCTTCACGAGTACGAGAGAACAAACAGTCAAGGTGCGCGGCACTCACACCAGCACCGCCTTGCGCCACTTCCTGACGGAGTTGATGAGAAAGAGCTGCGTACATCGAACAACTTCCTGCCGCTTCACGACACGCTCAGTGATGAGACCATCGCGCAAGAGTCGCTGTCGAAAGGTTCCCGGCAGTAAACCGGAGGCAACCGGTGGCGTGTACATCACCCCATCCAATTCCACGACGATGTTGGCGTTGGTTGACTCGGTGATTTCACTTCGCTCGTTCCAGAGAATGACGTCATCGCAGTCACCGACGTTGCGAAGCGCCTCATCGTACAGCGTACGATGAGTCGTTTTATAATAGAGAAAGAGGTGGTGTGAATCAACCGGCGCGGCGGCAAATCGGACGCGCACGGGAATGTCAGCTTCGCGTACAGACATCGCGACGGTGACGCGCGGTGTGCCGTCGGAACCGAGCGTAAGTCGGATGCGGAGCGCACCGGTGTTTGTTTCTTGCACTGCACGGTGCAGCGCGTCCAGCACAGCTCGCTCATCGAAAGGAAATCCAAAATACTCACACGATCCGCGAAGACGCTCGAGATGTTCGTCGAGCAAGAAGAAACCCTCCTCCGGCGTGAAGAGAATGGTCTCGAGAAGGTCGAACGGCGGGCGCACTCCCGTCAGCACGCGAGCTTTCGTGAGACACTCCTCGTACTCTCCTTCGGGTGTGGAGTCCCACACCACACCGCCACCGACGCCGTATTCTGCCTCCTGTATGCGCTTGTCCACCAGAACGGTTCGGATGGCTACGTTGAACTGCGCCCGGCGTTCGGGGGCGATAAAGCCGAGAGCGCCTGTGTACAGTTTGCGTGGCGATGATTCCAGTCCTGCGATAATCTGCATCGTGCGGGGCTTGGGTGCACCGGTGACCGATGCGCATGGAAAGAGTGCACACAGAATGTCGCTCACCGACGCATCCGTTCGCGCTTGGACCGTCGAGGTCATTTGCCAGACGGTCGGATACCGCTCGACGGTGAAGAGGAACGGCACTTCCACACTGCCGATCTCGGCGATGCGGCCGATATCGTTCCGCATCATATCCACAATCATGACATTCTCTGCCCGATCCTTTTCCGATGTGTGCAGCCTTTTCGCTTGCTGCGCGTCCTCCGAGGACGTGAGCTCACGCGGCATCGTGCCTTTCATCGGCCGCGCAACAATCGATCTGCCCTCCAACGAGAAGAACAATTCCGGAGACGCCGAACAGACAGCAAATGTCTCGGTCTCGATATATGCAGCGTGGCGAGAGGGCTGTGCCGCGGCAAGCTGTAGAAAGAGATCGATCGGCTCTCTGCGGAACGGACTCTTCAAACGAAAACTGTAGTTGACTTGATAGGTATCTCCGGCAGCAATGAAGTGTTTGATCCGCTCGACCGCTGCGCAATATGCGGACCGAGAGATGTCGGGGCGCCAAGCAAGCTCGCTTGTGCTCGACGCCGGAGGAAGCGTCATCGGTTTCGCCAAGCGAAACAGTCCGAACCAGAGCAGAGGAAAGGGTGGCTCAGGCAGGCGCACACGCAGAGCCGAATCGAATGCCGGTGCGGCTTCGTAGCTGATGAAACCGGCTGCGTAAAGCCCGCGGTTAGCGACTTGCGATTCGATCCTGCGCAGCAGGGGAAGAACGTCGTCAACGCGATACGCAGCAAGAGTCTCTGTCGGTTCGGAGAAGTTCAACCACGCATCGCGCCCCGCATCGAACATCCACACGCGGAGCATCTCATCCTTTCACGTACGAACATTTCTCGGCGATCTTACCGTCTCTCACCCGAAACACATCCACGCCGCGCAAGTGCCATGCGCGGCCGTTCTTCGTTTTGTGGTAGGTCCATCGCACAACGCAGCGGTCGTCCACGGCAAACATCTCTTCACACTCAAAGCGCGCATCGGGATTGAACGCGAAGAAGCGCTGCCACACCTTGCGCACAGTCTCCGCACCAACATAGCGCGCTCCGTCGGGCGGGGGATACGTATTTTCGAAGACACAGTCGTCCGTCATCTCGCGCATCACCGCATCCACGTCGTGACGGTTGAATGCCTCGTTGAAACGATTGACGATCTCGATGGTAGCTTGCGTGCGTTCGTCGGTTTGACTCATCGTGATACTCCTTTTGTGTGAGCGAACGTGTTCGTCGAAGTGACAGCGTTTTCTGTGGGACGGTTCGGTGTTATGCAACGATGCGATCGATCAGCGCCAATTCTTCGGACGTGAACGAAAGATTGCGGAGCGCGCCGCAACAATTCTCGATTTGCTCCGCACGACTCGCTCCGATCAGAGCGGCGGTCATGGTGTCATGACGCAGAACCCATGCAAGCGCCATTTGTGCAAGCGATTGCCCTCGTTGCGATGCAAGGTTGTTGAGCGCACGGACTTTCGCCAACTTCTCCTCGGTGATCTGATGCGCTTTCAGGAATCCGTGCGGCTTGGTTGCGCGTGCGTCGGTCGGAAGACCGTGCAGGTACCGATCGGTCAGCAATCCTTGTGCAAGCGGCGAGAACGCGATACATCCGATGCCTTCCGATGCCAACACCCGCAGCACGTCACCCTCGATCCATCGATTGAACAAGTTGTACACCGGTTGGTGAATGAGGCAGGGCGTCCCGAGGCGGCGGAGAATCGCTACCGCCTGTTGTGTGCGTTGCGCATCGTACGACGAGATGCCGACGTAGAGTGCCTTGCCGCTGCGGACGATGTGATCGAGCGCCATCATGGTTTCCTCGAGCGGCGTTTCGGGATCGGGGCGGTGATGATAAAAGATGTCCACGTACGCTCACCTCATCCGCTTCAAGCTCTGATCGAGACTCGCGAGCAGATACGTACGGGAACCCCAATCGCCGTACGGTCCATCCCACATCTTCCATCCCGCTTTGGTCGAGATAATCAATTCATCGGGATGAGAGGAAAGATCACGATGCAGGATCGCACCGAATGTTTCTTCAGCAGAGCCGGGTGGGGGCCCATAGTTGTTGTCAAGATCGAAATGCGTGATGCCCAGATCGAACGCGCGTACGATCATGGCGCGAGCATTTTCGCGCGTGTCCACGCCGCCGAAGTTGTGCCACAAGCCAAGTGCGATCGCGGGTAATTTCAGACCGCTCCGACCGCAACGTCGGGATTGCATGGCATCGTAGCGAGTGGGAGAAGGGACGTAGGACATGGCAACCTGATTCAATGGTTAGCGGTGATGACGGCGCGACGAGGGATTGCTCCGAGGAAGGAGCGTCGAAAAGGTTCCCGCGTGAACAAGCTCCGCCATGCGTTCGACATCGTGCGACAGATTGCGATCGCCATCGAGCGGGGCAACGTGTTGTCGTACGATGGTGTGGGCACGACGGGTTCCACGCCCCGGCGCCGAGGAACGGAAATCGAGCGCCTGCGCTGCGCAGATCAGTTCGATCGCCAGCACACGGCGAACGTTCTGAATCACGTGCACAGCTTGGCGCGCGGCAATCGTTCCCATGCTGACGTGATCCTCTTGGTTCGCCGACGTCGGGATCGAATCGCCGCTGGCAGGATGGATCAGCACTTTGTTTTCCGAAACGAGTGCTGCAGCAGTGTATTGCAAGATCATCAAGCCCGAATGCAGACCCGGTGCCGGAGAGAGGAACGCGGGTAACCCGATGTTATGATGTCGGTCCATAAGCTTCGCGATGCGTCGCTCGGAGATGCTGCCGAGTTCGGCGACAGCGAGGGCAAGAAAATCCATCGCGAGTGCAATAGGCTGCCCATGGAAATTTCCTGCACTGGCGGCAGTATTCTTCTCGGGGAAAATGAGCGGGTTGTCCGTCGCAGCATTGATCTCGGTCTCCAGCACGCGACGCACGTACGCAAGGGCATCCCGCGAGGCGCCATGGACCTGCGCGGCGCAGCGGATCGCATAGGAATCCTGCACCTTCTCGAGCGTATCGTCATCGACGCTATCGGTGAGAGTGCTTCCTTGCATCATCGTGCGGATGTTTCGAGCGGAAAGAACCTGTCCGGGGTGAGGGCGCGTGGCGTGCACCTCGGCTCTGAAGGGGGTACCTTTGCCTTTGACTGCTTCGCAACTCATAGCTGCGGCAACATCGGCGGCATCGGCGAGCCGTTCGGCATCGTGCAGCGCCAGCACACCCAGCGCCGTCATGGCTTGCGTTCCGTTATTGAGTGCGATCCCTTCCTTTGCTTCGAGCGCCACACGGTGAATACGCGCAGCGTTCAAGGCTGCGGCACCCGTCATGCGTTGACCTTTGTAGATCGCCTCCCCCTCGCCGATCATCACTGCCGCCATGTGCGAGAGCGGAGCGAGGTCGCCGCTCGCCCCCACCGATCCCTGCGAGGGGACAACGGGGTGGACTCGCTTATTCAACATTGCGAGCAACGTTTCTACCGTCGAGACGCGAATGCCGGAGAACCCTTTCGCGAGGGCATTGGCACGCAACACCATCATGGCACGCACCACATCTTCCGCGAACGGTTCGCCGACTCCTGCACAGTGACTCAGAATGAGATTACGTTGGAGGTCGCGTAGCTTCGAGGGCGAGATCGTCACGTTCTGCAGCGCGCCGAAGCCCGTCGTGACGCCGTACACCACTTCACGATCCTGCACCGCGCGTTCGACCCATCGACGGGAGGCATTCATCCGTTTGACGGCAGATGAAGCAAGGCGCACTTCCGCACCGCCGCGCGCAACACCAACAACGTCGTCGAGCGATAGGGAATTGCCGTCGATGAGAACTTGGCGGAGCATCGTTGTTCTGTTCGTGTAATGGTCGAATGATTAGAGAGAATGGAGCAGTTCTTTGACTTTGGCAACACAATCGCTGCGGGGTACGGACTGCTGGACGGTGCGCGACAGGCGCAGCCACTCCTCGCGTTCCTTCCCCTGCGCCGTCTTCTTCCGATCTTGCAACGCCGCGCCGAGCTTGAGATTCTTGATCGTCACTTCGCCCCGAGCAAATTCATCACTGCCAACGATGATGGCAAGAGGAATCTGGAGGCGGTTGGCATATTGCAACTGCTTGCCCAAGGTTTGCTCTTCACCCAAATACAACTCGGTATTGATGCCGGCAGAGCGAAGTTCCTGTGTGATGAGGTGATACTCTTTCCGTCTCTCCCGTTCCATCACGGTGACGATAACCTGCGCAGTCGATGGAGAGAGTTGGTGCAAGCCCAACTTTTCCATCGCGGCAAAGAGACGATCGACGCCGATGGATGCACCAACGGCGGGAATCTTCTTGCCCAGGAATCGCTCGACCAATCCGTCGTACCTCCCGCCGCCGAAAATAGAACCGAGCTCGGGCGCGCCATCCAACCGCGCTTCGAACACCGGTCCTGTGTAGTAATCCAAGCCTCGTGCGATGCTCACATCGAGATGGACGCGTTCTTCGGGAATCGCCAGCGTTTCCAGCGCGTCGCACAGAAAGCGAAGCTCCGCCGTTGCCTCCTGTGCAGACGGAACGGCGGCGAAGAGGTGCTCGAGGGCCGTGAGCGACGCGCGTCGCGTTGCGGAGGGAAGAGCAAGAAATTGCTCGATACGCTCGACTTGCTCTCCCCGCAACCTCAGCCCCGGGACCGTATCTCCCGATGCATCGATCCTCCCGGCGGTAAGTTCTTGCTTCACTCCTTCCAACCCGATCTTCTCCAACTTGTCCAACACGCGAAAAACATTGTGTGCCGCTTCGCGCGGTATGGCTGCAAAGTCGAGCAAACTGTTCAGAACTTTTCGACTGCTGAAGCGAATGGTGAAGCGTTCGATGCCGAGGGCTTTCAGTGCGTCGTGCATCGCGCAAAGGACTTCCGCGTCGGCGGCCAGGGATGAGGTGCCGACTGTATCGAGATCGAATTGCAGAAACTCGCGAAAGCGTCCGGGATCCGGTTTGTCGGCGCGCCACACGGGCGCCACTTGATAGCGGCGAAACGGTAGGGGAAGATCAGGGTACTGTGCGACAACGCGCGCCAGCGGGACGGTCAAATCGAATCGCAAGGCGACATCTTCCCCTTCCGGATTCTGAAACTTGAAAATTTGCTTCGCGCTTTCTTCGCCATACCCCAAGAGCGTGACGAGATATTCTTGAGCAGGCGTATCGAGGGGTTGAAACCCGTACCGTTCGTACACCTGACGTATGGTGGCGATCATCTTCAACCGAGCATTCATCTGTGCCGGGAGATAATCGCGAAAGCCGCGAGGAAGTCTTGGTTCGATGATGGTGTATTCGGGCATCAGGAATTTCTCAAACAGTGGATCGGCGGCGGGACACAAAGAGTCTGTATCTTCACGCGCCTCAAATCTACCAGAATTGCAGAAGGAAAGCAACGCACGCGTTCGAGCATGGCGCGCGCCATCAGCCATCGCCCTCTCCGACGCCGACGGTAGAATCTCTCACCACAAATCATTTTATTTACGCCGAGAAACAACAACGCAAAAGACATGGCAGAAGAGGTCGGCACACAGGAAGAGGTAGCAACGAGCATCGAGGATGTAGCCAAGGTGGTTCCGCGCTACCACGTGATTCTCCTCGACGATGACGAACACACGTACGACTATGTGATCGAGATGTTGATGGACATCTTTGGCCACAGCATGAACACAGCCTATGAGATGGCGTGCGAAGTGGATGCGAACGGGCGCGTCATCGTGGATACGACACACAAAGAGCGCGCAGAGTTGAAGAAGGAACAGATCGAATCGTATGGGCCCGATTGGCGGATCCCGACATGTAAAGGTTCGATGTCCGCAACGATCGAGCCCGCCGAGTAAAGAGCTTACGGCACGCGCACACGCACGCCCACACCGACCGAGCCTGTCGAATACTTCGCTCCTTCGAAGAGCAAGAGAATGTCCTCGGTCGCGAAATCGAGGTCGAATGTCCGGAAGTTGATCCCGAACCCGAATGCGATGTGCGACCCTCCGTACCCGCCCAAGGCAACACCGGTGCGTATGGGAAGCCACGTCATGGGCTTATACTCAATCCCGAACGAAAAGCGCGGATCCTCTGTCAATGGCGAACGAGGACCTACCCCGCGCATGTACTCCAATGCGAACAGCAACTGTCCCTCGAACATCCCGCTGCCGCGGATTCTGTCGAACTGCGCGGCAACACCTACACGAAAGAGCCCGGGGAGTGTGCTGGTAAACGGCGAACCGCGTTGTGCCCCATCAGGAGTTTTCAATGCGCTGAAGACCTTCTTGAACACGTCAGGTTCCGTTGTGCTCACGAGTGAGTCGGAGGTTCGTTCCGCCACATCGCGCGTCCAACTGATCGAGCCGATGTTCATGAGACTGACGCCGATCGAAAGGAAATCGTCGATCCCACCCGCTATTCCGAAATCGAATCCAACGCCGTATCCGGCTGGGTCTTGGAAGAGATTGTCCAGAGGACGTGAGAGACTGTTCGTCATTGTCCATCGTGCGCGCCAAGCCACGTTGCCTGTCAATCTCCCATCGCCCGAGGTTCGCAATGAGGCATCACCGCTTTCGATTTCGTAGTAGCCGTACCCCTGAATCATCTTCACACTCACTCCGGCAGCAAGCCACTCCAAGAAGGGCGGCGGGGGAAGGAGTTGCCCGTAAGAAACGGCATACGACCGGGACCAAAAACCCTTAACCGACAGCCCCTGCACATCGAATTGCTCGCCGGGAGTCGTGCCGTAGAGGAGCAATCGGGCATACTCACGAGGCAGAATGCCGGCACCAACCAAATTATAGTCTACAGTAAAAGCAATGCTACTGGTGGTGTTGATTCGTAAGGCAATCCCGAACAGTCGGGCAGTCGCTTCAGCCGTGGAGCGCCCCTTAGGTCCTGTGAACGATTGCAGAAGAGTTTGCTTGTCCGATTCGGCAAGATTCACCAGTGGTGTTCGTGTCTTGAGATAGCGTGAGTAGAGATCGTAAGAGAAGAAATCGCTTTCGACGTACACACCGATCGGTAGGACAGTCAGGTTCATAGTTCCCCCTTCGGGCCGAGCGAGGTTGGCTGGGTTGACCCCCACAGCATCGAGTGCCAGCGCACTTGCTACGGCAGTCCGAGCCATTCCCATCCCGCGGACGTTTGCCCTGTCCCCCGAAATTGCGTTCGGCGACAGGAAGATACTCATCCCACAAAAAACGCCAAGCCAATGCTCCATGCTTCGTTTCATAGAATTGCCCTCCTTTGCAACTGAAAGAACTCCGCAAGCCCAGTAGCGACAAGTAGGGTCGCTCGATGAAATGATAGCTCTTCCCGATGAGTGTGCGGGAGGAAGTATTCTAGCTGCGGAAACGTAACGACTGTGGGTAGCAATAACTGACGAAGCAGTTCTAAAAGCAAGAATTTGCGACTACATTATTGCCCTGCCTGATGGAAAATTATTCAAGAAGCTACGCTGATTCACGTAGCCAATCATCGAACGAAATAAAAAAATCCCGGTCCTTACGGAGCCGGGATACCCTCATTGAGGTCGAGTCTTGCTCAATGCTAACAGACAGAACGCGGCTACGCTGAGGATGAGCTTTGAGCCCTCGCTACCATAGCCTGCTTGCCATAGATCGCAGCAAGCACGATCCCCATAACGATGTATTCGACCAGCCCAAAGATGAACCACTTCAGGGCAAGTCCGTAGGAGATCCGCATGGCCGCGTAGGTAGCATACGCTTTCGGCACCGCCATCATCATTCCAACATAAAACCCCTATCGGATGCCTTCCATGATGCCCTTACCTTCGTAGCCCTTCGAGAAGATAAGTGTGAAGAAGAACGCAACGAATGCATAGATGAGATAGAAGATCCAGGTCTTCATTTCCTCCGAGGGGCGCCAGAGATTCTTGGTCGCCTCGTAATCCCCCGCCATGATCCCCACATTCACAGCAAACTCCAAAATCGCCAGCACGACAAAAGCCGCCACAGCACCACGCCAGAATTTCTTGTCCTTCATAGGACCTCCTGTGAATGGTTGTGTGTAGAATGAGTTGAGGGTTGAGCGGAAAAGAACGTAAGGCACTATAAGAGTACAGCTTCGGTGAAAAAAATTCAAGCACAGGAAATGTCGGAAGCGGCCCGTCCGACTTCATCGCGCAGAGAACGGTCCCACCCTAAGAGCGTTTGGGACGGCTGTTTCACTCTTTTCGCACGACATTCAATCATGTTGGCTTTCCAACCATCGCTCCGCGTCGATGGCAGCAGCGCAACCGGAACCCGCGGCTGTTACGGCTTGCCGGTACACACTATCAGCAACGTCGCCGGCGGCGAAGACTCCGGGAATGTTCGTTCTCGTGCTTCGTCCCTGAAGCTTCAGGTAGCCCATCTCATCCATCTCGAGCTGTCCTTTGAACAGATCGGTGTTAGGCTTATGACCTATCCCGATGAACACGCCATCGGTTTTCATCTCCGTGATCGCTCCTGTCATGACATTTCGCAGACGCACGCCGGTGACTGCCTTCTTGCCATCCTCTTGCTTGCCGAGTATCTCTTCGACAACAGAATCCCAAACGAAGCCGATCTTCGGATTCTTGAAAGCGCGATCTTGCATGATCTTGGATGCGCGAAGCTGATCGCGTCGGTGCACGATCGTCACTTTGGAAGCAAACTTGGTCAGGAACGTCGCTTCTTCGATGGCAGTATCACCTCCACCCACAACGATCACTTCTTGATTCTTGAAGAAAAACCCATCGCATGTTGCGCAGGAAGAGACGCCATATCCCATGTACTCCTTTTCGGACGGTATGCCCAGCAGTTTTGCCGATGCACCCGTTGCAACAATCACTGCATCAGCCGTGTACTCCTCCTCTTCAGCCCAAAGTTTGAAAGGACGCTGCGTGAAGTCCACCTTGGTAACAGTCTTGTAGATGGAGGTTGCCCCGAAGCGTTGTGCCTGTTCGCGCATGATCTCCATCAGTTCCGGTCCCATGATCCCCTTAGGAAAACCTGGGTAGTTTTCTACTTCCGTTGTGATCGTGAGTTGGCCCCCGGGCTGCGTACCCTCGAAGACGATCGGATTGAGGTTTGCTCGGCCTGCATACAATGCCGCGGTGAATCCTGCCGGACCCGATCCGATGATGATAACTTTATGGTGAGATGCCATGAGTTCTCCATTCAATGTCATTACTCTGTCACTCCTCGAACAATCGCAGGCGCAAACCGTAGGCTGCCGTCATATGAGATGTCGCTACCCCGCTGCGGGGGTCAAGGTAGGCTGTGAAGCTTTGAGCACTGCTTCGATGTTTCGCTTCAAGCCGGTAATTTTCGTTCGTTTGATGGGACTACCGCGAAACTTGAGGCGAAACTCCTCCAGCGACATCTCTTTCCACTCTTCTAAGCGTGGATGGAGATTGCCGTCTCTCGGTTCGAATGCTCGCTCGTGGCTCATCGTTGCAAACTTGTGATTCCACGGACACACTTCCTGACAAATATCACATCCATAAATCCACTGATCGAATTTCGCCGAGAGTTGCTCGTCGATGGCGCCGCGATGTTCGATCGTGAGATACGAAATGCACCGATGGGAGTCCACAACGTATGGTTGTGTAATGGCATCGGTTGGACATGCCTCGATGCACAGTGTACAGGTCCCGCAGTGGTCTGTTGCCGGCAGATCGGAGGGAAGATCGAGCGTCGTGATCAGTTCGCCCAAAAAGATCCACGATCCGACATCCTGCGTGATGAGGTTGGTATGCTTCCCGATCCAACCGATGCCTGCTCGTTGTGCCCACACTTTCTCCATCATGGGACCTGTGTCCACGTAATAGCGCCCATCCTCGTCGGGGAATTCAGCCTTCATCCAATCCCACAAACGTGCAAGCTTCTCAAGAACGAGATCGTGATAGTCATCTCCCCACGCATACCTGGAGATTTTGCCCGTGCCCGGCTCGTCAGCATGCCGATAGGGGGTGAAGTAGTTCAGCGCCACACAAATGACGGACTTGGCGTTCGGAACGACAAGCCGCGGATCGATTCGCTTTTCGACGTTCCGCGCCATCCATTCCATCGTTGCGTGGTACCCCCGATGAAGCCACTCGCGAAGTCTGCTCGCCTCCTCGGTCAGCTCTTCTGCCTTTGCGATCCCCACTTTCGTAAAGCCCAGTTCGAGTGCCTTCGCCTTTATGTTGGCTACCGCTTGGTTCATGCGACCCCTTCTTGTCCTGTCTTCCCACCACCTTCAGCTTGTTTTTCTACACCGACGAACACGTCACTTCCTTGAATCTTGACCGGATAAGTCTTTACGCGACCGTTGCCGGTTGTGGCGATGCCTGAGTCGAGCGAGTACGTCCATCCGTGCATGGGACAGCTCACTTGCTTGGCGCATATCTCGCCCTGATGAAGCACCGAGAAATGTTGATGTGCACACACGTTGTTCAGTGCGTACACCATACCATCGACTCGGAACAATGCTATCTCCTCATCGCCGATGCATACCAAGCGCCCACGTCGGTCCGACAGCTCGTCGACGCACGCAGCACGTATGAAATCACGCTCGACCACTCTCTGCTTCCATCATGTCAAAGATGCCAGAGGCGCAGGCTGCACGCCAACAAATCCCTTGTCCGTTCTCTGGACACGAAGCGTTTCTATCGTTGCATCGTGCTCGAGGAACAGGATCCAATTTCCCTCCGCCGCCTGGGTGAGGATTCTTTTCTTCTCTTCTAAGGTTACTAATGGACGCAGATCGTACGCCATGATCCATGGGAGCGCAACATGGGCGTGTGTCGGAACAAGATCGGCACAATACAGCAGCGTGGTCTTCCCGTCCGAGATGACGGGAGCTTGCAGCGCCGAGGTGTGTCCGTAACACACTCGGCAGGTAATGTAGGGGAGAATTTCTCCGTCTCCTTCGGTGAAGTGCAGCATCCTTCGTTCGTGCAGTGGCACGAAATCGTCGGGAAAGAAACTCGCTCGGTCGCGCTCGGTAGGTTTGTTGGCGGCTTCCCACTGCTCGCGCTGAACGTAGTACACTGCATTCGGGAAGGCCGGCTTGATCATGCCGTTTTCACGGATCGTCGAGCCGCCGGCATGGTCGAAATGCAGGTGCGTGAGGATAACGTCGGTGATCTCCTCAGGCTTGATACCGAGCCGTGCGAGCGAGGCGACCAGGTTGCTTTTGTCGTCGTCGATCTTGTAGATTGCTCGCAGCTTCTCGTTGAATTTCGATCCATTCCCCACATCGATCAAAATCTTTTTTCCTGCACCTACCAGCAGGAGTGCGCGTGCGGCCATGTCGATGCGATTGTTCTCGTCCGGCGCAATCACCTTCTCCCATAATGTTTTCGGAACCACGCCGAACATAGCCCCGCCATCGAGGGCGAACGTTCCCGTGTTGATTGCAAACAGTTCGTAAGGACCGATTTTCATTGTCGCCGACGTGAAGATGAATGTGAGAAAGAACCTACAAACAGCAAAGGTCGGTCTCCCCAACGGGATACCGACCCTTGCACAACACAAAGGAGATGCTCACGCATTCTTTCGGAAATGAGATGTTGCCTCGCTCAACGGAGGGAACTCTCTGTCGGGATGCAACAACTTCGCCTTTTCGTACAATTGCTCCTCGGTCTCTACGTGATTCGGATCGGGCACGCAGCAGTCCACTGGACACACTGCCGCGCATTGTTCCTGATCGAAATGACCCACACACTCGGTGCACTTTTCGGGAACGATATAGTAAAAGTCGTTCGAGATCGGTTCGTACATTTGCCCGCCGTATTCAAACTGAACGCCGCCGGCATAAATAGCGGTGTTGGGGCATTCAGGTTCGCACGCTCCACAGTTGATGCATTCTTCCGTAATCATCGTAGCCATAAGGAATCCTCCGTTGTATGATTCAGTTCAAAATCTTCTGCACAGCATCCACCCGTGTGGAGCAATGCAGGAATGATGAAATCAGCAACACTCAATAGTCGGAATGGACAGGACGTTGGACTGCAGGGTTCCCGTTGTCCGCATCTCCTCAGCAACAAGGAGGGACGAACGAATATGCTCGACCAGCCGCGCCGTATCGATTCCCTGATAGCATGGAACGTATCGATCGAGCTTCCGGAGTGCTTTTCCGAATTGGCTGCACGCCCCTTTTGCGTTGCCGTTCGTAAGGTGGTGGAAACCCACTGCGGTTTGAATCAAGGCCTGATAGAAAAGCCTGTCCTCACCGCTGGTTTCGTTCCACAGTTTCTCCCACAAGTCGTGCGCTTCGAAGAAGTACTGCCTGTTGAACTCTTCAATACCCCGTACAAGCAGGTTATCCATTCCGTCAAAAACCTAAGAAAAGTGTCGACGAATTGCAATAAGCAGTGTTGGCGTCAATGGCGCTGGACTCGTTTCGGTTGCTTCAGTCCGAGGAAATCGAACGCGTTGACGGTTAGACCTCCATCGATCACCATACATTGTCCGGTGATATATCCTGCAACCGGTAAGCAGAGAAAGGCAACGACCCCTGCGGCTTCGAACACTTCGCCCACTCTGCGCAGCGGCGTTCGCTCGATGATGTACGAGTACACCGTTCGATCTTTCAAGACTGATTCCACCAACGGCGTGCGGATGTACCACGGCACCACAGCGTTGGCGCGAATACCATCGCTTGCCCACTCCACAGCGAGATTCCTTGTGAGTTGCATGATCGCTGCTTTGCTCATCGCATACGGCGTCCCTGTCCCCACATGCGTCATCCCTGCAACCGAAGCGACATTGACGATCGATGCAGCGCCGGAGTGTTTGAGAAAAGGATAGAGCAAGCGGGAAAGGTCGAAGACGGAAGAGAGGTTCGTTTCGAGTAAGTGGGCGTATTCCTGAGGAGTATATTCCGTTGTTCGCTTCCGAATGTTGAACCCCACATTATTGACGAGAATGTCGAGCTGCTCTCGGCGAGCAACATGTCGGACGATGCGCCTTCGCCCTTGAACTGTGGCAACATCTGCAACAATGCCTTCGACACGATTGCCCTTCTTGCGCAACTCGGCGATCACGTTCTGCATACGTTCAGCGCCGCGGGCAACGATGCACACCTCTGCTCCTTTGTACAGCAACTCGTGCACAACGCCGTAACCGATTCCGCTCGTTCCACCCGTCACCAGTGCAGTCTTTCCTTCCAGGCGCCACATGCTGGGAAGCGACACATCTCTGCGGGTCGGCATCCTCATCACCATACTCCTTCAATAATTGCTGTTGCGGCTTGCAGTGTGTTGTGCATCAGCATGGCGATCGTCATCGGCCCGACGCCGCCGGGTACCGGTGTGATGGCACTCGCTATCGGTTCCGCGGATGCAAAGTGGACATCGCCGACCAAGCGATACCCATTCTTCGCAGAGGCGTCGGCAATCCGATTGATGCCAACATCGATCACAACACATCCCGGCTTGAGCATGTCGCCACGAAGCGCCTCGGGCTTGCCGATGGCTGCAACGACAATATCTGCCTGACGCGTAAAGAAGCCGATATCCTTCGCTCCCGTATGAGCGATAGTGACGACCGCGTTCGCTCCGGATTGTTTTTGCACAAGCATGTTCATCAAGGGTTTACCGACGATGTTGCTGCGCCCTACGACGACAACGTGCTTGCCTGCAGGATCGTTGCCACTACGGACGAGAAGCTCCTGTACGCCTGCCGGTGTACAAGGACGCAAACAGTGCCGCCCGATGACCAGCTTACCAACATTGATGGGATGGAAGCCGTCAACATCCTTCCGCCAATCGATCGCTTCGATGATGCGTTCTTCTCGGATGTGTGTCGGTAAGGGGAGTTGGACGAGAATGCCGTGAATGATCGAGTCACGATTGAAGTGATCGATGAGAGCGAGCACATCGTGTTCGGTTGTCTCGGTGGGAAGGTGCTCGGTCCGTGAGTGAAAGCCCAACTCATCGCATGCCTTCCCCTTGGCACGAACATACACCTGCGAGGCAGGATTATCGCCCACAAGTATGAACGCCAAGCCCGGTGTAATGCCGTGCTTGGCTTTGAGCGCTTCAGCTCGTTGTCGTATCTCCGCCTTGATCTCTTCGGCAATCGCCTTGCCATCCAGTATGCGTGCCACGGGTCACTCCATCACGACCCGTCGCCGCGTTGCGCTGGCGGGAAGTGTATCGAAGCTGAGTTCAAATCCATCTATCAGATCCATCTATCCGAATGCGGGAAAGATGACGTGTTCCATCTTCAGCGCACGCCCCGTCTCGACATCTGCCTGCACGAACACGGCACAGAGCCGGACATCGTGCGAGGCGACTTCGTACTTGTGCGGCGTTTGCAGCGTCATCCGTCGTAGCGCCTGCTCTTTCTTCATCCCCAACACCGAATCGTACGGACCGGTCATGCCGACATCGGAAAGGTAGGCGGTGCCGCGCGGCAAGATACGCCCGTCGGCAGTCGGGGTGTGCGTGTGTGTGCCAATACATGCCGTGACCTTGCCGTCGAGATGCCATCCCATCGCCATCTTCTCGGCGCTTGCGTCGGCGTGAAAATCCACAAACACGACTCTTGTTTCTTCATGCATCTTTGCGATTGCCCAATCGGCGGTCTTGAACGGATCATCGATCGGCTGCATGTACACGCGCCCTTGAATACTCAGGACGCCCGCGTTGCCTTTCTCACCTACATCGACAACGATATAGCCGTTGCCGCCGTTTTCGCGCGGATAATTGAGCGGTCGTAATATGCGCCGGTCGGCACCGAGCACTTTGCGACTATCCCACCGATCCCACACGTGATTGCCCGTCGTGATCACGTGTGCACCCAACTCGAAAAGTTTCTTCGCGTGCTCTTCAGAAATTCCCTTCCCTTCCGTCGTGTTCTCTCCATTGATGATGAGCAGATCGACATCGTATTTCTTCTTGTAGTTGGGAACGAGTGTGAGGGCAATGTCCAGTCCTGGCTGGCCGACGATATCGCCAACGAAGAAGATATTCAGAGTCTGTGACAAGTGTGTTTTGGATTTGTTGGATGAACGAAAGGCTGTCGAGAGTTCGTGTTCTCGAAAATTCGCGGAAGCAATATACAGATTTTGTGATGGAAAGTGTAGAAGACATCCGCCGGGTCCGCCACGCCGCGTCGCTCCTGAAGGGGAGTTCGCTTGCATTTCCATGATCAATCCAATACTTTGAGACCGCATAGCCAAAGGACCAAGCGCACGTGCATCGCATCATTCTCGTACTTCTCCTCGGTGCAAGTATCTCGCTTGCACAATCTCCGAAAGTGAAACTCGGCATCGACGTGTTGCGCGAGTCGCACTTCGCCCTGCTGAAAGGCAAGCGAGTCGGACTGATCACGAATCCCACCGGAGTCGATGCGAAACTGAATGCGACGCTCGACATTCTGCATCGAGCGAAGGACGTCCGGTTGGTCGCTCTCTTCGGTCCGGAACACGGCGTGCGTGGCAGCAGCCCTGCAGGAGAGTATGTCGAGCACACCATCGATTCGGCAACACACCTTCCTGTGTACTCGCTCTACGGCAAGACGCGCAAGCCTACGCCCGAGATGCTCAAAGGCATCGACGTCTTGGTGTACGACATCCAAGACATCGGTTGTCGCTCGTACACCTACATAAGCACGATGGGCTTAGCCATGGAAGCGGCGGCGGAGAACAATGTCGCGTTCGTCGTGCTCGATCGCCCGAATCCTTTGGGAGGGATACGCATCGAAGGCAACATTGTGGAGAAAGGATTCGAGTCATTCGTCAGCCCCTATCCTATCCCGTACATCTACGGCTTGACATGTGGCGAACTTGCCCGCTTGCTTCTTGGCGAGAAGATGTTGAAGGACGGCATCGCCTGCTCGCTCACGGT
Source organism: Ignavibacteria bacterium (assembly GCA_040290295.1). Classification (GTDB taxonomy): domain Bacteria; phylum Bacteroidota; class Ignavibacteria; order UBA10030; family UBA6906; genus CAADGV01. Next base: position 73,137 of record PSMW01000003.1, read on the forward strand.
TGTACCGATGAAGGGGTGGAAACGCACCATGACGTTCGAGCACACGGGGCTGCCGTGGGTTCCGACATCGCCCCATATTCCCGAACCGACGACGCCGCAGTATTATGCTGCGCTCGGCATAGTGGGTGAGTTGAATACACTCTCCATTGGTATCGGCTACACACTGCCCTTTCGTACGTTCGCAGCCGAATGGATCGAGCCGCGCACGTTTGCCGATGCACTCAACCGCCTGAACGTCGCCGGCGTTCTGTTCCGACCGATCACCTACAAGCCGTTCTACGGCAGACTCAAGGATAAAACCGTCGGCGGCGTGCAAATCCACATCACCGATTATGCACGGGTAAACTTGATGAGCATCCAATTCGTCTGTCTGCAAGTGCACCACGAACTTTATCCCGATCGCAATCCTTTTCTCCTTGCCGATAGTACACGACTTGCGGCATTCGACAAGGTTGCCGGTACCGACCGCGTGCGCTCGCTGTTTGCTCGTCGCATGCGCTACGAGGACGTGCGTCCCCTTTTGGAGAGCGATGCCGAGCGTTTCAGAAGAGTTTCTGCGAAATACCTTTTGTATTGAACGAGGTAGCTCCGCTGCGGAAAAATTTCCGCGCGCCTCTGGAAGTTCATTTCTGAATGATTATATTAGTGCCGGCAGGTCGGCACACCCATTCCTCCCAAGCACCTGCAACCTCGTTCTTCAGAGAGCTCAACCATCACAACAAGAGCGGTAGCGTATGGACACGAAGGTCGTCACCAAGCAGCCATCGGAGGCACCTCCCCCCATAACGGTACGCATCGAGCGCGACGCGTCCAAAACCAAGCAGTACCAATTCACTCATAACTTCAAGATCGGCCGCGGCACGGAATGCGAGATCGTGCTGAAGGATTCCGTCGTGAGCCGTGAGCATGCGAAGGTCGAGTTCGTTGACGGACGGTGGTGGTACGAAGACTTGAAAAGCTCGAACGGTTCGTACAAAGAGGGCTTGCGCGTCGAACGCACGCCGATTACCGCAACGACACGCATCGGGTTGGGATCGAACGGACCCGTCCTCTATTTCTCACTGCAAGGAATGGAGGTGGTAGAGCCGACACTAGCGCAGAAAGGCGATCCGTCGCTCTCCGGCGTCATCAAACACTACTTCGAAGAAAGCAGCGAGGCACCAGCCGGCGAGCGAACGCAACTGGTGCGCAAAGCATTCAAGCTTGTCTCGAAACAGCAACGAGGCAAGTACATGAAGCTGATCGTTATCGCGGCGATCTTCGCACTCGGCGCGGGCATCTACGCGTTTCTCAAACACCAACAGGTCGAACGGCTTCGTGCACAAGCCGAGGATATTTTCTATGAAATCAAGCAAATGGACCTCGACTACGCACAGTTGGTACAGAAGCTCGCGCACTCGGACGATGAACAGCTCAAGCTGGAAGCTGCAAAATACGTCACACGCCGGCGAGCCTTGCTCGACAAATACGACGAGTTCATCAGAGAATTAGGCATCTACGAAGTCAAAGATGAGGCCGACAAGGCGATCCTGCATGTGGCGCGCGTCTTCGGCGAATGTGAAGTCAACATGCCTGAAGAATTCGTCAAGGAAGTCAAGGAATACATCCAGGAATGGAAGAAGTCACCTCGCCTCCGCCAAGCGATCGCGCGTGCACAAGAAAAGGGCTATGCACGCTTCATTGCCCAAGCGATGATGGAGCAAAATCTTCCTCCACATTTCTTCTACCTCGCGCTTCAAGAGAGCGATTTCGACTGCGAGAGAGTCGGTCCGCAGACGCGCTTCGGCGTTGCGAAAGGGATGTGGCAATTCATCTCGACAACTGCTCAAGAGTATGGATTGCGCGTCGGCCCGCTTACAGCATTGCCGAAATACGACCCCGCCGACGAGCGCCACGACTTCGAAAAATCGACCAAGGCTGCTGCAACCTACATCTTCGACATCTACAACACCGAAGCGCAAGCCTCCGGCTTGTTGGTGATGGCTTCGTACAATTGGGGACACAACATGGTGAAAGGATTGATACGCAAGATGCCGCAGAATCCGCGTGAGCGCAACTTCTGGCAATTCTTCTATCAGTATAAGGATAAAGTACCGAAGGAGACGTACCATTACGTCTTCTATATCGTCTCGGCTGCCGTCATCGGCGAGAATCCGGAGTTGTTCGGATTCAAGTTCGCGAAGCCTTTGGGAGAGTTGGGGGACAAGTACGCGGGGTAGGAACGACTACGAACGCTCGATGTTTGCTTTCACGCGGACGGCAAGATGATCGAACACCTGCGGCGGAAGCAACACCTCCTCGAAGATCGCTCGAACATCGTCTTTCGTGATGCGATGAAAGTCATCCGACCGCGGCGTAATGACCACCCCCGACAAATCCACCGCCGCCGGACTGACGACAAGCCGGCGAGGCTCTTCCTCGAAATAGCACGACGGGCGATGGCGCGCGCGCGGAAACACCACCACCTTCCACTCGCCGTCCTCGAACCACGAAACCAGGTTGACCATCGGCTCCTCGTCCGTAGAGGTCATCTCGCTCAGCGCGCGCAGCACCGATCGACACGCTGCCGCCGCTTCATCCATCTCGTCGGCCTCGATGACGAGGAAGCGACGCCCACCCGCTCGCACCGCGAACACCAACACCCCCCCCCGACCCGCCACTTTCTCCCCTGCATCCGTCACAAGTCGTTCGTACGACTCTTCGAGCGGAAGGAAACCGCTATTGCCGGTCTGGAGATGGAGATGATCGGGCGCGGATGCACCGCAACGCGGACCATTGTACAGGACAACATACTCACCCTCCAGGCCACGACTCATTTGTAACAGCACGGGCAACGCCGGCTCGATGCGCTGCGGCACATGTTCGCGGTGCGAGATCGTGAAGTGTTCCGGAAAGATGGGATAAGGATTACACAGAAAAACGAACTCCGCGCCGTACGCGATTGCTCGTTGCTCCGGGGGAAGATTCTGCACGCACAGAAAACAGGGTCGGGCACGGATTGCTTCGTCATCCACCCGTGCGGCCGTGGAAGCTATACGTGCAGGATTGTGCTGAACGCGTACGGTCGTGCCGTCAAGCTCGAAGGTTTTCGTCTCGACACTGTCCAGACTCGTATAGTTGCGCCGAAGAAGCTCCCACGTCTTCCACTGCTGATCGAGCAGCGTGCGGCAATTCTCCGCGAGATCATCGGTGAGCAGATCGGAAGAGAGAAAGAGATCGTCGTTCATCATCGTTTGGCGTGACCCTTTCGTTTCGATCGGTGAGCGCGGCGAGCCTGTGCTGCAACCAGAGCGTTCTTGCGCTGCCGAGCAAGAATCTCCAACGTGCGAATCTTGTCCTTGTAAAAATTGAACGCGTTCAGCTTCGTTACATCGAGATCGGCGTCGGTGTTCCCTTCCCACCGCCGACAGAGATAGATCGGCTCATAGATGCGACCAATCTGGTAGTCGCGCGAGATGGCAAGCCCCACGGCGTAATCCTCACCGTAGCTGACGTTCGGGAACGTCACCCGCCGAACGATGGGCGTGAAGAACGCACGCGGTGCGCCGAGGCCATTCACGCGCAACGCGTTGTTTCTTCCGTTCTCCGGCGTCCATTCCTTGTGGTCGATCACGCCGGGAGGAATTTCGTGGAGCTCGAAATCCGTCATGCAATACGAGCCGACGACCATCGCACATTTCTCGGAACGAAACGTATCGACGATCCGTTGCAGCGTCGTTTCGTCCTTGTACAGATCGTCGCTGTCGAGTTGAACGGCGAACCGTCCAACGTGCGGATGGAAGATCGCCTCGTTCCAACATCCGCCGATGCCGAGATCATCGCGTCGAGGAACGAGATGCACCACCCGTGCATCTCGCTGTGCAAGCTCTTCGACCACGGCGGTCGTTCCATCATCCGAATGATTATCCACCACCAAGACGTTGAAGGGAAAGCCCGTACGCTGATGGAGCGCCGAACGCACCGCATCGGCGATCGTGCGCACGCGGTTCTTCACCGGGATGACAACCGACGCTTCGACAGAGAAGGTGCCTTCGTTGAGATCGACGTCGGTAAACTCCGGTTCCAGAAAGGCGCCGATCTTCTTCAGATGATCGCTCACTGCCATCTCCATTTCAATCTGCACCTTGCGGTTCTTCGGATCGACGTAATCGAACTGCTTCTCGCTTGATCGGCGCACATCCGTTTGCGTTTTGATGGAGAGGAACTCGGGGATGCGCGTGATGCGACTACCACGTGCAACAGCCAGGCGCAGCGCGTACAAGCCTGCTGCCGCGTACCCTTCATTGCGAACCTCCGCGGCGGCGGAGCGGAGAATTACGCTGTTGAAGAAGAGCACCGAGCCGAAATCGAAATCATCGCGTACACTCCCTTCCTGATACTCGATCGTCGGATGCGGCATGCGACTGCCGTGGCGTCTGTCATACGAATCCGCGTAGACGATCCCGGAGACCGACTCTTGCGCGACGATGAGGAAGCGCTCTAAAGCATACTGGCCCAATGCGAAAGGGGTTTCTTGCAGAACGAGCAACGCGAAATGTGTCGTTACCGCCTGCGCGAGAGCATTGACGGTCGCAGTCGACGTGAGCGAGACGGCCGGCAACGCCGCGCAGTCGGGAAGCGTTGGACCCGGTGTCAGGAGAACGACACGTTCAACGAGGTCGGATCGTTGCAGTTGTTCGATGCATTCCTGCATGAACTGCTGCCCGCTGTAGGGAACGAATGCAGTAATCGGCTTAGCCATAGAGGATGAGAAAGAAAGTGTTCGAATATTCATGGGAGCGTGACGATGCTGCCGCCCCTTGCGTCATTGCTCACGCATCGCTCTTCTTTCCGTAGTCTGCATCCACGCGCACGAACGCCGTGACCACAAAACTCGGAACGGTAGCGATCACGACCCACCAAAAGAAGTCCACATATCCCAGTCGCTCTTGAAGCCACCCACTGAACATACCGGAGACCATCACGCCGAGCGCCATCAGTCCTGTACAGATCGCGTAGTGTGCCGTCTTGTGCTTGCCGCGAGCGACGTACATCAAATACACCATGTAGGCGGTGAACCCGAACCCATACCCGAATTGCTCGACGGCGACTACGGCGTTCACCACGAGCAGGTCGTTCGGTTGCACGGTGGCGAGATACACATAGAGAGCGTCGGGGATGTTGATGGCAAATGCCATGGGCCACAACCAGAACTTCAGCCCGCGGCGCGAAATACAATACCCCCCGACGATCCCGCCAAGCAACAACGAAGCCACACCGACAGTGTTGTACACGAAACCGACTTCCGACGTCGTCAAGCCCAAGCCCCCCTTGTTTTTGGGGTCGAGCATGAAGAGCTGGGCGATCTTCACCAACTGCGATTCTGCGAAGCGATAGAACAAAATATACAGCAGCGTGGTGACGAGGTGTTCCTTCTTGAAGAACTCCGCAAACGTCCCGATAAATTCGCGCAGCACATTCGATGCGCCTCCTCGATCCAGAGTCGGCGTATCGATTGCGGGCACCGGCAACGCGAAACGATGATAGAACGAAAAGAGCACCATGACGACGGCCATGACTGTATAGGTCAGTGACCACGCGACAGCAATGTTGCTCGTGTGCGTTTCGAGAGAGCCTGCAAGCATGACCAATCCGCCCGATGCCGCGATCCACGCGAAGCGATAGAAGGTATTGCGTACACCGACAAATGCTGCCTGTTGGCGTTGATCCAAACCCAGCATGTAGAATCCATCGGCAGCGATATCATGTGTGGCAGAAGCACATGCGACACATGCGAACAAGAGCAGCGTCGCAGGAAAGAACAGCGGCAAGGGGATGCACGCCGCAACGCCCGCCAACGCTACACCAATAACCAACTGGAGTGTGACAGTCCAGAAGCGTTTTGTTTTGAACATGTCGATGAACGGACTCCAGAGCGGCTTCAACGCCCAGGGCGAGCTGAGCAGACTCGTATAGAAAGCGATCTCCGTATTCGAGACTTCGAGCTTTTTGTACATGATGGTCGCGACAGTCAAGACCGCGAAGTAGGGAAAGCCTTCTGCCAGATAAAGCGTCGGTACCCATATCCATGGACTGCGTCGTGCTGGCGGGAGTGTCGTCATGGTTCCGGTTGTGGTGTGTGGTCAAAATGTCCTGAACATATCATTCCTCGCACGAGTCGAGAAACCTTTCGATTCCGTCAACGATCCGCTCGGCAAGCTCCTTGCGAAAATCGTCGTCCAGCAACTTCATTTCATCTTCAGGGTGAGAAATGAACGCGGTCTCGACAAGAACCGAGGGAAGCTCCGTCGGACCAAGAAGCGCGAAATTGAAACTGCCGACGATCCCGAACGAGCCGATTCCTGTCTTGAGTATCTCGTCAAGGATGAATTGCGAGAGAGGACGGTAGCACAGGTGTTTGTAGAACGTCGCGGCGCCGCGCGTTGCGAGCGGGTCACTCGTCAGCCCCACGCTGTTGGCGTGAATGCTCACGAACACATCGGCGTTTGCCTTGTATGCTTTCAAGAAGCGATCCGTCATGGTCACGTTCGTATCGGTGCTGCGCGTGAGGATCACTGTAGCTCCTTCATCCTCGAGCAACGTCTTAAGATGCTGTGCGATGCTGAAGACCACATCTTTCTCTTTCACGCCGGTGCAGCCGATGGCGCCGAGGTTTTCCCCACCATGCCCGGCATCCACAGCAATCTTCAGCGCCTTCAAGTTCAACCTTCGCGGTTGAGGTTTGATTTTGATTTTGAGATTCGTCCCTTCGTATGCGATTTCGTATCCCCAAATCTGTCTGTGCTGTAGTTCGATGATGACACGATAGAGGCCTGTTTCCACCTGCTGGTAGTACACGTTCTTGACTTCTCGTGTCGTCATCGTCTGGGTGATCCAATTCGTGTTGGATGTCGCTCCGTACACATCCACGATGATGCGTGTAGGATCCAACTCCTGCGACGTTACGTAGGGAAGTTTATCGAAGAGTGTCAGCGACACCACGTCGTAGGCTCCTTCCGCCGCGACGATGATATTGCCTGTAAGCGATTGGGGCATGAAGGGATCGCCCGGCTGCAAATCGACGAAGCCTGTTTCGATCCAGACATGGAGATTGTCGGTCAGCGCCACGCGGTAGAGGTCGTTCACCTTTCCCGTTATCTTCAACCGAATACCGGAATTGATGATCGAAAACTTGTGGCCCCCCAATCGGTCATCGCCCAAGCCGGTGTTGAGGTAAGGACGATCACCTTTGGTCACGCCAACGACAGGGAGCTGATGAGCTTTGAAGGAAACCTTCGCCGCGGTCGAGCGCGTCACGGCTTTACCCGTGCTGTCCTCTAAACGAAAAGTGATGACCTGACTGAGCAACGTATCGGTGTCTTTGACCTTGTAGGTACCACGATAGATTCCCGCGATGCCGCGCGGTCCATTCACTGGACGCTCCTTCATCGGAATGCCATCCATGAAGCTTGCCTTGCAGCCCGGCGTGCCTTTGAATTGCACATGGAGAAGATCGCCTGCCATGAGCCACATATCCTGCGTCGGCAGCATCATCACATCTTCGATGAGTAACGTATCGCGTGGTGTCGATTCGATCGGCTTCGTGCGGCGAATCACGAAACTCCGCGTTGCTCTCTCTCCCGATGGTGCATCTGCCGTGATGGTGAACAGATTGTCGCCGACCGAAACATCCAGTTTGCCGGCGAACGCACCCGACGGGAACACAGGGAACGATTTGCCGTTCACCTTGACCACACTGCCCGGCGTTGTGCTTGCTGACAGTCGATACACCCCCGATGTGGTCGTCACGGTATCGGCTTCCGGCACGACGAGAAGAATGCCGTGCTGTTTCGGTTGTGCCAACGTGCTGTGCGTGTGCACGAGGTAAAGGAAGAGGCTGGCAACAAACGCGTATCTGCTCATGACATGCTCAATACCAAGAAGTCACCGTTGTGTGCGGAAAGTAGTGGGAGAGGATGGTCCGGTAATCATACCCCTTCTCGCCCATCACCGCAGCGCCGATCTGGCACAAACCGACGCCGTGCCCCCAACCCGCACCATACAAGGTGAATGTTGCGGGCACGCCGTGCTTGACCGTTCCGGTCTCCACAACGAAGGCGGAGCTGTAGAGATGCGTCGGAGAAAGTGTGCGCCGAATTTCCAACTCCTTCCCGATCGTGAACGTTCCTTTCGTTCCAACAATCGTCAGCTCGATGAGCCTGCCCGAGGGACCGCGACGACGTGGGGCAAGCCGAACGACGTGCCCGACATCCCTCCCGGATTTTCGAGCGATGAGCGCGGCAAGCTCGTCCTGCGTGTACGTGACGTGCCATCGAAAAAAATCCCGTGTGGCGCGATCGAAGTCGGGCAGAACGTGCGCTATCGATTCGGTCCCGTGCGTGTTGCACAACACGGGAGGCGATGCATGCATCCACCGCTCGGCGTTCGCTTCGTTCTCCAAGGGGAGAGACACTCCTGCAAGAGCCGCAGCAGGATCGACCGCATCGACGATCGAGACAAGGTATGGATGGTGGACCGGTTCCCATACATTTTCGAACGGCTCGGTCAATCCGCCGCAGCATTTCGAGAAGCGCGCATCACACACCTTCCCATCGTGGGTCAGCACCAAGCCTCGTGTTGATTCCACGGCGTTGGTCACGGTTGCGGTGGATACTTTCGTCCCGCCCTGATAGCGTTGACAATGGTCGTCGGCGCATACATCGAAGTGCTCATGATCTTCGCGGTCGTACCAACGGATGCGTTCGGTTTCCGTTTCGAGTAAAGGCTGTGGGAGAACACTCGCGGCTTTTCGTGCACGCGATGTTTCCAGTTGTGCCAAAAGCCAACTCCGGGATGTAACCGCATGAGCTTGCAAGAACGCGAGAGAGCTTTCCGCCCCCATTTCCGACGAGATGACGCTCGTGAGATAGTGTTCGATATCGACGACATTGACTGCCGTCAGTTCCGCACCGGTACGCAAGAAGCGCAGCGCTCCGGCAAAGCGTTGATCTTCGTTCTGCTGCCAATGGAATTGCACGCCGATCGTGACATCGTGCAGAACGAACGTTGCGTCATTCCCAGTTGGAAGAAGAATGACAGGCGCCGCCGTATGGACGTGCTTTCCCTCGATGCACAGGGTGATGCCGCCGTCATCTGCAGTAGCGCGGATCTCGCCGGCAAGCAACTCGCCGGTACGCTCCCAACGGTACCGACCGAGGAGACTCACGCGGATCTCACGCCTCGTCAAGATGCCGACACTGATAGTGGGAACAGGTGCCATGTGTTCTTCATGCGTCATGAGCCATAACGAAAAACCCGCACTGTCGCGGGTTTCTCTCTCTTCGTACCATGCGTTCTGTCAACACGCTCCACTCCATCGATGAACAATGCGCGCAGAGGCGCCTTGGTGCGAAAGCTACGTGTTGTCCGGCTGAAAGTTCTTCACCTCTTCGACGATCACATCGACGATCTCCGACTCCTTCACTCTTCGGACGACCTCGCCTTTGCGATAGAAAATCCGCCGCCCTTGCCGGCAGCGATCCCGATGTCGGCTTCGCTCGCTTCTCCGGGCCCGTTGACGACGCATCCCAACACAGCGATCTTCACCGGCTTCTTCACCCCTTCCAATCGCTTTTCCAATTCTGCCATGATGCCAAAGAGATCCACTTCGAGTCTGCCACACGTCGGACAGGCGATCAGCTCGACGTTGCGCGAGGCAAGACCGAGCGAACGAAGAATTTCTTTTCCGACCTCTACTTCTTTGACGGGATCATCCGTCAGCGATACGCGAATCGTATCGCCGATGCCCTCGGCAAGCAACGTTCCGATGCCGACCGCCGACTTGATGGTGCCGACTCGCGTCGTGCCTGCCTCGGTCACGCCCAAGTGCAAGGGGATGTCCGTTCGTTGGGCGACAAGCCGATAGGCTTCGATCATCAGGCGCACATCGGTGGACTTGACGGAGATGATGATATCCTTGAAACCGAACTCGTCGCAAATCTCGACGTGCCGCATCGCGCTTTCGTACAACGCCTCCGCCGTCGGGTAGCCGTGCTTCTCTAGTATATCTTCTTCGAGCGATCCGGAGTTCACACCGATGCGAATCGGAATGCCTTTATCCTTCGCGGCGGTCAGCACTTCGTAGATGCGCTGCTTGTTGCCGATGTTGCCGGGATTGATCCGCACTTTCGCAACGCCCGCCTCGATCGCCTTCAAGGCAAAAATGTGATTGAAGTGGATGTCGGCAACGACGGCGATGGCTTTCATCGCTTCGGCAGCCTCTTTGTCGTTCACGGTCACGCGCACGATGTCGCAGCCCGCCTCCGCGGCGCCGCGAATCTGTTTCACCGTTGCGGCTACATCGCTTGTCTTCGTCTTCGTCATCGTTTGCACGGAGATGGGCGCGCCGCCGCCGACTTTGATCGTTCCGATCGTCACCTGTCGTGTCGGTCGCCGCACACCCACTTTGTACGTAGGGTGGGGAAGAACAGGCATTGGATCAGTCAAGTTCAAGACGGGAACCTCCATATCTCTCCTCAGTGAATTTTCTTGCTCGCTTCGGTCAAGATCTTCTTCTCTTTATCGGTCAAACTCTGGTAGCCGCTCGTGTTGATCTTGTCGAGAATCGCATCGATCACCTCTTGGCTGATCTCTTTTTTTTGATCGAGTGGCTCACCCGTTTTGATGTCGAAGAACTTCGCATCGAGGACATCTTCATCGCCGGCTCTGCGCGTTCGACGCGACGACGGCGCGGGAGGTCCCATCCATTTCTTCAACACGTCGACGAACGTCATTCCGCGCATCAGCAAGGACGTGTAGGCGAACCCCATGGCGGCTCCGCCAAGGTGAGCGAAATGCGCAACCCCCGAAGCCATCCCGAACACACCGTAGAACAACTCCAAGAAGATATACGCCGCGACGAAAAACTTTGCCTTGATCGGGAGGAGAAAGTAAATGTAGATCGGTCGATTGGGGAAGAGCATACCGAACGCAACCAACACGCCGAACACCGCACCGGAGGCGCCAACCGTCGGGGCACCGCCGCCGAGGAGAAACGGAACGGCAAGATTCGTGACGGCGGCACCGAGACCGCACGTGAGGTAGTAGATGAGGAACTGTTTCGATCCCCACAAATTCTCCAACTCCATCCCAAACATCCAGAGTGCCAACATGTTGAAGAACAAATGTCCAAACCCGCCGTGCAGAAACATGTACGTCAGGAGCTGCCACGGATAAAACGACACACCGATGGGCCACAAAGCAAAGTACTTGGTGATAAAAGAGCTGATCGGTACGCCTTCGATTCGGAAGGGCAAGAGCAACAGATCCGTGAACAGCCAAACGACCGTGTTACCGATCAGCAGGGCTTTGATCACGGGCGGAAAGAACGAAAAGCCACCGAAGAAACTGGGCCTGTAATACTGCCCGCCGCCACCGTATGTCGAGCGATAGGTTGCCATAACTGTGGAGATCAGAACATCGTGCTACCAATGATAACAGCGCTTTCGCGACAAGCGTTCATCTCATTTCTTGTCGAGTGCGGCCAAGCCCGGCAGTTGTTTGCCCTCGAGAAACTCCAACGATGCACCACCTCCCGTCGAGACGTGCGAGATCTGGGCTTCGAATCCCATCTGAGCAACCGCCGCTGCAGAATCGCCTCCGCCGACGATCGTTGTGGCGCCGTTGCGCGTCGCCTCAGCGAGTATCTTGGCAACCTCGAGTGTACCGTTGGCGAAATTGCTCATCTCGAAAACACCCATGGGCCCATTCCAAACGATCGTCTTCGCGTTCTTCGTCTCAAGACGGATGAGCTGGGCAGTTTCAGGACCGATGTCGAGTGCTCGCCATCCGACGGGAATCTTCGTCACCGGCACCACGCGCCGCTGGGCGTTATTGTCGAACTTGTCGGCGATGACGCAATCCACCGGGAGAATGACGCGCCGACGTGAAGCTTTGATTTCTTCCAGCAACTTCTTGGCGAGTGGAATCTTCTCCACCTCGACCAAGGAATCGCCGACTTCCACATCCTGCGCACGAAAGAACGTGAATGCCATTCCTCCACCAATCACCAGGACATCGACTTTGGGGAGGAGGTTTTGGATCACGTCGATCTTGCCCGAGATCTTTGCGCCGCCGACGATCGCCACGTACGGGCGCTTCGGGTTGCCGACCGCTTGTGTAAGATATTCAATTTCCTTTTTCATCAAGTAGCCTGCAACACACGGCTTGATGAACTTGGTGATCCCTTCCGTCGAGGCATGTGCCCGATGCGCCGTACCGAATGCATCGTTGACGTACACGTCGCCGTAGGAAGCAAGTTCCTTTGCGAAGGCCGGGTCGTTCTTCTCCTCCTCGGCGTGAAAGCGGAGGTTCTCCAGCAGAAGAACGTCGCCCGGTTTCAACGATGCAACAAGCTTGCGGGTCCCTTCACCCACACAATCATGGGCGAAGTGCACCGTGCTGCTCAGCAACGTTCCGAGATGCTTTGCAACGGGTTTGAGGGAAAACTCCGCTGAGGGTCCACCTTTCGGCCGTCCCAAATGACTCATCAAGATAGCGATGCCGCCCGAATCCAAGATCTTTCTGATGGTCGGCAACGATTCGACGATCCGCTTGTCGTCGGCAATGGTACCATGCTCCGTCATGGGAACGTTGAAGTCCACACGAACGAGGACGCGTTTCTCTTTCAGCTCGACATCATCGATTGTCATGGTTTCCATCGTCGCAGTCTCCGCTTGCAGAAAAGAAAGCCCGCAGCAAGGCGGGCATATTCCGTCGCAGTGTGCACATTGAGGACTTCAGCGCACATAGGGATAAGCTCAGGCAATCTTTCTGAGTAAATCCACAACCCGACATGAGAAGCCCCATTCGTTGTCGTACCACCCGAAGACTTTCACGGTGTTGCCGTAAGCCATCGTCAGTTTTGCATCGACGATGCACGAGTGCTCATTGCCGATGATATCGGCCGAGACAATCTCGTCCTCGGTATATTGCATGATGCCTTTCATCGTCGTCTCTGCGGCTTTCTTCAACGCGGCGTTCACCTCTTCTTTTGTTGCCGGCTTTTTCAGCGTGCAGACGAAATCGGTGATGGAGGCGTCGGGCGTCGGTACACGCAGCGAGTGGCCGTCCAACTTGCCTTTCAACTCGGGAATCACTTTGCCCACAGTGCGTGCGGCACCGGTCGTGGTAGGAATGATCGAGAGCGCCGCAGCGCGCGCACGACGCAAGTCTTTGTGCGGAAGATCGAGCAGGCGCTGATCGTTCGTGTACGAGTGCACGGTAGTCATAAAGCCGCTTTCTAGACCGAACGTTTTATGAAGCACATGCACCATCGGGGCAAGGCAGTTTGTGGTGCACGAAGCATTAGAAATGAACTGCTCTTTGCCTGTGAGGATATGGTCGTTCACGCCCAACACGACGGTCGCGTCGATTTCATCTTTCGCAGGAGCCGTCAGCAACACTTTCTTCGCACCGGCGTGAATGTGCAAATTGAGTTTTTCGCGACTGGTGAAAATGCCCGTCCCTTCGATGACCAACTCTACTCCGAGATCTTTCCAAGGAAGCTTCGCCGGATCTTTTTCTGCAAGGATTTTAAACTTCTTCCCATCCACAACGATGCAATCGCCTTCTGCGCGTACATCGCCGGGATATGTGCCATGGACCGAATCGTACTTCAACAAATAGGCGAGGGTGGGCGCGTCGGTGATGTCGTTGATCGCCGCGACTTCGAAGCCGCCGGTTTGCATCAAGCGTCGAAACACCAATCGTCCAATGCGTCCAAACCCGTTAATGCCGATCTTGACAGCCATGAACTACCTCCAAGTATTCTGACAATGGGGAACCACTACACATCTGTGGGGACATCACTGCTGGTGGTGCAAAAACCGTGAACAATCTACCAAGAAATGCTTTGAATTGCAACCAACATGCAGAGCACATCATGCCTCGATATCGGTTGTGGGAAGCGCAAGCGCCACCGACGCTGCATAGATCGCCGATGCATGGTGCGCTTGCAAGACGCGCGCACACTCGAGGATCGTCGCGCCTGTTGTGATGACGTCGTCAACAAGAATGATCACGCGATCACGCACAGCAGCAGGATCGCGAACGACGAATGCATCTCGAACGTTCGCTCTGCGTTCCTCGGGGTTCAAGTGCGTTTGCGAGATGGTGTTCTTTTGTCGTCGGAGAATGTGAGGACGCACAGGCAAGCCGGTGATCGTGTAAATGCCGCGTGCGATTGCCGTGCTTTGATTGTAGCCGCGCTCCCGTTCCTTTGCGCGATGAAGAGGAACCGGAAGAAGACACGCATGCGGCAACACGGGCAGTAACGCCGCAAGGCTTGACGCCACATGCTTGCCCAACTCTTCGCCAACGATCGTCATCTCATCATATTTCAGTCGATGAATAAGCGTCTGCAGCGTTCCCTCCTTTTCAAAGTAGAAGGCACTCGCCATATCGGCGAGAGAACCATCGGCAAGCAGGCGCTGACGCATGTCGCCGTACAACGCATCGTCACGATGGACGTGGCGAATGTGGTTCCAACATGTAGGACAAATGCGCGAGACGCCATCGGGCAGAACGGCTTCGCAGGCAAGACATGCGGGAGGATAGACAAACTCGCGAAGAGGTTTGATCAATGATCGAGCGATCTGCTGCAGCGAGGGGTACATACCGGATCCTTCCGTCTGCGTGAAAGGCAAGACAGGCATCGCGTGCCGCTATGCACGACGCCCCTTCTTCGGCACCGCGGATTCGAGCTTGGCAATCTCATCCCGCAGTTGTGCGGCACGTTCGAACTCCAAATCTTTTGAAGCTTTGAGCATTTCTGCACGCAACTCTTCGATCAAGTCCTTGCGTTGCTCCGTCGTCAGGTAGCGCACCACGCTTTCGGCAACGACCGGGAGTTTTTGGCGTTCGCGACGGGCATCGCGTTCGGCTTTCACGTCGGCAACGGCGGTTGCGGCAAGCACCTCGTTGACGGTCTTGTACACAGTCTTTGCGGTGATGCCGTGTTCTTTGTTGTATTGGAGTTGCTTCTCGCGTCGGCGTCGGGTTTCCTCCAGCATGCGTTGCATCGAACCCGTCACCGTGTCCGCGTAGAGGATGACGCGCCCATTGATGTTGCGTGCTGTGCGTCCTGCGGTTTGGATGAGTGATTTTTCTGATCGGAGAAAGCCCTCCTTGTCCGCATCCAAAATGGCGACAAGCGAAACCTCCGGCAAGTCCAAGCCTTCTCGTAACAAGTTGACTCCCACCAGCACGTCGAAGTCACCCAGCCGCAGGTCGCGCAGAATCTCGACCCGTTCGAGCGCATCGACCTCGGAATGGATGTAGCGCACGCGGATGCCGATTTCTAAAAGATATTCCGTCAAGTCCTCTGCCATGCGTTTGGTCAGTGTCGTCACGAGCACGCGCTCCTTACGTTCGGCGCGGGCACGAATCTCCGCGATCAAGTCGTCGATCTGATTCTTGACCGGACGGACCTCGACCTCAGGGTCCACAAGCCCCGTGGGGCGAATCAATTGCTCCACCACCACACCCTTGCATTTTTGCAACTCGTAGTGGCCGGGCGTGGCGCTCACGAAGATGACTTGCTTGACCATCTGCTCCCATTCCTCGAACGTCAACGGACGGTTGTCGAGGGCAGAGGGAAGGCGGAAACCGTACTCCACCAACGTGAGCTTGCGCGAGCGATCGCCGTGATACATGCCTGCGATTTGCGGCACGGTCACATGCGACTCATCGATGACGAGCAAATAATCGTCGGGAAAGTAGTCGAACAAACACGCAGGACGTGACCCGGGCGGTCGGCCGGCGATGTGGCGCGAGTAATTTTCGATACCGGAACAGTACCCTACCTCCCGCATCATCTCCAAATCGAAACGTGTCCGCTGCTCGAGTCGCTGTGCTTCCACGAGTTTCCCCGCCGCGCGCAGTTCGGCAAGGCGTTGTTCCAACTCCTCTTCGATACTCCGAAACGCTCGCTCGAGCGTCTCACGCGACGTGACGAACTGTTTCGCAGGGTAGATCACCTCATACTCGGTCTCGCCGAGCACTGTGCCGTCGGCCTTGTTGATGGTGCTGATCCTGTCGATGACGTCGCCGAAAAACTCGACGCGAATCGCTTCCTCGTTTTCGTAAGCGGGAATGACTTCCACGACATCGCCGCGGACGCGCATCGTGCCGCGAGCAAAGTCGAAATCGTTCCGCACATAAAAGATATCGAGGAGCTTCCGCAGGAAGGCGTTGCGATCCATCCTCTCGCCTTTGCGGATCACCACAATCTGACTTGCCCACTCATCCGGCGCGCCGATACCGTAGATGCAACTGACCGACGCAACGACGATCACGTTCCGATCCCCGCTGAGCAGTGCACTTGTTGCGCGTAAGCGCAGGCGATCGATCTCGTCGTTGATGGATGCGTCTTTGGCAATGTACGTGTCGGAACTCGGAACGTAAGCCTCTGGCTGGTAGTAGTCGTAGTAGCTGATGAAGAACTCGACCCGATCGTGAGGGAAGAAACTCTTGAATTCCCCGTAGAGTTGTGCCGCGAGCGTCTTGTTGTGCGACATAACGAGCACAGGCTTGTTGACGTTGGCAATCACGTTCGAGATCGTGAACGTCTTGCCGCTGCCCGTGACACCCAACAGGGTTTGATACTTTTCGCCGCGCAGCACACCTTCGGTGAGTTGACGAATTGCCTCCGGTTGATCACCGCTGGGTTTGAAATCCGAACGAAGCTTGAAAATGCTCATACGCTCTCAACAGGTTCGTTCCATCACGACGTCGCGCTCCGTTCGCGCGGCATGCTATTCGTATCGCAGCGCATCGAGCGGGCTGAGGGCGGAGGCTTTCTTCGCCGGATAGAATCCGAAAAAGACGCCGACCATACCGGAAAAGAAGAACGCCAGACCCACCGCCGCCGGCGACACGAAGACGGGCCATCCTGCAATCCGTGAGATCATGCCCGAGCTTGCAACCCCAAGCCCGATGCCGATCACCCCCCCGATGATACTGAGCATCAACGCTTCGATGACAAATTGCTGGAGGATATCCGCCCGCCGTGCACCGACCGACATGCGAATGCCGATCTCCCGCGTGCGCTCCTGCACCGAGACGAGCATGATATTCATAATACCGATGCCCCCCACAACAAGCGAAAGGAACGCGATGCTTCCCAACAACACCGTCATGAAGCTCGATGTCGCCGTTGCTGCCGCCGCAATATCCGATTGATTACGGATTGTGAAGTCATTGTCTTGCCACTCCGCCAAGCGGTGACGAATCCGCAGGAGCTCCTCCACTTGTCGCTGCGCTTCGGGAATCTGCATCTTGGTGACGGCAGACAATTGGATGGTATTGACGAAGTCCACGCCCTGCAATTTGCGTTGGACCGTCGTGAACGGCGCAACGATGATGTCGTCTTGATCCATGCCCATCGCGTTCTGCCCCTTCGGTGCGAGCACACCCAACACTGTGAAAGGGAGTTTCTGAATTCGAATCGTCGCGCCGATCGGATCGGAATCGGGAAACAGCCGGTCGGCAACCGTCTTGCCGATGACGCAGACTTTGGTTGCGCCGCGAACGTCTTGATCGGTGAAGGGCTCGCCGATCTCCACGCGCCAATCACGAATACGGAAGAAATCCGTGTACGCTCCTTGAATGGATGTACTCCAATTCACGTTTCCCGCAATCACTTGGCGATTGATGCGATTGACCGGCGAGACAGCCGCGACCGCGGGGCATTGCGTGCGGATCGCTTCCACATCATCGAGTGTCAACGTCTGTACGGTGCCCGCACCGAAACTTACACCGCCTTGCACGGTCGCTCCGGGAAAGACAATCAGCACGTTCGAGCCGAGGCTCGCGATCTGCGACTCGATCGCAGCTTGTGCTCCCTGCCCAACCGCGACCATCGCGATCACCGCACCGACACCGATGATGATGCCCAACATCGTCAGCAGCGCTCGCATCTTGTGTCGCAGCAACGAATCAATCGCGATGCGTATCGTTTCGAGAAGTCTCATCACTCTGCGCCCCTCATCTGTGCGAAACGTTAGAAGCCGCCACGGCGTCCGCCGCCAGTCGGGAAGCGCGGCGCGAACGGATTGGTTTGACCCGAAGCCATTTGCGTTTGCGCTCCGCCTGTCACGCCGACAATCACCTCATCCCCTTCCTGCACGTCCCCGCGAACAATTTCCGCATGTGTCGAGTTCTGAATGCCGCGTCGGATGAATTTGGGAACAGGCTTTCCATCCTTCAACACCCAAATCCGTCCGCGTTCCTCCGGGTTGCCCATACGCGGCGGTCCTCCTTCAGGTCTTCCCCCCTCCGCTCTCCCTTGCCACATGCGCCGTCGTTCTCCACCGGTCGTATCAGGCGTGAAGGTCTCGAGCACTTCCGGCGGGGGCGTGAAGCGCAACGCTTGAACAGGAACACGCAGAAGATTCTCCTTGCTTGCGACTTGAATCGAGACTGTCGCCGTCATCCCCGGCATGAGTTTCAAATCAGAGTTATCGACATCGATGATCACCGTGTACGTCACCACGCCCTGCGTCACGACGGGCGCCAAACGAATCTGGCTCACGACGCCCTTGAAGGTCAACTCGGGGTACGCATCGACACGAAACGTGACAGGTTGCCCGACGATTACACTGCCGATATCCGCTTCGTCCACACTCGCCTGCACTTGCATCTTTCTCAGGTCTTGAGCGATCGTGAACAGCGTCGGCGCTTGCAAACTTGCCGCGACCGTCTGTCCGACATCGACGTTTCGCGAAATCACGACGCCGCTGATCGGCGCTTTGATCGTCGCATAGCGGAGATTCACTTCCACGCGTTGCAGCGCCGCTCTTGCTTGTGCGAGATTCGCCTTTGCCGCTTCGAGATTTGTCGTCGCTGCGTCCATGTCCGCTTGCGAGACGAGTGCCTTCGCGAACAAATCCGCCGTCCGCTGATAGTTTCTTTGTGCTTCGTTCACCTGAGCGCACGCGCGATCCACATTCGCTCGCTGTTCGTTGACCGTCGCTTGAAGGAATGTCGGATCGAGTTGGGCAAGAAGCTGTCCCTCTTTGACACGAGAATTGAAATCGGCGTACAGTTTCGCGATGGTTCCCGAAACTTGCGAGCCGACTTGCACAGTTGTGACAGCCTGCAACGTGCCGGTAGCACTGATGACGACCGCAATATCACCGCGATCGATCTTGGCGGTTCGAAAGGTCAGCTTCTCGTTCTTCCCGTTGGCTAACCAAAACACTCCCACGCCAAGCACGACGGCAACAGCGACAGCGATCCAAATCCATTTCTTATTCATTCACTCCTCGATATTCGTTTCAGGAGAGTGCACACATAGGCTCCGCTGTGGAGCACACCAGGATGCCGTTCGTTGGACGACAGCGCCCTCTCTTGGGTTTAAGGCGTGCGTATTACAATTCCTCGATCCGTCTTCTTCCTGCATATCCCGCTTCGATCGTGTGCCAGTAGAAGATGTCGTTCTCACCGACCTTCCAGCAGAGATACACCTCCTCGCCGCTCGCGCGGATGTGCGGAAAGTCGATCAGTCCTTGATCAAGCCCTTTGACCAGAATGCCGCGCTGTTCCAGCCCGCGAACGATTGCGACCAGCGTTTCCATCTCCGGAGGAAAGCTTCCGTCGCCGTTCGGTCCCATTCCGCCAAAGTACTCATGGCGATAGACATCCCACCCTTTCGCATCGAGTTGTTTCTTCAACTCGACAAGTTTGCTTGCCAGTGCGTGAACACTCGTCAGTTCACGACGAGCCTCTTCGAGTGTGAAATGCCGGTGATGCAGTCGGTCGGCCATCGTCTCCCCTCGACAGTGCAAAGAAGCTCATCTTCTTTTTTGTAAAAAGTAAGGATTTGATGGTTGGATGTAAAGCGTGAGGACAGCCTACGGAATCCGCACCTCTTCCACAACGAAGGACGTGTCGCGCCGGCGAAAGAGAACGAGAACGGTTCGTTGCTGCGTTGTGCTCTCCCTCGCCGACTGCATGGCGACCTGATAGTATCCCCAAATGCGTTCGGTCGGAGACGCCGCGGAGTCGATGACGCGCGGCGCACCGAGCAGAGCGTGAACCTCGTGCATCGCTTTGCCTTTCAGTGCAAGGATGTGTTCGAGCCGTTTCGGCGGCTCGTGCTGAAGACACGCAAAGGCTGATAGCGTAAGGACACAGAACAACAACAAACGAACGATCACTCTTCCCCTGTCCTTCAATGAAAGTTCACGTCGCGCGATCGGACGCTCGTGCCATAATTGTTTCCAAGCCATGGGCGCCCGGTCCGGTTTCCGCTTTGCGCAAGAGGAAGGAGAACACAAATCCCAAGAACACCAAGCCCGTAAAGATACCCATCCCTAAAGCGTAACCGCCGGGGTTGGTTTCACTCGCATGTTGCCAATCGTTCGCCGCGCCGATCAGCCAGTTGAGCGCAAAGAAGCCGATCTGTTGAATGAGTGTCATCAACGCGTACGCGGTTCCCAACCGATGTTCCTCGACGATGTACGCCACCGAGGGCCACATCACCGCGGGAATGAGCGAGAAAGCTATACCCAACATGATCGTCGGCGCCCACAGCGTGACTGCCGGATTCAACATCATGAGATAGACCGGCACGAGGAGCAACGTGCCGAAGAGCATAAACAGCGCCCGCTTGCCGACGCTATCGACCAGCAAGCCGAACAGCGGCGTTGCAATCATCGCCGAGAGCGGAAGCAGGCTATTAAAGAAGCCCGCCTCTTCCAGCGGAATGCCGTGCACGTGTTGGAAGAATTTCACTGCGAACGTGCGGAACGGGAACACTGCCGAATAGAACGTGAAGCACAACCCGACGATGTACCAATACGACGGACTGTAACGAAACATGCCTCGCCCTATTTCCAACTTATCGACCGCTCCCGGTTTACCAAGCTGATACTGCCGCTGGGCGCGGGTTTCCAACCACCAGTACATGATCCCCGCCATCACACAAATGAGACCGATCCCGAACGCCAACCACAGCGGTCCTTGCCAACTCGGCAGCGCATCATGACCGTGCGGATAGAACACAGCGCTCGCCCACGTCGGGGAATTGTCTGCCGCCACCGATGCAAGCCGTGCGATCGTGAGATTCACACCAAAGGCAAAACTCAATTCCTTTCCCCTGAACCACTTCGCCAATGCAGTCGTGACCGCGACGATCAACGATTCCGCTCCCAACCCCAGAACGGTTCGCCCCACCACCATCGTGACGAAGCTGTCGCCCATCGCGCTGAGCAGCGCGGCGATGCTACAGATGGTTCCGAACAGGAGCATCGCTTTCTTCACGCCGAGGCGGTCGATCAGCACGCCGCCGATCAGCAGCGTGATGACTGCGGCGACACTGTAGCTGGAGTTGAGCCACCCGATCTGCGAATCGGTATAACCCAACTGCTTCTGGAAAATATCCGTGAGTGGGTTGATACTGTCGTAGATGTAGTAGTTGCCGAACATCGGCAGACTGACGATCAGCAGAACAAACCAACGATAGGCGCGTGATGGCTCGGGACGATGTTCTTCCATATTCAGCTCTTCACGTGGAAAGATATGATTGATGACGGTATGCGACGAGCAGCACTCAATGTATGCTCTTCAAGATCGCCAACAGAAAATTCCAAAACTTTTCGACCGAGTCGATGTATATCTTCTCTTCAGGAGAGTGAACCCCTTCCAACGTCGGACCGAACGAAATCATGTCCATACCCGGAAACCGCTCGCCAATGATCCCGCACTCGAGCCCGGCATGGATGGCTTTGACCTCCGGATCCTTCCCGTAGAGTTGACGGTACGTCTGCTTTGCGATGCCGAGAATGTTCGAATTGAGATCTGGCTTCCAGCCGGGGTATCCATCGCTCGTCTTCACGCGGGCGCCACTCAGTTCGGAGATGGCTGCGACGGTGTGTTGTATGTCGTCCAATGCACTCATCACCGAACTCCGTTGGCTCGTGACGAGGACACATCTGTTCCTCTCCGTTCGAACCACGGCAACGTTCGTCGATGTCTCCACGAGGCCGGGAATGTCTGCGCTCATGGTGATGACGCCGTGCGGCATGGCGGAAAGTGCCTTGAGGATTTGCTCCTGAAGTTTCTTCTTCATGACCTTTGCCTTGTTCACCTGCACGCCCGCGATCGAGACACTCACATCGGGATCGACTGTGGAAAGCTCTGCTCTGACGACGGCATCGAACTGTTCGATGATCGTTGCCGCCGCTTTCCATTTCTTCTTGGGAATGAAGATAACCGCTTCCGCCTCACGCGGGATTGCGTTGTGCTTGTTGCCTCCCGCCATTGAAGCGATGCGGATGTTGAGCTTCTCCAACCCACGCAAGGCACGGTTGAGAATCTTGACGGCGTTGCCGCGGCCCTTGTCGATTTCCAAACCCGAATGCCCCCCCTTCAAGCCTTTCACCATCACAGACGCGCTCGGCATCCCTCGAGGCGCGTTCTCCCATTGCACGTGCCACGTCGTGATCGTGTCTCGTCCTCCGGCACAGCCGACATACAGCGCCCCTTCTTCTTCGGAGTCGAGATTGAGCAGTGTGGTGCTCTCGATGAAGCCCGGTTGCAGATTGCTGGCGCCGGTCAAGCCCGTTTCTTCATCGACCGTAAAGAGAAACTCCAACGGACCGTGCTCGAGCGTCGTGTCTTCCATGATCGCGAGATTGGTTGCCACGGCAATCCCGTTGTCAGCGCCGAGGGTGGTGCCGTTCGCCATCAGCACGTTTCCTTTCCGCACGAGTTCGATCGGATCTTTCAGAAAATCGTGCACCTTCTCTTTGTTCTTCTCCGCCACCATATCGAGATGACCCTGCAAGCAAACAGGCTTCAGATGTTCGCGTCCTTGCGAAGCCGGCTTCTTGACGACGACATTTCCGACGCGATCCTTTTTTGCCTGCAATCCGAGTTCTTTTACCTTCTCGAGAATGTAGGCGATCACCTTCTCTTCATGCTTGGAAGGTCGGGGGATCGTACAGAGTTCGGCGAAATACTTCCAAACGAGTTTGGGTTCAAGACCTTCGATAGCGCTCTTCATCGCACGATCATCGAGGAGTGTCTGTTCTGGTCGTGTTGGTAAGCACGATGCCATGAAGCGAAGGCCATCGTGCGCGGACGTAAGATATGAAAAGCCCCTTCCGTTCACAACGAGGAAGGGGCAATGCATCAGACGGCTTCAAGTGCATGCGTGAAGCAAGGGCTCCTGCTCATGACAGCTTCTTGCGTGCAGCGTTCACGAGCATGAAGCAGAGGGCGCCGAACATCACCAACCCGATGAGGTCCGCCAGAGCGCCGAGATGTTCCCATCCATGAATCCCCACACCATCCAAAATCCATTGGATGAGCGAGATTTCTTTCTCCACTCCATCCACCATCACCGTTTTGCCGATACTGCTGAGCAACGCAATGGCGATACCCGTCAGCGAACCGCCGGCAACAAGCCCGGTGCTGTAGAGCATGCCGGAACTGACTTCGGATTCCTCCTTCACGCCGGTGATCTTGTCAGCGAGTGCTTTCATCATGCCGCCGACGAAGATCGGTGCCGTTGTGGACAGGGGAAGATACGCGCCGACTGCGAACGATAAGGAACGCACCCCACACAACTCCACCACTACCGAGATAAACATCCCGACAAAGACCAGCGCCCACGGGAGGTCTTGTGCCAGCAGTCCTTTGATGATGGTCGCCATCAACGTCGCTTGCGGTGCGGCATATCGCGCCGTACCGATAGCGTGCTCGACGCCTTCGAAGCGCATGGACTGATCGAGCGTTTGCAACGTCCAACCGATGACGAACGTGGAAGCCACAACCCCGATGACCAAACCGAGTTGTTGCGAGATGGGTGTTGCGCCGACAATGTAGCCGGTTTTCAAATCTTGACTGGTCGCCCCCGCATTTGCGGCAGCGATACACACAATGCCGCCGACCGAGAGTGCAAGCGACTGATACATGTCGCCGGTCCAGCCCAAGCCGATGAA
>PSMW01000003.1:97169-123856 GCA_040290295.1 Ignavibacteria bacterium
TGGAGGACGAGCCAATGATGCCGACGATGCGCGAACTCACCGTCACGAAGAAGAACCCGAACACCACCACCAGCAAGCCCATGATGAGCGTTCCGGGAAAGGTCCCCGGCAGTTGCGGCAGAACGGCGATGATGAGAATGAGAGCGAGCGAACCGACAATGACGTAGGTGATCGGTAAATCACGCTCGGTGCGGGTGAGCGTTTTGCCCTCTTTCAAATCCTTCAGGCTCGCGAAGCTTTCTTTGAACGCGGAGACGATCGTGGGGAGCGTTCGGATGAGGGTGATGAGGCCCGCCGCAGCAACAGCCCCCGCGCCGATGTAGCGCACGTAGCCGCGATAAATTTCTCCCGGTGTCATTTGCGAGATCAGTTTTCCTCCCCAACCGGGTTTCAACACCGCAGCAAGTCCGTCGCCAAAGAACGTAATCAAAGGAATGAGCACCAACCACGACAACACGCCGCCCGCCACAATTGTGCCGGCGATGCGCGGCCCGATGATGTACCCGACGCCGAGATACTCGGGAGTGATCTCGCCGTTGATCGTCGCGTTGGGATAAGCCGATGAGCGCGAGGTGACGTACGCGGGAACATCTTTCCAAAAGCCAAAGATACTCATGAGGGATTTGTAAAGGAAGGCAATGCCGAGACCGGCAAAGACTCTTCCCGCCATGGAGCCACCCTTTTCTCCCGCCACAAGTACTTCGGCGCACGCCGTGCCTTCGGGATAAGGAAGTACGCCATGTTCCTTCACGATGAGCGATCGACGCAAGGGAACCATGAACAACACGCCGAGGATGCCGCCAACGAGCGCAAGCGTAAAAATATTGAAGTACGTGAAGTATGCACGCCCTCCCGAGAGAAAAATGAACGCTGGGATCGTGAAGACGACGCCCGCAGCAACCGACTCACCGGCGGAGCCGATCGTCTGTACGATATTATTCTCGAGAATCGTCGCCTTCCCGAATCGCTTGAAGACAGCGATTGCTAGAACGGCAATAGGTATGGATGCAGAAACTGTGAGACCGGCGCGGAGCGCCAGGTACACGGTTGCCGCCCCGAAGATGATCCCGAAAATGACGCCGAGGATGATCGCCTTGAGCGAGAACTCGGGAATGATCGTTTCCGCGGGAACAAACGGTTTGAACGAACCTCTATTGTTGTGTTCTGCCATAAATGACTCCTTACAGAGTTTGGTGGGTTACTTGTTTCGCATAAAGACCGCCCTCGCCACATATCCGGCAATCTCCGGGTTCTCTTTGAATCGACGCATGGAGTACGCATACCAACTCTCGCCGAACGGCACGTAGAGCCGCACCTTGTGTCCTTCGTTCACCAAGGCTTTGCGCAGCTCGGGACACACGCCGAGCAACATCTGGAATTCGTACTCGTTCTTCCGCAAACCGAACTCCTCGACCATCGCTTTCGCTCCGTCAACCAATACACTGTCGTGTGTTGCAATGCCGACGTACGCCTTGCCTTCGAACATCACGCGCAAGACCTTCAGAAAATTTCGTTGGACCTCGTCGCGCTTTTGGTAAGCGATGGAGGCCGGCTCCTTGTAGATTCCCTTACACAGTCGGAAGTTCTTCATACCTTCCGCCATGAGCGCCCGTGCATCATGTTCTGTCCGGTAGAGGTATGCCTGCAGGACGATGCCGCAGTTGGAAAACTCTTTGTGCAGCGTCCGGAAGATGTCGATCGTATCGGTCGTGCAGGAAGAATCTTCCATATCGAAGCGTACGAAAATGTTCTCTTCCGCTGCGGCTTTGAGAATCTCGCGTGTGTTGTGCGTGCACAACTCCTTGCTGAGTTTCAAACCTAAGGAGGTCAGTTTGATGGAGAGATTGGAGTCGATCCGTTCTCGGGTGATGGCTCGCAGCACCTCGATCGAACGTTCTCGTGACTTCATCGCCTCCTCCTCCCGAATCACGTCTTCGCCTAATACATCGAGTGTTGCGCACGCCCCCTCCTTGTTGATTTGCCTGACGCAACGGATAGCATCGTCGAGAATTTCGCCGGCAATGTAGCGACCGGCAAAATAGCGGACAATACGTTGGGGAACCAGCGGAAGAGTTCTCACAACGAATGTGTTGAGCAGGTGCATGGAAGGTGAATGAACTTAGTCGCTAAACCTGTTCGACGAGAGCACAGGGTGTCGAAAGCCGATCGGTGCTACCATCATCATCGGAGAAAGGACCCATGATGGTTGTGGTGGATTGTTGCCCGAATAGGACAGCCGAGGCGCCCACGAGAATCGGAAAGCGCGCAGCGTGCAAGCCGTCTGATGCATGACCATCCTTCTGAGCCGTCAACGATTGTGATTCTGTCGAGAATGTACGGAAGGGAACATCCTGGTAGCTTAGAGCCAAACTGCAAGAAGATAGTCATGGCGCGTGAGAATAGCAAGATGTCGGCATGCCCTGTTCGGTGCGTTGAGTTCCCTTTGTCGAATGTGTAAGTTGCTATGGCTTCGAACCCGTTGTTTGAAAAACACAATCGGGCGGCTGCACACGCTGCCTTTCATTTCTTACCTCCTTTTCGACTCAGCCGATGCCCATCGTGTGTGCACGTGTATGCGGGAGAACTCTGCCGCGGAAGGACGGGCGATGAATTCGACGGATTGTCCCTTTTGCAAGATTGCGCGCCACGCATTGCCCGCAGAGATCCTGTACGAGGATACTAACGTCATCGCGCTTCTCAGTATCAATCCGATTCATTACCGACACGCCCTCGTCATTCCAAAGGCACATGCCCCTGACTTTTTCCAACAACGGGAAGATTGCCCGACAGTCGGTCCTTCATTTCCACATGCACGTTACGCCGCGCTATCCCGACGACGAAATCAAGTTTGTTCTTCAACGCAAACAATACGCCGGCACCGCGATGGCGGAGTATACCGAAAAAAAATACGACAGTATATCGAGCGAGAAGAGGCCGGGCATGCGCTCGGTTGAAGAAAGATGCCGCCTTGATCATCTCGTCTCTCGAGAAAACGATCCAAGAAAAGATCGTTACGTATGACTTCGCACGCTTTATGGAGGGGGCGAAAGAAGTGCGCTGCTCGCAATTCGGAGAAGCGATCGTCGCCAATATGTGACACACTCGCACGAGAGCAGGAAACATCTTCCGGCTCTCGATGTCTCCGCTTCTTCGCTCTTTGCACGCCATACCATCTCCTCCCTGGTTCCTTCGTACAGTCGAGTAACCGATGCACCTTCATCCATCACGGAGAAGACGTGGAAGAACGCTGCCTTTCGATTCCGTGCATGCATCTTCTACAAGCATCCTCGGCTCGCCCGTGATCATTCGCGCTCGAGCATCGAATTGGGGACAAATCGCCGACGAATCCGCTGGCATAGGGTTTGGACATTAGCGCCGTCAAAGAACAGCGACAGTTACACCAAACTATCATTCAATTTCAAGGAAGGATACACCATGAGGACTCTTTCGTTCGTTGTAGCGATTGTCGTGTCGGCGTTGGTGCTGGGATGCCAGGACAGCAACATGACCAATCCCATCAGCAGCGATGTTTCCGGAAAGCATGCCGCTGCATTTGCGCGCCCGAATGGCAGCCTACCCGACGGCTCGTACGATTTCAAGCAACAACTTTACATTGGGCAATCCGATGGCGTGAACAACGGATTCGAGGTGAGCGGTAGCATTCAGTATATTCTCGTGCAATCCGGCGACCAGACGTTTGAACTCGCCCTCGTTGTGCGTGGCTCGGCAGAAAAATTATACGAGAAGGGCGTCAGCGGAACCATCTACGGTGAGTCCATGGACTATCTGACACTGGATGGGAAACAACCTGCGCAGATCGAGAAGAGCTACGTAATTCAAGGCTTGGATGCACTGATCAGCCTGCACATATCGTTCAGCGTCTCCGAAACCGATGTGACGGTGGAAAAGATGTGGCTTACAGAGGATGGACAGTCGGTACGCAATTTCAACTAATCAGCTCATCGCATGACTCCGAACGACAACGTCCCGATTCGGTTCGAATCGGGACGTTGCGTTGTGATGCTCGATCGTCATCCGATCACGACATATTCCATCTGGGTTGTTCCTTCGGCAGCAGAATCGCCAGAATCACATAGGCAATCAACGCCATACCGAACGACATCACCGCTGCCAAAACGAACAGAATCCGAACAATTGTCGAGTCGATCTCGAAGTACTCAGCTATTCCACCACACACACCGAACAGTTTTCGATCCGAAACGGAGCGATAGAATCGGCGCTCAGGGCGCGATGCCGCTTCGGGCGAAGGGGGAGCAGACTCCTGCGGCGAGGGTTCTGCTTCGGTCGGCGTTCTCGAGAGCGCGTTACGTCCTCCCCACAGAAATGCCACTCCGACCAAGATGAGAATTACCGGCAAGAGAATATCGGCATTGAACCACCACCAAGGTTTCCAGAACGCCCATCCGATGTTCTCGAAAAAAAGAAACAGTCCGACCGCGATGAGCAACAACCCCCAAAAGGTGCTGTTCTTGTTCGATCCGGCAGGTTGCTCTGTGAACGGGGGCGAACCGGGAAAGGGCTCTTTCGGGATAATGATCATCGCCGCAATGTAGAGAATGATACCGGACCCACCGAGAAGCGTGAGCAGCACCCACGCGATCCGAACTAACGTCGGGTCGATGCCAAAGTACTGGGCAATGCCACCGCACACGCCGTCGATCATGCGTTCGGTGCGCGACTTGTAAAGCCGTTTCATACCCCTTGTTTGAGTCATGACGAGCCTCCCACGATGGATGAGTGTGTTGTGTATTCCCGTCGGTACTACGGAGTGGCGAGAAAAGATGCTACGCGCCCGAAGAACACAGCCGGCTTGGGTGCCAGCTGTTGTGTGTCATACTTCCATAATCTCTTTTTCTTTGTGGGCGAGAAGGGTATCGATTTCCTTCACATACTTGTCGGTGAGTTTCTGAATCTCTTGCTCGCCCCGTTTGCGATCATCTTCGGAAAGGTGTTCGGCTTTTTCAGCTTTTTTCAGATGCTCGATGGCATCGCGCCGAACGTTGCGAATCGCGATCTTGCCGTCTTCACCGAACTTCTTGGCAAGTTTCACCAGCTCACGTCTTCGTTCTTCATTGAGAGGTGGAATAGGAACGCGCACCATGTCGGCATCCTTGACGGGGTTCAGCCCAAGGTTCGCCGTTTGAATAGCTTTAACGATGGCATCCAAGGCGCTCTTATCCCAAGGCGTGACGGTCAGCGTGTGGATATCGGCAACGCTAACGTTCCCTATTTGGTTGAGCGGTGTGGGTGTGCCGTAATAGTCAACACGAATCCCATCCAACAATGTCGTAGTTGCTTTACCCGTGCGGAGCTTGACGAGTTCTTGGCGAACCACGTCGGTCGCCTTTTGCATACGCGTTTCGGTATCCTTGAGAATGTCTTTGATCATACGGGTTGGTCCTCGCAGATGGTCGTGCTATACAACGGATGAGGTTTCCACAACACGGGTTCCGATCTCTTCGCCCAACATCAAGCGCTTGAGGTTACCGGGCTTGTTCATGTTGAACACCAAAATCGGGAGGCTGTTTTCGCGACACAACGTAATCGCGGTCAGGTCCATCACGTTGAGATTCAGCCGCAGGACATCCAGATAGGAGATCTCCGGGAACTTGATAGCGTTGGGATTTTTTTCGGGATCGGAATCGTACACCCCATCGACGCGCGTACCTTTGAGAATGACGTCCGCTTCAATTTCTGCGGCGCGCAGCGCTGCTGCCGTATCGGTCGTGAAGTAGGGATTGCCTGTGCCCGCGCCGAAGATGACGATGCGATTCTTTTCCAGATGGCGTACGGCTCGGCGACGAATGAACGGTTCGGCAATCACCTCCATACGAATTGCAGACACGAGTCGGGTGATGAGGCCTTCGTGTTCCAACGCGCTTTGCAACGCCAAGGCGTTGATAAGCGTAGCAAGCATCCCCATGTGGTCGCCGGTGACCTTGTCGATGTTGTCGGACGAATTGGAAACCCCACGATAGATGTTGCCGCCGCCGATGACGATGCCGATCTGCACGCCCAGTTCGTGCACCGCTTTGATTTCGAGCGAGTATTGTTTGAGCACATTCGGGTCGATGCCGAACTGTTGGTCGCCCATCAACGCTTCACCGCTCAGCTTCAGCATTATGCGATGGTATTTCAGCTTGCTCATGATCTCAGTCGTGTGCCGTGATACAAAAATGTCCCCGCCGCGGGGGGACATGCCGTTTACTTCGTCTCTTCGCCGAGATGGTACCGCTGGAATCGCTTGACGGTAATCTCTCGCCCCATTGCCTTCCCGATTTCCGTCAAATAATCCTTGATGGTTTTGCCGGCATCTTTGATGAACGTTTGCTCGAGCAGCACCATTTCTTGGTAGAATTTTTCCAGACGACCGGCTGCGATCTTCTCCACCACCTGTGTGGGTTTCCCTTCGTTGGCTGCTTGTGTACGATAGATATCCAGCTCTCGCTCGATCAGCGCGTTGTCCACTTGCTCGCGCGAAATCACTAAGGGATTCATCGCCGCGATCTGCATCGCAACGTTGCGCCCAACGCCTGTCTCGGCCGCTTCAGGACCGATGCCCGTCAATTCCACCAACACACCGATTCGATTGCCCAGGTGAATGTACCCGCTGACGATGCCGTCCGGCGAATCGAATACCACGAAGCGCCGTACTTCGATTTTCTCTCCAACTTTCGCGAGCAAATCGTTGTACAACTCCGCAAGCTTCTTGCCGTTCACCGATGCATTCATCAATGCCTCGATGTTTGCTGGACGCGTGCGCGCCACGGCTTCGGCAACCGTGCGCGCAAAAGCGGCGAAATCCTCGCTGCGCCCGACGAAGTCGGTTTCGCAGTTGACCTCTACAAGCACACCGCTCTTGTGATCATCGGACAGCCGCGTGACGATCATGCCTTCCTTCGCAGACCGATCAGCGCGCTTAGCGCCGGCAGCTGCGCCTTTCTTGCGCAGATACTCGATGGCGGCATCCATATCGCCCTGCGAAGCTTCCAACGCACGCTTGCAATCCATCATGCCCGCTCCGGTTTTCTCTCGAAGCTCTTTGATCATCGTACTGGTTATTTCCATAACGTGCACTTGAAATGCTTTCTTCTCATGAGACATATAGGTTAATTCAACGCCGCTTTTTCCTCCGCCGCTTCTCTGGACTTTGCCTCGTTCTCGATCGCCATTTCCATTTGGCGCGCGGCTGCTCGCTCCTTCCCCTCTATGATCGCATCGGCGAAAGTTTTTGTGATGATGTGAATAGATTTCATCGCATCGTCGTTCGCAGGAATGATGTAATCGATGCCTTCGGGACTGCAATTCGTATCGACGATGGCGAAGACGGGAATGCCCAAGCGGTTCGCCTCTTTCACGGCGATCGCTTCTTTCTTTACATCGACTACGTAGAGTGCGCCGGGCAATCGGATCATCTCGACGATACCTGAGAGCACCTTACTGAGCTTTTCTTTCTCTCGAGTAAGGTAGAGTGCTTCCTTCTTGGTAATCTTGTCGAACGTCCCGTCGGTTTCCATCTTCTCGATGTTGGTGAGACGCTTGACGCTCTTGCGGATGGTCGTAAAGTTGGTAAGGCATCCGCCCAACCATCGTCGATCGACATAAAATTCTCCGCAGCGTTGCGCCTCGGTTTTGATAATGTCGCTCGCCTGCTTCTTCGTCCCGACGAACAACACGCGCTTGCCATCGGCAACAAGGTTTGCGATGGCGTTGCATGCTTCGTCGAGCAAGACGCTGGTTTTGACGAGGTCGATGATATGAATCCCGTTCCGTTCCATGAAGATGAACGGTTTCATTTGGGGATCCCATCGGCGGGTAAGATGGCCGAAATGGCAGCCTGCGGCCAACAGCTCGGCGACTTCTACGCGTGGCATAGTGGTTCTTCCTTGTATGTTGAGTTCGATCTTCTACCTTCTTCACCTTCTCCCGTCATCTTGCCTTACGGCAAGACACTCGCGGCAGAATCCGAAGGTATGATTGGTTAGGTTCCAAAACTCACGTTCCAAGCTCCAAGTCCTGTACCTGCTTGGGCTTTGAGGTTCGGGAAATGTTGTGCTTATCGTTTCGAGAATTGGAAACGCTTGCGCGCTTTCTTCTGCCCGTACTTCTTGCGTTCGACCATGCGAGGATCACGCGTCAATAAACCTTCTTTGCGAAGCCGGGCACGAAACTCTTCGTTCGCCTGCACCAACGACCGAGCGATGGCAAGCTTGATCGCTCCTGCTTGTCCCGACATGCCGCCACCCTCGACAGTGATATATGCATCGTACTTTCCAGCAGTTTCGGTAACCTCGAACGGCTTCATCACTTCTTGGCGTAACGTTGCCAGCGGGAAGTACTCCTCAAATGCCCTCTTATTGATGGTGATCTTTCCCGTACCGGGCGTGAGGACCGCGCGCGCCACCGAGGTCTTGCGACGCCCGACGGTCAGTATTCTGTGAACGTGTTGCATGAACCTGAACGCTCCTATCGTTAGTTAAGCTTGAATTCTTTCGGTCGCTGCGCCGCGTGCGGATGCTCGGACCCCGCATATACCTTCAACTTCTTTATGATGCGTCGTCCCAAACGGTTGTGCGGTAACATACCCTTGACTGCATGCTCGAACACCCGCTGCGGATTTTTCCGAATCAGGTCTTGAAACTTCTCGAATGTCGCTCCACCCGGGTATCCCGTATAATGGAAGTACTGCTTTAACTCTGCTCGCTTGCCGGTGAGTTTCACCTGTGCCGCGTTGATCACGACCACGAAATCGCCCAAATCGACGTTGGGCGTGAAGGTGGGTTTGTGCTTGCCGCGCAAGAGCTTGGCTACCTGCGAGGCAACTCTTCCGAGCGTTTGCCCGCCGGCATCCACAAGATGCCACTTTTGCGTCACTTCCGACGGCTTGAAAAACTTCGTTACTTTATCCACGTGCCGAACTCCTAATGCTGAGAGGATGAGAATTCGCGTTCCTAAAGTTGCTTAATTTAGCCAAAAGCCAACAAACAATCAACGAGCTTGGTGATGAAGAGTGGTTAATGATGCATGCCGCTCCGCGTGGTACGAACTTCGCACCAACGGACCTGATTCAATCTGCACGAAGCCCAACTCGATTCCTCTTTGCCTATAGAACGAAAACTCTTCGAGCGATACATAGCGCGCAACGGGCAAATGGTCTTTCGTAGGCTGGAGGTACTGGCCGATCGTCATGATGTCGCATCCGGTGGCGCGCAAGTCCTCCATAACGCACAACACCTCTTCGGTCGTTTCCCCCAAACCAACCATAATGCCACTCTTTGTGAGCATGCCGGCTTCTTTCGACCAGCGGATCACTTGAAGCGAGCGTTCGTATTTTGCCTGAGGCCTGACGGTACGATACAGCCGTGGGACCGTCTCGGTGTTATGGTTGAGGATATCGGGCTTTTCGCGAAGCACGATCTCCAATGCCCATCGCTCCCCTTGGAAATCGGGGATCAAAACTTCGACTGTAACGCCGGGATTGTATTCGCGAATTCGTCGAACAGTTTCGGCAAACATTTCGGCTCCACCGTCGGGCAATTCGTCGCGGTTAACCGATGTGATGACGGCGTGCCGAATGCCCATCGTCCGAATCGCTTCTGCCACGCGACACGGCTCGTCACGATCCAACCACGTCGGTCTTCCGGTCTTCACATTGCAAAACCCACACGACCGTGTACAGACATTGCCAAGAATCATGAACGTTGCGGTACCGGCGTTCCAACACTCTGCCATGTTGGGGCACCGTGCCTCTTCACAAACGGTGTGAAGGTTCTTGGACCTCATCAAGTGCTTCAGCTCTGCGAAGGCTGTTCCGGCGGGGATCGGCACTTTCAGCCATGCCGGTTTCATCTGCCGTGGCGTTTCTTGTGCCGGTATTTCTTGTATGATGATTGCCATATCCGCTGTTAGAACGTCATCGCAGTATCGAACTGTTCCAACTCCTTCACCACTTCTTCAAGAAACATTCCCGCGAGCGCACCATCCACAATGCGGTGATCGAACGAGAGCGTAAAGAACGCCATCGACCGAATCGCAATCATATCATCCACCACAACCACCCGTTTCTTGATCGCACCTGTTCCGAGAATCGCAACCTGAGGCTGATTGATGATCGGCGTGCCGATCAGCGTCCCGAACACACCGTAGTTGGAGATCGTAAATGTCCCTCCTATAATATCATCCGGCGTGAGCTTCTTCGTGCGTGTACGCGTCGCAAGATCGTTGACCGCTCGAGCAAGACCTAAGAAGTTCTTCTCTTCTGCGTTCTTGATGACCGGAACAATCAAGCCGTTCTCAGATGCGACTGCCAGACCAAGATTCATGTAGTTCTTCTTGATGATCTTGTCACCTTCGATCGACGTGTTGATGAGAGGATATTTTTTGATCGCCTTAACAACGGCTTGCACAATGTACGGCGTGTACGTAAGCTTGAATCCTTCCTTCGCTTCGAAGGCAGCCGCATGCTGAGCGCGGTGGTGAACAACCCGCGTCATATCCACTTCATGTACGGCAGCAACATGCGGCGAAGTGTGTACGCTCTTCACCATGTGTTCCGCCATTTTCTGCAGCACGTTGCTCATCTGAATGATCTCGTGCTGCGGCGCGGGATATTTCGCCCGTAGCTCGGGCACCTCCACCACCTTGCCCGCTTGCAAGATGGATGGAGAGGGAGTGACTTTCGGTGCTGCGGGTGCAACCGTCGGCGGCACTCCTCTTGGCGGTGGCGCAACCGTTGGAGCAGCAACCATCCCGCTCTTCTTCGCCGCAACATACGCAAGCATATCTTTCTTCGTCACGCGCCCTCCCTCACCGCTTCCGGGGATCGTTTCCAACTCCTGCATGGAAATACCTTCTTCGCGCGCAATACTCAAGACAAGCGGCGAATAGAACCTACCTTCGGAAACCGTTGCCTGCGGCTTTCCACTCGGCGGCGTGGGCGTGACAGCGGGCGATGGCGCAGCCTGAACGGGAGCTGATGGGTGCTCAACGGCAACCGCCTCGTCCGTTTCCAAGTAGGCAATCACGGTCCGCACTGGGACGGTTTGCTGTTCCTGGACAACGATTTCGGCGAGCCTGCCCGAAGCAGGAGATGGAATCTCTGAATCCACCTTGTCGGTACTGATCTCTAAAAGAGTCTCATCCTTCTTCACCACATCGCCGACTTTCTTGTGCCATTTGATGATCGTGCCTTCGGCGATGCTCTCGCCCATCTGCGGCATGACGACTTCTACTCTTGCCATGGTTTTTTCCCTCTTGTTGTCACATGTATATCAGGCGAACGTACACCAACACTTACTCAACTCCCCCTCCTTCCTAATATGCAGCCAACTCCCTCAATGCGTTCATGATCTTTTGGGTGTTAGGAAGAACAAAATCTTCCAACGTGGGCGCGAAGGGTACTGGGACATCGAGTGCACCGAGACGTCGTATCGGTGCGTCCAGATACGCAAATGCTCGATCGGCAATCAGCGCGGCAATCTCGCCGCCGATGCCGCCGGTGACATTGTCTTCATGGACGATCAGCACCTTCCCTGTCGCTCTTACCGCATCAAGGATTGCAGCCTGATCGATCGGGACGAGCGTTCGCAAGTCCAGCACCAACACCTCCACACCATCTTCTTTTGCCAGCACCTGCGCAGCTTCAAGCGAGAAGTGAACCGTGGAACCGTAGGTGATGAGCGCAATGTCCGATCCTGCCCGCTTCACGTCCGCTGTACCGATGGGTACCACATGCTCTCCTTCGGGCACCTCTCCCTTGATGCGACGATAGAGATATTTCGATTCGAAAAACAGCACAGGGTTATTGTCCCGCACAGCCGCCTTCATCAACCCCTTTGCATCCGACGGGGTCGATGGTGCAACGAGCTTCAAGCCAGGGAAGTGATGGAACCATGCCTCCGTACTTGCCGAATGATACGGCCCCCCGCGAATGTATCCCCCATTCGGCAAACGAATCACCATGGGGACGGAAAGATTCCACCGATAGTGAATCTTCGCGCAATTGGTAATGATCTGATTGAACCCGCACGAGACGAAGTCGGCAAACTGAATTTCGACAATGGGACGCATGCCGACCACTGCGGCGCCCGCTGCTGCTCCAATGATCGCCGCCTCGGACAAGACCGAATCGATAACGCGTTCCTCACCGAAGTGTTGGAGAAAACCCTTTGTGGCTTTGAATGCTCCACCATACACGCCAATGTCCTCTCCAATGAGGAACACTGTCGGGTCGCGTTCCATTTCTTCCCACATAGCACGGGAGATCGCTTCGATGTATGTTAGTGTTGGCATCGGGTTCCATGTAAACCGCTGAGGCGGTTTACAGAATAAAGATTTGCATTCATCCCACGACGACAGCCCAAACTTTAAGTTGTGAAAACAACACAAAAAGAAACAAGCACAAGCGATTCATCGGGTTTGCTTGTCGTCGTTCCAACAAACGCTGTTCCTTGACTGTTATGCTGAATTCAAAATTTGTCAAACTCAGTGGAAAACTTTAATGGTCTTGCACTGTGATGCACGGTGAGAATCTCCACCCACGGCGACTTGATTCTATATACGATCCGATAATTTCCTACAATCAATTCTCTGAGTGAGTGAGCGATCGTTCTTCTCTGGAACAACTCTACCAGCTTGTGGCATTCGCTTTAAGATATTCGGTCGAGCGAAACGGACCTTCACGTACCACTGGGCAGTCCTAGGACTATCACGTGCAATATACTCGGCAATGTCATTCAGATCGCGTAGCGCACGACGCGTCCACTCTACTTCAACCATTTTTCAGCTTTCGCCGGGCTTCAGCTGTGCTGTATACCCTACCTTTTCGAGAATCCTCCAAGCCTTCTTCAACCTTCTTGAGAAAGATAAGTCTATCGAGAAACTCCTCGAGGGAGAATTTCTCCGGCATCTCCTTCAAAGTTGTAAGGACGTTGGTTTTGGTCATCATTTTTATTTTCCCTCCTTTTTTGCCCTATCGCGAGTTGGTTGCTCTTCCTTTTTACCCGCATAGGGGGTAAGCCAGCTCCGATGTTACTTAACATTAGCGTCGTGTTCCAAACAACCCATTGCTGTGTCGAAATAGAGGACGTGTCAGAGTTGCGCCAAAAGAGTCAAGCCTTTCATTCAGAGTGTAAACAACATCTCACAGTGCGTGCAGACCTTGCGAGTTCCTCTCAACGCCGGCAACTTGGTTTTGGATTCTTCGGCTCTGGAAAACGAGCCTCAGAATGACGACATTCAGACGTGTCATTCTGAGCCACGCTTCTCGGTGGCGATGAACGCAAAACCACTGGAACCAGACTGACAAGCAGATGTAGACTCACAGAGCGTACACACCCTCTATCGCCTGTTCGCCAGGAGGATACGGTCGAGCAAGCGCGTACTCCACTGCCTCCTCGATCTCGGCAATCAATTTCGCTCGCATTTCATCCCGCGAGGACTCGGTAAGCACACCTTCGCTCAACAACTTCCTTTCGTACAATTCAACCGGGTCTTTCTTCTTCCACTCTTCAACCATTCCTTTCGGAACATACGACGCGTCATCCGAGAGGGAATGTCCATGCATCCGCATGGTAATGGTTTCGATCAACGTCGGTCCTTCGCCGCGCCGTGCACGCTCGACGGCTTCGCGGCAAACTTCGTACACGCGCTCGACGTCGGTACCATCAATCGTACAGCCCGGAATGCCGTAGCCGATCGCACGATCCGAGAGCTTCTTCGCGGCAAATTGTTTGACGTTGGGCGTCGAGTAGGCGAATTGGTTGTTCTCGATAATCAGCACCAACGGCAACTTCATCACGGCCGCCATATTCACGCCTTCGTGAAACTCTCCCACATTGCACCCGCCATCGCCAATGTAGTTCATGACCACGGCGTTTTTCTTTCTCATCTTCGATGCAAGCGCCACGCCGACAGCCATCGGGATCATGGCTGCAAGATGACTGACGTTACCGTAGATGCGGCGCGACGGATCGGCGTAATGTCCGGTGCCGTCTCGCCCGCGCGCAAGCCCCTCATCGCGTCCAAGCTGCATGAGAAAAATGTTGCGCAATGTCTGCCCTTTCACCAGGTGCGCTCCTACATCGCGATGCATCGGGAAAAGGTAATCCTGCGGCTCAAGCGCAAACGCGCTGCCGACCGCGGTCGCTTCGTTTCCGTATCCTGTAAACGCACCTCCCACCATCTTTCCCTGCTTGTAGAGTTTGATGATGGCGTTGTCAACTTCTCGCGTGAGGAGAAGATAGCGGTAAAGAATGATTCGCTGTTGTGGTGCAAGCTGAGGCAACTGAATTCTCGTTGTGGTACTATAACAACTTCAAAAAATCTTCATTCTCAAGTCTTGCGTGCTTGAGTATATGCGACAATGTTGACCGCTTCACGGGTTTGTGAGCCGGAATGGTGATCTTCAGACGTTCATCATTCGCCCTCTACTGCAAGCGAATGTGGTTGCCCTTCTGCCGCACCACCGTTCAGCCGGCTCGTTGAAGAGCGCGCACGATCTTATCGTACGGCAGACTCGGGACTTTGCTCACACCTCAATCTCCTGCACGAGCGCAGTATCCGATGGGACAAAGTCATCATCAACAGGCTCAAGATACAGTTGAATCGCCTCTTGAATGTTCTTCATCGCCTCTTCGAGTGTATCACCCTCGCTGATACATCCAGGCAATGTTGGAACATAGACTGTGTAGCCCCCTTCGTCACTGGCTTCCCATACAACTTTGAGTTTCATAATAGCCTCCAAAAATTCAGTATTGCACCAACTTCTCCAACGCCGCGATGATATCCGCCTCCTGCGGCAGCATGGCATTCTCCAACTCGGGTCCGTAGGGCACGGGTGTGTCTTTGGCTGCAACCCGAAGTATCGGCGCATCGAGTCGCTCGAAAGCTTCGGTAGCGATGATTGCCGAAATCTCCGCGCCGAAGCCGCCCGTCAGCGTGTCTTCGTGCACGATGAGCACTTTGCCGGTCTTGCGAACGGAGTTCAACACGGTCTCTTTGTCCAGAGGAATGAGTGTGCGCAAATCGATGACCTCGATGCTCATCCCGTATCGTTGCTCGATCTTCCGTGCAGCATCAAGCGACCGTTGCACCAACATCCCCCACGTAATAATGGTGAGGTCGTCGCCGGCTTTCTTCACCTTCGCTACACCGAACGGGAGAAGGAAATTCTCGTCCGGTTCGGGCGACGAGGCGAAACCTTGGCGATACAAACCTTTGTGCTCACAGAACAGCACGGGATTATCTTCGCGGCACGCCGTCTTCAACAACCCCTTCGCGTCCGCCGCGTTGGAGGGGAACACAACATGAATGCCCGGTATGTGCGTGAAGAATCCGTCGATGGATTGACTGTGGTACAATCCACCATGAATATACCCGCCGACGGCAACACGAATCACCATCGGGCACGACCACTGGTTGTAGGATCGGAAGCGCAGCATCGCGACTTCATCGCGAATCTGCATGAACGCGGGCCAGATGTAATCGCCGAATTGAATCTCGACCACCGGCTTGTAATCGCCGCGCACAGCCAAACCGAACGCCGTTCCGACGATACTCGCTTCAGCGAGGGGGGAATTGAAGACGCGGTCCTCGCCAAACTTCGCGGTCAAACCTTTCGTTGCTGTGAACACACCTCCTTTGTTGCCGGCAACATCTTCGCCGTAGATCACCATTTTCGGATTGTACGCCATCTCTTCCGCCAGAGCGTGATTGATGGCATCGACCATCACAACGTTCGGACCTTTGTGTTCGGGCTCCACGAACCCCTCCCTCGGAACCACGATGCGTGGGGAGTACACGTACTTCTCCAATTCCTCCACGAGCGGCAACGGTTGCTCTTCCGCCCATTCAGCCGCGCGATCGATATGCTCTTGAATCTCGTGCTTGATGCGCGGGAAATCGGCCTCGGAGGCGACCCCAAGTTCGATGAGCAGTTTCTCAAATCGCGGAATCGGATCTTTCTTTCGATCTTCTTCCAACTCTTCCTCCGTGCGATACTTCCGCTGATCGTCCGAAGACGAATGCGGCAAAAGTCGCACGGTGTCCGCTTCGATGAGCGCAGGACCTTTGCCGGCACGCGCAAGCGCAACGGCTTCTGCAACAACTTCATACATTGCGCGGAAGTCGCATCCATCCACACGGTAGCGATGAAGTCCCTCGTATCCCTTCGTCATGCCGTACACACTCTCGCCGGCAAGTTGATCCTTGACCGGGACGGAGATTGCAAATTTGTTATTCTGAATGAGAAAGATGACCGGAAACCGACCGCGTGATGCCCAGTTCACTGCTTCATGGAATTCACCTTCGCTGGTCGCTCCTTCGCCGGATGAAACGTACACCACTTCATCCTTGCCGTCCTTCACTGCTCCCATGGCTGTCCCGACGGCTTGGAGGAATTGTGTGCCGGTCGGGCTCGACTGGGCAACGATGCGCTGTTTCTTATGACCGTAATGAAACGGCATCGCATAGCCGTTGCTGCTCGGACCACCTTTGCGGTGAAGCGCTTCGAGCATGATCTCTTCGATCGTGTACCCAAATTGGAGAGAGAATGCGAGATCACGATAATAGGGATATGCCCAATCATAGCCCGGTTTCATTGCCAGCGCAGTTGCCGTTTGCGCGACTTCGTGTCCCGATCCGCCAATATGAAAGAACACTTTCCCTTGTTTGAGGAGGACAAGAATCTTCTGGTCGATGAGTCGCGCCGTTACGCAGTTCTTGTATGCCTGCACCAACTGCTCAGCGGTCAACTGCGCCAAGGCGTTTCGACGTTCGACCACGCCTGCGCCGTTGCCGCCCGTTGTGTTCACTTCAGGCGATTTCTTCTTGGTTGCCACGCTACATCCTCGCTGAATTGACTATGAATCGGTGTATTCGTCATGTCCGCCGATCATACGCATGACCGATCGTACATCAAATGTTGATCGCCTCTCCGTACGCTGCCGCCGCGGCCTCCATGACCGCTTCGCTCAACGTCGGGTGAGCGTGGACGGTGTGGAAGATTGACTTTCCCGTTGCTTCGAGCTTCTTGGCAAGCGCAAGCTCAGCGATCAACTCCGTCGCTTCGCTCCCCATGATGTGCGCGCCGAGCAACTCTCCGTACTTCGCGTCGAAAATCAATTTCACCATCCCTTCCGTCTCGCCGATGGCAATCGCTTTGCCCAACGGACGGAAAGGAAATTTTCCAATCTTCACCTCATACCCTTCTGCTCTTGCTTTCTCTTCTGTCAACCCCACGCTTGCAATCTGCGGCTGACAGTAGGTGCAACCGGGAATTGCCGAGTAGTCGATCGGTTCAGGGTTCAAGCCTTTGATGGCTTCGACACAGTGAATGCCCTCGGCGCTCGCAACGTGCGCAAGCCACGGCGGACCGATCACGTCGCCGATAGCGTAAATCCCCGGCACGTTCGTTCGATAGTCCTTATCCACTTTGATGTGTCCGCGCTCGATTGCGACCCCCACGTTCTGCAAACCAAAACCTTCAACGTTTCCTTCGACACCGATCGCCATCAGTGCGATGTCGCCCTTCAACTCTTTCTTTCGGTCCGCGCCGTTCACGACAACCTTCACATGGTCAGCCAACGACTTGACTGTTTCGACTCTCGTATCGGTGAGAATATCAATCCCCTGTTTCTTCAAACTCTTTTCCAATTCCTTCGTCAATTCTCGGTCCTCGATGGGAAGAATGGTCGGCATCATTTCCACGACCGTCACTTTGGTGCCGAGCGCGTTGTAGAAGTAAGCGAACTCAATGCCGATTGCCCCTGCGCCGATCACGATAAGTGATCGCGGCTGCTCGCTGAGTGTCATCGCCTCCGTGCTGGTAATGATACGCTTGCGGTCGATCGTCATGCCAGGAAGCGCGCGAGCGTGAGCGCCCGTGGCAATAAGAATGTGCTTTGCTTTGACTTCGTATGGCATACCCGACTTTGGCTTCACCTCGATCGTGCCTTCGCCGCTCAATGTTCCGTAACCCGGCATGTAGTCGATCTTGTTCTTTCGCATCAAGAACTCCACTCCCTTGGAGATCTTGTCGGAGATGTCGCGGCTCCGATTGATAATCTTGCCGAAGTCGAACCGAAGATTGTCGTAGCTGATACCCCACTGGCCCGCTTTCTTGAATTGATGGAGGATCTCTGCGTTCTTCAACAATGCTTTGGTTGGGATGCACCCCCAGTTCAAGCACACGCCGCCAAGTCGATCGGCTTCGATGATGCCTGTGTTGAAGCCGAGTTGGGCTGCGCGGCAAGCCGCCGTGTAACCGCCGGGCCCGCCGCCGAGAACAACAAGATCAAACACCTTTTCTGTCATGCATTCCTCGTTCGATTCAAGACATTGACTCCCGTCGCCACATCATCCCGACCACGCGGCACAGGTATAGTGGAAAGACGGTGCCCGTGAAGTGGTAGCTCATCGTCTTGTGCGTCGGTGCATGAAACCTACACAAGAAAAAAGGGAATGGACGTTCCCTTCGTTCAATGAGTTGACTCTCTGTCGATCCGCTCGTTTCGTTTGTTGCTCGACCAACGTCCGAGTGCCGGCGCGTTGGAAAAGGCACCGCGGGAGAGGAGATTGGTGAAATCGAGGGATCAAGGTCGGCAAAAATATAGCCAACGCGTGTTTGAAAGTCAACGAACCATCTGCGCACCTTGCGTGCCTCTCGCCCCCCTCTCGCGTCGTATCTTTGTGCAATCAGCCGAACACACGCGAATGGCAAAGACGAAACCGCATCAACACATCACGTTGCTGGAAACTCTTACACGACGCCACACCGATGCATTACGAAGCGTGGTGAAGAGAGTTCGAACTCACGGGGAGGCTAGTCCATTCGTTCCGACGGGCTAGAGATGAAAACATCGATAGCCCTCCCTCGAATCTGCTTGTCGAGCAAACGTAGAGCGCAATCAGGCATTTGGACGAAACGTTGCTCAGTCTGAGGAACAAACACGACGTCAACATCGCTGCGACGATCATCGGTCCCACGCTCGAATGATCCGAAGAGCATCGACTTCGTTGCGCCGATCTCTCCTGCAACAGCTATAATCGCGTCCGCGATTTCTTTCATAGAACGATGTCTGGCGTCGCATGAGGCTTGGCTCTTGGCTCCCATAGACCCAAAGAGCAATACGATGAGCGTTCCCGGTTACCGTGTGACTCGCTTGGTCAGAGCCATTGATGAGACGATGCTCAAACCGCGCTTGACCGAGTGATTTTTTTTGAATCGGAGTTGAGGATCACGTCCACACTCCCACACCCTACGCGGCAGGCGGGGTGATTGCCTGCCGCACTGGAGGGGTGGAGGGATTCTGAGGCGATGCGAATGTGTCGCTATGCGCGCAGCGATAAGTTTTTCTCATCCTTCTTGAACACAAACGGCTCGCCGGCAAGACTGTTGCCGCTCGTCCTTACTTTTGCAAAAGTAGTCTTCGGGTGAGAGGTGCAGGCCCGACCTGGAGCCGACAAAGGTACACGCCGCTCGCCAAACCTGTTGCGTCGAATGTTACGCGATAACTTCCCGACTGGAGTTCGTCATGCACCAGCGTGCGAACGTCGCGTCCCAACACGTCGAACACCTTGAGCGTTACACGGGTTTGGGATTCGAGGTGTGGGATGTGGAACGAGATTGTCGTGGTTGGGTTGAACGGATTCGGGAAGTTCTGATCGAGCGCAACTCCATCCGGCGCGTCGAAACTCCACGCCGGCGTCGTTCCGCCTTTGTAGAGCAACGAGCTTGGCGGTACTTCGCCCGCCGCGATACGATGTCCATCATTCACCTTCTTGCAGAGCTTCTGGACGGTCTTGTAGTCCTGCCGCGATGGAGCGGGCGCGGTGAAGAGTTGCGACACGAACGTGAGCACTTCTCCGGCTGAGCGCCCGTCGTCCGTTACAATGGTGTACTGCCCTACTTTCAGGGACGCGAGATTGAGCACGAGTGCCGCAAGCTCCTGCATGACTTTGTCGAGATCGGGCGGCGTGTCGCGATCTCGGCTCAACACTTCCTGCCAATCGGCGAAAGTGAGCGCGGAAGCGAACGTGTTGAAGTGCGGCGTATAGTGTTGCTG
This sequence comes from Ignavibacteria bacterium, assembly GCA_040290295.1. Lineage (GTDB taxonomy): Bacteria > Bacteroidota > Ignavibacteria > UBA10030 > UBA6906 > CAADGV01. The sequence continues at coordinate 117,254 of PSMW01000003.1, forward strand.
CACGGCGGCAATGTAGCTCTGCAATTGCGCCACCGTCTCTTCAAATCTTCCTCGCCCTCTGATGTGCGCATCGAACTGATGCTTCCAGTACGAGCGCTTCTGTGCATTGTTCGTCGTGACGAGTGGCGTCAACACAAAGTCGCAATCCACCGTCGCCGCATCGATGGCCGCCGCGGGCCGCGGATTGGTGTCGGCAAGGAAGCCAAGAGGTTCGACGATCATGATGTTGTACGTACCCAACGCCACATCATCAAATCGATAATTGCCCGACGCATCGGTCGTCGCGTCGTTCAGCGGAAGCATCGCCCCATCCAACAACTTCCAACTTCACGATGACGTTCGCAACGCCTCCGCTCGGTCTGCTCACGGTGCCCGCGATGGAACCGAGCACCTGCGTCACCGTGACGCTAAGCATCGCCGTACCGCTGCTTCCGCATGCGTTGGCGGCTGCTACCGTAACATCGCCCGACGTGCTTCCCCAGTCCACCACAATCGACGTCGTTCCTTGCCCTGATGCGATCGTTGCGCCCGCAGGCACCGACCACGTGTATGACGTCGCGCCCGTCACGACAGCGATCGAGCAACTCACGCCCGTTGCACCCGCGCTGACGCTCGTACTTCCGGCGATCGTCCCGGGTGTCGCCGGAACAGAAAGCACGGTGAGCACTGCAGCGTTCGTTCCTACGGTGCCCAATGCGTTCGTGAACCGTGCGCGATACTGCAAGCCGTTCTCGGCAGGAGTAGCGATGACACTCAACGTGGCGTTCGTCGCGCCGGCGATGTCGTTCCAGCTTCCGCCATTATCGCTACTCACCTGCCATTGTACCGAGGGCGTAGGGACTGCATCAGCCGCAGCGGAGAAGATTGCGGTGGAGTCGTTGCACACCGACTGGTCGGCCGGCTGGAGGGTGATGGTGGGAGATGTGCCGGCCACGATGTTGTCCACGGCAAAACTTGCTCGCGAGCCTGAACCCGAAAGATCGCGTTGCACCCATCGGAGCTGCACTTCCGTTTGGTTGTCGCATGCAGAAGGCAACCCCAGCAGCACGGTTTGCACGTTCTGCGGCGTCGTCACGCCCGAAGCCGTTTGTGTCGTCGTATTGTTCTGATAAACACCGTCAGCATTTCCACTCACCGAAGCAAAGCTACCGCTTGTCCCAACGCGATACTGGAGAGCGACCTCATTGATTCTGGTATTCGTTGTTCCGTTGTACGGATTGCGAATCGTCATCACATCAAACTTTAACATGATGCCGGTGTACCCCGTCGTGCTTATCGAGAGCGCAATCGTCGGATCGATGGAGCCGCTGGCAAGCATTCCTATCTTGCCGTTGAAATTGTGAACTCCACCTGCTGTGGAGCTTGCACTGCTGTTTGCCGTTAGCGCTTGATCGCTGATCGCCGTGGCAGTCGGAAAAGCTACAGATGATGCACTCCCCACTTTCCAACCCTGCCATCCATCCGGATACGTTGCGGATGAATGCGCCAGTGCAGAGAAGTCCTGGACGTACGGAAGCACTTGCGGTGTTGGGTTTGTCTGCGCCCAACCGGTTCCCCCCATTATCAAAAGCACCGAGGCGGTGCACACGAAACGTTTCATGGAACCTCCTGTTGATTGATGAGTAGTTGAGATGGGGTTGAGGGATGAAGCGAGGTCGAACTTCGGAAGGCATACACGTGTTTGCAGCGCGGCTCACCGTGGCGACACCTCGCCAAGAATCCCACGGCCAAATGTCGGTTCGTGGACGCTTGCACAAGCGTGATGCAGGATAGTTGTCTGAGAAGGCAGGAAGATTTGCCCCTGCCTTCCCATGGATCGTAACGCCGAGCGTTTACTTCAAGAACAGCATCCGTTTCGTGGACGAAATTCCCGCAGCGGTCAATCGGTAGAAGTATACACCACTGGCAAGTCCGCCCGCATTGAACGTGCGAGAGTACCTTCCCGGTTCCAAACGCTCGTCGACGAGATGCGTAACCGCTTTGCCCGTCACGTCGAACACGGTGAGTGTTGCATACGTGGCGGAAGAGAGTGTAAAGGAGATGGTCGTCGTCGGATTGAACGGATTCGGATAGTTTTGATGCAAGTCGATCCGCACGGGAACCTCGCGGTTCTCCGCGACGGCAGTGAGATCGTCCAGATTGATCTCCCACATCGAGCGGCCATGCGTGAATGCGCGTGCGATGCGAGTCGGTGCATGAAGCACCATATCGCTCACCACGACGTTCGGCAGGCCGATCCCCATCATACTCCACGTTGCGCCGGTGTTCGTGGTGAAATAGCAGCCCACGTCGGTGCCGATGTAGAGTCGGGAAGGATGGAGAGGATCGACCAGCACAACGTTGATAGGCGCTTCGGGTAAATTGCCGCTGATGTCCTGCCACGTCGCTCCCAAATTCGTCGTGCGAAAGATGTGCGGCAGTCGGCTGTCGTTGCGATAGCCGGAGAGAGTGACGTACGCGATGGAATGATTGGTGGGATCGAACCGTACGCGCGTCACCCACCGATTGGGCAAGCCATCATTGATATCGATCCATGATGCACCGCCATTGGTCGTCACCCACACGTTGGCATCGTCCGTCCCGACCATGACGACGTTCGAATCCGTCGCTGCAACGTCGATCGTCGTGATAGTTGCATAGGCACTGAAGCCCGGCACTACGCCGTTGGTGAGGTCGGGACTGATCGCCGTCCAACTGACAGCTCGGTTGGTGGTTTTGTAGAGATACTGCGTTCCGGTGTAAAGGACTTGAGGGTTGTTAGGATCCATCACGATGGGCGTGGACCAATTTTTCCGATCAGTTGCGCCGATGCCGCTTGTGCCGCTTGCGCTGCTCGCCCAATTGTTAGTCGTGCGACGAATAGCGCCGAATTGCGACTCGGCATACTGGTAATTGGGATTGGTGTAGTCGATGGCGCAATAGAAACCGTCGCCGCCGTTGATGCTTGCCCAGTCGCTTACACTGCCGGTTTGCGTGCGCGGTGTTCCGTTGTCTTGTGTTCCTCCCATACTCGCAACGGGATTGAGGTAATTGATACACCCCGCATAGAACTGCGTGGTGAACAAGTCTTGGTTGGTCTCGCGTATCCACGTCGAGCCGCCATTGGTCGATCGAGAGAACCCGCCGTCGTGACCGATGTACAGAAACGAAGCATTGGTGGGATGGAACGCCATAGCATGGTGATCGACGTGATTGGCAATGTGCGTCGTCCACGTTGCGCCGCCATCGGTCGTTTTGCCGAAGGAGACACCGAAGACGTACACATTATTCTCATTGATCGGATGGACGAACACCTTACCGAAATACCATCCAAAGTTGCTGTAGAGATTGGCGAGAGCGCCGTCGTTTGTGCGCGCCCATGAATCGCCGCCATCGCTGCTGCGATAGACGCCGAAGAAATTCCCCGGATCGTCGGCGTAGGCAGCGTACATCACCAAGGGATTCGAGGGTGCAATGGCAACTGCGGGTCTGCCGACATTCGGCGCGGGAGCCGGGAGTCCGTTTGCCAGACGCGACCACGATGCCCCGCCATCGGTCGTTCGATAGATGCCGGTATGTACACCGCCAACATATCGTCGCCCCTGCGGTCCACGCATCCGTTGCCATGCCGCTGCAAGCAGTATGTGTGGATTTTGAGGATTCATGGCAAGATCAACCACACCGGTCGAGTCGTTGATGAACAGAACGCGACTCCACGTGGTGCCGCCGTCGGTGGACTTGTACACACCGCGCGTCGCGTTCGGGGTGTAGAGTGTTCCCATCGCGGCAATATAGAGCGTGTTGGTATTGTTGGGATCGATTACGATCTTCCCGATATGACGTGTCTCTTCCAGTCCAAGCGAAAACCACGTTGCACCGCCGTCGGTTGACTTGACCATGCCGAAGCCGTCGTAGGAATCGCCGCTGGAGTTCACCTCACCGGTGCCGACGTACACGATGTTGTCGTTGTTCGGATCGAGAGCGATCGCTCCCATCGAGAGACTGGGCTGATCGTCGAAGAGGGGCGTCCAGTTAATGCCACCGTTGGTCGATTTGAGGACGCCTCCATCGGCTCCACCGATGTAGAGGATGTTGGGATTCTGGCGGCTGATTGCCATCGTGGTAATTCTTCCGCCGATGTTGGATGGACCTTTTGCTATCCATACCGGACTCGTTCTCGGATTGAGAGCCGAACGGAACTGTGCTGCTTGCTCGAGCGAAGTCTTACGCAGTGCAGGATCGATGAACCCAAGCGGATACGCTCGCTGGCGGTAGAACCAGTCCGCAGGCGCCTCCTTGTCAGCAACGTGCAGACTCGTCGAATCGACCTTCGGTTGTTGTGGGGAAAAGAGTGTACCCGTTGCAACCAACAGCAACACGGCAAACGGAAGGGGGCGGCAAAGCATGAAACCTCCATGGGTAGAATTGCAGATGCCGTATAATGTATGAGAATACATTCGAGAATCAATAGGGATTCAATGGATTTGTGCAGCAACGGCCTTGAGCCGTCCGCCTCCAACGGTGAGATGCTGCTGCTCAGCCGTTGAATCGGAACGCTCTGTAGCTTGCACGCGCCGCGGAAATCTCCTACGTTATGCCTGACTCATGGTCGCAAGGAGGTTGTATGCAGATTCACACCGATCAATTCTCGATTTCGACGAAAGGGGATTCGGAGGTCATCGATATTACAGCGAAGGTGCGAGCAGTCGTCAGCAAGCACGCGCTGAGCGAGGGATTGGCAACCGTTTTCGTCGTCGGCTCGACACTTTCGGTGACAACGACGGAGTTCGAACCCGGCTTGAGGCGCGACATCCCCGAGGCATTGGAGCGCTTTGCTCCACGGCACCATCGCTACCATCACGACGATACCTGGCACGACGGGAATGGCCACGCGCACGTCCGCGCAACAATGATGGGCTGTTCGCTCGCCGTCCCCTTTCAAAACGGCGAGTTGATGTTGGGAACGTGGCAGCAGATTGTGGTGGTTGACCATGACAACCGCCCGCGTACGCGCACCATCGTCGTTCAACTGATTGGGAAGTGAACGCCAACACCAGGTCCGCACACAACAGCACGGCACTCGAACATGTCGAAGAACGACCAACGAGCGACACAAGCCGGCGGCCATTCCTCTTCCCTTCCGCCCATTTCATTGCTTCTGTCGTTGGACGAGGAGTATCGTCGAAAAGCCGCTGAGGGAACATTGAAGCTCATCACCCCCAAAAAATTCAACCCCGAAGGGAAAGCGTGGCTCCCCATCATGAGCGCAATCCGAGAAGGATGGCGCTTCACGGTGTTGTACTCCAACACGCAGAAGGCACACGAACTCGGCAAGACGACCGATTGGGTCGTGATCTACTTCGACGACGGAACCGAAGAGCGGCAGTGCACCGTCGTGACCGAATATACAGGTGTATTGAAAGGCAAACGCGTGGTCCGCGGCAGAGAGGCAGAGTGCAGGCAGTATTATCGCGCTGCCAAGCAATGATAACTGCGACCGTGCGCCTTGGGGTTCGTTGATTCTCCCTCACCTTTTTTCTATCTTGTGTGCGTCGATGCTCTTCGAGGTTGTAACGACTTCATCCGCGATGACAACGAATGCCAAGGCGAACACGCACCACCACGTCGCGCAAACAACAGCACGTCGCACTCACACTCACACAGGATGTCGGGTTCCGCAGCAAGACGACGGGACTCGACGAGTATGAGTTCGTTCATAACGCGCTCCCCGAGCTGAACTTGTCGGACATTTCTACCTCGACTACGTTTCTCAAAAAGACACTTGCAGCGCCGCTGCTGATTTCGTGCATGACCGGTGGCTACCGCGACGCGCTCAAGATCAACCGCCAGCTTGCGGAAGTGTGCGAAGAACAGGATATTGCCATGGGAGTGGGAAGCCAGCGACAAGCTCTCGAAGACGAGCAGTATCATCGTACATTCAGCGTGGTGCGCGAAGTGGCTCCTTCGACGCCGATCATCGGCAACATCGGTGCTGCTGAAGTCGCAACCATGCGCAACGCCGACGGCGTTCGTCGCTTGGTGGATTTGATTCGTGCCGATGCTTTCGCCGTTCATCTCAATCCACTGCAAGAGCTGCTTCAACCGGAGGGAAACACAAACTTCAAAGGCGTTCTGCAAGGCATCGCTTTCTTAGTCAAGCATCTTCCTGTTCCGGTGGTGGTCAAAGAGATCGGTGCTGGGCTATCGGCCGACGTTGTCCGTCGCTTGCTCGATGTAGGCGTGCAGTACATCGATGTTGCAGGAGCGGGCGGAACGAGTTGGGCGGGCGTCGAGACGTTGCGGAGGAAAGATCGTGAGATTGCTATAAAGTTTTGGGATTGGGGTATCCCCACCGCTGAGGCATTGCGCCAGGCGGCACGCCTGAAAAGCACGAGCCGGTCTTTCACGCTCATTGCTTCGGGCGGCATGACGTCGGGCATCGATGTCGCGAAATGTCTCGCGCTCGGAGCCGACCTCGTCGGGGCAGCACGACCGATGCTGAAGGCACTTCAAGAGCGCGGCACAGCCGGCGTACGGTCGCTCATCACGCAGTGGGTCGAAGAACTCCGTTACGTCATGTTCCTCACCGGCAGCCCGACGATCGCCACGCTCGGAGGCGCACCT
>PSMW01000003.1:123927-131182 GCA_040290295.1 Ignavibacteria bacterium
TCGGCTCCTGAGGGTCGTGCGTCATCGTCATCCCGTGGAACTTGTCGAGGCTTGTCGCTACGTGCTCTCAGGAGGCGGAAAGCGCGTGCGATCCACGCTCGTGTTGCTATCCTGCGAGGCGGTCGGCAGCAACGCACGCAGGGCGCTCAATGCTGCCATCGCGGTCGAGCTGATGCACAACTTCACGCTCGTACACGACGATATCATGGATAACGCGTCCACGCGCCGCCGCAGACCAACGGTTCACACGCACTGGGGACTCAATCAGGCTCTGCTGGTGGGAGATGTGTTGCTTGGCTTCGCGTACCGTCAGCTTCTGCACACCGATCCCGCGCGGCTCGCCCGTGCGATGCACGTATTCACTGAAGGCTACATCGCCGTGTGCGAAGGACAGGCGATGGACATTGCCTTCGAGCGACGCAACAACGTGACGGTCGAGGAATATTTCGCTATGATCGAAAAGAAAACCGGTACACTCATCGCCACCGCTGCCGAACTCGGCGCGCTCATCGGCGGAGGAACCGAACGCGAGATCGCAGCGCTTGCAAGCTTCGGCAAGCATGTGGGCAGCGCTTTCCAGCTTCAAGACGATCTGCTCGATGTCGTTGCGGACGAAGCGGACTTCGGCAAATCGATCGGTGGAGACATCATCGAGGGGAAGAGGACCTTTCTCTTGCTGAAAGCCTTGGAACGCGCATCCGGCAAACAGCGACAAGCATTACTGCACGTCATGCGCCGGAAGCACCCTCACCCGCTGCGCCCGCGTCCAGCGCGAGCAAAACAGGTGCGCACCATCGCCGCCATCTACAAAGCGACGGGTGCCATCGACGAAGCCCAGCGCCGGATTCATCGCGAAACGCACCAGGCATTGCGAGCACTTACCGCCCTGCCTGCCGGCAAGGCACGATCGACGCTGACATGGCTCGCACAAATGTTGGTGAAGAGACATTTTTGATGACCGAAGTTACCGTAACGATAAGGAACCGCCAAGGGATGCATACGCGTCCTGCCGCCGAACTCGTCAAGACAGCGGCACGGTTTCGTTCCGATTTCACCATCTGCAAAGACGGTATGGAGATCAACGGCAAGAGCATCATCGGTGTGATGATGTTGGCGGCGGAACAAGGCTCGCAACTCACGCTGCGCTTCAACGGCGAAGATGAGGAAGAAGCAAAGAAAGCTGTCGTCGAACTCTTCGAACGAGGATTCGGCGAACCATCCTGACCATGAGTACGGTAACGAACACGGAGATTATTCTCAACGGCATTCCCGCATCGCCCGGCATCGCGGTCGGACCCGCCTATGTGTACAGCAAGCACGTGCCGAAGGTGCAGCAACGCGAGATTGCACCGCATGATGTGCAGAGCGAAATCGAACGCCTGCGCGCGGCCGTTGCCCGCTCGGAAAAAGAACTCCGCAAGATCCTCGCCTTCACCGAAGAGAAGATCGGACGCACCAGCGCCCTCATCTTCGAAGCACAGATCATGATCTTGAACGACGCGGTGCTTATGCAAGAGATCGAGCGTCGGATTCGCGACGAGTTGAGGAATGCCGAGTTCATCGTCTTCGATGAGTTCGGCAAGTACAGCCGCCGGATGCTCGGCTCCGCCGACGCGTACATTCAAGAGCGTGCGCACGACGTCGATGACGTCATGCACCGCATCATCCGCAACATTCAAGATCAAAAACTCTTCTCCAAACTCGAAGGCGAATCGATCATCGTATCGGAGTATCTAACCCCGGCCGACACAGTCATCTTCAGTCGCAACCAAATTCTCGGCTATGCGACCGATCTCGGAGGGCTGACATCGCATGCTGCGCTCCTCTCGCGGTCGCTGAACATCCCCGCCGTGTTGGGCATACGCACAGCAACGAAGTTCATCACGACGGGCGATCGCTTGGCGATCGACGGCTATGCGGGCGCGGTGATCGTCCACCCGACCGACGAGACACTCGATCGGCTGATGCAAAAAGCCAAGCGCTTGAAGGAGTTCGACAAGAAGTTGGAAGGCATTGCCGGGCTTCCTGCCGAGACGCTCGATCATAGGCGCATCGAGCTTTCCGCGAATCTCGAATTCGAAACCGAACTCGATTTCGCCCTGCGGCAAGGCTCGCAAGGCATCGGCTTGTATCGCACCGAAGGGTTGCTCATGGGGCGCACGACTTTTCCGTCGGAAGAAGAGCAGGCGGCAGAGTACATGCGTATCGCCGAGGTGATGTTTCCTCATCCGGTCATGTTTCGCACCTTCGATATCGGCGGCGATAAGTTTTCCCCTGAACCATTGAACGAAGAGAACCCGTTTCTCGGCTGGCGCGGCATTCGCGTCTCGCTCGACAAGCCGGAGATGTTTCTCGATCAACTGCGTGCAATCCTGCGCGCCAGCGCACGCAAGAACGTACGGGTGTTTTTCCCGATGGTCAGCAAGGTGAGCGAGGTGCGTCGCGCCAAGGAGTTCGTCGAGCGCGCGAAAGCCGACTTGACGGCGCGCGGCGTGCCGTTCGACCCGAAGATCCCCGTTGGCGTGATGATCGAAGTTCCCGCCGCCGCCGTGATCGCCGAAGAGATTGCACGCGAGGTGGATTTCCTCAGCATCGGAACGAACGATCTCATTCAGTACATGCTCGCCGTCGATCGCGGCAACAACCTCGTCGCACCGTTGTATCAAGAGTTCAATCCCGCGGTGATCCGGACGATCAAGTCCATCATCGACGCGGGACACAAGCACGGCAAGTGGGTCGGCATGTGCGGCGAGATGGCGGGCAACCCGGTCGCAACCATGCTGTTGGTGGGATTGGGATTGGACGAGTTCAGCGTCGCTCCGAACATCCTTCCCGAAATCAAAAAGATCATCCGCTCGATCAAATATAAAGATGCCAAGAAGCTTGCCGAGCGCGTTCTCTCCCTGTCCACCGAGTATGAGATCAAAAACTATTTGGCTTCCGTTCTCAAAGCAACACTGCCCGACATTCCGCTTGCCGATTTAGAAACAAGCACAGCTCCGTAAGCGGGCAAACAGACTTCAGCACATAGCGCGAACGAACAGATGACACTTGCACAGATTCGCTCGATCGACCCTTCGGGAATGTACGACCTGATCAAGAACTTTTCCCATCAAGTGGAAGAAGCGGTCGCTATCGGCAACGCAGCGAAGCTGCGCGTGCATGCACGCGGCATACACCACATCGTTCTCTGCGGCATGGGCGGCTCGGCTATCGGCGGCGACCTGCTGCGAAGCTACGCCGCAGACGAGTTGAGCGTTCCATTCTTTATCAATCGCTCGTACTCACTGCCCGCATTCGTCGGACCGAAGACGCTCGTCATCGTGTCCAGCTATTCGGGCAACACGGAGGAGACGTTAGCGTGTTACCGCGAGGCGATCAAACGGAAGGCGCGCATCCTTGCCATCTCCTCCGGCGGCAACGTGGAGAGAATGGCAAGAAGATACCAACACACCCATATCACGGTGCCCGGCGGTCCATCACCGCGCGCGGCACTCGGCTACTCGTTCTTTCCTTTGCTCGTCACGTTCGTTCGGCTCGGTCTTCTCTCCTCGAAGAAACGGGAGATCGCCGAAACCATCACCCTTCTCAAGAGCAAAGCCGACGACTATGGCGATCCCGAACGCGATGCCAATACTGCCCTCGTGTACGCGTCGCAGTTACAAGGACGCATTGGCGTCGTGTATTCGGCTTCCGAACGGTTGGACGCGGTGAACACGCGATGGCGCGGACAGATGGCAGAGAACGCTAAGACGTTAGTGTGGGGACACGTCCTGCCGGAGATGAATCACAACGAGCTTGTCGGATGGAACACGCTGCAGCAACAGATAAAGGAGATACAGGTGTTCTTCTTGCGGGATAAAGAAGATCATTCCCGTGTAGCGAAGCGCATCGAGATCACCAAAGAACTGCTGAGCCAATACACCATGCACATCACGGAAGTGTGGAGCGAAGGGCGTTCGCGGTTGGCACGTCTGTTCTCGCTCGTCCACCTCGGTGACTGGGTGAGTTTCTATCTCGCCATGCTTCATGGCAAAGACCCGATGCCGGTGAAGGTGATCGACCATCTCAAAGAAGAGTTAGGAAAGCTGTAACACCGCCGCTCAACCATCTGTCACGAACCAACGATCGACTCGACATGACGAAGCAACACAGAACTGCACTTATCGTTTTCCTCCTTACGTTGGCGGCAATCATTTTCGTGACATTCTTCCGCAACGGCACGGCGTGGTAAGGGGAGGCGGCACGCCCAGCGCCTCCGAACCCTTTCCCACCTCTCTCCGCCCCCGCAAACCGACGACGCGTCGTTCTACGTATTGAGTGCAGCTTCGCCACCGTCGCGACACACGATCCACCGCCATGAGACGCTACGACATTCTTCATACAATTCAACAGCTCGATCCCGAACGCGACAACATGCAGATCATGTTTTTGTCGTTCGGATACGAATTCTCGTGGGATTCGATCCGAGCATTGGAGATCGCTTTGTTCCGCACTTACTGTTCGCCGCGTATTTCCGCGTTGTTGGACCGAACAGGGGAATTCCGCGATCGCACCCAACGCCGCTATGACGACACGTCGCTTTTGATGGCAGAGATTTGTAAGTGGGGCTACATCGCAGGTCGTGGCAAAGAAGCGCTCGAGCAGATGAACTGGGCACACAGCCACTACCCGATCGCGAACGAAGACTACCTGTACGTTCTCTCGACATTCATCTATGAACCGATCGCGTGGATCGACAGCTACGGTTGGCGCCCAACCTGTGCGCAGGAAAAGCGGGGCTACTACTTTTTTTGGTGTGAGGTCGGACGCAGGATGGGCATACGAGATATCCCCCCAACATTCGAAGCCTTCGAGCAATGGAAGCGCGAGTATGAACGCTGGTACTTTACATATGCAGAAAGCAACCATCGCGTCGGCACGCTGACACGCGAGTTGTTCGTTTCATGGTATCCGCGCATCGTTGCGCCATTTGTTCGCACATCCATCCACGCTCTCCTGGATGACACCATGCTCGGCGCGTTCGGCTTTCCGAAACCTCATCCAATGATGCCTCGATTCATCAGGGCTATATTGAAGTTGCGGGGACGCATCGTCCGATTGCTGCCGCCGCGCAGGCAACCGCACTTCTTCATGGACAATCCGAACAGAACTTACCCCGACGGCTACACGATTCAGCAGTTAGGTCCACCCCGCATGCTCGCGAGAGAACGACGCGGAAAAAGCCCCGCATCATCCTGACCGATACATCCTCACCTTCACAGCTTGGTATCCCCAAGCTGCGCATCGACAAGAATCTTCCGACTTCAACGATCTGATCAACGCAGTTCCGCGACAAATACTTGTGGTTTGCGCTCCTTCTCTTCTTGTGCAACGACTTCCTGAGCAACCGGCACTGCCCGGGTGAAGCGCGCCAGAAGCGTATAGATCACCGGCACGAGCACCAACGTCAGGAAGGTAGAAAAGAGCATTCCACCCACCACCGCCAAGCCCAGCGGTCTGCGTGCCTCAGACCCCGCGCCTAAACCGATGGCGATAGGCAAAATGCCGAAGATAGTCGAGAACGACGTCATGAGAATCGGGCGGAGACGAATAGCCGCTGCTTCGATAACCGCTTAGGTGATCTGCATGCCGCGCGCGCGAAGCTGGTTCGCAAACTCGACGATCAGAATCGAATTCTTCGTCACCAAGCCGATCAACATAATGAGTCCGATTTGGGAGTAGATGTTCAATGTTTGTCCGAAGACGAACAGCGTCAACAATGCGCCGAACACCGCCAACGGCACGGCAAAAAGAATGGTGAGAGGATGAATCCAACTTTCGAACTGCGCCGCCAAGACGAGATAGATGAACACCACTGCAAGCAGGAACATCACATAGAGCGCCGAGCTGGAGGATTTGTATTCGAGCGATTGCCCTGCGTAGTCGCGCTTCATCGTTGCGGGCAGCTTTGCGCTTGCGATGCGGTCGAGATCGTCGAGGGCTTTCCCGATGGTGGCGCCGGGAACGAGCGTCGCCGTCAACTTTGCCGACCGTACGCGATTGTAGTGATTCAATTCCTTCGGTGCGAGCGTCTCCTCGACGCGTACCACGTTCGCCAACTGCACCACCTCCCGACTGCCGCGGATGTAGATGTCGCGAATGGACTCCGGTGTCGAGCGGGCAGCGGGTTTCATTTGGAGGATGACGTCGTACTGCTTTGTTCCCCTTTTGAAATTGGTGACGACGCGCCCACCAAGGAACGTCTCGAGCCTCGAACCGATATCGGCAAGCGATACTCCGACGCCCGCTGCGCGTTCGCGATCAACGGTCAAGTCCAATTGCGGCTTGTTCAGGCGAAGGTCCGTATCGAGATTCACCAGATAGCCCAACTTCGATGCCTCGGCCATCATCACGCCGACGGCGGTATTGAGTTCTTCGTAACTGTCGGCTTGCAGAACGTACTCGACAGGACTCGAACTGAACGTACCACCGAGGCTGGGGGGATTAAGAACGAACGCGAGCACACCGGGAATGGAGATGAGTTGAGGAAACACCTCCTGCACGATCTGCTGTTGCGTCTTGGTCCGCTCGCTGTGGGGTTTCAAGCGGAGGAACAAAAACCCGTTGGTGACGCGCCCTGGACCGCCGAAGCCAAGCCCGACCGCCGTGAACAGACCTTCGCGCTCAGGCAAGGCGAGCAGCCGCCGCTCGACTTCCTGCATGTAGCGATCGGTGTATTGCAACGTTGCGCCTTCCGGCGCGATCACGATGCCGAATCCAACACTGCGATCTTCCACCGGTGCAAGCTCGCTGGGCACGAAGCGGAACAAGACGACGCTCAGCACGACGATGGCAGCGGCTGCGCCGAGCATCCACCCTTTGCGGGGTAACGCACCCTGCAGTATGCGATGATAGCGCTTGTCGAGGAACTCGAAGAACGCATCGAACGAGCGAGAAGCCCAACTATCGCTGGCGCGGTGGAACGGTCGTAGAATCTTCGAAGAGAGCATCGGCGTCAGCGTCAGCGCAACGAAGCCGGAGATGAGAACGGCGACAGCGAGCGAGATGCCGAACTCGTTGAACAATCTCCCCACCGTACCCGTGAGAAACGCCAGTGGAACGAACACGGCAACCAAGGCAATCGTCGTCGCCACAACAGCGAAGCCGATCTCCTTGCTGCCGTCGATGGCCGCTTGCATCCTGCTCTTGCGCGGCTTGGACGCCGTTGCGAGCAGCGATCAGACGCTTCCTCCCGTTCATCACTTCACGGTAG
>PSMW01000003.1:131218-182436 GCA_040290295.1 Ignavibacteria bacterium
CTCGCTGTTCAGCGAGCATCACCTCGGCTTCCAGGCGATCCTGCTCGCCGAGACCGCTCCGCAGTCCGATTGGAATGGTGACCTCAAGACCGATGCTCCAATTCGGAAACTCGCGCTTCAGCGCTTGCCTCAACGCATCGCTCAGCACGCCGCCACGCGTTGTACGGAGCGTGTCCGAGCCGAAAACGACGTCACGATCGGAGCCGGCAAGTCCGCTCCCACCAATTGTGCCGACCACATCAACATGCGGCAAAGCTTCCCAGAACGCAGCGCGGGACAAAGCACGCCGCGCCGCCACGTCGGCAGCCGCCGCTTGCAGCGCTTGCTCGACCAATCCCTCCACCTCGACCGCCGCGGATTGATCCGGCGGTGTATCCTTCGCCAAGAAGCGGGATTCCTGAGAAGGTGGTTGCACCCCCATGAGCACGGCAAGCTGATCCGACAGGCGATCGAGCTGTTCTTCACGATCGAGGATCGCAATCTCCTGCTCAGCCAAGAAGGTCTTGGCGGTCGCCACTTGGTTCGGACCGATCAAGCCCGTGCGCGCTCGCATCTCCGTCTCCAGCAGAAACGCTTCGGCGCGGTCGCGCGTTAGCTTCTGCACGGCAAAATCGTGCTCGGCAGCATACACATCCCAATACATTTCCTCCACCGCCGCGCGTACTGCCAACACCTCCTGGTCGTAACGTGCCTTCGCTGCTTCAAGCTCTCGATCAGCTTTCTCTGCTTGTTTGCGTGCGGAGACATGAAACCCTCCCAACAAAGGCTCGCGGATGCTGAGCATACCGAACGCGTTGTACTGAGGATTCAAGAACGCGAACGCGGAGTTCGTTTCGAGTCGCACGCTGTTGAGCGACAGTTCGAGCCTTGTCCCCACCGGGAGACGCATCGACACGCCTCCATTGGCGATTGTTTGTTTGGTTGAAAGCGCCGGCGCACCGGCAAAGAACGACGCGGTCGGAACATGTTGATCCAGGTGTTCGAGCGTGAAAAACACTGTAGGATCGAACCCTCCTGCTTCTCGTCGTGAGGTGCCCTGTGCTGCAAGCAACGCGGCTTCGGCCGACTTCACCTCCGCAGCGTGTTGCAACGCAGATGCGATCGCTTCGGCGAGCGTGAGAGGAGTCCCCTGAAGATGTTCGACGATCTGTTGAAGCGCACTATCGGGATTGAAAGAAGAGTCGATGGACGAGACGGTTTGACTGCGAACGAACGGCGCAAGCACGACAGAGAACGCGACGCAAAGGGCGACAACGCTTTAACGCATAGGGGATGGAGAAAAATTCTTGAAAGAACATACTCAACCGGACGGGTCGTTCGCCGTCGATCCAACTTCTTCACCGCTTCCGGTGCGCAACGTAAACGTCAACAACCTATCCAAAGTCTTGCACAAACTCCACCGTTCACACTGGTGCACGAACGCACCTGGCTTACGTGCCTAACACGGCAAAAGTTACGGCGTAACAGCGGCGACGATTTCACGCTTCAGTGCGCGAGAGCGTTGAGAGGGGGAGGAGAAGCGGAATCGACACTTGGTGAACTCGTCGTGCACATCGGTTGAGCTCGTGCTCAGCTCCAGCAGCTCTGACGAACCGGTTCCATGCTGGACCCCATGTCTTGCAGACTTGTTGGCGATGTGCTTATCCGACGAGGGGTGGTGAAGCGTACACTCCCACCCCTCTCAGGAGTTGATGCTCAGCAGATGCGACCGCTGGCACTAGCGTAAGAGTATCATCTTCTTCGTCATTGAAGTGTTTCCCGCATCCAATCGGTACAAGTACACACCCGTGGCAAGCTGCAAACCGAAATCGTCCTTTCCCTGCCACGTTACTTCGTATCGACCGGCTTTGAATTCACCCTGCATCAGTGTCGCAACACGCTCCCCGATGATATTGTACACAGCCAGCATCACATCGCTTTGCTGCGGAAGCTCAACGATAATGTGCGTTGAAGGATTGAAGGGGTTCGGGTAGTTTTGGGAGAGGGTGTATGTTGCCGGAACTGCGTGGGCAAGTTCGCGCACTCCCGTGAAGCCCCATGCCTGCCAGTAGCGCCACAGCGTATCTGCAAGGGCGAGATCGGTCGGCTCGGCCCAGTTCGTCAAGGTTGGATCCGTCGGGATGCCGAACGAGGGAACCGCCGCTGTGGACCCAGAGGGGTTGCGATGACAACTTGCGGCACACGAATTCAACATACCGGTGGCAACTCTGGTTGAGTCTCTGTAGCGCAACGTCTGAACGGGCGGCACAACAGCAAAGGTGTGGGTATGAATATCATACGCTACAGCCGTGATGGCAGTCTTTGCCATGTGACACTTCGAGCAGCGACCTGAGCCACCAGTGTTCAAGGTGTTCAACGGGTCGTACACGCTGTGCCGTGAGTGCTGGTTCACGTACCGACCAATCGAATCGCGATAGGCAGGTTCGTTCTGCACCCATGCAGGTTGAATTGCCTGGAATGGTTCGTGTGTTGCATGGCAAGCGAGGCACAGCGTGTTGTCAGCGTTGTCAACCCTGAAGTGAGTAGTACCGACAGTAAGCGAATCCACCAGCAAGTGGTTTCCACCGCTGCCTTTGTGAGACGCGTGGCACGTGAAGCACGTGATTTCGACAAAGGGGGTCGTGAAGTGTCTGGATCCGAGAATCTCCTGATACTGCTGGTGATGTTGTCGAGCGGTCTTGCCATCGTACCAAGTGCCCGGACCTCCAGGGCCATTTGCCGGCATTCCGAAATTCATGAATTCAGAGAGGGGATGAGTGGTGTCGCCAGGATTGAAATAGGTGTTGTTCAACTCGTTCTTGTTGTATTCGTGCGTCCCAACCAAGCCTGGTCCTCGCCACGATGACGCTCGGTTGTGACACTGGCCGTAGACCTCGAGCTTCGCACGCTTGCTCGGCAGTGTACGGGGATTCATTTGATGCCCCGGACCGGCACCACCGGTCGAAGGACCATGGCAAGCCTCGCATCCGATCGTCATGTTCAAATCCGAACTGTTGTTAGCCCAGGTAGCGCGCCACGACGTGTCGGTCCCTACCACGACGCGCTCGACACGTCCACCCGTGATGTGACACCCCATGCAGTTCTTGTCCCATGACTTCGTGCGAAATGTGTTGTTGATCGGCTTCGGCGTCCCATCGGTATTGAACCAATTGCTCGCATTGTATGGCACCCAACTTCCCGTAGTGTTGTTCAGGTAGCCCTTCAGATTGTACTGAATGGGAAGCATATAGTACGAGGTATCGATCTTGACGAGATAGCGTTGTTTGAACCCCCAGCCGTAGGTGTAGGCAATCTTATAGTTTGTTCCGCCTGCCCCAACGCGCGCGAAGTAGTCATTGCCGACACGGCTGAGATAGACTTTGGCAGACGCGATTCCAACGCTCACAGAATCCCCGCGCGTGAACCAATCCAACGGACGAACGGAGATCGTGTCGGGTCGCAGATGTATCTTTGCATGAAGCGTGTTTTGCCATACGGTGTACTGGTTGCCCGCAGCGCCCGAATGACAAAGCTGACAATACTGTGTGCCTTGATACGTTTGTGCAGGCGCATCCTGTTGCACCAATGCCAAACAACATATCAAAGCGAAAAACAAATACAGTCGGTTCATAGCTGCCTCCTGAATGTTTCTTGAGGAATGGAAACGAACACCGGCGCGCCGCCACCGCTCGATGGGGAAAATGCCTTGCGGTTGAGCGCCCCTTCGTGGATGCACCGAATACCCGCAGTGGTATCGTTGCTGTCAGGTGACTTTACAACAGCGGTGCCAACGACGATTGCCCTTTGGTTCTGGTAATTCGACGAAAAAAGGTGAAACGACGGTTGCGGGAACTACAAATTTCGAGAAAGCTTTATTGAAATTTAGAACACCGCAAACCGATCCGCTCACCAGCGCCGCATTGCAGCAATGTAGAGCAACTCAACGTTGAAAGATGCAACGCGACGCGG
Source organism: Ignavibacteria bacterium (assembly GCA_040290295.1). Taxonomy (GTDB): domain Bacteria; phylum Bacteroidota; class Ignavibacteria; order UBA10030; family UBA6906; genus CAADGV01. The sequence goes on from PSMW01000003.1 coordinate 135,167, forward strand.
ACTTGCGCGTTACGGGACATGAGGTGGGCTGAGGGTCAAGATATTCACACGCTCGCACTTGAGACGCTAAGACCAACAACACAACGCCGACGTGGCCTACCTTACTTGATCGAAGAGTACGTTCGACCGTTTCGATGTGGTTTGAGAACTGCTTCAGATGAGATCGAGGAAAAAAACACTCCGTGCGTTATCGGATCAGGAGCATTTTTTTTGTCGCGACAAACTCACCGGCACCAAGCCGACAGCAATACACCCCGCTCGGCAAATCGCCTGCATCGAACTCCACCGACGTGAACCCTGGCTCCTGAACTCCGTTCACCAACGTTCGCACTTCTCTCCCCAACACATCGTACACCTTGAGTGAAACAAAGCTGGAGCTTGGAAGTTGAAACTTGATGATGGTTGTCGGATTGAAGGGGTTGGGATAGTTTTGGTAGAGAGCAATGTCCCTCGGCGTAGGTTCGGTTCGCTCTTCGACGACACCGGTCAGCGGACTCTCATGCTTGAATACCGAACCGGAAAATCCTACCGCCCAAGCATGAAGCGTATTGGCGTACGCAAGGAGAGAAAGATCGAACATGTAGGGGGCGGTCTCCACCCAATCCTGCAACCACGTCTGTCCTCCGTCGGTCGTACGAATCATGACGCCGAGTCCCACTGCCTATCCTCGCCGCGTGTCTGCAAAACGGATGCATTCAAGTTGCATGTTCGTGCCGGACGCCTGTCGCCGCCAACTGATGCCGCCATCCGTTGTGTGCAGCACCAAGCCCCTGTCTGCCCCCGCAATCCATCCGTGGCTCGCGTCGATGAACGTGATGGAGGTTTTGTATGCAAGGGAACTGTCATGGAAGATCATATGCCAACTTTCTCCACCATCGAGCGTTCGGTACACACCGCGTTGACTAACGCACCAGGCAGTTGGGGAATCCAACGCAGCAAAATCGAGCACGGTAGGGGTGAATGCATTCGTGTGCAGCACAACCGCCGACCATGTTTGTCCGCCGTTGGTGGTTCTGTGCACCACTTGATACTCGGGTCCGGGAGAGCCTACGTCGTCGCCATAGATCCAGCCATGGCGCGCATCGGCAAAGACAACACCTTGCACCGAGGTACCCAACGTCAAGGGTTGTGGTTGCCAGGTATCGCCGGCGTTGGTAGTTTTGAAAAGCTTGAACGGTGAGGCGATGGAGCCGACCGCCCAACCAAGCAACGTGTCGATCATTTCGATGTCGCCGAAATAGCCGCCTGTCGCACTTAGTTGCGGTGACCACGACAAGCCGACATCCGTCGTGCGGTACAAGCGTACATCTTCAATCCATCCGCTTGCGGCCCAACCTTTTTGCGGAGTGAGAAACTCGACGGCCCTGAAATAATGCGGAGCGCCACGCGAGAGTCTTGTCCATGTTACGCCGCCATCGTTCGTGCGAAAAATTTCTCCGTAGGAACCGCCACACCAACCCACGAGATGATCGACGAAGACGATGCTTTGAAAGTCTACTCCAGAATCGATCGTGCTCTCGACCCATGTTGTGCCTGCGTTGGTGGTGCGAACGAGCAAGCCCCGATCGCCGACGGCCCAAGCATGCGTTGGCGCGACGGTGTACAGATCGCGCAGCAGCACAGCGGAAGTTGGGATGGGACCAAATTCTCGTCGCCATGTTCCTCCGCCGTCGGTTGTACCGAAAACGGTGGCGCTGTCGGTTAAGTACCAACCACGTGATTTGTTGATGAAAGCGATGTCGGTCACCGAGCCGGGAAAATTGATGCGCACGGTATCCCAAACAGCCCCGCTGTTTGTTGTTCGAGCGATAATGTTGCCCATCCCCGGAAAGCCGCGTCGAAAGCGGCGCTCACCGATCAGGTAGGCAGTAGTGGAATCGACCACACTCAATCCGACGATCGGTCCGGGCGGCACCCATACATCCTCATCGAATTCGAGGGGCCATTGAAAACTCGAATCCCAACTTGCAGCAGCATTTGATGTGCGCAGCACCGCACCGCTGCCTGTTGCAGCCCACCCTTTATCGAGGGAAGTAAAACGAAGGTGGGTGAGAAGCGATGGCGTGTAGCCGAGCGATGACCACTGCTCCCCGCCGTCGGTCGTTCGCAGCAGCGGTCCGTACGTTCCTCCCCCACCCATTGAGCGGGTCGGCAAACTCGATCGCAGCAAGTCCCCATTGGGAGTGCTTGCGTTGATTGACCCACGTTGCACCGCCGTTGGTCGTTCGCCAGATTGTGCCGGCACTGGTAACGAACCAGCCGCGCTGCGCATCGATAAACTTCATCTCTTCAATGGGAGAGTTTTGCGGGTACGGATAAATGAGCGTCCATTCCGCTCTTGCGTGCATTGCTCCTGCCGCAACGAGAAGCAAAAACCATACTGTGCGTTTCATACTTCCTCCGACATGAGGTCGTCCGATGAGCTCATGGTGCGTGTGGTGCTCTGCACTCAGCACGCACAGTCGGGCTGTACGCTCCGCTCGGCAGATCGCCCGCATCGCATCACTGGTCGTAAGTCTCCGCTTCGATTCTCCCACTCACGAATGTGGTTGCATCGTGGGTTGCAACCGGGACAGTGTTAGCTCCGGCGAGCAGGGAGAGGTTTGGCAGGGGAAAGAAGAATAGCAGTGGCAACGCGGAGCTACGGCGTTCATAGCCGCAACCTTTCTTCGCTTGTTTGCCGGCTTCGAATGCTGGGAGCCGGCGCTCTGGTGCGGGTGTACGTCGACCGGGCAGTATCGTACACATTCACTATTTGAAAGTCAATACCCACCCCCTCGATCGCGTCCGTACACGAGCTGTCGTCTCATGGATTCATCACGTCTGCCAAAGTTATGTGCATTCTGCTTCCACTCGCCCGATGACGGCGAGGAACCTTTCGCGTCGGCTCGAGGTGTGCTCATGCCTTGCAACTCTCCCATCTTCTCCCTATCATCATTACAGAGTCACACACCATCCCCAACGATTGTAAGCAAAGTTGTCCCACCATCGATTGTGGACTTGATGGGTTCTGCGATGAGCGTGCTGCAACGTGGTGTTCTCCCCCTTTTGTTCGTGCTGGCAGCAGTCGAAGCACATGCGCAATTCTTCTCATTCGGGCGCAACAAGGTGCAGTACACCGACTTCGAGTGGCACGTGCTGAAGACAGAACATTTCGACATCTACTACTATCCCGAAATGCAAGCCTTGGCTGAGCGCGGCGCGTACTTCGCTGAGGAAGCGTACAAGGATCTCGAAGGGAAGTTCAACCACACACTCAACACGCGTGTGCCTCTCATCTTCTACAGTTCGCACCTCCACTTCCAACAGACGAACACCACCGGTGGGTTCATTCCCGAAGGGGTCGGCGGCTTCTTCGAGTTTCTCAAAGGGCGGGTTGTTATACCATCGGACGGATCGACGGCGCAATTCAGGCACGTGATTCGCCACGAGCTGGTGCACGTGTTCATGCACAGCAAGATTGCGCGGGTCATGTCCGATCACCGCAAGGTGCAGGACCGCATGCCGCCGTTGTGGTTCACGGAAGGGCTTGCCGAATACTGGTCAACGGAATGGGACACGCAAGCCGATATGGTGATGCGCGATGCGACGTTGAACGATATCGTCGTTGGCTTGAACGACATCGATCGAATCTACGGGTCGTACTTGATGTATAAAGAGGGGCAGAGCGCGTTGCAGTACATCGCGCAAACGTACGGCGAAGAGAAGATTTTGCTCTTGATGGAGAATTTCTGGAAAGAGAGTTCCTTCAGCAACGTCATGAAGCTAACCATCGGGAAGAACTATCAGGAGTTCGACGAGGAGTGGCTCTACGCTCTCAAGAAACGGTACTATCCCCTCTACGCCAAGGAAGATGCGCCGAGCCGAGCAGCGCGTCCACTGGTGATCGATGGCTTCAACTCGAAACCTGTGGTGTTCGAAAGCGATACCGTGCGCGATGTGTACTTCATCGGCAATAGAACAGGATACTCCGGCATCTATCGCAAAGGCTTGAAGCCGCGCCAGCAACCCGATGGTTCCGAAGCATCGGCAGAAGCATACGCACGCGCGGCGGCAGAGAATGTGATTGAAGGAGAGAAGACCGACGAATTTGAGGCGTTCCATTTGTTGCGCGGCAGAATCGATATCACCAAAGACGGGCGATTGGCATTCGTGACGAAGAGCGGCGAGCACGACGCGCTCCACATCTACGACGTCGTCAACCATTCGTTACTGGAATCGTTCCACTTCAAGTCGTTGGTGAGCATCGGCTCCGCTTCGTGGGCGCCAGATGGAAAACGGATCGTCTTTTCGTCGATCGATAAGTCCGGCAACAACGATCTTTATATTCTCGATACGCACACGCGTGCCTTGACGAAGCTGACAAACGATTACTACGACGACCGCGACCCGGCATGGTCGCCCGACGGAACGCGCATTGCGTTCGTCTCCGACAGAACCGCATCGGGTTTGAAAGGGAAGTACAATCTCTTTCTCTACACCATTGAGACGAGCGCGATCGACTATCTGACCTACGGCGAGGACAACTACGCTTCGCCAGCGTGGTCGAAGGATGGGACGCGCCTTGCCTTCACGTGCGATCGGGGTGGAGCACAGAATGTGTGGATGATGGATATGACGGTGCCTCACGGCACCCCAACCCGCACCATGCGCAAGGTGACACACTTCGTCACGGCGGCGTTCGATCCTGCATGGACGTCGGACGGCGATATCGTGTTCACCGCGTTCGAAAAGTTCAGCTTCCAACTGCGCGTGATCGAAAATGCAACGCTCATCGCCGACACGTCACGCAGCGTCGTAACGCTCGACCTCTACGACCGCGAGAAACCTTGGGAGGCGCAATCCATCGCCGGCACGATGGAGATCAAACGCTTCCGCTATGAGGGAGATTACAGTTTGGATATCGCGCAAAGCGCCATTTCCACCGATCCGGTCTTCGGCACATCGGGAGGCGCGGCGATCGCACTCAGCGATTTGCTCGGCAACGATCAATACTATTTTCTCCTCTACAATACGGCACAGAGTCAGGACGAACTCCTCTCCAGCTTTAACATCGCGGTCTCGCGTCTTTCGCTCAAGCATCGCACTAGCTACGCCTATGGCATCTATCGCTTCAGCGGACGACGATACGACCTGACCGATCGAGATGAGTTTTTTTTCGAGCGCGTCTTCGGCGGCTACTTCGCATTGAGTTATCCGATCACCAAGTTCCAACGCATCGAAGCGTCGGTGAGTCTCAGTAACTCGAACAAGGACGCCGACGTGCGCGTCGGGGATCGCAAGGCGCTGTTTCTCTCCAACTCGCTTACGTTCGTGCACGACAACTCGCTCTGGGGTCCAAGCGGTCCCCTCGACGGAAGCCGCTTCAGCATCACGGTGGCGTACACCACGGACATTCAGTACTCCAACGCCAATTACTACTCGATCATTGTTGACTACCGCGATTACCTTCGGCTTTCGCAACGCAGTGCGTACGCGATGCGCTATTGGTTGTGGTACAATGGTGGCAGAGAGGCGCGCCGGTTCGTGATGGGCGGAAGCTGGGATTTGCGCGGCTGGCCTCGGTGGAGTATTCGCGGAGAAAAGCTGTGGCTCACCAGTCACGAATTGCGCTTCCCGTTCCTCGACGCGTTGGCGTTGCAATTTCCATTTGGCGGTATCGTCTTCTCATCGCTGCGCGGCGCTCTCTACTTCGATGCGGGGAGTGCTTGGGATAAGCAGTACACCGAAACGCTCGGCAGCATCGGCGGCGGCATACGCATGAACTTCGGCGGCGTGCTCGTCCTCCGGTACGACATCGGCAAGCGCATCGAACGCAACTTTACTCGATTGCAGGACGGACTCTTCCACCAATTTTTCTTCGGCTGGGATTTTTAGACCATGGCACTGATCCGCATTCCCTCTCTGCACGTCAGCCACTCCTTGCTGCTGCTGGTGGTGGCAGCAAGCTGTTCCGGGATCAAGATGCCCCACGTTCCCCGTTCGACGGAGAGTGATTGGCCCATGTTTGGGCGAACGCCCCATCGCACGAACGCGACCGACGAACTTGTCGCACCGCCTCTTACCATTGCGTGGGAGGGCGATCTCTCCAGCAGCATGGGTTATGGTTCGCCGGTAGTGGTGGACACGTTTGTGTTTGTCACCAACATGCGGGGCGAGTTGTTCGTGTTCAATGCCCTTACCGGCAAACGCTATGGATGGATTTCCTTGGGCGACGCGTTCCATGGATCACCCGTGATCGACGGTGCAGTGGTCTACGCAGCATCGGCAGACGCGCGCGAGTCGCTCGTGGCGTACGATCTGTTCGAAGCCAAAACACTGTGGAAGCGCGACTACGGCGACATCGAAGTCACGCCGTTATTCTTCGACAACAAACTCTACTTCGGAACCACGGCAGGAATCTTCTACTGCGTCGAAAAGTACAAGGGCGAAAAGGAGTGGAGCTATCGGCTGCCTGAAAATCGCCGGTGGAAAGGCATCCGCTCCTCGGCGGCACTCTTCGACGGCACCGTCATCTTCGGCGCCGAAGACGGTAACGTGTATGCACTCGACGCAAAGAACGGTCGAGAACGATGGACGTATGATACCGGTGCACCAATCTTCGCCTCGCCGACAGTGTACAACGGCACGGTCTTCATCGGCAATTTCGCCGGAACGTTTGTTGCCCTCGATGCACAAAGCGGAACACCACGGTGGCGATTCCCCACCGGTGCTTCGATCTACGCCGCTGCTTCGTTCGCAGGCAATCTCGTTCTCATCGGCAACACGGCCGGAAAGCTTTTCGCACTCTCGACGACCGAAGGATCGATCCGTTGGTCGATAGAATTTAACAGTGTCATCAACTCATCGGCGGTCGTGTCGGGACCTGTCGCGTACGTCGGAACGCTCAAGAAGGAATTGATCGCAGTGAAGGTGCAAGACGGGACCATCGTGTGGAGACAAACCCTGAACGGAAGAGTCAAGACCACACCCGCGGTTGCACGAGGACGACTGTTTGTCGCAACCGACGATCGGATGGTGCTCGCGTTGGAACCGATGCAACACACCGAGCAACGCTGAACAGACTATGACAGTACGACGACTCATTCTTCTGGCTTTCGTCATCGGTGCCGTTTCCTCAGCGGCGCACACACAAGATGCACGCACCGCCGACGCTGAAGCCGACAGTACGACCACGTCGCTGACGATCGAAACCGATCCCGCCGGTGGCATGGTGTATCTGAACGGCGATAGCCTTGGGACGACACCATGGACTTCGGCAAAAATTCGTCCCGGCACACACATGCTTCGCCTCGTGCCACCCGACGGCACAAGCTGGTTGAGCGATCCTCTCAGCGACACGATAACGGTTCCCCCTTCCGGCGCGCTTACACTGCGCTACACGTTCACACGACGACTGCTGATTCTTTCCTCTCCGTCGGAAGCCGAGGTGCTCGTCCACGATTCTCTTCTCGGTACGACTCCCTTCGTACGCAAAGGCGAACTGCGGAGTGTCGTCTTACGCAAGCATGGGTACGCCGATACGACGCTCGATCTTTCGTCCGCGGCAAGAGGCATTATTGTGGCAAGCCTGAAAAAAGTTTGGAAGAGCAGTGCGGAAGAGTCCATCTTCAAAGCAGAAGAGGAGCACGCCTCTTCGCTTCGGCTCTATCTTACGGGGGCGACCACCATTCTTGCGGGAGCGGCCTCGGCGTACTTCAAGGTACGAGCCGACAATACCTACAGCCAGTACGTCGAAACCAGAGACGACAAGCGCTTGGCCGAGGTCAACCGTCTCGATACAGCGGCAGCGGTGGCACTCGTAGCCGCACAGGTGAGTTTTGGACTCTTTACGTATTTCATGCTGTCGGAATAGGGCAGAGAACGAACGGAAGCACAACGATTTCTTGACTTTCTAACGGCAAGCGGCTATATTTTGAGCGACTTTACCGCCGCGCGATCAATTCATTCTCTGGAGAGGTCACCCTGAATCCCACAATGAAAGATGAGTTGGAGTTCCTCAAGAACGTCCCCATATTGTGCGATCTGGACGTGATGGATCTCGACACCATTGCGAGAGTAGGCGTTCGAAAGAAATACAAAAAAGGCAGCATTATTTTGTTGGAAGAGGAAGCAGGGGCGGCACTGTTCGTCATCATCTCGGGAAAAGTAAAAGTCGTGCGTATGGATGACGACGGCAGGGAAGTGATCCTGTCGATCTTGGGCGAGAGCGACTTCTTCGGAGAGATGGCGATTCTGGACGGCTTGGCTCGCTCGGCGAGTGTGGTGGCGATTCAGAAGTCGGAACTGTTCATGATTCATCGTCGCGACTTTCTCAAGCTGCTGCACGACTTTCCCTCCGTGGCAATCGCATTATTGAAAGAACTCACCATGCGCCTGCGGAAAGCAGACGCACAAATCAAGAGTTTATCGCTCAAAGACGCCGCCGGTCGAGTTGCCAACGTTATTCTCCAGCTTGCCGACGACATCGGTAAGATCCGCAAGGGCCGCGTTGAAATCGATGAGTTGCCGCTCCAACAGGACTTGGCCAACATGGCAGGTACCTCACGCGAAACGATCTCCCGCATGATCCACCATTATATTCGTGAGGGCTACTTGGAGCTGGAGCGTGGGAAATTGATCATCAACGATTATGAAAAATTCAAGGCTCGATATCTATAGCCGTTCTTTGGGTATCCTGTTCAGCATTCTCCCTGCGCTCGTGCATGGCCGGTAGAATCGACCTGCACATGCACACCGTCCACTCCGATGGGACGCTGACAACCCGCCAATTGATGGAACGAGCGCGTTCGGTGGGGTTGACAACCATCAGCATCACCGATCACGACAATACCGGCGCAATTCCAGAGGCATTGGCGCTGAGCAGAGAGTTCGGCATCGAGGTCATTCCGGGAATGGAACTGAGCGCCTCGTATCTACACCAGGATATTCACTTGCTCGGGTATTTCTTCGACCACACAGACGACGACCTGCAACAGTATCTCAATTTCTACAGGCAGGAGCGCCGACGCAGAGCTGAGCGCATCGTGGAAAAATTGAACGACCTGAACATTCCTCTGACGTTCGACGCCGTCTTGGAGAAAGCGGGAACCGGCTCCATCGGCAGGCCGCACATTGCAAACGCGCTCGTGGAAGAGGGCTTGGCCGAATCCTACCACGAGGCATTTTTCAAGTACATCGGCGTCGGCAAGCCGGCATACGAAAAGAAGGTTCAGGTGACGCCGCGTGAAGCTATCGAACTGATAGCGAAGGCAGGCGGACTTTCGTTCATCGCTCATCCGGGCAAGGCGCTCGATGAGAGCGTGGTTGCCCAGTTGATCAAGCAAGGAGTTGACGGCATCGAGGCGGTTCACCCGTCGCACTCTCCCGAACTGACGATGTACTACAAGGGCATTGCGCAAGAATACTATCTGCTCATCAGCGGCGGATCGGATTTTCATGGCGGAAGAAGAAGCGACGGAGAGATCTTCGGCAAATACGTCATCTCCGAGGAGGAAGTTGGTATGATGCGCCGTAGATTGTCGTTCCCCCATTCCACTCGCACATAATAGAAACTGATGCCTATCCGAACGATAGAAGGTAAACTTTCGGCAGAGGGAAAATCCTTCGCTCTCGTCGTGAGCCGGTTCAATAGTTTGGTGACGAACCACCTCTTGAACGGTGCGTTGGATTGCCTTCGCCGGCACGGAGCGCCTGAGAATCGCATTACGGTCGTTTATTGCCCCGGTTCGTTCGAGATACCGCAAGTTGCTTTGCGGCTTGCACGCACTCACCAATACGACGCGCTCATCTGCCTCGGCTGTATCATACGAGGCGAAACGCCTCATTTCGACTACATCGCCTCGGAGGTGACGCGCAGTCTCGGCACCGTTGCACGCGAAACGGGGATGCCTCTTGCTTTCGGCATTCTGACGACGGACAACCTCCAACAAGCTTTAGAACGCGCCGGCGCAAAAGCCGGCAACAAGGGATGGGACGCAGCGCTTACCGCCATCGAACTAACAGACACATTCAGCCAACTCTCTCAAGGGAGAAACGAGCCGAAGCATTGATAAGAATTATTGACCACCAGGAATAATTCTTATTCAACGGAGAGGAGACACGTTATAACGACACGAGTCGGCAACGGCATTATCCTTGCGGTGGTGTGCTGTGCGCACGCCTTCGCACAGGTTGGAGTGTGGAAGAACTACACCTCCATGAAGGAAGCACGCGCTCTGACGCGAGACGGATCGACCATTTGGGTTGCAACATCGGGTGGGTTGTTTTCGTGGGTCGAAGGCTCGAACTCCTATACAACCTTCACCAACGCCGAAGGCTTGAAATCGATCGACCTCACCGCCATTGCTGTTGACAACAACGGCGGAGTATGGACGGGCAGCAGCACCGGTATGATCCATTACTACGCGCCGCAGACCGGAACATGGCGCTACATCACCGACATTGCCACAGCAAATCAGATCGACAAACGCGTCAACTCCCTCACCACGACGGGAGATACGCTTCTGATTTGCAGCAATTTCGGTCTCAGCATCTTTCATCGGAGCCGGTTCCAGTTCGGCGATACCTACACGAAGTTCGGATCGTTCACAGGCAATGTTCGCGTTGCTGTCGGTTCCGCAGTGATCTTCGGAGGAAAGATTTGGGCATCGGTCTCCTCGGGCACGGCAAGCCGTGTTGCTTTCGCCGATCTCGCCAATCCGAATTTGCTTCCGCCGGAGAGCTGGACATTGCAGAGCATCGGCACGCCGGCATCGACGATCCGCGCACTAACAATCTTCAACGGCGCACTCTACGCCGCAACCAATCGCGGATTGTATCGACAAGAGGGTGGCACATGGACAGCCGTGGATTCGCTCGCAGGAAAGAACCTCCTCGCACTGCATGCCGGCAGCACCCTGCTGGCACTGGTCGATAGCGCCTTTTCGATCTATACCCTCTCCACACAAAATGTGTTTTCGCGTTACGGCACACTCCTTCCCTTTAGGCCGAACGCGGTCGTCGTCACGGCAAGCGGCAAGCCGGTTGTCGGAACCAACGGGGGAGGAGTACTTGCCTTCGGCACCTCGTGGGAGTCGTTCGCACCTATCGGTCCCGGCTCGAATCAGTTTATCAGCGTGGCGGTTGACGATGACGGAACGGTTTGGGGTGCATCGGGCAATCAGAGCGCGCATGGTTTCTACCGGTTCAACGGAAAGAATTGGAAAACCTTCGATCGCACAACGAACCCAGCTCTCCCCACCAATGATTGTTACCGCGTGAGCATCGGCTGCAATGGAGACGTCTGGATTAGCACGTGGGGGAAAGGCATCGTCCGCATTCGGAAAGGTACCGACACGGTTCTCGCCGAGAATGTCTTCGGCAAAAACGTCGGCATGCAGGGCATACCCGCTGATACGAACTTCATCGTTACCGGAACCGTTACCTGCGATGCGCAAGGCAATACCTGGATACCCCTGTTGCTTCCTGCCAACGACAGGGTGATAGCCGTTCGCAGGGCGAACGGTACCTGGACAACGTTTCCCCTCTTCATTGGCGGGGTAAAGGCGACGTACTTGACGGCATTCAGTGTCGATCGCTCCCTTCTTACCGACCGATTCGGGAATCTGTGGGCGGTGATTCCGGAAGTAGGACCGTTGGGCGTCGTGAATCTCAACAACAAAGGTTCGCTCCCCGACAGTATCGCCGACTATCATCTCACCGGATCGAGTGGTTTGCCGAGTAGTGTCATTCGCACGATCGTGATGGATCGTGACGGAGATATTTGGGTAGGAACCGACCGCGGCATTGCGATCATCCTCGATCCCGGCAATCCGACCCGCAGCGGGGCAATCGCCAGCTACAAGCCGCTCAGCGGCGTTACCATCAATAGCATCGCTGTGGATGCACTCAACCAGAAATGGGTCGGGACGAACGAAGGCGTCATCCTTCTCTCGCGCGATGGCACACAGACGCTCGCACAATACACACTCGCCAACACCGACGGTAAGATGATTAGCAACGAGATTCGCAGCATTGCCATTGACGGTCGGTGCGGAACGGTGTACTTCGGAACGGCAAACGGGCTAGCGAGCTTGACCACCACAGCGGTGGAACCCAAGCTCAGTTTCGATGCACTGACCTTGTCCCCCAATCCCTATCGGCTTCCCTGCGCTGTGCCGCTGACAATCGACGGCCTTGTCGAGAATTCGAAAATCAAAATCATGACGATCGACGGACGTGTGGTGCGCGAACTGCCGACACCGGGAGGGCGCATCGGATTTTGGGACGGCAAAGATGAACAGGGAAACGACGTTGCCTCCGGCATTTATCTGGTCATCGCCTATTCCGAAACAATCAAGGACAAGGTGGGCAAAGGAAAAGTCGCCGTGATACGAAAGTAGAAGATTCGCTCAACACATCATCACATAATCCACCGCCTCGCTGCTGGAACGCTGCCGGCAGCGAGGCACCTATCAATCACAACCATCAAACATAATCAGGAGGGTGTAGACCTTGGAGAACAACGGCTACAAAGAGGAGCTCTTCACCAAGCGTGTGCGTGCAGGAAAGCGCACGTACTTTTTCGACGTGAAGGCAACGAAATCCGAAAAGGATTTCTACATCACGGTCACCGAGAGCAAACGCGTTGGCGAAGACGAGTACGAGAAGCACAAGATCTTCTTGTACAAAGAAGATTTCGACAAGTTCCGCGATGCACTCGCCGAGACGGTGCAGTTCGTGCAGACGCAGTTGCTGGAGAACGTTCCCGCCGCAAAGCAAGACTGATCTCCCTGCCACTTGCACATTGTCATCCTCCAAGCCCATGCGCCACGGATGGGTACGCATGGGCTTTTCTTGACTCTCGCATCGCAAATGCCTATATTTTTGACGGTTTTTTTGATTTCCGATGCGAACCGTAAGGGGGTGACACCATGAAAATTCAGATTGGCGGTCTTTCTGAGGGTCTCCACCACTATCGGTTTACGGTTCAGCCGGAAGTGTTGGAACTAGGCACGGCATTCCACCACACCGTCGTGGTCGAGACAACGCTGGACAAGTCGCCCAACCAAATCTTGGTGACGTCCTCGATTCGCACGGTCGGTACATTCGCCTGCGATCGCTGTGTCAGTGACTTCGAGGAAGAGTTGACACCCTCCTACCGCCTGTTCTACATGATGGAAGGAGCAGAAACTGCGCACCTCGATCCGGTGGAATTCCAGATGCTTTCTCCCAGCCAAAACATCATCGACATTGCCGATGATGTGCGGCAAACGTTGCTCCTAGCGATACCGCTGAAGCTGCTGTGCAAGGAAAGTTGCAAAGGCTTGTGCCCGCACTGCGGAAAGAACCTCAACAGCGGCGCGTGCTCGTGTAAAGAAGAAGAGCTCGACCCTCGGTGGGATGAACTGCGCAGACTACAAAACAACTACTGATGTGTAAGCATTCGTGAGTATAGGAGTTTTTCTACAATGCCAAATCCCAAACGCAGACATTCGAAAACCCGCGGCCGGAAGCGTCGCACGCATTACAAGGCAACCGCGGCGGCAAAGGCAGAGTGCCCCAATTGTCATTCGATGAAATTGCCTCATCGCGCCTGCCCCAATTGCGGATTCTACAACGGTCGCTTCATCATAGCTCCGAAGGCTGCCTGACGCGCAGCGCTCATCCCCACTCTCTTCGAGCGTAGTGACCTTCTTGGCTTCTCAACACGAACACATACGTATAGCCGTTGACGCAATGGGAGGAGATTTTGCGCCGCACCACGTTGTTGCCGGTGCGGTTGAAGCCTTGATCGAAACTGGCTATCGCTTCTCCCTTCTGCTCGTCGGTAAAGAGGAAAGCATCAAACGTGAACTCGCTCGGCTACAAACTACCGGATTACCCCAGGGAGCGCTCCGCATCGTCCATGCCGCGGAAGTCATCGATTTCGAAGACAGCCCGACAGCCGCCGTAAAGACCAAGAAAGATTCCTCGATTGCTGTCGGCATGCGGCTACAGAAAGCGGGAGAAGCCGAAGCCTTCGTGAGTGCGGGTCACACCGGCGCTATGCTCTCGGCCAGCACATTGATCCTTGGAAGAATGAAAGGCGTCGGGCGACCCACAATCGGCGCGCTAATCCCCACTACCGGCTCGGCGAGCCTGTTGGTGGATGCGGGCACGAACGTGGACTGCAAGCCACGGCACCTTTTGGAGTTCGCTGTCATGGGCTCGATCTACGTCGAAGCCATGACGGGAAAAGCAAACCCCTCGATCGGACTTCTCAGTATCGGTGAAGAGGAAAACAAGGGGAATGAGCTTACACTCGAAGCGTTTGCTCTTCTGAAGAAAAGCGGACTCAACTTCTACGGCAATGTCGAAGGACGCGACATTCTGCACGGCAAAGTGGACGTGATTGTGTGCGATGGGTTCGTCGGAAACATCTTGCTCAAGTTTGGCGAGAGTGTCCCGTCGTTCTTCAAGCATAAGTTTACCATGTTCGCCAAAAAGAGTGTGTTCAACAAGCTCATCGCCCTCGTCGCCCGCAACAGCCTCCGTTCGGTCATGAAAGAATTGGACTATCAGGAACATGGTGGCGTACCGCTGCTCGGTGTCAACGGCGTGTCCATCATCGGTCATGGCGGCTCGACCCCGAAGGCGATCAAGAACATGATCCTGCGTGCGGAAGAAATCGTGGTGCGGAAGGTGAACAAACGTATTCAAGAAGCGATGTTGCGTTATGCATAACGCGCAGCATCGATCAAGGAGCATGACAAGAAACAATGGCTGACAAAAAACTTCGACCAACCATCACGGCGGTCGGGCATTATGTGCCGGACAAAGTCCTGAGCAATTTCGATCTCGAGAAAATGGTGGATACCACCGACGAGTGGATTCGGACGCGCACGGGCATTCGCGAGCGTCGGATCCTCGAACAAGGCGCGACCTCCGATATGGGAGTGGAAGCCGCGCGCGCGGTGCTGAACAATCGGGGTATCAGCCCGATGGAGATCGATCTGATCGTGGTTGCGACCATCACGCCCGACATGTTCTTCCCGTCAACCGCCTGTCTCATCCAGGAAAAACTCGGAGCAAAAAAGGCATGGGGATTCGATCTTTCTGCCGCCTGTTCCGGTTTTCTGTATGCACTGGTCACCGCCGCTCAGTTCGTCGAAACAGGCTCGCACAAGAAAGTCTTGGTCATCGGCGCCGACAAGATGAGCGCCATTACCGACTACACCGATCGAAACAACTGCATCCTCTTCGGTGATGCGGCCGCTGCAGTGCTCCTCGAACCCACGGAGGACATGTCCGTCGGTCTGCTCGATTCTATCCTCTATGCCGATGGTTCAGGCGCAAGTTATCTTCACATGAAAGGCGGCGGCAGTCTCAATCCTCCGACACACGAAACTGTGGAGAAACGCTGGCACTACTTGTATCAAGACGGCAAGAGCGTGTTCAAAGTAGCCGTGATGGGTATGGCGGATGTTTCTGTCGAAATCTTGAAACGCAACAATCTGACCGGCAACGATGTGGATTGGCTCGTCCCACACCAAGCAAACTTGCGGATCATCGACGCAACGGCAGAGCGTATGGGACTCGACAAATCGAAAGTTATGGTCAACATCGACCGGTACGGCAACACCACAGCAGCGACGGTACCGCTGTGCCTTTCGGAATGGTGGCACATGGGCAAGTTGAAGCGGGGGCACACGATCGTCATTGCAACGTTCGGGGCGGGCTACACGTGGGGCGCAGCACTCCTGAAGTGGTCGGCGGAGGACGCAAAGGGCTGATGGGCAAAGTCGCATTCGTTTTCCCCGGACAAGGTTCGCAGTATGTCGGCATGGGCAAAGATTTCTATGACGCCGACGAGCTGTCGCGTGCTCTGTTCGAACAAGCTGATGCGCTGCTCGGCGTTGCCCTCAGTAAGCTGTGTTTCGAAGGTCCGGAGGAGAAACTACGGCAGACGCGCAACACACAGCCGGCGATCTTTCTGCACAGTATCGTCGCACTCCGCAAGTTGACCGGTAAGACCGCCGAGATGGTTGCAGGTCATTCGTTGGGCGAATATACTGCGCTGGTCGCTGCAGGAGCCCTTGCCTTCGAAGATGGATTGAACCTCGTTCGTTTGCGCGGCGAACTGATGCAGCAAGCCGGAGAGGAGCAACGCGGCACCATGGCAGCCGTCGTCGGACTGCTACCCGATGTGGTCGAGCAGGTATGTAAAGAAGCTTCGAGTGTGGGCATTGTGCAGCCGGCGAATTTCAATTCTCCCGGACAGATCGTGATCTCCGGTTCGGTCGAAGGTGTCCGTAAGGGTATGGAGTTGGCGAAAGCGCGCGGCGCCAAGATGGTGAAAGAACTCGTCGTCAGCGGAGCGTTTCACTCGACGCTGATGGCAAGCGCCCGCGACGCATTGAGAAAGAAATTGGAAGAAACGCCATTGCACGACGCTACTATCCCGGTATACAGCAACGTCACCGCCGAGCCGGTGACCAGAGCCGAGGAGATTCGCGACGTGCTCTTCCGGCAACTGACAAGTCCCGTACGATGGGAGGAAAGCATCATCCACATGGTGCGCGACGGCGCCGATACGTTCGTCGAAATTGGACCCGGCAAGGTACTGCAGGGCTTGATCAAACGCATCGCACCGAACGCCACCGTGCAAGGCGTGGACAGGCTCGCCGACATTCAGACAGCCTGAGCGAACAACTCCATGGCAGAGACGCGCTTGCAGATCAAATCTTTCTTCATCTCGAACGAACTCTTCGAGAAGGGATATGCCGAAGGCATCGGCCCTTGTGCCTGCACATCGCGTTGCTGCTCGAGTGGCGTGTGGGTGGATGAACGCGAGCATGATGCGATTCTGCAACGCCGAGAACTTATCAAGCAGCAGATGGATGAGTCACAATCGTGCAACGAACAGGCATGGTTCGATGGCGTGGTGGAGGAAGATTCCGACTTCCCGTCCGGTCGTTGCATCGGCACTGCTGTCGTCAACGACAAATGCGCGTTTCTGGACGCTGAGGGACGATGCAGCATTCAGCGCGCAGCAGTTGCCGCAGGCGAACATCCGTGGGCGTGGAAGCCCCTGTTTTGCGTCCTCTTCCCTCTTGTGATCGAGGACTCAGTGATCGGGTTCGACCCGATGCTGCAAGGGGAGGAACCATGTTGCTCGGTCAGCACGGCGTACCCAACGCCTCTGTTCCGCGCGTGCAAAGCGGAGCTGACCTATCTGCTTGGCGAGGACGGATACGCACAACTCGAAGAGTATTATGCTTCCTTGCAAAAAGCACGAACCACAGTAACAACAGCTTGACATGGTTAGACGACATCGCCTATGGGTATTCTCGACAACACCACAGCGTTAGTAACCGGAGGAACGCGCGGCATCGGGCGCGCGATTGTGACGGCGCTTGCAGAAGCTGGAGCAAAGGTTGCCTTTACCTACAAAAGCTCTGTGCCTCAAGCAGACGCGTTGGTTGATGAGCTGACCGCCAAAGGCTGCACTGCGCGCGCATATCAAGCCGATGCGGTCTCCACCGCACGCGCTGCGGAGATCGTCGATGCGGTCGTCAAGGAATTTGGCAGGCTCGACGTACTCGTCAACAATGCCGGCATCACGAAGGACGGGCTGCTGCTGCGCATGAGCGAAGAGGACTGGGACACGGTCATCGCCAACAATCTCAAGAGCGTGTACAACTACACCAAAGCCGCCTGCCGGCCGATGATGAGTCAACGAAACGGCAGGATCATCAACATCACCTCCATTGTCGGCATCACAGGCAATGCGGGGCAAGCCAATTACGCCGCTTCGAAGGCGGGTATCATCGGCTTCACCAAAGCGGTTGCAAAAGAACTGGGTTCTCGCAATATTGCAGTCAATGCAGTAGCACCCGGCTACGTGCAAACGGACATGACGGAAAAGCTGACCGATGAACAAAAGAAAGCACTCGCCGATCTAATTCCGCTCAAGCGCACCGCTGAGGCACATGAAATCGCATCGGTGGTTCGCTTTCTTGCCTCCGGCGACGCAAGCTACATCACCGGACAGGTGCTCTGCGTGGACGGCGGCTTGAGAATGTAGCACAACAACACTATCACTCATCTGCACAACATCCAGTCACTATACAGGAGGACAACTCATGGCAGTCGATATCGAAGCAAAGGTGAAGGAGATCATCGTGAACAAGCTGGGCGTGGACGAAGCGCAGGTCACGCCTCAAGCATCCTTCACGAACGACCTTGGCGCTGATTCATTAGATACCGTCGAATTGGTCATGGAGTTCGAGAAGGCATTCAATCTCACCATCCCCGACGAAGATGCAGAGAAGATCGCCACCGTCGGTGACGCAATCGCCTATATCAAATCGAAAGCGGCATAAACACTCCATGCGGGCTTCACGCGGCATGGATTTTCCTCAACGACCGGGTACACAACGATGAATGGGAGACGGAGAGTCGCCATCACCGGCATCGGTGCCGTGACGCCTATCGGCTTGAACGCGAAGGATTTCTGGGAAAGCCTTGTTGCAGGAAAGAGCGGCGCAGCAACCATTACCTATTTCGATACGTCGCAATACGACACCCACTTCGCTTGCGAGTTGAAGGGATTCAAGGCGACCGACTACCTCGACCGCAAGACAGCGCAGCGTATGGACCCGTTTGCGCAGTATGCGATGGTCGCCACCGATGAAGCCGTAGCAGATGCGGGCGTTCCCCTGAAAGACCTGGACCCCGATCGCGTTGGCGTGGTGTACGGTTCGGGCATCGGCGGGATGATTACGTATCACAATCAATTCATTCAATATCGAGACGGGGGACCTCGCCGCATCAGTCCCTTCTTCATCCCGATGCTGATCCCCGACATTGCTGCGGGGTACATCTCGATGAAGTACACTTGCAAGGGCCCGATCTTCGCGACGGTGTCGGCGTGTGCAACATCCAATCACGCTATCGGCGAAGCGGCGCGCTTGATCCAGTACGGCGACGCCGACGTGATGATTTGCGGCGGCTCGGAAGCGCCCATCACGCCGATGGGATTGGGCGGGTTCAACGCCATGAAGGCACTCTCCACACGCAACGATGCACCGGAGAAAGCGAGTCGCCCCTTCGATGCACAGCGTGATGGTTTTGTGATGGGTGAAGGCGGCGCGACGCTGGTCCTCGAAGAGATGGACTTGGCTCTCCAGCGCGGGGCGCGCATCTATGCCGAGCTTGTGGGAATCGGCTACACGGCCGATGCGTACCACATCACCGCGCCGCCCGAAGGCGGCGAGGGAGCTGTTCGCTCGATGCAACGTGCTCTCAGGGACGCTACCATCGCGCCCGAAGCCATCGATTACATCAACGTTCACGGAACCTCCACTCCCCTCGGAGACATTGCCGAGACGCTCGCGATCAAGACCACCTTCGGCGACCACGCAAGAAAAGTGAGTATCAGCTCCACAAAATCGATGACGGGCCACCTGTTGGGCGCTGCGGGTGCTATCGAAGCGATTGCGTGCATCATGGCATGTTACACCGATACCATTCCCCCAACGATCAATCTCGAATACCCCGATCCGCAATGCGATCTGGACTACACGCCAAACGTTGCCAAGCAGCGGACCGTCCGATACGCACTGAGCAACACGTTCGGGTTCGGAGGCAAGAACGCAACATTGATTGTCAAGAAGTTCACTGCATAGCAGGTGCACCATGCGGTGGTTGAAAGCACTCCTCGGTGCTGCGCAGCTGCGCAGCACTCCGATCGAGTCTTCCCACACACAAGATTCGAACAGGGAGCCACAATCCAAACCTTCACTCCCTTCCCCTCTTGATGAGCTTGAGCGTGCCATCAGCTACACGATTCGCAATCGCGAACTTTTCATGCTGGCACTCGTGCATCGCTCCTATCTGCAACAATTCAATCAGCGGGGCCAATCGAACGAGCGTATGGAATTCTTGGGTGATTCCGTTTTGAACCTCGTCGTGGGCGAGTACCTCTACCACCATTTTCCTGATGCGCCTGAAGGAGAGTTGACGAAGCTGCGATCGCGTTTGGTGAACCGCAAAGCGCTCGTTGCGTATTCTAAGAGCATTCAGCTCGCCAACTTCATCCTCATGAGTCAAAGTGCGCAGCAATCGATGGGCAAAGGGTCCGAGACGATCGTCGCCGATACGTTCGAGGCGCTCATCGCCGCGATCTATCTCGACAGCGGCTTCGAGGCGGCAAAACAGTTCATCGAGCGCCGTCTCACGGAAGCTCTGGAAAATCGCACGGTGGTCACATCCGACGAAAATTACAAGAGCATGCTCTTGGAGTTCGCTCAAGCACACGGACTCGGTGTGCCGCGCTATGCCATCATCAAACAGGAAGGACCCGACCACGATCGCACGTTCACCGTTGAGGTGACGATCGGCGGAAAGCGTAAAGGAATCGGGATCGGGAAGAACAAGAAGGAAGCCGAGCAAGCCGCTGCAAGCATCGCGCTCGAAAGGTTGCAACGTCTCTTGAGTTCACCGCACGCCGAACACGAATAGACTTCTCACCACTCCTTTCTTCGACGTTCATTTTTCCAAAAAAGATGTGGAGCAGGACCAGACCGTTTGCGCTCCAGTAGGGCGCAACCTTTTACACCCATTTTTCTTACATTAGATCGGTCCCTTTTCACCACATCGTTTCTAACAATCCGTTTTCGACCAGAACATGACTTCGTTCACGTATGAAGAAGAACGGTTCCAAACGCGTCACATCGGACCGAACGAAACCGACCTGCAAGCAATGCTCGATACCATCGGCGTCGCTTCGCTTGACGAGTTGATCAATCAAACCATTCCGGCAAATATCCGACTGAACGAGCCGCTGCCGTTGCCCGAGCCAATGAGCGAGCATCGCTTCCTACAACACCTGCGAACAATTGCTGAGAAAAACACGCTGTTCAAAACATACATAGGCCTCGGCTATTATGGGACGGTGACCCCGCCGGTGATCCAGCGAAATATTTTGGAGAATCCGGGTTGGTACACGCAGTACACACCTTACCAACCCGAGATTGCCCAGGGACGCCTGGAGGCGTTGCTCATCTTTCAAACGATGGTGATGGATTTGACCAAGATGGATGTTGCCAACGCCTCGTTGTTGGACGAAGCGACAGCCGCCGCCGAGGCGATGACGATGCTGCACAGCATTGTCAGACGAAATGCAGGGAAGGAACATGCGTCCAAATTCTTTGTGTCGGACACCGTGTTGCCGACGACGATCGATGTGCTGCGGACGCGTGCTTCGGCATTAGGGTTGGAGTTGGTGCTGGGCAGCCATGTCAATCATCGTCTCGATGAGAGTTATTTCGGCGCTATCTTGCAGTACCCGGCGCAGGATGGTGCGCTGCGCGACTACCGCGATTTCATTCACATGGCACACGATGTAGGAGCCTTGGTGGTGGTTGCCGCGGACTTGCTGAGTCTGGTGCTGCTGACACCACCGGGTGAGTTCGGCGCCGATGTCGTGATCGGATCGGCGCAGCGGTTCGGCGTCCCTATGGGCTACGGCGGACCGCACGCGGGGTTCATGGCAGCGAAGAACGAGTTCATCCGCTCGATGCCGGGACGCATTATCGGCGTTTCTATCGATGCGCACGGCAACACGGCCTACCGCATGACGCTGCAAACACGCGAGCAACACATTCGTCGCGAGAAGGCAATTTCCAACATTTGCACGGCACAGGCGCTCTTGGCAATCATGGCGGCAATGTACGCTGTCTATCATGGTCCTGAAGGACTCACGCGCATCGCACGCAACGTGCACGGCTTGACGGTGGCGTTAGAGAAACAGTTGGTGAAGCTCGGCTACGAGCAAGCCAACGCGGTGTACTTCGACACGTTGCGCGTCAAGGTCGGTTCAGCAGAGCGGATTCGCGCCATCGCTGTTGCAGCAGGCGTGAACTTTCGCTACATCGACGAGCATACCATCGGTATCGCATTGGATGAAACCACCACACCCGACGACGTAAAGGCAATCGTTGCCATTTTTGCGCAGGCGGCAGAAATCAAGTTTGAACTCAACGTGACCGCGGCGATGGTGTCGGGCATCGACGTTTCATTTCCTGAACCGTTCGCTCGCCGCAGCTCGTTCTTGACGCATCCGGTGTTCAACTCGTACCATTCCGAAACCGAGATGATGCGCTATCTGAAATCATTGGAGAACAAGGACCTCTCCTTGACCCACTCGATGATTCCGCTCGGGTCGTGTACCATGAAGTTGAACGCCGCATCCGAACTGCTGCCGATCACGTGGCCCGCATTTTCATCGCTCCATCCGTTCGTTCCGCTCGATCAAGCGGAAGGCTACCACGAGATTTTTCGCGCCCTCGAACGCCAGCTCTGCATCTTGACCGGACTCCATGCTGCATCGTTGCAGCCGAACTCAGGCGCGCAAGGTGAGTACACCGGACTGATGGTGATTCGCGCGTATCATCGCGATCGCGGCGAGGGGCACCGAAACGTCGCTCTCATTCCACAATCAGCACACGGCACCAACCCCGCCAGCGCGGTCATGGCAAACATGCGCGTCGTGGTCGTCAAGACCGATCGGCAGGGAAACATCGACGTTGCCGATCTTCGCTCTCGCGCGGAAGAACACAGAAACAATCTCGCAGCGTTGATGGTAACGTATCCGTCAACGCACGGCGTGTTCGAAGAAGACATCCGCGAAATTTGCGCTATCGTGCATCAGCACGGCGGACAAGTGTATATGGATGGCGCCAACCTCAACGCGCAAGTAGGACTCACCAGTCCGGGAGTGATCGGCGCGGACGTTTGCCATATCAATCTTCATAAAACGTTCAGCATCCCGCACGGCGGCGGCGGACCCGGTATGGGACCCATCTGTGTGGCAGCTCATCTCGCGCCGTATCTTCCGGGTCATCCGTTGGTGAAGACGGGAGGAGAGAAAGCCATTCCTGCGGTCGCATCGGCACCATGGGGAAGTGCAAGCATCTTGCTCATCTCCTACGCCTACATCACCATGCTCGGCGCGGAAGGAGTGATAAATGCAACGAAGTACGCCATCCTCAACGCCAACTACTTGAAGGCACGACTCGAGAAGGCATACAAGGTCCTGTATCAAGGCAGGAACGGTCGCGTGGGACACGAGTTCATTCTCGATACGCGTGCATTCAAGCTGAGTGCAGGCATAGAGGTAGAAGATATCGGCAAGCGCCTAATGGACTACGGCTTTCACGCGCCGACGGTCTCGTTTCCTGTTCCGGGCACATTGATGATAGAGCCGACAGAAAGCGAGTCGAAGGCAGAGCTGGACCGTTTTGTTGAAGCCTTGCTGATGATTCGCCGCGAGATGGAGGAAGTCGTCACCGGGAAAGCGGATCGCACCGACAATGTGCTCAAGAACGCGCCCCACACGGCGAGCGAAGCGTTGAGCGAAACATGGAATCATCCCTACACCCGTTACCAAGCGGTGTACCCGCTACCTTACGTACGCAAGAACAAGTTTTGGCCCGCAGTAGCGCGTGTCAACAACTCCTATGGCGACCGGCATATCATGTGTGCGTGCCCGCCGATGGAAGCGTACACCGAGGAAGCGCTTGCGTCAAGCGGTACGTCGGTGTAATGGACGTCCAATCCAAACGCTTTGCACGACGGCATCCTCTCGTCGGCAGATACCATCGTCGAGATGTCTTCTGCTTTTCTTTTACGTCTGTTGAGATGTCATGAAGTGGATTTGTTCGTGCCTCTTTGTGTGGGTCACGCACGCGGCTGCGCAACCCGATTCCGCCCGACGAAGCGAACCGGTTTCCTTCGGCGTAATCGATACGGTGCTCGTCCTCGGTAACGAGAAAACGAAAGAGTCGGTGATTCTGCGCGAGATGACGCTGCGTCCTGGTGTCGAGGCAACAGCGGAGGCGATCGAGTTCGACCGTAACCGCATCTACAGCATCGGCTTGTTCACCCGCGTCGACATTTCGGTGGTACCCTTCAGCGGCAAGAACATGCTGATTGTTGATGTCAGCGAGCGGTGGTATATCATCCCCCTGCCGTTATTCGGGTTTCGTGACGGCGACCCGAAAAAAGTGTACTACGGCGCAGGGGTTCTGCACAACAACTTTCGGGGACTCAATCAAAAACTCTTCGGGTCAATCGTGCTCGGTTACGATCCATCGCTTGCGTTCCAATTTTCCGACCCGTGGATCGACCGTGAGCACGACTTATTCTTCAGCGGTGCACTGTCGTATTTTCGGGTGCGGAATCGCAGCACAACCACAGTGCTGAACGCACCCAACTTCGACGAACTGCACTACGACATCAATGCAACACTGGGCAAGCGACTCAGTTTGTACAACACGATCGCTGTCAACGTGGGCTTTCAGATTGTGGACGTCACCGAATTTCGTCCGGGGAGGACGGTCAATCCCAGCGGATCCGACAAGTTTCTTTACGGCACCCTCAGCGTTGCGCACGATTCCCGCGACTTACGTGACTACTCGTCGAGCGGCACGTTCGCCAGCGCGTACGTAACGAAGTACGGCTTCGGAGAGACAATCTTGAGCTTCACGCGCGTGGGTGCAGACGTGCGGCGCTTCACGCCGCTCCCCTTCAACCTGACACTGGCTACTCGAGCGTTCGCCTCCTTCGTATCGGGGGGGACGGTTCCGACCTTTGCTCGCTCGTATTTCGGCTACGGTGAGAGAATACGCGGGTTCTTCAAAACCATTTTTGAAGGAGAGAACATCGCCGGGGCTTCGGTTGAACTACGATTTCCTCTGCTCAAGCCGCGCATCATCCATTTCACGGCTCTCGACATTCCGCCGGAGTTTTCCATCTGGCGGTTCGGCATAAGTCTCGAACTGTTCGCCGACGCAGGAACCACGTGGTTTCGCGGCGAGAACGTGTCGTTCGACAGCATCGCATCCGGCTATGGAGGCGGCATCGTCTTCCTCCTGCCCTACGACGTCGTGCTGCGCACCGAATACGCTTGGAATCGGTTCGGAAAGGGGCAAGTCATACTCGTTTTGCGTTCGTCCTTCTGATGGAGTTTTTCTACTCTCCTCCTACGTTCATTCTCGCTCACTCGCTCACGATCGAGGGAGAAGAGTTCGCTCATCTGACTCACGTCATGAGGAAGAAGGTTGGCGACGAGATTTGTGTGGTCGATGGTGTGGGACATGCCTACGACGTGCGCATCGAAGAGCTTACCAAACGTACTGCCCGCTGCCGGATTCTCCAACGTCACGATCGTCTGCACGAGCAGCTTCGTGACGTGGTGATCGCCGCCGCCGTTCTGAAAAACAGCTCGCGTTTCGACATACTCGTCGAGAAGTGTACCGAACTGGGTGTCAATGCCATTGTGCCACTGCAAACCGAGCGTACGCTCCCTTCTCATGCAAAGACCACGCGCTGGCAGAAGATCGCTCTCGCAGCAATGAAGCAATCCGAGCGCTGCGTCCTTCCGACGATCCACGACCTGCACTCGTTCCACGACTTCCTTGCTTCGATTCCGGACTCATCACTGAAACTTCTTCCTCATGAAAAGGTTGCGGGCCCGATGATGAGTGAGGTAATCCGAGATGCCTCGTCCATCGTCGTCTGCATTGGGCCCGAAGGCGGCTTCTCCGACGAAGAAGTTTCGGCAGCACGCGCAGCAGGATTCCAGTCGGTGAGTCTCGGACCACGAAGACTCCGTACAGAGACGGCAGCAATCGTTGCTGCGGCGATATGTTCGCGCTAACGCGGAGTGCACCATGCTGCTTCCTCGCATCCTTCGCACGCACCGAGAAACGGCAATCCTCTTCCTCTTGCTTCTCACCAACACTGCTCTGCGCCTTGTTGCGGCATTACAACCGCTTGAAGCCGTTGACCAACGCACTCTCACCGACGATACATACCTTGCGCTGACGATCGCGAGAAACATCGCTCGCGGACTTGGTCCGCTTTACGGCAATGCGTTTACGAACGGGTTTCAGCCGCTCTCCGTGTTCCTCATTGCTCCCGCGTTCGTCCTCTTCCCGAACGACCACTTCGCTCCGCTTCGTGCAGCTCTGCTCCTTCTCACATTGTTCGACACGCTCGCACTCTTCGTCCTTCATCGCTTCGTTCGACGGCTCAGCTCATTCGCTTCGACGCCGATCGTCGCATCCGTGGCTTGGATAGCAAGCCCTTACACCCTCAGCATGGCGTTGAATGGATTAGAAACGCTCATCGCGGTTTTTTTCATTCTCGCCTCGCTCACGTACTTTCACTCCATCAACCATCGATACACAACAACGGGACAACTCCGTCATTATCTTTTCCTCGGTCTCTTGCTCGGAGGCGCCATCCTCGCGCGCATCGACACCGGTTTGCTGGCAGTGGCTCTCGCGGCAATGTTCGTATGGCAACACCGACGACAATGGGACACGCGAACAAGCATAGCGTTGCTGCGCATGGTTGCAGGAACACTCGCCGCGCGTTTTCCCCTGGGCGATGTATGCGTATGGATACACCAACCTCCTCTTCCCTATCAGCGGTAAAGCCGTTCACTTCAACTCTCTTGCAGACGTTCACCATCATCCGACGATCGAGAACCTCTATCTTCCGATGCTCCGGCGTGCAGCCGGCACAATTGTCAAGAACAACTGGGTTCAGGTCTTGCTGATCGTTTTGTTGAGTGCGGTCGTTGTTTGGCGGCGTGTGCCGCTTGCCGCAATCCGTGAACGCCTTCACGTGCTCATGCCGGCTCTGCTCTTTGTCGCATTCTTGACGGCAGCTTACGTGTAGTACCTCTTCACACCATGGTTTTTCGATCGTTACCTCTTCCCGGTCGGTGTTGTCCTCCTTCTGCTCATGGCTCTCTGCACCGATCTGTTCTTCACACATCTTCCTTCATCGCAACACATCGCCCGTATCGCGCCTGTGGGCTTGGTCTGTCTGATTATCGCTTTCAACGTGGGGCAACAATGGTTGCGCAACCTGTTCACATCGAACGAGCCACCGCGGCGAGGATACATGAATCTCGGCTTATGGGCACGGGAAGAGTTTCCTGCAGGAACACGCATCGGCGCGATGCAATCAGGCGCGCTCGGATACTTTGCCGAGCAACTCACGGTGGTGAATCTCGACGGTGTGGTCAATGCTTCCGCGTACGACGCTCTCGTCGAGCGACGCATGATGGAGTATATCAAGGCACAACGGATCGCCTACATTATCGGGTGGCTGGTGGACAAAGAGTATATCGTCCGGCACTCGTCGCGTTTCGATGAACACGACCTCGTGCTCGTCGGATCGATCCCCGGATTCACATCGTGGGGGAGCGCTGGTATGTGTGGAGAGTCCGATACGGCAATGAGTGAACGGCAGGATCCATCCTTAGCTCTTCGTCAATGCTTGGTCAACGATCGTGTGCACCTCTTCCGCCATGGTGCGCGCAGTACGGAGGATGGACTCTGCCTCGTCCCGTTTCCAATGCACGAACTCCATATCGGTGAGAGCGTTGAGATTGATTTTCACATTCAGGGCAGCGCTCTCGCACGCGGCTTGCAGCATGAGTGCGCTGACACCGGCATCGCTGACGGAGTTTTTGTTGCCGTTGCGTGCCACCTTAAGCGCCAAGGCAAGGCCATCGATGCAGTGCTTCATGACCTCCAGTGGAATCAGCGTCGCTTCCTTTGTCGCCGAGGCGATTGCCGCCTCGCGTAAGGAACGCTGCGCCTCGCTGTCCCTCGGCAGAGTGAAAGCTTCCATTACCTTGTTGAACGCCTCGGTATCCTTGTCGATAAGGAGCGTGAAGCGCGAACGCAATTCTTCCGACTCTTTAAGAATAGCCTTCATGGTTTCTTCGACATCGGCGTACTTCTTTTTGCCGATGGTGAGATGGCAGACCATCGACGTGAGCGCTGCACCGAGCGCACCAGCAAGCGCCGCTACGCTTCCGCCGCCGGGTGCAGGTGAAGGGGACGCGAGTTCATCCAAGAATGTTTGAAGAGATTT
The DNA here is from genome assembly GCA_040290295.1 of Ignavibacteria bacterium. GTDB lineage: Bacteria > Bacteroidota > Ignavibacteria > UBA10030 > UBA6906 > CAADGV01. Next base: position 163,091 of record PSMW01000003.1, read on the forward strand.
TTTGTTCGGCATACATCTCCCTGTTTACAGTTGGTATTCGATAATTTTCTTTTGTGGATCGAACGTTTCGAGCTGGCTCAGACCGAGCTTCTGCTCCGCGACAGCAAGAAGTTGCTTCTCGTCCGTCACGCCGGGAGCGTAGAATCGGCCCGCCATCAGCATCGCTTCCAGCGGCGCAAGCCCCACAAGCTCGCTTCCCGTCACCTCCACGCCCAATGTCGCCGCTTGTCGTTTCACCTCTTCGAACGCAACGTGCGGCGGCGTCACGGTGAAGTTCGTCAGATTCATCGACACCTGGGCGATGTTGTGCGCCTCTAACAGCACACCCATCGCTTTGACCGCCTTGAGCGTGCCGGGGATGGTGATCTTCTTACCGGAAGCGTCGAGCACAGGATTGCCCGCCTCATCTTTCTTCACCCTCCCGCTCTCACGAATGCGATAGGCGATCTCATCGGCAATCTTCTTGTTGTTGGTGTCAAGGTTCACGTTGTACGCGATCAGAAACACCCGCGCACCCGTCACCGTTGCCCCGCTGCGCGGGTTGAACTCTGCAGGTCCGTAATCGGGTTGCCACGCGGGATCTTTCAGCTTTTCGGCTAACCCTTCGTACTCTCCTTTTCTGATCGTGGAGAGATTCTTTCGTTCGGGTCGTGTTGCTGCCTCTTCGTAGAGATACACAGGGATATGCAGCTCTTCACCGACGCGTTTGCCGAAGACGTGTGCAAGCTGAACGCAATCCGCCATCGTCACTCCTTGGAGCGGAACGAAGGGAACGACATCCGTCGCTCCGATACGCGGATGTTCGCCCTTGTGCGTACGCATGTCGATCATCTCTGCCGCCTTCTGCGTCGCGAGAAACGCCGCCTCCGCCACCGTCTCCGGCTCTCCGATAAAGGTCATGACGGTACGGTTGTAATCTTTATCCGGCTCGGCGCTGATGAATTTCACCCCCGGCACGGAGACGATCGCTCCGGCGATGGAGTTGATAACGTGAAGATTTCTCCCTTCACTGAAATTGGGTACACACTCAACAATGCGTCGCATGGTCGTTCTAGAGGGAGAATGTTAGAGTTCGAGGATCGTGCCGTTCTTGATGGTCGTGACAATGGGATTGACACCGACATGATATGCGAGGAACCGGTAGTCGGGAACGTCTGCCACGATGAGGTCGGCGCGCTTGCCGACTTCGATGCTGCCGACGGTAGAGGAAAGATTCAACGCAGCAGCAGCATTGAGCGTGCACGCTGTCACCGCTTCTTCCGGCGTCATCCGCATCTGTGTGCACGCAATCGTCATCATCATCGGCAGCGAGAACGACATGCACGAGCCGGGATTGAAGTCCGAAGCGATCGCGACAGCAACACCAGCATCGATCAACGCCCTTGCGGGTGCGTAGCCGTGTCCAAGGAAGAACGAAACACCGGGCAGGAGCGTTGCCACCACCCCCGCCTCTTGCAACGCCGCGATCCCTTGCGGCGAGATGTGTTCCAAGTGATCGGCGGAGACCGCTCCCACGCGCGCTGCAAGCTCTGCTCCACCCAGCGGCGTAAGTTCGTCGGCGTGAACCTTAGGTTGCATTCCCCACGTCTTCCCTTCCATCAGGATGCGCTCCGACGCCTCGAGATCGAAATATCCCTTCTCACAAAACACATCGCAAAACGTTGCAAGCTTCTTCTTGCCGACATAGGGAATCATCTGCTGCACGACGAGATCAACATAAGCAGAGGGATTCCCCTTGTACTCCGGAGGATACGCATGTGCGCCGAGGAATGTCGGCACGATCGTCATCATCTCTTCGTCGTTCAACTCATTGATCGCCTCCAGCATCTTGATTTCGCTTACCATCTCCAGCCCATAGCCGGTTTTGATTTCTACCGTGGTCGTGCCGTGCTGCATCATAGCGGTAAGGTATCGGCGCGTTTGCTTCTTCAACTCTTTCTTCGACGCCGCACGCACGTGCGTAATGGTGCCGAGGATACCGCCACCCGCTTCGGCAATTTCTTGATAGGTGGCTCCTCGCGCACGCAGTGCAAATTCATGAGCGCGGTGTCCGGCAAACATCGCATGCGTGTGTGCATCGACGAATCCCGGAAGCACTACCTTCCCCTCTGCGTCCAATTCGCTGACCGTGTCGGGGAGAGCACGGTTCCAATCACTCATCCGTCCTACCCACGTAATCAGGCCGTGTTCGCACAGGACTCCTGCATCGGCGAGAACGCCGAGATCGTTCATGGCCGCGCCGGTCTTAACCCGCGCACCGTGTGCAGCAACAGTGACAAGCTGTGAGATGTTCTTGATGAAGAGATTCAACGGGTTTCGCGTGCTGTGGCATTCCTTGCGTGCGGTGCCGGCTGAAAGGCGTTTGCAAGATACAAAAAGGTGAAAGCACCTGCAAGAACACTATCGGCGGCTCATGCCGAGTGCGCTTCCGATCATCGCTTCAGCGTCGCGCGTCGAGATGGGAAAGGATGGATCGCGCCAGACGCGGCAGCGCATTGTCTCGCAGACAGAGCGTGTGGTAGCGTGCAAAAAATGCATCAGCGCCGTTCGCAATCGTTTCTGCGAGCGCTGTCCGCCCCATCTGGTGATCGAGCGTCCGGGCGATGAACATTCCCGTAATCGCACCATAGCTTTTCCAGTATTCAGAAGTATTGGATGTGCTGATCAAGAGCTGCGCTCGTTGGGGAGAGACATGCGGTGAGGTAAGCTCGTCTGCCGTGCGATTGAACTCCGCAAATGCTGCTGCGATCTTTTCGTCCCAATCCTTCGGTAAGCTTCCTCCCGTTCGTTGCTCGAACGTCAAGAAGTGCGCAATGCCCTCGTTCTGCGTGAGATCCAAAAGTTGATCGAGATAGCTCGTGTGGGTGAGATAATACTGCTGCCAGATCGGTGATGCGTCCTTGTAGGCACCGAAGGCGGCATGGAACACCTCGTGAGCAACCACACTCAGGACGCCGAGGAAGCGTTCGTCCACCGTTCGCCCATATCCGATCGCCTTGGCAAGATTGACCACGATCGTCAGTTCGCCTTCCCCTTCGCCGACGAACTCGGGCAGATCGCCGTGCCAGACCACACGCCGCACGTAGGCATCGATGTTCCGGTGACCGAATCCGACGAAGTAAAGTTGGATCGTAGCGGACACACGCGCTTCGGGCGGAAAGAGTTGCTCAACTGTGCTCACGACACGCTGTGCGAAATTCCTCCGCCTGATCGTCGTCAGCAATTCCTTGATCGACGTAACGTTCGAGCGTGCATCCTTCAAGCCGAACACGTCATCTTCATCCACCTGGCCGAACTTGATGTCGTCGAGACGTGCCTGGAGGTACTCGGACGTAAGTGAGCGCCGAGCAAGATCGGCGGTCGTCGCCAGCGCAAGGTGGCTTCCACGCAGCGAGGCAATCTCACGTCCGTTTCCCGACAGTCCTTCATACAGCCCGATGCACCGCTCCACCGATTCATAGTTGAGCGTCAGTCGGACGTTGAAACCGGGATGGGATTGCGCGAAGGAAGAGACCACCCACGCAATCAGCAACATGTTCACAGACAACGTGGTTTCAAGCAACCGCACACTCACGTTACACCGTCCGCACCACAACCATCGTCATGTCGTCATGCTGCGTTGCTTCGCCGGTGTGACGTTGCAGTTCCTCCGAGACAAGATCGAGGATGCGTTGGGAGGAAAGGGCTCGATGATCCATGCTGCGGAAGAGATGTTCCAAACGTTCCTGACCGAATTGTTCGCGCTCGTTGTTCATCGCTTCGGTAATTCCATCGGTAAGCAGCACCAACACATCGCCGGACGACAACGGTAGCGTCCGTTCGGCGTACACGGTGCTTTCTTTCATCCCCAAAGGGAAATGCACTCCGATCGGATCGAGCCACTGCAGTAACCCACCAGAGATGAGCAACGGCTTCATCTGCCCGGCATTAGCAAACGATACGGTGTGAGCGCTGCGATCGACCACGACGAGAAGGAATGCGACGAAGTGCCCTCGTCGGGCGTGCGAACAGACCAACCGGTTGAGGCGGGTTAGAATTTCCGCCGGCGAAGACGACTGTCGCGTTTCACTTGCGAAGGCACCGCTTATGAACACAGCACTCATTGCCGCCTGCATCCCTTTGCCGGAGACGTCGAAAACGCAAATGCCGAGCTTCGACGGGTCGCCGTTCATAAAGACATATTCAAAATGGTCGCCGCCCACTTCGCGTGCGGGGACGGAGAAGCCGGCGACGTCCAGGCCCTCCACGTTCGGATGCTCCTTCGGCATGAGGGAGAGTTGGACTTCATGCGCGAGTTTCAGTTCTGTTTTGAGCGTATCTTTTTCGCCGCGCTCGCGCGAAACGACCCACGCCAGCAGATTCACCGCGGCGAGCAAGAGCGAGCTGCACAGAATCAAACCAACAAGCCCTTGCCCGATGCCGACAAAGATCGCCCCGATGCTCATGGCGATGAGCGTGTAGGCGATCACGACACAACGCCGCATGTCTTGAGGGATGTCGGTATAGATCTCGTCGCTCCAAAGGAGAGAAAAGAGGAGTGCGTCGGTGAGCTTCGTTTCGTCCGAAGCGTTCTCCATGCGCCGCCGATACTCGTCTTTCTTTTGCAGGATGAGTGTCCTGATGCGATCCCATAACGTGTACACGATGCCGGCAAGAACGAGATCCGTTCCGAAGCGGCTCCAGTTGTCGGTCCCGAATCCTTCCGCAAGTGCAGAAACGAGTTCTCCCACGATCAAGAGCTTGATGACCGTGAGAAGAAGCTTTTTGAATTTAAGAGGATCGACGCCTGAAGGCTTGTTGAGACGGTGAGGCAAGGTCTTGTACCCGCCGCGTCCCAATGTATGCCGCATGGATTGAGCGGCGTCCCTGAACGACGACGCCATCTCGTCCGCTTCACGACGGACGGTGGTCAACACATCTTCCATTGCAGGACGTACCATTACCCTGTTGCTTGTGTCTCTTGCCGCTGCTCGTAACCGCTGCAGGAGAAGACCGGCAGTCGAGGATATTTGGGAAATTGTGGATCGCCCGCGGAGCGCAGGCAGCGATGGAACTCGCTGCTCTTGGCGCTTCGAACGAGATCGTGATGGAGGCAGTCGGCACAGAGACCGATACGCATCTCGTGCCGATTTGTTCCAATGTCCTGATCAGGCATGAGGCTCTTTTTTCGGCAGCGATTGCCACAGGGCAAGCTCGCACCCATCGGGTGTTTGGAACGTGGCGTACCAGCCCATGCCCGGCACCTCCGTCTTCTTCTCGATGACTTTCCCTCTCGCCTTCCTGATCTCCTTCAGCTTCGCGTCGATGTCCTCCACTTCGATATACACGACCGTCTGCGGTTTCTTCGGCATCCTCTTGACCAATTCTAAACCGCCGTTGGGATGAGCGCCGGTGTGAAAGAGCGTGTAGTGGATTTCGGGATGATCGGTGAACGTCCACCCGAACACGGTACCGAAAAATTTTTTTGCCTTCTTCACATCCGTCGTCGGAATCTGTACATGACCGATTCTGTGCATAGAAGCCTCCTGAGAGTGTGAATAGAATATTCCGGAGTTGAGCGAAAGAATCGTGTTCCCGTCCGAACCCGTTCGTCCTGTGCGCGCGAGAACGACACCTCATCGAAGCATCGGGATCCTCACGCCCCAACGCTTGGCATTCTCGATAGCGCGTTCATAGCCTGCATCGGCGTGACGCATAATGCCGGTACCGGGATCGTACGTCAGCACGCGCTCCAGGCGCGCTTCGGCTTCCTTCGTTCCATCGGCAACGATCACCATGCCCGCGTGAAGCGAAAGCCCCATCCCGACGCCGCCTCCATGATGGAGACTCACCCAACTTGCACCACCGACGGCGTTGAGCAAGGCATTGAGAATGGGCCAATCCGCAATGGCGTCGCTGCCGTCCTTCATCTTTTCGGTTTCGCGATTAGGGGACGCCACCGAACCGCAATCCAAGTGATCGCGACCGATCACGATGGGAGCCTTCACTTCACCGCGAGTGACGAGATCGTTGAAGATTTTTCCCATCTTTGCCCGCTCGCCGTAGCCGAGCCAACAGATGCGTGCCGGCAGGCCTTGGAAGTGCACGTGCTTTTGCGCCTTCTCGATCCAACGACACAGCGCTTTATTTTCAGGGAACGTTTCCATTACCGCACGATCAGTGCGATAGATGTCTTCAGGATCGCCCGAGAGCGCGACCCAGCGGAAGGGACCTTTCCCGTCGCAAAAGAGCGGGCGAATATATTCGGGCACGAAGCCGGGAATATCGAACGCATTCTTCACGCCGTTGGCGAACGCCTCACCGCGAATATTGTTGCCGTAATCGAACGTCACCGCGCCGCGCTTTTGCAACCCAAGCATTGCCTGTACGTGCTCGACGATCGACTCCTGCGCCAACTTCACGTATCGCTGCGGGTCCGTGCGTCGCACTGCAAGCGCCTCCTCGTAGCTGATGTGTGCGGGCACGTACCCATTCAGCGTATCGTGCGCCGAGGTTTGGTCGGTCAGCACATCCACTTCGATACCGCGATGATACAATTCGGGCAACACTTCCGCGGCGTTGCCTAACAACGCCACGGATTTCGGTTGCTTCAGGGCTTTTGCTGTTTGGAGCGTCAGCAGCGCCTCATCGAGCGAGGTCGCCATCTCATCTACATAGCCCGTCTTCAAACGCTTTTCGATGCGCGCACGATCGACTTCCACCGCTAGGCACGCGGCACCGTTCATAGTTGCGGCAAGCGGCTGAGCGCCTCCCATCCCACCCAAACCCGCCGTCACGAGGAGTTTGCCCGCGAGCGTTCCGCCGAAGTAACGTTCCGCACACGCAGCGAATGTTTCGTACGTACCTTGCAGAATCCCCTGCGTGCCGATGTAGATCCAACTGCCAGCCGTCATCTGGCCATACATTGTCAAGCCCATCGCTTCCAACCGCCGGAACTCGTCCCACGTTGCCCATTTCGGTACGAGCATCGAGTTGGCGATGAGCACTCTCGGCGCGTTCACATGTGTTCGAACGATGCCCACCGGCTTACCCGACTGCACAAGCAACGTCTCGTCGTTCTCCAAACTCCGCAAGCTCCTCACCATCGCATCGAAGCATTCCCAATTGCGAGCCGCTTTGCCTACACCTCCATACACGATGAGCTGATCGGGTTTTTCGGCAACATCCGGATCGAGGTTGTTCATCAGCATGCGCAGGGCTGCTTCTTGAATCCATCCTTTGCAGGACATCTGTGTCCCGCGCGGTGCACGAATCGTACGAACCGCCTGGTTGGTTTGTTCGACAAGCGTCTCCATAGTCGTCCTCGTCGTTATGCTCTTACCGTTTTCTTTCGTGATGTGTGAACAGCAACGTTCGACATGAACGTCAACAACTGCAGCATAGCTTCATCTCTCTTTTCTTCACTCCTTAAAAGCGATCGCCGCAATCTCCACGTTCGCCTTCCGGGGTCGTTCGCGCCGGAAACTTTCCTTCGGGAAAGAATCGCGCATAGATGCGATTGAGCTTTTCGAAATCGTTCATGTTCTTCAGAAACACCGTAACGCTCACGACGTGCGAGGAGTCGTAGCCAGCTGCGTGAAGCATCGCCATCATGTTCGAGAGCGCTTGATGCGTCTCCGCCTCGAACGAGGCATCGACGAGCACTCCCGTGGTTTGGTCGAGACCGATCTGGCCCGACACGAACAACAGGTTGCCGACCCGTACGGCAGGACTGTACGGCCCCATGGGTTTTGTGGGGGCGATGATTGTTCGATCGGCGTGCTTGCTCAATTCGTCATGCACGATGCGCCGCACATCATCCTCACTCGGGGTGCTGCACGCAAGCAGAACCAGCCAAGCAATCAGCGTCGTGCATAGGATTCGCATGTCATCCTCTCCCCTCAGCAAGAGCGATAATGGCATCGGCAGCTTTGTCCACTTCCGCCGCCGAGTTGTACATGTGGGTCGAGATGCGATTGCAGTTGACGCCGTTCTCCGGAACCATGCGCGTGATGATGTGATACTTTTCCAACAATTGTTTCTGCAACAGATCGTACGGCAGATCGGCGACGCGGAAGCCGAGGACGGATCCGAACCCTCCCTTCTCGCTCGGCGTCAGAATCTCGAGACGATCGCCAAGCTGGAGCAAGCGCTCACGCAGGTGCAATGCAAGCCCCTGTCCGCGCCGAGCAACGTTTCCCATGCCCAGGTGATAGAGAAAATCGACCGCGGCACCAAGCCCCACGTACAATGCGGAACTTTGCGTTGCAAAGTCGAAGCGGTGCGCGTCGGTACGGTACTGGAGCGTTCCCTTGGCGATATCCCACAACACATCTGCGCCGCCGCCGGTCCAGTACGGCTCGACGACTTCGAGCATCTCTTTCCGAATGTACAAGAAGCCCGTCCCTTTGGGACCCATCATCCATTTGTGGCCGCATGAAGCGAAGAAATCGCAACCAAGCTCTTTCACGTCGAGCGGCAACATACCGGGCGTATGCGCTCCATCGAGGAAAAACCACAAGCGCTTGTCGCGGGCGAGTGCGGCGATCTGACGAGCCGGAAGGACCTGTCCGATTGTGCAGGTGATGTGCGGAACAGCGATACACCGCGTGCGACGCGTGATGAGGTCATCGAGACGGTTCAGCGTTTCATCGAACGTGGGTGCGAGCTTCAGTTGCTTGATCACGATGCCGTCTCTTCGGGCACGAGCAAGCCACGGCAGTGCATTACCGGCGTGTTCATGATCGGTGAGGATCACTTCATCGCCGCGCCGGAGAGGCAAGCCGCATGCGATGATGTTGATCCCTTCGGTAACGTTATGCGTGAGGGCGATTTCCTGTTCTTCAGCATTGAGGAAACGCGCGAGCTTCGCCCGCACGGGCTCCCAGCCGCCGTAGCGCGCCGTACGATCGACCTCCTCCATTTCCATCTGGACCGCATCGATCACAACGCACGGCGAAGGACCTATCGAGCCGTTGTTCAAGAAGAGAGCTTCTCGCTTGAGTGGAAACTGATCCCGCACGATGCGCCACACATCCTCATCATCGGCCGGCAACGATTGATCGGCGGCAATGATGTACTTTGCGCGCGCAGTTTCAGGAAACGCATACAGCATCGCTCCGCCGAGTGCGCCGCCCGAACACAAGCGCAGGAACGTTCGTCGTGAAAGCGAAGCCTCGCACATGGCGTGTTTCCCTTCGGTGATGAGTTTACAGCTTGTATCCGATTTTTCTCAACAGCTCTTTCCGCTTTGCCACATCGGCCGCCGATTCGATGCCCGTCGTCATGATGCCATCCACCACACCGAGGACACTGCGACCCTGCTCAGTCTCGGCAACGATCACCTCGGTAGGATTCGCCGTGGCGCAGTAGATGCGACACACTTCAGGGACGTTCTTGATCGTATTGAGGATATTGACCGGATAGCCTCCCTCCATCATGATGATGAAGGTGTGGCCCGCTCCGATCGCCAAGGCATTCTTCTGAGCAAGAGCAATGAGCGAGGCATCGTTCCCCTCACTGCGAACCAGTGCAGGACCCGAAGCTTCGCAAAAGGCGATGCCGAATTTCATCGCCGGGTTGGTTTGCACGATCGCCTCGTAGAGATCCTCCACTGTCTTGATGAAGTGTGAGTGTCCGAGGATGAAGTTCATCTCCTCCGGTTTCTCGATGCGTATCGCCGTCAGTTCCATAGGAAGTCTCCTCGTTACAAGAAACGCGTCGAACCTAAAACGTCGGGTTCAAGCGTCGGACGATCTCCGGTGTGAGCAGCCAGCGCAGTTTCGGCTGATCCTTCGACGAGAGGTGAACGCACGCGACCGCACAAGTTTCCATCGCGACCATGGCTGTATGTGCAGGCGAAATCAAGTACGACACGAAGATGCTCATATCGGGCTGATGCCCAACAAGCACAACGCCGCCGGCGTTGTCCATTGCGCTCATCTCCTCGGCAAGCTCCCGAGGATCGAACCCCGGTTCGAGTTTGCGCGAGACGGTCGGCTCGCGCCGCAAAGGACGTCCGAAAATTTTCCCCGTTTCGACCGCACGCACCAACGGACTGGTGAGGATAGTGCTTATGTTGAGATCGATGTTCACGAGCGCCTGTGCCATCAACATTGCCTCTGCGCGTCCCTGTTCACTCAGCGTGCGTTCGTAGTCGTTCCGAAACTCGCCCCCAAGAGGGTTCGCCTCGCCGTGACGTACGATGTAGAGATTCACGATGCCCCCGTGATGTGAACGAAAAGAACAGCACCGGCGCCGGTGCGAGCTTACGACTTAGCGCGTGCCAGTCGCTGTCGCGCTCGGGCATAGCCGGGTTTGATAACGTCGTAGATGAGACGGATGCGGCGGTTGTAGGGGATGAACGCACTCTTCATCGCGTTGATTGTGATCTTCTCCAAATCATCCAATCCCAACTTGAACACCTTGTGGGCGAGAGAGAGTTCTTTCGTCATCGTCGTATTGCTCATCAGTCGATCATCCGTGTTCAGGGTAACACGAAACTTGTAGCGGTAATAAATGCCGAAGGGGTGCTCATCGATGGATTTCACCGCGCCGGTATCGACATTGCTCGTCAAACAGATTTCCAAGGGGATGCGCTTGTCCAAGATGTACTGCGCGAGGTATCCCATCTTCGTCACTTTGGTCGGGTCCTTCTTGTCCAACCCTATATCCTCGATCAAGCGCGTCGCATGTCCGATGCGATGCGCGCCGCACCACTGAATCGCCTGCCAGATGCTTTCCTTGCCGAAGGCTTCGCCTGCGTGGATCGTGATGTTGAAGTTTTCGCGTTGGATGTAGTGAAAGGCATCCACATGCTTCTTCGGCGGAAAGCCTCCCTCCTCGCCCGCCAAATCGAACCCGACAACCCCCCGCTCACGGAAATCGACCGCCAACTCAGCCATCTCTTGCGAGAGGTTCATATTGCGCATCGCGCAGATGATCAATCCGTATTCGACGCCGAAGTCGCGCCGCCCGCGCTCCAAGCCTTTCAGCACGGCGTTCACCACTTCGTCCCAATGCAATCCCTTCTCTGTATGGAACACGGGTGCAAACCGGGTTTCGACGTACACAACGTTGTCGTTGTACATATCTTCCATCATCTCATAGGCGACGCGCTCGAGTGCTTCCTCCGTCTGCATCACCCCACAGGTGTGAGCAAACCCTTCGAGATAGAGGGGCAAACTCCCGCGTTGCGCACCACGGTGAAACCACTCCGCCAACTCTCCCGGATTTTCGGTCGGCAGTTTCTTGTAGCCGATATCCTTGGCAAGCTCGATCACGGTTTCGGGCCTCAGTCCGCCGTCGAGGTGATCGTGCAACAATACTTTGGGGAGCGTGCGAATGAACTTCTCGGTGAGTTTCATCTGGTCAACAACTGTGGTGATCGCTTCTTTGGTAGTTCAAGGTAACGAGATGGTGAGTGAAAATCAACGCGTTCATCGCGTCTGTTCCGCGCAACGGATGATGCTTCTCTCACGATCGAACGAACGCTTTGTAGTAATTGATCAATCCGTTGGTCGATGCGTCATGGGCGGTGGTTGGTTCAGTCGTTTGTAATTCGGGGAAGATTGCTTTCGCGAGTTGCTTTCCTAATTCCACACCCCATTGGTCGAAGGAGTTCACGTTCCAGAGAATGCCTTGCACGAAAATCTTGTGTTCGTAGAGAGCAATGAGCGATCCAAGTGATTGTGGGGTAATCTTACGAAGCAGCAGAGTGTTGATGGGACGATTGCCGGGAAAGGTTTTGTGAGGAAGAAGTTTCGCTATGTCCGCCTTGCTGAGTCCGGCCGCTTGCAGTTCTGCGCGCGCCTCCTGCAAAGTCTTCCCTTTCATCAACGCTTCTGTTTGCGCAAAGAAGTTCGAGAGAAGAATCGCGTGGTGATCGCCGAGCGGGTTGTGCGTTTCCATTGGTGCGATGAAGTCGGCAGGCACCACCTTTGTCCCTTGATGAAGGAGTTGATAGAAGGCGTGTTGGCCATTCGTTCCCGGCTCGCCCCAGATGATCGGACCGGTCGAGGAGCCTACAGGCTGTCCGTCCCGTGTTACGGACTTCCCGTTGCTCTCCATGTCGGCTTGCTGCAAATATGCCGGCAGTCGGTGAAGGTACTGATCGTACGGGAGTATGGCATGCGTCTCAGTTTCGAAGAAATTGTTATACCAGACCCCGAGCAGTGCCAGAATGACGGGCATGTTCTTCGGCAACGGGGCGGTCCGAAAATGTTCGTCCATCTCGAACGCACCTGTCAACAATGCTTCGAAGTTCTCGAAGCCGATGGCGACGGCGATCGAGAGACCGATGGCCGACCACAAGGAGTAGCGTCCGCCCACCCAATCCCAGAATTCGAACATGTTGTCGGTATCGATGCCGAAGGCGGCGACCTCCTTGGCGTTGGTCGAAAGCGCGACGAAATGGTGCGCAATCGCCGCTTCGCTGCGCGCATGACGGAGAAACCATGCGCGAGCGGAGGCTGCATTGGTCAGCGTCTCCTGTGTTGTGAAGGTTTTCGAGGCGATGATGAAAAGTGTGGTTTCGGGGTGCACCCGTTTCAACGTTTCGGTCAAATGCGTACCGTCGATGTTCGAAACGAAATGCACACGCAGATCGGCGCGCGTGTAAGGCTTCAATGCTTCCGTGACCATCACCGGACCCAAGTCCGACCCGCCGATACCGATATTCACGACATCGGTAATCTTACGACCCGTGTAGCCGGTCCATGCTCCGTTGCGGACGGCCGTGCCGAATTGCTTCATGTGTTCCAACACCGCACGGACATCGGGCATCACGTCCTTGCCCGCGACAACGATCGGGCGATGGGCGCGATTGCGTAACGCGACATGAAGCACGGGGCGGTTCTCGGTAACGTTGATTGCCTCGCCCGCAAACATCGCATCGCGCCACGCTTCGACCTGCGCTTCACGCGCCAAGGCAAACAGCAAGCGCATCGTCTGGTCGGTGATGCGGTTCTTGGAATAGTCCAAGAAGATGCCGCAGGCTTCGAGTGAAAACTTTTCGAAGCGCTTCGGATCGCGTGCAAAGAGCGCCCGCATGTGTTTGCGCTCCATCGTTCGATAATGTGCACGGAGGGCTTTCCATGCTTTCGTCCGAGTCGGATTCATCATCGTGTTCTTCCTGTTGTTAACAAATGCAGAAGGCACCATCAATATACGATGGGGAAATGACAACTTCTTGCCCTTTCTCTCACAAATTTCTACTTTGCAGACGCAATCCCTCACCTCTCCTTGCTTGTCGTATGGCATTGCAACTCACACGTCCGTTCGTGTTCTGCGATCTCGAAACAACGGGTACCAACATCGTTACGGATCGGATCGTCCAGATCGCCTTGATGAAAGTGTCGCCCGACGATGATGGGCGGCCGGCGCGCATCGCCGAACAACGTACGCATCTTCTCAATCCCGGCAGACCGATTCCACAGGACGCCACTGCCATTCATGGCATCACAAACGACGACGTGCGCGATCAGCCGCGCTTCGCCGATCTTGCAGATGCACTGTATCGGTTCTTCGAAGGATGCAACATTGCAGGCTACAATTCTAACGCCTTCGACGTTCCGTTCTTGGTGGAGGAATGCGCACGATGCGGACTGACCTTTCCGAAGGAAGGAACGCGGCTCATCGATATGTGCATCATCTTCAAGCGGAAGGAGACACGAACGCTGAGCGCGGCATACAAGTTCTCTTGTGGGAAAGTGTTGGAGAATGCACACAATGCAGAGGCAGATCTCCGCGCGACGCTCGAAGTATTCCAGCAGCAACTGGCGCGGTACGACGACATCGATGCACTCTCGCTCGATGAGCTGCACGCTTTCTGCAATGCGGCGCCTCTCGTGGACTACGCGCGGTACCTCACGCGCAACAGCAAGGGAGACGTTGTCTTCAACTTTGGAAAGCACAAAGGCGAGGGCGACGTTGACGCATCCCGACTACGTGCGGTGGATGTTAGCAAGCACATTCCCCGAAGCGACGGAAGCAGTGCTGCGACGTCTCCTCGATGCGAACGATGGTGTGCCGGATACCGATGCGTTCTGACTTCTCTCGTTTACGATCCCGTCGCCTTCGCCAATGCATCGAGAACGATACCAGACGTGATCACTTCCGGCAGCACGATCGGTTGGTCGGGTTTGCCGGCGGGGAACACGACATACAACGGCACGCCCGATCTGCCGAATGTTTGCAACGAGCGCGTGATGGTTTCGTTCCGATTCGTCCAATCCGCTTTCATCGCAATCACGTTCTTCTCGCGAATTGCAGCAACAACCTCCTTGTCGGCAAGGACCGTTTTCTCGTTCACCTTGCACGTCAGGCACCACTCGGCTGTGAACTCCAAGAAAACCGGTTTTCGATCTTGCAGATACGCTTCCAGTTTTTCGATCGAGAAAGGTTGCCAGGCAATGCCCTCATCTGTAGCGGTAAAGGACGCGTGTTGGGTGGTCGCCGTGGAATCAGCGAGGACATTGCGCGCCTTCAACACATCACCCACAAACATGGCGTAGCCCAGTACAACGACACCCACAGCACCCACCCACACGGCAAGATGCCGCCCTCTGGATGCGCTCAACGTCGCGAAGCGACCGATCAGCCAGCATGCGAACGCGACGCAGAGCAGAAAGGCCGAAGTCCACACCACTGCCTCCGTGCCGAGTTGGGAGCCGAGAATCTTCAGGAGCCACACCAACGTCGCCATCATCAAGAAGCCCATGATGTGTTTTGCCGTGACCATCCATTCACCCGGCTTTGGAAGAAACCGCATCCAGTTCGGCTTCATCGTGAGAATGAGATACGGCAATGCCATACCGAAGGCAACGGTTGCAAACAATAAGAGGATCACCGCCGCCGACTGTGAGAACGCGAAGCCCATCGCCGAACCAAGAAACGGCGCGGTACACGGTGTGGCAAGAATGGTCGCGAATACTCCTTCAGAAAACGACGCGCCGTACCCCTTGCTCTCTTTGGTTGTTGTAGGAGTTGTGCTCGCTACCGAAAACAGCAACGGCACGTTGATTTCGTACACACCGAACAGGCTCAATCCGAACGCGAAGACGATCGTGCTCATGGCAATCACGAACAGCGGCTCCTGAAACTGGAAGCCCCACCCCACCTGCTCGCCTGCAGTCTTGAGGAGAACGACAAGAAGCGCGAGCACCAGAAACGATGAAAGAATACCGAGCGAGAACACCCATCCCATCTTTCTGACCCGTCGAGGCTCGTCCCCCGCCATACACATCAACCCAAAGATCTTCAATCCGATAACAGGCAGAACGCACGGCATGATGTTTAGCAGCAAGCCGCCGATGATCGCAAAAAGCACGTACAGCAGCAAAGGCTGATCGGCATAGGCAGCAGGGATGGAAGAGAATCGGCGATCGAGGATCGAACCGCCCGTAGCAGGCGGGCTTTCTCCTTCTTGTCGAATGCTTGCGCAGAACTCCCGCGGCAACACGATCTCCACAACCCCCGCCTTCTTTTCTTCTCCTTCGAATTGATAGACGAGAACGCCGCTCATCGTCAGCGGACCAGCGACCTGCTCGTGAGCCGAGACGGGAAGCGTCAACGTCGCCCTCGCCTTGTCGGCTTGCACGGCCGTTCGTCCGAAGGAGAGCGAGTCGTGCGCGTGTGGATAAAAATCCGGAACAACATCCCTCACGACGACGAATTGTTTTCCCGCATCCGCAGCGAGCACCAATGTTACGGTGCTGTTGCGTGTCTCTGTTTTGAACGTAAAGCCGGGGCCCGCCGGCAGCGGCTGAGGCACCATCGCACGGTAGCGAGCGAACAGCTCAGCATGCGCTGGCCTCGGCGCTGATGAACGCACAGGAAGTGTCAGCACCACATCGGCACTTCCGGGGACGCACAGCTTCTCGCATTCCAGCCAGCGTACCTTCGCCTTCAGGGTTATGTGCGTCGTTCCTGCCGGAAGCCGGTTGGGCGGAGTGATAGTCACCAACAGCATCGTTTCGTTTTCGTAGCCGTACGTCAGGATCTCGCCGCTCTCGTTGTATTTGCGCGGCAGGGGCCATTGAATCTCTCCCGCGGTGAACCCGGAAGGTAACTGCCATTCGATCTGCGTCGGCAAGCCGGCTTCACCACTGTTCTGCCAGTACGTATGCCAGCCCGCATCTCTCGTCATCAATACACCAACAGCGAATGCCGACCCGGGTCGTATACTTTCCACATCGGCAAGCAATCGAACGTGCGTGTGGTGCCTCTTCGGGGAAGCCTCTTGCGCCGGAAGACCGGAAGCACCGACCAGAATCATCCCAGCGAGAAGGACAACGCGCCCAACGGCGATTGAGTATGTGTGCTTTGCGTTCTTCATTCTTTCTTGAACAGTGTCAGCTTCTTCGGATTGTTGACCGGCTCCTTTTTCTTATGACGATGAAGATATTTGAGTCGTTTTCGTCTTCGTATCAACACTGCCAGATAGCCGATTATGCCCAAGGCTATCAGACTGGCGACGACGATGTTATTTTGGAAGAATTCGATGTACTCCATTCGTTTCGCAACCGATGCGGACACAGCGAGTCCGACGTGGGGGGACAGCCGAACGTTTCTACGGTTCGCTGTGCGTTCAATATAGCCATCGAAGAGAGTGGATGCAAGAAATGGCTTCAGCCGCGCATCGCGCGATCGAGCACTTCGACGTACTTGAATGCCGAGCCGGTGTTATAGAGCAGCACGGATGTCGCTTGGTCGATGACGGCGCGATCTTTCAGTATACTCAACGCGGCAACCGTCGCTGCGCCTTCGGGCGAAAGAAGCAGTCCTTCAAGACGAGCAGTGTCGCGCAACCATTGAACGATGTCTTGATCGCTCACGGCAACAGCACATCCGCCGCTTGCATAGAGCGTTTCGAGAATCAATGTATCGGCGAACGCTTTGGGAACACGCAAGCCCGCGGCGCACGTCGCAGCATCTTGCCACAATTCCGATGTCGTAGCGTGAAGATCGAACGCCTTCACGATCGGCGCACAGCCTGCACTTTGCACCGTAACCATACGCGGTCGTGCACCTTCGATCCATCCCAACTCCTGCAGTTCCGCAAACGCCTTCCACATGCCGATCAGTCCTGTGCCTCCTCCCGTTGGATATACAATCACATCCGGAAGTTGCCATCCGAATTGTTCAGCTACCTCGTAGCCCATCGTTTTCTTCCCCTCCAGGCGATACGGTTCTTTCAGCGTGGACATATCGAACCACTCCTTGCCTTCCTTTGCCGCGTTCATCGCTTTGGCAGCGTCGCTGATCGTACCCGGCACAAGATGTACATCGGCTCCATACACGTTGCACTCGGCGATGTTCACACTTGGCGTATCCTCGGGCATGAAGATGTGAGATCGCATGCTTGCCGCGGCGCCGTATGCGGCAAGTGCACCGCCTGCGTTGCCGGCAGTTGGTATGCAACACTCCTCAATGCCCAACTCTTTCGCTTTCGAAACCGCCATACACAGTCCTCGTGCCTTGAAGGAGCCTGTAGGATTTCCGGCTTCATCTTTCAGGAACAGTTTCGGCACCCCCAGCGCCTTTCCGATCGAGCCAAGCGACAGAATGGGCGTGAACCCTTCGCCCAGTGATACGATGTTTTCGTCTCGTTCCATAGGCAACACTTCGCGATAGCGCCACATCGTTGCCTTTCGTGTCGAAAGGTCGCGGCGTTGTAGGAGCCTGCGCGCTCGATGCAGGTCATATCGCACAAGCAACGCTCTGCCGCATCGCCTGCAACATCCTTGCACCTGCCGATGATCGTGCACAGCGCCACACGCGCTGCACTCCAAGTGCGTGATGACCGAACGGCTACCGTTTGATCCACTCATGGAACCACCTTTGCAATTCCTCGTCGGAGAGTTTCGGTTTGTCGTAATGGTGGTGGAGCAGTCGCTGCCGCAGCGCTTCATATAAGCTCACGGCGCACGCGACAGAGATGTTGAGGCTTTGGATCATGCCGACCATCGGAATCATGAAGTTGGCGTCTGCTTTCGTTGCGGCTTCATCCGAAACGCCGCGATGTTCATTGCCAAAGACGAGAGCCACTTTTTTCGTCAGGTCGAGATCGTAGAGCGACACCGAGGCAGCGCTCAAATGCGTTGCGTAAATGGTGAAGCCCTCACGCCGCAGTACCTCGTAGCACGCATCGACGGACGTATGTTTGCGCCGCTCCAGCCATTTGTTCGCGCTCGATGAACTTTTCTTTCCGATCTTCGGGAAGGATTCTCTCGTATAGAGCAACTCAACCTGCATGACCCCGACGGCATCGCACGAGCGGAAGACGGCACTCACGTTGTGCGGATCGTGAATGTTCTCCATGACCACAGTGAGGTCCGGCTGGCGCTTTCGCAACACGGAACGGATTTTTCCCAACCGTCGCTCACTCTTTGCCATGCTCGGTCTCCCTCGTCGGTTCAGGAAGTGCGCCGCTCTCTTTGCTTCGTTGCAAAACGATGATCGCCAGAATCACCAAGCACGCACCCGCGACCTGCAGCGGTGCCACGCACTCCCCGATGAAGAGTGCCGCCGACGCTATGGCGACAACCGGCTCGAACGTACTCGTGATGATGGCACGTGAAGGGACCACATACCGTAAACCGCCGGTAAAGAGCAGGTTGGGCAACAACACAGAGCCGATGGCGAGAGCAAGTAACGCTACCCATATTTCGCTCGACGGCACGCGTGCAGCCATCCTCCATGGTGGATCGATCAACATCCAAAAGAACGACGCGAAGACGATCGTGTACGTCGTCACCGTCCATACTGCGTACCGCGCCAAGAGATGTCGCATCGCAATGGTGAGAAAAGAAAACGCGATGATCGATCCAAACCCAGAGAGCAATCCTCTGGGCGTGATGCGCATGGTCGAAAGGTCGAAGCCCGTGACGGCAAGAAAACATCCGGTGAGCGACATAAGAGCCGCCAAGAGTTTGATGATGGAGAACTGTTCTTCCTTTCGCACAATCTCATACACCATCACGAACAGCGGTGCCGTATATTGGATCGTGATGCCGGTTGCCACCGTGCTCTCCTTGATGGTGAAGTAGTAGGTGAAATTCGCTCCCGCTAACCCCACGACGCCGACGACGGCAAAACGCCAGAGGTCGCTGAGACGAAGCCGGAGATACTGTGGTGCCGCAAGACTCAACACAACCACAAGGATGGCGGCGGAAAACGCTACACGCGTTTGGACGAGCGTAAGAGTGTCGAGGTGCTGATTGATCAGATGTTTTGCGAGAGTCGCGGACGATCCCCAGAACGTCGCAGCGCCCATGATCATGACGTACCCGCGCAGGTCTTTCATGCTGGTGAGGCACTCGGTGGGTTGTCTAACTCCTCGGCTTTGCGCCGGCATTCTTCGGCTT
>PSMW01000003.1:182446-186862 GCA_040290295.1 Ignavibacteria bacterium
CCCCGCCGCTTCGTACAGCCGCGCAAGACGTTTGTAGAGCATCGACGGATGCGTCACGTGTTCGATTCCCTCCTTGACGAACTCGATCAAGGTGGTAACGGGCGGTATGTTCAAGTCGGGGTCGTAGCAATCGCATGCATCGAGGTACGGATCAGGCTCGGCGGGGCGCACGTTCGCCGCTCGCCGGTAGTAGTGCAACGCCAACTCATAGTTGTCGTGTGAAGAAGTCGTTGCTTCGAAGATCGTCGCCAGCCAACTATACACATCATACGACAATTCGGGAAACACGCGCACGAGTTTTTCGCCGAACAGGCGTACCTCGTCGGGCTTCAGGGAGTGATTCCAAAACAACAGTCGGTAGGGTTCGATATCCTTCACACCTTGCAGAAGTGCCGCTTCGAACGCGTCAAAAATCTCGTCGAAGTCTGATGAGTTCGAAAAACACCGCCGTATCTCTTCGATGGTGTAGGATTGCATGACGAGCGTTAGGATTCGGCTGTAAGGTGTTTGAACGATAACGAACGCCTATCTGAAAATCAATAACGCACCGTATGCTTGCGCCTGCAGGACAAACGCGCAGCGAGCGCTCCGGCGAGGAGAACGCCCGCTGTACGTATGCTGCATGAATACGGAAGAGTCAGCGCACGAGGATCATGCGTCGTGTTGCCGTGTACAGCCGTGTCGTGCCGTTCTCCGTGCCGTTCACTTCCAAGCGATACATGTACACACCGCTGGCAAGATTTGTTGCCTGGAAGTTCCGCTCGTAGTAGCCCGCCGGCAGAACATCATCCACGATCGACGCGACATGCCGCCCCAGGACGTCGTACACGTTCAGCGCAACGCGTCCCGGCGCAGCCAAGCGAAAGGCAATGTTCGTCGAAGGATTGAAGGGGTTGGGGAAGTTCTGATCGAGACCGAACGCAGAAGGAACATCCGCCGCTTGGCGTACGCTCGTGGGCTGCGAGTAATAGAACGAGAATGTGTCGGGGCTGGCGGTCGTGTTCCACTCGTCTCTCGTCGTTATCGTCCAACGATACAAGCTGCCGTTGTGCAATTCCGAGATGTTCGTGAAGAGCGTCGTGCTGTCCGTTACCCGAAACGTCGTATCCAGCATATCACCCCACAGATGAAGCTCGTACCAGTGTGGATCGGCAGAGAGATCGGTCGCTTTCGACCACCGAAAGCGAAGCGAGTTCAGAACGCGCACCGTGTCCCCTTGCGCAGGCTCCAGCAGGCGTACTGCTCGACGCGGCGCAAGCTCACTGAAACGGAAAATCCAAAGGCCCGTTGAGCCGTCGCCGATGATGATCTTGCCGGAGGGGAAGTACGGATACACTTCCCACGCGAGACTGTTTGTGGACGTGCGATAACCTGCGGCTCGCACAGGCGAGAGTGGATTGCGAATATCGATAATCTGAATCCCATAGCCGTTGTACCATGCACAGTAAGCGTAGTCGCCGCGGACATGAACGTTGTGCACCGTCGAAGTGGGATCGACCGTAAAGGTTGCGCTCGTGGTCGTCGGCATCGTCGGCAGATTGCCGATATCCCAGAACTTGACATTCTTCTGCGGGTGGTTGATCTCATCGGTCGTCAGGGCATAGCGCCGATCCTTCGTTACCCATGCGTTATGCGTCCCTGAGTTTGCGTAGGCAATTCGGCCGATGGTTTGCACGCTGGCTTTGTTGCGAGCGTCGGCAATGATCAAGCCGCCGCCGGTGTAGATGGCTGAAGCATAGATCGTATCCCGCAGCACGTAACTATCGTGCACATACATTGGCTGGTATTCGCCCACAAACTGCGGGTTGAGCGGATCGTTCCGCAAATCGAAAATGAGGATGCCGCCCGGTGACCAACCCGCACATCCGTTGAGGTACATGAACCCGTCGGTAATCGTGATCGTGTGCGAACGGTTGATGTTCTTCGTACCGCTGCTGTAGCTAAATGTCCGGACGAGCGCTGCCGTATCCGGCAGACGTGATAGGTCGATAATCTGCACACCCGTTGCACTGCTGGCTTCCGTCACAACATACGCATAGTGCTTGTAGGTCTTCATCTCTCGCCACGAACTGTTGGGCCCAACGATGTGTGTTACCACCCGCGGATTATTGTCATCGGTAATATCGACGATCGACGTACCGCCGGAGGTATTTCCCGAACCACTGCCCGTAATGCCGACCAGCGCGTATTCTCTTCCGTTGGGAGCAGTGTATCCCCAGATCGCCGAGAGGTCTGTTCCGGGTCTTGGATGGATGCGGCGTAACGTATCGAGCTGCGGTTGCGCCGATGCGACCGTTGCGATGATGCTCAAGGCAACGATGAGCCTTGCTACTGTTTTCATCGACTACCTTCGCTAGAATGAATAGGGGGAAAATGGCACTATCGGACAAGAACCATCTTCTTGATGTCGGTGAAGCCGACAGTTTGCAGTTTGTAGAGATAAATCCCGCTCGTGCTTCCTGTGGCATCCCACGCGACGAAGTAGCTACCGGCCTGCTTCACTCCTTCCACCAGCGTTGCAACCTCACGTCCTAATACATCAAACACCTTCAACCTCGTGTAAGCTGCAGTCGCCAAGGTGAACTCAATCGTCGTTGTGGGATTGAAGGGATTGGGGTAGTTCTGCATGAGCGTGACCTGTCGAGGATTGTTCTGCTCGTTCACTCCCGATGCGCTTGCGCGATAAAAAAGTTGGAACGTATCGCGAGAGGAGACCTCGGTGAACTCGTCTCGAATCCAAACATGCCATCGATATGCCGAGCCGTTCTGCATGGAGGCAAACGGCGTGAGCGTCAGGGAAGTGTCGCGGGTCTTCAACAGAGTATCGACACCCCGACCCCAGATGTGCAACTCGTAGTAATGCGGATCTTCTGTCTGATTGGCAGCAGCGCGCCAGCGGAACGTTTTGGGAATCCCCTGCACGAACGTATCGCGATCGGCGGGAGCCAAGAGCGGAGAACGAAGACGCGGCGCCAATCCACTGAACGACAACAGATACAATCCCGTTTGCATATCCGATCCGATCCAGCGCCCCGAAGGGAAATAGGGATAGACACCCCAACACCCGTTGAAGCTGCCGCTTGTACCCGGATACGAATCGTATCCACCAACTTCCACAGGCGTCGCAGGATTATGCACGTCAACGACACGCATGCCCGCGGAATAGTGAGAGATGTAGAGATAGTTGCCGCGCCCATGGACGTTGTGAATGATGTCCACAGGAGAGGCAGCGTACTGAGCGAGCGGCGTGAAGGGGGGACCCGGACCAAGGTTGTTCAGATCCCAGATCTTCAAGTTGTTGACCGTCCCGATCTCGTCGGTGGTGAAGACGAACCGGCCGCCGTTGATGGATGCCCACGCGTGGTGTGTGCCGGAACCCGAGTACTGAATGAAGCGAATGACCTGTGGATTCGCTTTGTTCTGAATGTTCACCACATACAATCCTCCGTTGTTATAGATGGCAGCGGCGTACAACGTATCGTTGCGGACGAACGAGTCATGAATATACTGCGGCTGAAACTGTCCGACGAACTCGGGATTGGTCGGGCTGTTCCGTAACGAAAATATCAGCACGCCACCCGGCGACCAATTGGCGCTGCCGTTCAAGTACAGATACCCGTCGGCGAGCGTCACGGTGTGGGAGCGAAGCGTGTTTTTCGTTCCGCTTGTGTAGTTGAAATTGCGAACGAGGATGGCGGTATCGGGAAGTCGCGAGAGATCGACAATCTGTACGCCCTGTCCTCCTTCGGAAACGATGTACGCGTAGTGTTTGTAGGTTTTGATCTCCCGATACGCGCAGGATGCGGGAGGTCCCGAAATGTGTGCAATCTCGCGAATGGGCGAGACGTTGAGATCGATGATTGCCGTGCCGGCGTAGGTACCCAAGAGAGCGTATTCTCTTCCATCGGGTGAGACCCAACCCCAACAATTCGAAAAGTACACCGTGCCGTAGCAGTTGGTGCTGCCGTGAGGCCGGTTGAGCGTATCGAGCAGCGTGACGCCGTTCGGTTGTGCTGCGACGCTGCTCACCACGAGAACCGCGGCGCAGAGTGTTGGCAATAGTCGTGCGCTGTAATCCGATTTCATACACCTCTCACCGTAATGAAAGAAACACTGCCGACCTTCGGCAGTACTATGGACTCTGACGTTCGTTCTTGCGATCTGTAGAGTAGGACAATAGTGCAGTAATGTACCGACTCTGTGAGCCCTGACCGTTTCTCTCCTTTTGGGCGAGTGTCCCGCTCAAGCAAGTCATCATCCTGTTAACCTATTGAACCCTCGTCAAACCGTACGTGAGGTTTTCCCTCATACGGCTTTCCTGAAACACAATACACGCCAGCTAAAGCCGACACACTCGATAAAGTGTAGAATCTGAACTTCGGCTCGGCTTGCGCTTTCGCATATAGCTTCCTCTGA